>PNKE01000044.1 GCA_013822245.1 Candidatus Solibacter sp.
TCCGGCGGGACCGGAGGGTCCGGCTGGCGCGGCTGGTGCTACGGGCGCGACGGGTCCGGTGGGTCCGGCGGGACCGGAGGGTCCGGCTGGCGCGGCTGGCGCAACGGGCGCGACGGGTGCGGTGGGTCCGGCGGGACCGGAGGGTCCGGCTGGCGCGGCTGGCGCAACGGGCGCGACGGGCGCGGTGGGTCCGGCGGGACCGGAGGGTCCGGCTGGCGCGGCTGGCGCTACGGGCGCGACGGGTCCGGTGGGTCCGGCGGGACCGGAGGGTCCGGCGGGCGCGGCTGGCGCAACGGGTCCGGTGGGTCCGGCTGGCGCTGCGGGCGCAACGGGTCCGGCTGGCACGAACGGCACCAATGGTGTGAGCGGGTGGGAGACCGTTGTTTCGAGTACAGCCACTGTGGCATCTCTGGGCCAGGGGTCGGCGACCGCCACATGTACAGGCTCGAAGAAGGTGCTCGGTGGTGGGTGCCGGGTCGCTGGCCCCTTATCCGGGGTCTACATCCAATCCTCTGTACCGGGCAGTACTAGTGCTTGGCTCTGCGAGGTGCAGAACAACGCAGGAAGTTCAGCGGATCTGACGGCTCACGCGATCTGTGCGGATATGAACTGACCGCCGGCTGGCGGATCGGTCAACCAGTGAAGCGGGCGTGCCGTTGCAATCAAGCAGCGGCGCGCCCGTTTCTTCGTTGAAGCGCTGGCGGTATGGAGGTCCTGGACCGCACGCCAAGGACCGGGCACGGCGCAATCGTGCAGCGCATGCCTGATGAGGATGCCGCCGCCGCTGAGACGGAAGGCCGGTTGATGGATGGTGGAGGCGGCGGGAGTTGAACCCGCGTCCGAAATGGCCCGCCGTGACAAGACTACGTGCGTATCCGGTCCGGAATTTCGGCTGCGGACCTCGAACCGGCAAACGGTCACGCAACCCAGCCTGATTGATCTCGGGCCGGTTGCCCCAGGCGGAGGCTTGGACCCTATCCTGCAAGAATGACGCCCGGTCGATGACGCGCAGGCTCGTCACCGGCGAGCGGCTGCCTATTTAATTAGGCAGCGTATGCAAACTGCTGATTGGCAGTTGTGTTTTTCCGATCGTTTAACGGGAGCTCGGAACCCGGCACGCCTCATCACTTCGGCTCCATCCCGTCGAAGCCGTTACGCCCCCTCCTTTCTACATATCCAGTATAGAGGACGCGGTCCAGTCAGATCCGGTTCCGGTCAGCCGACCGCGGGAATCATGCCCGTCCGGGCCAAGCCGAGATCGCGTCCAAGATCTGTTCGACTGGAGGAGTGCCGCGTTTGGAGTAGGCGATACGGCCATCGGGGGAGACAACATAGACGGTCCGCCGGATGACCGAAGACCAGCCGGAGCGGAAGGCGCGCGCGACCCTGCCTCCGGTGTCAACGATCAGCGGGAAGCTGAGTTTGAGTTTTTCGGCATAGGTGCGGTGGCTTGCCTGGTCAGCGGGGTTGACGCCATACACGATGGCGCCGGCGTTCTGAAGCCGCACGTAAGCGGTGTTGAGTCCGCCGAGTTGGGCGTTTCAACCGGGGGTATCGTCGGCGGGGTAAAAGACCAGGACCGCGAAGCGGCCGGCGATCGAGGCCAGAGACACGGCGTTGCCGTGCTGATCGGTGGCGTGGAACGGCGGGGCCGGTTCGCCAACCGGGATGGGTGCGCCAAGCATGAGGCTAGTTTTGCACAAAGCTGAGCAGGCGTTCGTGGACGGTCTTGGCGCGCTGGCCGTCCCAGCAGGCGATCAGGACGGTGTCGTCGCCGGCGATGGTGCCGGCGATTTCGGCCCAATCCTCCTGGTCCAGCGCGACGGTGAGCGAACTGGCGCTGCCGACCGAGGTCTTCAGGATGACGAGATTCTGAGCCAGGCGGACGTCGAGCAGATACTCGCTCATGACGGTGGCGAGGTCGGGCCCGGTGGGGTCGGGCAGGATTTCGACATAGCCTTCGCTGGTCTTGGCCAGGCCCATTTCGCGCAGGTCGCGCGAGAGCGTCACCTGCGTGGCTTCAATGCCCTGGGCGCGGAGTTCCCGGGCGAGTTCATCCTGCGTCTGGATGCGCTTGGAGCGGATGAGCTTGAGGATCTGTCCTTGGCGGTAGTTCTTTGTCACGAGAGTTTCTCCAGGCGGGTGCGGGCTTCGGTGAGCGCCGCGGCGACGGTATCGGGAGCGGTGCCGCCGGGTGCGCGGCGGGTCTTCATGCCTTCGGCGGGGTCCATGAGGGCGGCCATGCCGGGGGTGAATCGCGGGTCGAAGGCGGCGAGCGCCTCGGCGGTCCAGCCGGAGGGCGGGATCTCGTTCTGAACCGACTCGAGGACGAGTTTGCCGGCGAGCTGATGGGCCTGATGGAAGGGCACGCCGGAGCGGGCGAGGGCCTCGGCGAGGTCGGTGGCGACGACCCAGGATTCGGCGGCGGCGCGGCTCGCCCGGCCGGGCTTGAGCACCGTGGTATCGAGGACTTCACGGACCATTTCCAGTGACCGGGCGAGCGTGGAGGCGGCGTCGAACAGCGGCTCCTTGTCCTCCTGCATGTCGCGATTGTAGGTCATTGGGAGGCCCTTCATCATGACCAGCAGCGAGGTGAGGGCGCCGACGACGCGGCCGGATTTGCCGCGCACCAGTTCCATCGAGTCGGGGTTTTTCTTCTGCGGCATGAGCGAACTGCCGCTGGTGACGCCGTCGCCGAGTTCGAGCCAGCCGTACTCCTCGGAGCTGTAGAGGATCCAGTCCTCGGCGAGGCGCGAAAGATGGATCATGGCGATGGAGGCGGCCGAGAGGAAGTCGAGGACGAAGTCGCGGTCGGCGGAGACGTCCATCGAGTTGCGGGTGATGGAGTCGAATCCGAGTTCGGCGGCCAGCGCGTCGCGGTCCACGGGGAAGCCGGAGCCGGCCAGGGCGCCCGAGCCGAGAGGCATGACGTTGACGCGGGCGCGGGCCTGGGTCAACCGCTCGTGGTCGCGCATGAACATCTCGAAATAAGCCAGCAGGTAGTGGGGCCAGAGCACGGCCTGGGCCCGGCGGACGTGCGTATAGCCGGGGATGATGGCCGCGGGGTAGCGGGCGGCGAGGTCGATGAGCGCGCCGAGCACGCCGCGCAGCAGGAGCAGAGTCTCGTCGATCTCGGAGCGCAGCCAGATCCGGGTGTCGAGCGAGACCTGTTCGTTGCGGCTGCGGCCGGTATGGATTTTGTCGGCGAGGCCGCCGGTCTTTTCCTTGAGGCAGCGGATGACGTAGGTGTGGACGTCTTCGTCGCTGGCGGCGGCGGCGGCCTGGCGGTCGATCGAATCCAGGGCGGCGCAGATTTCCTCAGCCTCGTGCCGTGCCAGGATGCCGGCGCCGGCAAGGGCGCGGGCGTAGGCCATGGAGCCGACGATGTCGGCGTCGATGAGGCGGCGGTCGAAATGGAGCGAACCGGAAAAGCGTTCGAAGACGGGCGAGGGTCCGGACTTGAAGCGTCCGCCCCAGAGTTTCATGCCGGGTTTGGATTGGTTGCTGGGCTGGTCGGCCATTGTGTTCGCTAGTCCTTGTTGTTGCCGCGGGCGAGCATGAGCATGAGGGCTTTTTGCGCGTGGAGGCGGTTTTCGGCCTGGTCGAAGATGACGGAAACGGGCGATTCCATCACCTCGTCCGTGGTCTCCTCCTCGCGGTGGGCGGGCAGACAGTGCATGAACAGGGCGCCGGGCGCGGCCATGCTCATCAATTCCGCGTTCACCTGATAGGAGGCGAACAGGCGGGCGCGTTCGGCTGCTTCGTGTTCCTGGCCCATGGATGCCCAAACGTCAGTGTAAACGGCATTGGCGCCGGCGAGACCGTCCTCGACTGAGCTGGTTGAGCCGATGACGGCGCCCGTGGCGGAGGCGAAGCGTTGGGCGGCGGCGAGGATTCCGGGCGAGGGTTCGTAGCCCGGCGGGGTGATGCAGGTGAAGTTGACGCCCAGGCGCGCGCAGTCGAGCATGAGCGAGTGGGCGACGTTGTTGCCGTCGCCGACAAAGGCCAGGGTGCGGCCTTCGAGGGCGCCCCAGTGTTCGCGCAGGGTGACCATGTCGGCCAGGGCCTGGCAGGGGTGGTAGAGGTCGCTGAGGGCGTTGATGACGGGCGTTGAGGACCAGGCGGCGAGTTCGTCGACCGTGGTTTGAGAGAAGGTGCGGGCGACGATCATGGAGGTCCAGCGTTCGAGGTTGCGGGCGACGTCCTTGACCGGTTCGCGGCCGCCGATGGGGCCGATATAGAGGATGGAATCGCCGCCGAGTTGCTTGGCGGCGACTTCGAAGGTGATGCGGGTGCGCAGCGAGGGCTTTTCGAACAACAGGCTGACGATGCGGCCGTCCAGAGCGCGGTTGTAGGCGCCGGGGGTGGCCTTGACGCTGGCGGCGAGGTCGAGGCAGGCGCGGAGTTCGGATTCGGAGAGGTCGAAGTCAGACCTTGCATGGCCGGAGAGGACCGGGATCGGAGCGACGGGGACGGGCGGCGGGGGATGGGTGGACATGGCCGTGTCGAATGAATACTTATGCAGTTTACTGTATAATTACCCAGTCGATTGAGCCGCGTCAAGCCGGAGGCTGGGAGAGGAGGGGGTTCAGGAGCGGTCGCGCAGGAGGAGCAGGAAGGCAGCCAGCAAGGCGGGGCAAATGATGAGGGCGCCGGCCTGGAGGACAGAGAGGGCGCCGCGGTGGCCCCTGAGGTGGTTGTATTCGAGCAGAATCCGGGCGTTTGCACTGGAGTGGCGGAGCGAGAGCAGGTCGATAAGGGCAAAGAGGGCGCGGGAACGGCGAGACCGAGGGTGGAGACGGGAATAGCGGGGAGGGGCATGGGGCGGCCTCTGGGCGAAAGTAGACTTGCGGCACCGTTGAAAAGATAGAGAGGAATGAGGCTAAACAATTAGACCCTGGGGGCCGATGGAAACGATGTGGTCCCGTTGAGGTCGCACGCCCGCCGTTCAGAGTCCCGCGAGCCGGGGCGCCGTAGCCTGCTGTTCAGGTTGGCGGTGCTGGTGCTGGCGATAGCGGGGCCGGCCGAGGGGCAGAGAGCGGTACACGAGCTGTTTGGGATGGACCGGGGGCTGACGAGCCTTTCGATCACGTCGTGGGCGCAGGACAATCGGGGGTTTGTTTGGGTGGGCACCGAGGGGGGGCTGTTCCGGTTTGACGGTTCGCAGTTCCGCCGGTATGGGGAAGAAGACGGGTTGCCGCACGAGTTGGTGATGGGGCTTGGGGTGACACCGGAGGGCAACCTCTGGGTATCGACGTACGGGGGGCTGGCGTGGAAGAAGTCAGCGAGGTTTGAGCGTCCGGAAGCGATGTTGCTGAATGGCCCGCTGACGGCGCAGGCGGTTGCGTTCAGGATGGGGAAGGTCTATTTCGCGACGCATTTGGGGGTGGCGACGGGAGACTGGCCGCCGGACAAGGACGGCCTGAAGCTGACGTTGTTGCCGGGGCCGGTTGAGAGGCGGGACCGGCTGGCGAAGGCGATCACGGTGGGACCGGACGGGGATGTATGGTGGAGTTGCGGGCGGGGGCTGTGCCGGTTTGGGGGCAAGCGTCTGGAGCAGTTCGGGCCGGCACAGGGAGTGCCGGCGGACGATTATCTTTCACTGGCCATAGACCGCCAGGGGAAGATCTGGGCCCGGTCGCGGGGGACGTTGCTGGGGATGGCGGATGGGGGCAGCCGGTTTGAGGTGGAAGGCGGCGGATACGTCGGAACGACGTCGGTGGGCTATGCGCAGCTCACGATCGACCCGGACGGGCGGCTGCTGGTGGGCAGCGTGAAGGGGTTGGCGATCAGGGAACGGGGCGGTTGGAGGTTGGTGAACGCGAACAACGGGTTGCCGGTGAGCGGGGTGAGCGGCGCGTGGAGCGACCGTGAGGGTTCGCTGTGGATCGGTCTGAGCGGGGCGGGGCTGGCGCGGTTGCCGGGCTACAAGGAGTGGACATCGTTTGCGCAGCAGGACGGGCTTGACGGAGATATCGTCACGGGGTTGGGGCAGTCGGCGGACGGGCGGATCTGGGTGGCAACGTCAACTGGGCTGTGGGTGGCGCAATCGCCGGGTGCGACGCCAAAGTGGTCGCAGGTAAGTGTGCCGGGGATGGAGATGATCAACACGATGTCGCAGGCCTGGGATGGCAGCCTGTTGTTGGCGGGCAGCAACCAGCGGGTGCTGCGGCTGAGGCCGGAAACCGGGCAGTGGACGTCCTATTCGCGGGTTGCGGGCAATGTGTCGGGGGCGATGCTGGACAAGAAGGGGAGGTTATGGGTGTTCGGCACCCGGGGTCTGTTCCGGACCAAGGAAGGCAGCACCGTGCTGGAGCGGCTGGACGAGGACATTCCAAGGGACGAGAACAGCCGGTCAAAGGCGCTATTCTTCACGGGGGCGGCGGCGGGAGAGGGCGAGGATGAGGCCTGGATTACGACCTACGGCGGTTTGCTGCATTACCAGAAAGGGCGCTGGCGCTGGCTGAGGGAGGCCGACGGGCTGCGGACGAACGTGCTGGCGACGCCGTCGCTGGATCCCGCCGGAAGGCTATGGGTGGCGTATCGCGATGTGGGGGGTGCGAGCCGGGTGGAGTACCGTGGGGGGAAGTATGAGGTAGTCAGCATCGAAGGCCCCAGGGGGGCGCAGCACGATTTCATCTACAGCTTCCATTTTCCGCAGACGGGCGGGATGTGGGCGTTGACATCGAGCGGCGTTCAGATCCTGAAGGCTGGCCGGTGGGTGCGGTTGGACCGGTCGGACGGGCTGCTTTGGGATGAATGCAGCCAGGGTTCGCTGCTGAGGGCCTCGGACGGGAGCTATTGGATCGGGACGTCGCGCGGCGTTTCGCGGTATGAGCCGAGGATTGAGCCGGAGCCGGCGGATCCGCCGGCGGCGGCGATTTCGGAGGTGAGGTGGGGCGGCAAATCGGTGGAGCCGGAGCGTGGAGTGAATCTGAAGGTTGACGGGCGCGCGGTGCAGGTGCGGTTCAGCATCCTCGAGTTCCGCCACTCGACGCGCCACCGGGTCCGATACAGGGTGAACGGCCGGGACTGGGTGGAGACATCGGACCGGAGCCTGAGCATGGAGCAGTTGGCGGCGGGACGGCACCGGGTGGAGGTGAAGGCGGGCAGCGTGGAGGCGGGCTGGAACGAAGTGGCCGAAGTGCTGGAGTTCGAGGTGGCTCCGAGATGGTATGAGCTGTGGTGGATCCGGCTGCTGGCATCGCTGGCATCGCTGGCGATGGTGATGGTGATCTGGAGGTTGCGCAACCGGCGGCTGGAATCGGCGAGGAGGGCGCTGGAGCGCGCCGTGGAGGTTCGGACCGAGCAGTTGAGCCGCGAGAAGCGGAAGGTGGAGGAGCAGCACGAGCAGATCGGGCGGCTGCTGGAGCAGGCGCTGGAGGCGAGCCGGCTCAAGAGCGAATTTCTTGCCAACATGAGCCACGAGATCAGGACGCCGATGAACGCGATCCTGGGGTTGATGAGCCTGACGCTGGAATCGAGTCTGGAGGAGAAGCAGAGGGAGCAGCTCGAGGGCGCGAGGTCGGCGGCAGTGTCGCTGATGGGTGTGCTGACCGACATTCTGGACCTGTCGAAGATCGAGGCCGGACGGTTTGAGCTGAGCACGGCGCCGTTCGATCTGCACCGGCTGGTGTCGTCGGTGCACTCACTGTTCACGCACGAGGCGGAGGCCAAGGGGCTGGAGTTGGAAATGCATCTCGGGCTGGACGTGCCGGTGTGGGTGGAAGGCGACAAGGACCGGATGCGTCAGGTGCTTGTGAACCTGATGAGCAATGCGCTGAAGTTCACCGAGCAGGGGCGGGTATCGGTATCGGCGCATGCGGGACCGGAGCGCGGAGGCAGGCGTGAGATTTCGATCGCGGTGGAAGACACGGGGATTGGGATCGCGGAGGAGCACAGGGAACTGATCTTCGAGGGGTTCCGGCAGGCGGACGGATCGATTACCAGGAGGTTTGGCGGCACGGGCCTTGGTCTGGCCATCTCGAAAAAGATAGTGGACGGGATGGGGGGAAGGATCGAAATGAGGAGCCGGCTGGGGCGGGGGTCGAGGTTCACGGTGGTGCTGCCGATGCCGGCGGTGAGGGAGCCGGTGCAGATGGCGGTTGCGGCGCCGGCGCCGGGCATTGAATCGGAGAAGCTGCGGGTGCTGGTGGCGGAGGACAATCTGCTGAACCAGAAGGTGGCGCAGCGGGTGCTGGAGAAGCGGGGCCATGAGGTGGTGCTGGCTTCCACCGGGCTGCTGGCGCTGGCCGCGATGGCGAGGCAGGACTTCGACGTGGTGGTGATGGACCTTCAGATGCCTGAGATGGACGGCATCGAAGCGACGCGGAGGCTGCGGCGGGATGGCGGGCCGAAGAGCACGATACCTGTGCTGGGATTCACGGCCAGCGCTCTGCCCGAGGACCGGGAGGCCTGCATGGCGGCGGGCATGAACGGGCTGGTGAACAAGCCGGTGGAGCCGAAGCTGCTGATTTCAGAGGTGGAGCGGCTTGGGCGGGGCAGGAAGGAAAGCGCCGCCATATAGGGCGGGTCCGGCGCGAAACCGGGAGCGAAGGATCAACGCCTGGAGGTTTCAGGCCTGGAAAGCCCGCTTGAACCGGCAAGGGTGCTGGGTTGGTCCCGATGGCGTTGCTGCCGGGCGCCAGATTCCCGGAGAAGACGTGCGATCCGGGCGAAGGGCGATCCTCCGCCGCCGTATTCGGGCGGGGTGAGGGACGCGGTTCATGCGGACGGCGAGGAGTACGGCGCCGGGCGGCTGGCCGGGATGATCGAAAAGCATGGGGGCGCGGGCCTGGATGAGTTGATCGAAGCGGATATGGATTCCATCGACGCCTTCGCCGCCGGGCAGGCCCGGCATGACGGCATAACGGTGCTGGCGCTGAGGCGGGCGCGGGGCGCGTGGCGTAAGATGAAGTGCAGAAGAGGCATCGGGCGTGAGCCAACCATTTCAAATCGAGATCAGCGAGCGGGATGGAGCCCGCATCCTGTCCATCTCCGGCTACCTGGACGCGCACACCGCACCGGCGTTTGAGTCGGCGATCGAAAACGAGCTGAAATCGGGCAAGGTGCGGCTGGTGGTGGACTGCGCCGGGCTGACCTACATTTCGTCGGCTGGCCTGGGCGTCTTCATGAGTTTTCTTGAAGAGATCCGGGAGAAGGGCGGCGACATCAAGTTGGCCTCGATCGGACCAAAGGCGTTCCAGATCCTCGACGTGCTCGGTTTCCCGCGGTTGTTCGATATCGTCGAGACGGTGGAAGAGGCCGCCGGGCGGTTTGGCCCGCCGGGGGGGGCGCGAGATGGATGCCTTTGAACGCACATTCACGCTGCTTGTGCCGTCGTCGACCGGAAACCTGGCGATGATCCGCGACTTCGTGGCCTCGGTCGGGGTGAAGGCGGGGTTTGAGGAGAATGAAGTGGCGCGGATCACGCTGGCGGTGGACGAAGCGTGCGCGAATGTGATCGAGCACGCCTATTCGCGGGACGAGAAGGGTCAGGTGACGATCCGGGCGACGCTGGACGATGAGGATCTGGCGTTCGAGATTATGGACAACGGCAGGGGTTTCGAGCCGCTTCGGGTGTCCGAGGACGATGTGGCGGAGTTGATCCGGCGGCGCAAGCCTGGCGGGCTGGGGATGAGGCTGATCCGGGCGGTGATGGACGACGTGAAATACCAGATCACGCCGGGCGAAATGAACGGACTGAGGATGGTAAAGCACATCAGGCGCGGCTGAGCAGGGGACAGGCCGGGATTAAAGAGTGAGAGCCTTGACGGCGGCGTCGAGGAGGCTGGAGGAGTCCTGGAACCGGTCGGCGCGCAGTACCGTGACCGGGCCTGGGCCGTGCGGGGTCCAGCGGGCAAGCATGCGCTGGTTGGCAAACCCTTTGAAGACGGAAACGACGGGTACGCCCATGGCGGCGGCGACATGCTGGCCGGCCGAGTCGTAGCCGAAATAGAGGCTGGAGGCGGCGATCATGGCGGCGAAGCTGGCGAACGAGCCGGTGTGGATACCGATGCGCTTGCCCTGTTCGCCGGCGGCTTCGACGGCGGCCCGGACGCGCGCTTCTTCCTCGCTGCCAGGGATGCCGGCGTCGATGAAGACCTGGGCGGGCAGGGAGGCGAGGTGGGCGGCGATATCGTGTTCGAAGAGATCGTCGATGCGCTTGGAATGGTTGCCGCCGACGCCGAAGCTGGCGGTGACGGCCGGGGATGGGCCGAACTGGTAGTTAAAACGCGGGTGGAGGTAGGGCTGGGCGTCGTTGATGCCGAGGGTTTGTTCGATCCAGCGCGCGGCGAGGACGGGCAGGGGGTCGAGCGAGTCGCCGCCGAAGGCGCGGCTTGGGAAGAGGAAGTGGTTTTCGGCGGGGCAGAGGGGGAGCAGGCCGAGTTGGGAGAGCCGGGAGTCGGGGTCGAGCAGGATTGTGCCGGGTTGATCGCAGAGCTGGCGAAGCGGTTCGAACGTGGCGAGGCGTTCGGCGAGGGTTGACGAGCGGCCGTACTCGACGGCGAACAAGGTCAGGCGGGGGTCGCGTTCGAAGAGTTCCCAGGCCTTGCTGGCGCCGGCGAGGATGATCCCGGCGGCGGGGAAACGGCGTTTGGCGGCGTCGAGGAAGAGGCTGGTGATGGAGATGTCGGCGCCGAGGGTGACCCTGGAAAGGACAATCACGCGTTTCGGCTCGCCGGTGATGGGGCGGACCGATGAGACAACGCCGTAGCGGGCCAGCAGATCGGGGGCGCGCAGGGAGGGCAACGCGCGGGCGATCACGACGCTGAAGATGGCGGCGTAATCGGCGGCAAGACGGGGATCGAAGAGATCGGCGAACGGTTCGATCAGACCGGTGAACAGCGCGCGCGCGGCGGAGCGGGCCTGGCGCGGATCATCGGAGAGTGCGGCCGAGGCGAGCGAACGGGCGTCGCTGTGGCTCCATGGACGGGCGTTCAGGCAATCGTCGAGGAGCCTTGCGGCGAGTTCGTCAGCCGAGATATTTGCCAACGATAAGCTCCAGTTTGTTGCGGGTTGCGTCCGGGATGGTTGCGAGGTCCGTGATCAGGGCGTGCTCGAGCGCGGATGCGCAGGGACAGGCGCGCTCTCCGATGGGGAGGAGCCTGACGGCGGCGCGGACCACTTTCTGGGCGTTTTCGGCGTTATGGACGAGGTTGCGGATGATGTCGGCGACGGTGACGGCGTCGTGGCCGGGATGCCAGCAGTCGTAGTCGGTGACCATGGCGATGGTGGAGTAGCAGATTTCGGCTTCGCGGGCGAGTTTGGCTTCCTGGAGGTTGGTCATGCCGATGACGTCCATGCCCCAGCTGCGATAGAGGTTGGATTCGGCCTTGGTGGAAAAGGCGGGGCCTTCCATGCAGATGTAAGTTCCGCCCAGTTTGGCGGGGACGCCGGCTTCGGTGCAGGCTTCCTTGAGAAGGCGGGCGAGTTTGCCGCAGATGGGATCGCCGAAGCTGACGTGGGCGACCAGGCCTTCGCCGAAAAACGTGGACTTGCGGCCCATGGTGCGGTCGACGAACTGGTCGGGGATGACGAAGTCGAGCGGCTTGTGTTCTTCCTTGAGCGAACCGACGGCGCTGAGCGAGACGATCCATTCGACGCCAAGCTGCTTGAACCCGTGGATGTTGGCGCGGAAGTTCAACTCCGACGGGCTGATGCGGTGGCCACGGCCGTGGCGGGCGAGGAAGGCGACGGGTTTGCCTTCCAGACCGCCGAGGATGTAGGCGTCAGAGGGGTCGCCGAAAGGGGTTTCCAGGCGCACCTCGCGCTGTCCAGTGAATCCGGGCATGGAATAGAGCCCGCTGCCGCCAACGATACCGATTTTCGCTTCCAAGAGATGCACTCCTTTGCCGGGTTGAGGCGCGGTGACCGGCGCCACTCTCACATGATGATTCATGGGCGGGGCGGCGCGCCACCGGTTGCGGGAAAGCGTGTGCGGGCGGAGGGTATGGGCGGCGGCGGAATCTGACACAATATTGAGAATCGGTACGCACAGGTGAAGACGGTCCAGCCAACGACTTCGAACGAACTGCGCGAGGCGCTGAGAGAGGCCGCGTCGGTGGACCGGCGCATCGTGCTTGGCGGGGGATTCACCAAAGACGCGATGGGCGGGGCGGTGGCCGATGCCGGGACGCGGATTTCCACAGCGGGGTTGAAGCGCGTGCTGGCCTATGAGCCGAAGGATCTGACGGTGTCGGTGGAAGCCGGGCTGCCGTATGCGGAACTGACGGCGATGCTCGACGGCGAAAAGCAGATGATCCCGCTGGATCCGCCGCTGGGCGAGGTGTCGACGGTGGGCGGGGTGGCGGCGGCGAATCTGAGCGGGTCGAGGCGCAGGCTGTATGGGACGGCGCGCGACCTGGTGATCGGAATGTCTTACTGCACGGTGGAGGGCGACGTCGCCGAGACCGGCGCTCTGGTGGTGAAAAGCGTGGCGGGCTACGACATACACAAGCTGCTGATCGGGAGCTTCGGGACGCTGGCGGCGATTGCAAGCGTGAATTTCAAGGTGTCGCCGGCGCCGGAGGTAACGCGGACGTTTGTGTTCAGCCATGGCGCGGCCGGGCAGGCGATGGAGACGCGGGGGCGGATTGCTGGCAGCGTGTTGCAGCCGGCGGCGGTGGATTACCTGAATCCGGAGGCGGCGTTCAGAGCGGGTCTGAAGGGACATTTGATTCTGGTACGGGCGGCAGGGACCGAGCGGTTGCTGGCGCGGTATGCGGCGGAGCTGGCGGGGGCCGATGTGTATGAAGGCGCGCGGGAGGCGGCGGTGTGGGAGGCGATCGGGGCGATGGCGCCGAGGTGGGTGGGCGAAGATGGCGGGTTGGCGGTGGTGAAGCTGGCGCACGGGGCGAAGGCGATCGCGGAGATTGAAGCATCGGCCGATGGGCCGGTGTGGTCGCAGGCGTTGAGCGGGGTGACGCGGGTGGGGTGCAGGGATGCGGGGGCGGTGAGGAAGGCGTTTGGGCTGGGGCATGCGGGGGTGGTGGAATGGTCGGATGCGTCGAGGCGGGAGGGGTTTGAACTGTGGCCGGAGCCGGGCGCGGATTTCGAGTTGATGAAGCAGTTGAAGGCGGTGTTTGATCCCAAGGGGCTGTTGAATCCGGGGAGGCTGAATGGGCGGATCTGAGCACGCGCAGGCGGCGATGGTGGCCAGTCCGGCGCGGCATCCGGATGCGCCGAAATTCGCCGATCTGGACAAGTGCGTGCACTGCGGGCTGTGCCTGAACGCGTGTCCGACGTATCGCGAACTGGGCGTGGAGATGGATTCGCCGCGCGGGCGGATCTATCAGATGGCGCAGGTGGCGTCGGGGCAGATGGAGGCGGGGCGGGCGTATCTGGAGCATATCGACCTGTGCCTGGCGTGCCGGGGGTGCGAGTCGGCATGCCCGTCGGGGGTGCCGTACGGGCGGCTGATCGAGGCGGCGAGGACGGAGATCTCGGCTTCGATCAGGCGGCCGTTGCATATACGGATGTTGAGGTCGTTCATATTCGGCCGGGTCCTGCCTTCAAGGGCGTGGATGAAGACGCTGGGGGCGGTGCTGTATCTGTATCAGGCGAGCGGATTGAGAGCCATTACTGAGGGCAGCGGCTTGCTGCGGCTGTTCGGCAAGATAGGGCGGGTGGCGCCGCTGGCGCCGGCGGCCGAGGTTCCGTTCTTCTTCGACCAGATCGGAAAGACGTACCCGGCGGAGGGCGAGAGGCGGTTCCGGGTGGCGCTGCTCGCCGGGTGTATCGCCAATGTCTTCTTTGCCAGGTTGAACGAGGCGACGGTCAGGGTGCTGCGGAAAAATGGCTGCGAGGTGGTGATTCCGGGCGATCAGACGTGCTGCGGGGCGCTGCACGCCCATGCCGGAGAGCGCGATCATGCGCGGGCGCTGGCGCGCAAGAACATCGACGCCCTGCTGCCGGGCGGCTATGACGCGATATTGACCAACGCCGCGGGTTGTGGGTCGACGTTGAAGGAGTATCACGAACTGCTTGAATCTGATGAGGGTTATGCCGGCAAGGCGAAGCAGTTTGTTGCAGGGATGCGGGACGTGACGGAGTTTCTGGCGTCGATTGAGTTGAACCCCGCGATGAGGCAACTGGATTTGCTGGTGACGTACCAGGATTCATGCCACCTGCTGCACGGGCAGAAGATACGGAATGCTCCGCGGGAACTGCTTTCAGCGATTCCGGGCTTAAGGCTGAAGGAGTTGCCGCAGGCGGAGATCTGCTGCGGCAGCGCGGGGATTTACAACATCGTTCACGACGGGATTGCGGCGTCGCTGCTGGAGAGCAAGATGGCGATGGTGAACCTCACGGGCGCCTCGGTCCTGGCTACGGCCAACCCCGGCTGCATGTTGCAGCTCAGGGCGGGCGTTGAGCGGCACGGCGGAGGACAGCGGGTGCTGCATGTGGTGGAACTGCTGGACGAGGCTTACGGTCCGGGGGACTGACGCGCGTGGCCGAGCACGGCCGAGCGGGTTTTGCCGAGGGTGATTTCCAGGGTCTCCTTCGGAAGGCTTGTGACCAGCGGTTTAATCGCCCAGGAGAGAAGTCCGGGCACGCCGCGGGTGAGCGAAACCGAGCGCAACTCCATGACCACGCCGCCTTCGATCTCTTCGACATGCCACCAGCTGTTAAGCCGCCAGAGGAAGCCGAAGCCCGTGCCTTCGGGTTTGCGGCGTTCGTCAGGCTGGCCGAGGTTGTCGACTTCGAGGATGCGGGTGGAGCGGACGGCGCCCTGCCAGCGGCCGGGCTTAAGTTCGCGATAGGCGGTTGAGAATTCGTAATCGAGCGCGACGGTGATCACCCGCTTTTTCACGGTGCGCATGGAGGATGTGAAGCCGCCGCCGCCGTCGCGGGAGATCAGGCGCGAGTCGACGGTATCGGGGGCGTAGATGCGCTTGTGGCTGTCGATGTCCTGGAGGATGCGCAGCGCGTGGGCGGCCTTGGCTCCGGGGACGAAGATGGCGCCTGTCCAGTCGTGGACCAGGCCGTGGTGGATTTCGGTGGCGGGTTCGTGGTTGGTGGGCGAGACCAGGACGCCGCGGGCTTTGAGCTGGGCGAGGCGATCGGGATTGGACGCGCTCCAGAGGAAGGGTTGGGAACCGGAGGCGCGGGCCGACATCTGGCGTCCGGCAACATCCATGAAGGCTTCGAACTCCTTCACGGTGCGGGGCGCGAGATCGATGTCCCCGGCGCCGCCCTGGGCCAGCAGCACGGAAAGCAGAAGCCAACTCATTTCACTTCGTCTTTCAGCATGATTCTGAGCATCTCGGCGGCGATGGCGGAAGTGCCGCCGTTTTCCATGTTGGAGAGCACGGCGATGGCGATGCCCTTCTCGGGCGCCAGCAGCAGATGGGTATTGGCGCCCTGCTGTCCGCCGCTATGTTGAACCACTTTCACGCCCTCGGCCTCGGCGATATTCCATCCGAGCCCGTAGCCGGTGGTTTCGCCGTTCGAGAGCTTCTGGCGGGTCCACATGGTTTCCAGGCTCTGGCGGCTGACGATCTGCCCGGCCAGAAGAGCGCGGGCATAAAGGACCAGATCGCCGGCCGTGGCGAGCCAGCCACCGCCGGGCAGTTTGTTGCTTGTGTCGGCCAGATCGCAGTTTTCGATCGTGCCATCCTTGCGGGCGCGGTAGCCGCGGGCGCGGTAGGGGATGAGGGCATGGGTGTCGTCGGGCCTAATGGATTCGACGCCGGCGGGGACGAGGATGGTTTCACGAACGAAGCCGGCGTAGTCAATTTTGGCCGCGCGCTCGACGACGGCGCCGGCGAGGTTGAAGCCGTAGGTGGAATAGAGGTACTTCGAGCCGGGCTGGTGTTCGAGCGGGTCCATGGCGAAGATGAGCAGGGATTCCAGAACGCCTGAGTAGTGGCGGGTGGAGTTGAAGTCGTTGCCCCTGTAGTGGCGGATGCCGCTCTGGTTGGCGAGCAGGCGCCGGGTGGTGACGGGCCATTGCTTTTTAGGGAACGGGACGTAGGATTGGACTTCGGCATCGAGATCCAGTTGTCCCTTCTCGACGAGGACCATGGCGGCGGTGGCGGTGAAGGTCTTGGAGATGGATGCCAGGCGGAAGGCGGTGCGGGGCGTTGCGATAACGTGGTTTTCGAGATCGGAGAAACCCCAGGCGCGGGTCCAGACGGGGCCGTCTCCGGAGGCGACGGCGACCGAAAGCCCCGGGATGCGGGCGGCGGAGATGCCCGCGGCGGCGGCCTGCACCAGGGCGGCCTCCTGCGTCTTGGTGACCTCGGCACAGAGAGGCAGGCAGAGCGTCAGGCTGAGAAGGGGCAACAGGCGTTTCATCACTTCTAGGTGTACCACTTTGGCTTCCGATTCCCCTTTTCACGGAGAGAAAGTGGGAGTACTCTGTGGGCGTGAGGTCCTGAAGAAAGGAGATGCCGCCATGGCAGAGACTTCCCCACTTCAGCCCGTTCTCAGTCCGCGGGAGTGGGCGTTCATCGCCCGGCTGCTCAGGAGCGAGCAGGACAAGCTGCTGCACGAACTCAACCACACCTCGACGCGCGCCTTTCGCGAGACCCTGCACGCGCAGCTTGAAATCGCCGAGAGTCTGATCGCCCGTATTCCCGACGTCGAGGAGTGACTGACATGGACCGCAAACAGCACCCGATGGTGATCCGTCCCTGGAACGCCGGCCGTCCGCATGCGCCCTATGCGGGGCGGACGGCAGGCAAGAACCGAACCACGCAGCCCCGCCGGAAACAGGCGGTGAAACGGAGCAAACCATGACAACGCTCGACCGGCTGATCGCCTTGCTTGAAATGAGGGAGGTCGCCTACACGCACGATCTGCACCCGCTTACCTACACGGCCCGCGAAACGGCCTCGGCGGAGCATGTTCCGCCGCGCTGTTTCGCCAAGACCGTGGTGGTCCATTTTTCAGACGGGTTCGCCATGGCCGTGGTTCCGGCAGACCGTCATGTGGATCTCGAAGAGCTGCGCCTCGCCTTCGGCAGCCGCAACCTCCGGCTCGCCACCGAGCATGAACTTCAGGAGCTGTTCCCGGAGTGCGAACTGGGCGCGATGCCGCCGTTCGGCAACGGCACGCTTTTCGATATGCCGGTGTGGGCCGACGGGCTGATCATGGCCGAGGAGAACATCTGCTTTAATGCGGGCACGCACCGCGATGTGGTGAGGATGTCGGCCGAGGAGTGGGAACAGCTGGTAAAGCCGTCGGTGCTGGCATTCGCGCAAGTGGGGCGGTAGAGCGCCGGAGGCGGGAGGTCAGAAGCGCAAAGGCCGCTCCGGCGCGGCTCCAATCGCCCGGGGCACTCGCATGGCGAGGGCGCCGGAGCGAGTCCGTTTTGCGCGTGTTCCTCAAAAGATAAAGCTGAAGCCGCCGCGAAGCGAGCGGGGGAACTGGACGAGGTAGATGGTGCGGCCGTCGCGCGCGGGGATGGGCATGTAGCCGGCGGCGAGGAGGTTGCGGACCTCGGCGGTCATCTCGAAGCGGCCGGGCATGAAGCCAGAAGAGGGCAGGGGCTGCCGGACCTGGAAATTGAGGCCCGATTGCGGACCGATGCGCTGGGTCATCCAGGCGTGGGTGGAAGGGACCACGCCATCGGGAGTCCAGGTGTAGTTGGCGGCGATCCTGGTGCCGGTCTTGCGGAAGAGGCCGGTGAGCCGCGCCGATCCCCAGACGCGGCGGGCGACGGAGAAGTGCGACCGCATCGCGGCGGGGTCGCCGCCGGTGGCCTCAGCGGCGTTGGGTGCGAGCATTCCGCTCCAGCCGAAGCCGATGCCGGCCGACCAGTCGTCGCCGAAGGCGCGCGAGACAGACGACATCACGCCGTCGGACTGGTAGTTGCCGAGGTTGAAAATCGAACTGTTTGAAGCGATGTCGGGCAGCAGGTCCATGGGCGACAGCGCCCCGGCGGGCGAGGCGACGGTGAAGGCGGCATCGCGGATGCGGTCGTGGTAAGCGGCGGCGGAGAGCGTCCAGGGGCCCATAAGGCGGCGGTAGCCGGCTTCGTAGGATTCGGTGCGCTGGACGCGCGCATGGCCGCCGCGCAGAGAAATCCGCGGGAACATCGCCAGGCCGACCATGTCGCTTTGCAGGGTCCCTTCCGAGGCGGCGGGAGAGAGCAGGTCCAGCGGCGGGGCGCCGGTGGAGTAGGCCATCTCGAAGACGCCGGCGACGCCGAGATTGGTTGAAAGGCGGGCGAATGGGCTGAAAATGGTCATGCGGTCGAGGAAGGCGACCGATTCGAGAAGCGCGCCGTATTCGAGCGTCACCTCGCCGGTGATCTGTTGCCTGTCCATCACCTTGGCCGACATGGTGCGCAGCAGCGGCGAGTGGCCCATGCCGCCGTAGCCGCCCAGCAGGCGTTGCCCGGCGATGTGGCGCATGGCGACCTGGCGGACGGTGAGTTCAAGGTCAGGGCTGGAAGCGCCGGAGTAGCTGGTGCGGAAGGCGGTGACAGGCGTGCCAAGCGAAGAGGCGTAGCCGAGGTTGCCGAGCACGCGAAGCTCATTGCCGCCGAAGACGGTGGTGGCCAGGGCGAACGCCGTCCCGAGGTCGGGTTCGGGGCCCAGCGCCGAGGCGGCGCCTTCGCTGCCGGCCGAAAGCCGCATCAGGCCGCGTGTCAGTTCGAAGTTACTATTCCTTGACCTGGCGGCGCCCGGCAAGTGAACATCGAGGCCAGGCAGGGCCCGCAGCACCGGACGCGTGACGCCCGACGAGCGCAGCACCCATTTCCACTCGTCCGTCATGACCGAGGCGGCCGCCGACGGCGCCGTATAGACAAGTTCGATCGAGCTGAAGATGGTGGCCAACTCGATCGACAGGTAGCTCTCCATGCCGGCCTTGACGGGGATGTTGGTGCGGTTGGCTGGAATGTATGTGGACAGGTTGACGCGGACGGCGTACTGGTCGGGGGCGAGGGATTTGAACTCGAAGCGGCCGGAGGCGTCGGTCAGAGTCTTCTGGATGAACCGTTCGTAGCGGTTATAGAGCGAGACGACAGCGCCCATCTGGGCTGTGCCGGCGGGGTTACGCACCTCACCCTTCAAAGCGCCGAGCAGTCTGTACTCAGCGCCCACCGCCGCGACCGGCGCGACGGCCATCACAGCCAGAAATGCGATACCGGCTTTGTCCAGCATCGGAATCGCCGCGGGCCTCCTCGCCCTTGGGGAACCTCTTAAGTTATAGAAAACTGCGCCTGTTGCGTCAAGCTCTCATTCTTGAGCCTGTCGGTCACTTTCAGCTTCAGGATGTACCTGCCGGGCTCCAGCGAGCCGAGCGGAAGCAGCTTTTCGATTGTCATCTGCGACGCCGAGCCATCCAGCGCCGTGACGTCCTCGATGAATTCAAGGACTTTCGAGTTGTCCGAGGCCTTGAGGATTTCGTACTCCACCTGGCCCTGAGGCTTGTTGGTCTTCTCCTCGGCCTGGAAGTTATAGAGCTTCAGGAAGATGCCCATCTTCTCCGAGCGCTTGAAGCTCTCGGTCATGCGCGGGCGGACCTTCGACGAGCCGATGACGAACTGGCCGGCGCCAATCGATTTGGTCGGCACCTTTTCGAGCACGTCGGCCAGGATGATGGAGCTGGTGAAGAGTTGGTCCTCTTCCATGCGGGGCACGTTGAGGGCCTGCTCGTAGTTGACCATGTTGCCGCCGACGATATCCTTGGCGACGACGTTGAGCCGGTACATGCCCGGCGCCAGCGGAATCGACTTC
Source organism: Candidatus Solibacter sp. (assembly GCA_013822245.1). GTDB lineage: Bacteria > Acidobacteriota > Terriglobia > Bryobacterales > Bryobacteraceae > PNKE01. Next base: position 19,695 of record PNKE01000044.1, read on the forward strand.
TGGTAGATCGACTGCCCGTCGCTGGCCTCCTGCAACATCTCGGTGGGCACGTCGACGGTGACCACATCCTCGAAGATGTTGGCCGGGCGGCGCGACATGGTCGAGATGCGCGCGAAGATGTTGACGATGGCCTTCGAAACCTGGCCCTCCTGCTTGAATTGCAGGTCCTTGCGGTTGAACTGCAGGGTGACATTGGTCATCACGGTGGACGATGTGGCGGGGAAGAAGTCGACGCGCGACTGCATCGGCAGGATGTTGTAGATGATGCGCGAGGTGATCTGGGCCTCAAGATCCTTGAACTTCACCGAGGGCGCCTTCTGCAGCATGGCGAACTGCTGGAGGCGTTCGAACTGCTGCATACGGGCCGGCAGCGGCTGGTTGCCGGTGCCCAGGCGGGTGCCGTCGGTGCGGCTGAAGCGGTCGGCCTTGTCGGCCATGCCCATCTGTTCCATCAGCGTCAGGCCGGCGCCGGGGACATGGAGCAGGGCGTCTTTTTCAGACGGATCCATCGTCATGCGGTACTCGCCGGTCATCGTCGGATCGACGAATTCGATGATGATGTCGGTCCCGATACCCTCGATCCAGCGATAGCGCCACTTTTCGAAGGGGAATGTGGATGTCGTTCCGCCACCTTCCTCGAAGGGCCGCTCGTAGGTGCCGCCCGAGGGGCGGGATTCGATTTCGTCCGGCGGGCCAAAGGTGATGTAAATGCGGCCGCGGTCCGATCTCCAGCCGGGGATGCCGGAGGCGAAGCGCTCGTTGCAGTATGCGATGCGGCGGTAGTGCTCTTCCTTATACTCGTTCTCCATCGAGTCCGGAGAAGGGTCGCGGCGGAGCCAGAACTGCTCGATGAACTGCTCCATTTCCTCGGCTGTCTGGAAGTTCTTGAACGCCTTGCGCTCCTCGTCGGTGATGATGTAGAGCACGTCCTCGTCGAGCCATTTCTTATATGGCCGTTCGAGCTCTTTCCGCAGGCGCTCCTGCTGCCGTCGCAACTCCTTTGCGCTCAACGGTTTCGCAACCGTCTCGCGCGGTCCTTCGTTCTTCTTTTGAGCGCCGGCCGGGACGTTAAAAGTCAGGACCACGGCGGCGGCCAGGAAAACGGAGAGAAAGTCTTTGCTATTCATAGGCTTGCGCTGCGGGCGTAGGCGCACCACGCCCCACTCCAGTCTAGCTCAATTCTAGGGCCGGTCCACGGGGCCGTCAAGCGGATAGCGGAGCCTGCGCCGGTCCTGGAACGAGACTTCATCACGAGGTTTGACGGCAACGGCGTTGCCGGGGTTTCATTTGGAATGGCTTGCGACCGGGCGAAACTCCTCACCCTCGGTCCCCGTGGCAAACGGGCTGAAGTCGGTCGCCACATCGTAGACGTCCACGTTCTCGGCGCGTTTCAGGGAATTGACCACGGCGTATGTGACCGGCGTCATCGCCGCCTCGTAGAGGACTTTGCCCAGGTAGCCTGAGATGATGAGGTTAACGATGGTGCCGAAGCTTGCCCGGCCGGCGAAGGCGAGCGTCATGATGACGGCGGAATCGACGAGCTGTCCGACCGCGGTTGAGCCGATGGTGCGCATCCAGAGGTGTTTGCCGCCGGACCAGACCTTCATTTTGGCCATGACGTAGGAGTTGGCGAATTCGCCGGCCCAGTAAGCGGCCAGGCTGGCGGCGACCATGCGCGGGATGAAGCTGAAAACCGTCTCGAAGGCTGCCTGATGGGGCCATTCCGGCGCTGGCGGAAGGGCGACGACGATCATGCCGAAGGCGGCCATGAGGGCGGAGGCGAAAAAACCCATCCAGATCGCCCGGCGGGAGCCGGCGTAGCCGTAGACCTCGGTAAAGATGTCGCCGAAAATGTAGGTAATGGGGAAGAGAAGCTGAGCGCCGCTGATGCGGAAGGGTCCGACGGCGCAGATCTTCTGTCCGATCAGGTTGGAGATCAGCAGGACGACGACAAAGACCATCAGTGCCAGGTCGAAGTAGCGGAAGTGGTGGGTGGGGCGTTCGAGCTTCCGGGCGGACGACGAAATGGCACGGGCCGTTGGATGCATGGGAATCTATACAGATTCGCTCCAACGGCCCGGGGAAGCAACTTAATCGACGCGGGGCTACTGTTTGGCGAAGACGGCCTTCATGGTCATCTCGCCCATCGGCGCGACCATCTTGCTGTCGACGGTCATCGTCTTGCCGTCGGCGGAGAGCGACCAGCGCTCGACGCCGGTGATCTCGACCTGCTGGCCCTGAACGTTCATGGTTCGTTTGGAATCGATCACGACGACGCTGCCTTCCCACTTGGGCGTGTACATGACGACGCCGCGGGGATTCTCCTGTTTCTGCTCCTTGCCGTCCAGGGTATATTCGGTATCCATGGTGCGCTCGCCGCTGGGCGTGGACTGGGTGGTCTTGATCTTGATCGACGGGTCCTTGTGGTCGATGAGGCGTTCCATTTTCTCGGGGGCGGGCATCTGGCCGAAGTCGCTCTTTGCGGCGTCGAGTTTCCAGTTCCCGGTGAAGTCGGGCTTATCGGCGGCGATGGCCGCGACCGTCAGCGCCAGTAGGGCCAGCAAGATCCTGCGTTTCATTTTGTTCGTGTCCTTTCACGGCGCGCGGCAAGATTCGCCACGGGCCCTCTCAGCCTGAATATCGCACAACCGCTACCGGGCTGACAGCAACAAAGACGGATTCAGGAGGTAGGGGGATACAACCGCCGGCAGATTTGTCAGCGGCAGGACGCCGTCGCTCACCGGGAATCCGAGCGTGGCGCGCATCCAGTGGCGGCGGGCGTCGCAGCGGGCGAGGCAATCGGGCGACAGGCGATGGATTTCGGCTCGCAGGGCGGGTCCGGCGAGGGCATAGGCGTCTTCCATGCGGGAGGAGTAGTAATCGGGGTGGGAGGGGATGACGTCGGATTGCATGACCATGCCTTCGCGGAGAGGGATGCGGGAGGCGGGTGCGACGGGGGAGGAGATCCATTCGTCGAAGCCGATGAGGTGGCCGGCGTTGAGGAAGACGTGGAATTTTTCCTCGGCGAGGCGGGAGTGGATGGCGTCGTGGAGAGCTGCGCCGGTGGAGCCGATGTGGAGTTGATCGAACCAGGCGGCCATGGCGTCGAAGTAGGGGCCGGCGAAGGAGGCGGCGTAATCGCGGATGGAGGCGGGGAGTTCGTCTGGACCGGCGACAACCCAGCCGGCGCGGCAGCAGTTGGCGCCCCAGTAGCAGATGCCGCAGGAGAAGCGTCCGCCGCGGACGATGCGCTCGCCGCGGGCGCTGGCGAGGGAGACGCGGTTTCGGCCGCACTTGAGCGTCATGTGGCAGCCGAGGGGGACGCCGTTGTACTGAGCGTGTTGGAGGAGGTCGTGGTCGAGGGCGCCGGGGGTGATGGCGTCGATGACGCGCTTCATGCCGTCGCTGGCGAGCGCGCCGGTCCATTCGAAGAAGACGATTTCCGCGGCGGTGGCGGTGGAGCGCAGGCCGTCGAGGGGATCGACGAAGAGGGCGGCGGCGTTTTCGACGTTTTCCCAGCCGGCGGCGAAGCGGACGGCATCGACGAGATAGGAAGGGGCGTCGATGCGGCGGGGATCGTTGTAGTCCTTCCAGCCGGCGAGGCCGGCGCGGGAGTGGGCGTCGACGCCTTCATCGCGGAGGATTTCGGCAAGGGGGCGCGAGGAGTCCTTGGGCATGGATGGCAGAGAAAACCACTGGAAGCGCTCGACGCGCATGGGCGCGGGGGTGGCGGGCAGGTAGTTGACGCATTCGTTGCCGGCGAGCATGAGGGGGGCGCCGCGGAGGCCGATGATGAGCAGGGCCTCTTCGAAGCGGGGGTCGAAGCCGGAGGTCCAGAGGAGGTTGGCGAAGTGTTCGCGGTCGCCGTAGACGATGAGATGGGTCCAGCCGAGGCGGTCCATGCGGGCGCGGATTGAGTCGAGGCGGGCCTCATAGCCTTCGCGGGAGAGCCGCCAGGGGGGAGGCTCGGCGGCGCGTCCGAAATCGGGGACCTGGGTTTCGATCAGCCTTGCCATGGGCCGGGGGCTCGGTGCTGTTGCGAGGCGGTGGACGCGGCGGCCCCCCCTTGAAGGAATTGGCTGCGGTGCATTCCTGAAGTTTACTTCCTGGCGGCGAGCGACTTTTGGAGGTGGCTGCGGGAGCGGCTGTAGGCGAAGTAGACGATGAGGCCGAGAACCATCCAGGTGAGGAAGGCTGCCCAGGTGAGCTTATCGAGGCTGAGCATCAGCAGCAGGTTGAAGGCGACGCCCAGGATGGGGACCAGCGGGACCCACGGGGTGCGGAAGGGGCGCGGCAGGTCCGGCTGGGTCTTGCGCATGATGATCACGGCGATGCAGACCAGGACAAAGGCGAACAGGGTGCCGATGCTGGTCAACTCGCCGAGTTTCGAGATCGGCGTGAAGGCCGAGAAAAGCGACACAAAGACCAGCAGCAGTAGGTTCGACAGATACGGCGTCTTCAGTTTGGGATGGAGGCGGGAGAACAAGCCGGGCAGAAGTCCGTCGCGAGACATCGAGAAGAAGACGCGGGACTGGCCGAGGAGCATGACCAGCATGACCGAGGTCAGGCCGGCCAGCGCGCCAAGTTTCATCAGCTTGCCCATCCAGGGGTAGCCGGTCATCTTATCGACGGCGACGGCGAGGGGCGCGGCGGTGTTGAGTTCCTTGTAGTTGACCACGCCGGTGAGCACGAGGGCGTAGGCGATGTAGAGGATGGTGCATACGATGAGCGAACCGACGATGCCGATGGGCATGTCACGTTTGGGGTTTTTGGCTTCCTGGGCGGCGGTGGAAACGGCGTCGAAGCCGATGTAGGCGAAAAAGATCATGCCGGCGGCGCGGAGAACGCCGGTCCAGCCGAAGTCGCCGAACTTCTCGGAGGTGGCCGGCGGAACGAACGGGGAGTAGTTCGCGGTGTTGATGTAGAAGTAGCCCAGGGCGATGAACACCAGAACGACGCTGACCTTGATGGCGACGACGACGGAGTTGAACCGCGCGCTCTCCTGGATGCCGATGATGAGGATCGCCGTGATCACGCAGATGATGATGACGGCCATGAGGTTCATGGTTCCGGGCACATTGTCCCAGGGCGAGGCGAGCAGGGCGTGGGGGATTTCGATGCCGGCGTCCTTCATGATCGAGGCGAAGTAAGCCGACCAACTGACCGAGACGGTGGCGGCGCCGATGGCGTATTCAAGCACCAGCGCCCAGCCGATGATCCAGGCCAGCAGTTCGCCCATGGTGGCGTAGGCGTAGGTGTAGGCGCTGCCGGCGATGGGGATCATGGTGGAGAATTCGCTGTAGCAGAAGCCGGCGAATGCGCAGCCCACGGCGGCGAGGATGAAGCTGTAGACGACGCCGGGCCCGGCGTGTTGAGCGGCGGCGACGCCGGTAAGGGTGAAGATGCCGGCGCCGATGATGGCGCCGATACCGAGAAGGATCAGCGACGTGGCGGTGAGCGTGCGTTTAAGGGTTTCACCCCCGGTTTTGCCTTCTGACTCAGCCAGCAGGCTCTCGATGGTCTTAGTCGCGAACAGGCTCATTCAAACTCCTTCGCTTATTCATGGCCGTCCAGGCCGCGTACACCGGAACGCCGAGCATGACGATGATCAGCCCAGGCCAGGTGTAGTTTGGCTTGTGGATCAGCAGCAGTATCTCAATGACAGCGGCGGCGCCGATATAAAGCGCCGGCAGCACCGGGTATCCGACCGCCCGGTAGGGCCTCTCCATCTCCGGGCGCGTGCGGCGGAGCACGAACAAACCGGCGATGGTCATCACATAGAAAAGCAAAACAGCGAAGATAACATAGTCCAGAAGGTCGCTGTAGGCGCCGCTGAGGGTGAGGGTGCAGCCCCAGGCGCATTGAACCCAAAGAGAGGCGACCGGGACGTGGGTCTTCGGATCGAGTCTGCCGCAGGCCTTGAAGAACAATCCATCCTGGGCCATGGCGTAATAGACGCGCGAACCGGCCATGACGAGTCCGTTGACACAGCCGAAGGTGGAAACAAGGACGGCCAGGGCCATGATCCAGGTGGCCGAGGAGCCAAACATGACGGCCATGACGGCGGTGGCCACGCGGTCCTCGGGCGCGGACTGGATGGCGGCCAGGGGCAGGGCGGAGAGATAGACGAGGTTGCAGAGAAGGTAGATGACGCTGACGACGCCGACGCCGAGGGCGAGCGACAGCGGAAGGTTGCGTTTGGGGTTGCGGACCTCGCCGGCGGTGAAGGTGACGTTGTGCCAGGCGTCAGAGGAGAACAGCGAGCCGACCATGGCCAGGCCGACCATGCGGACCGCCGCCCAGGACCAGTCCGCCCCGGCCCAGAAATCGCCGAAGTTGGCCGAAATCGCCTCCTCGCGGCGGCCCAGGGCGATGCCGAGGACAATCAACGCGGCCAGTGAGGCGATCTTGGCGAAGGTGAAGATATTCTGCACGCGCGCGCCGGTTTTCAGTCCGCGGGTGTTGACCCAGGTCAGCAGGACGAGCAGGGCCATGGCCACGGCCATCTGGGTGGTGAGGCCGAGCGGGCCGATCTTGAAGATCCAGTTCCGGGCCGAGACCGAGGGCAGGAGTTCGCCGAGGAATATGGCGAAGGCGACGGCGACGGCGGCGATGGTGCCGGTCTGGATGACGGTGAACAGGGTCCAGCCGTAGAGGAAGCCGCTCAAGGGGCCGAAGGCTTCGCGGAGGTAGACGTACTGGCCGCCGGCCTTGGGCATGGCGGCGGCGAGTTCGCCATAGCTGAGGGCGGCGATGATGGTGAGGATGGCGGTGACCAGCCAGGTGGCCATCAGCAGGGCAGGGGACTGGGTTTGGCGGGCGATATCGGCTGAGACGATGAAGACGCCGGAGCCGATCATGGAGCCCATGACGAGGGTGGTGGAGTCAATCAGGCCGAGACCCTTGACCAGTCCGGGCGCGTTCATTTGGTTGCCTGAAGCCATATGCGGATGCGTTGGCGGAGGATATCGAGGGTGAGGCCATCGGGGGCGAGGCCGCCGATGACGGCGATGGAGTCGGCGCCGGAGGCGAGCACGTGAGGGGCGGTTTCGGCCGTGATGCCGCCGATGGCGACCAGCGGGAGATGGGTGAGTTTGCGGACTGCCGAGACGCCCGCCGGGCCGACGGCGGGGTCGGGGTCTTGCTTCGAGGATGTCTGGTAGACGGGGCCGATGGCGAGGTAGCCGATGGGCTGGTGGGCGGCGCGGGCGGCCTGGTCCTCGTTGTGAGTGGAGAAGCCGATGAGCGCGCCAGGGGCGACACGGCGGGCCGAGGCGGGAGGAAGGTCGTCCTGGCCCAGGTGGAGACCGGCGTTGAGGATGGCGGCGACGTCGGCGCGGTCGTTGATGATGCAGAGGACGCCGGCGCCGTGGGCGCGGGTGCGGATGCGGCCCATCAGTTCGAAGGCGGACCGGGTGAGCGGGGCTTTGTGGCGGATCTGGATGATGCGGGCGCCTTCATCCATAAGGGTGGAGGCGAAAAGCTCAGGCTCGAAGCCGCGTTTCTCGAGGAGCTGCGTGTCGATGATTGGATAGAACCTGGGAAGCAATCTCCATAGGATATGCGAAAAGCGCCGGCGCCGTGCCGCGCGGTCCGCCCGGCGTGTCAGCGCTTGAGGCTTTCGACGATCCGGGCGGCGGCGGCGGTGAGCGATGCGGGATTCCGGATAAGGTCGCGGATGCGGTCTTCGCCTTCGTCGCCGGCCAGCGTTTCGACGGCGGCGAGGGCGTAGTCATAGGCGAGGCGGGCCTGGGCGGCGGACATGCCGCTCCAGGGGCCGGAGAGCGCGGAGAGGCCCGGCAGTCGGCCGTCGCGGAGGGCAGACCGGACCTCCGCCTTCTGCCCGTCCGTCAGGCGGTCGCCTGAGTACCGCTGGGCGAGACCCTCGTGGAACCAGGACGGAAAGCTGCCTCGGCGGGCAAGGCAGGCGTGGACGATCTCATGCGCAAAGCGGCGGCGCAGTTCAGGCGAGACCACGGCGGCGTCGGGCATGCCGACGCGAATGCGGCCGTCGTATTGAGCGGCGCTCCATTCGGCGCCGCCGGAGGAGGCCTTGTATGCGTCCCGGCTGAGAACAATGGCGGTGATGGATTCGTTGCCGCCGCAGCCCAACTGGCCGTCGATGCGCTGGTATTCGGCGTCGAGCGCCTGCAGCATCGCGGAGGCGATGTGTGCAGGAATCTGGCCGCCGTCGAAGCGGAGGCGGAAGCGCTCGCCGTGTTCGACGTTGGCGCCGCTGTCGGCGGCGGATTCGCGGGTGAGGCGGTCGAGGAGGCGGGCGACCGAGGGGTTGTTTTCAATTTGGAGGGATTCGCGCCAGTACTGCGCGGCGCGGGCGAGTTCGTCACTCTGGTAAGCGGCCAGGCCGGCGAGCGCGAGGGTGAGCGGATTCAACCGGCCCTCGTTGGCGAGCGACCATTCCAGCCGGCGCAACGCCTGTTTGGGCTGGTGGTGGTCGAGCAGGTCCATTGCCTCCCTGACCGTTGAACTGGCGAGTCCATTCAACCGGATACCGGCCTCGGCGGGCCTGACCGCGGCGCGGGGGGCCGCGGGGGCCGATGGGGAGTCCGCCGGGCTGGCGGACCGCCTGCCCTGCTCGAAACCGTCGAGGCCGCCGAGGTCGGCCGCACTCAAGTAGCCCTGTCTGCCCGCGGCTTGCACCTTGTAGCAGACGCCGAGTTCGCCGTTCATGGAGAAGCGGATGGACACGCCGGTTCCAGGGGCGAGTTGGGCGATGCCGGCGCTGCTCTGGTCGCAGCCCTCGCGAAGAACAGCCCCGCCGGGACCCACCTGGGGGGGCGCGGCCAGCAGCGCGAGGAGTGGGAGCGGAATCATGATTCTCCTACTCTCCAGATCGGAGCCAGGGCGCCGGCACTGTAGCCCGAGGACGTCAGATTTCCCTATGCGCAAAAACAAAATGGGCGGAAAATGATTACATGGCACTTCCAGGTCCGGTGGTTTGCATGCCGGCGTTGAGCCGGCCCGGCGGTCCCGGGCAAGGCCGGGCCGGTAGCGTATTTGTCCGCGCCCTTGCGGCCGCGTTGCTGGCCCTTGCCGTATTCCCGGCCGGCGCCCGCGGGCAGTCGGCAACCTCCTGCATCGCGACGGCTGACACAGCGGCGAACATCCCGTCGGGCAGCAACGACATCAGCATTCCGGATGTGACGGTGAACTGCGCCGGGGGCAGCACGGGCGAGACGATCACGTTCAATCTGAGGATCGATCTGAGCGCTCCGGTGAGCGGCCTGACGGCGACGATTCAAACCGATTCAGGAAGTTACCAGGGATTCCGCACGGGGGCAAACAGCCTCACCTGGCCGGGCGTCGCGTTGCCGCCGCCGGGCGGCTCGGGCCTGCGGACATTCCGGATTACCGGGGTGCGGATCAACGCCGCCCAAGCGGCGGCCGGCACGGTGCTGATGTTCCTCGATATCGCAGGCACTCCGCCGATCGTCATTTCCAATCAGACGATCGGGGTGGGCAACGTCTCCGCGCCGGCGTCGCCGCTTTCGTGCTCGGTTTCGGCGGCCAATCCGCCGCAGGTCCAAAGCTTGAACAGCGACGCGGCCGTGGCCGAGGTGACCGTTCAATGCACCGGCGGGCAGGCGAACACTCCGGCGGCACTCAGCCTGCAGGTCTATCTGAGCGCGAGTGTCACCAGCCAGACGGCGACGCTCAGCGCCGACGCAAGCACCTATCAGGGATCGCGCATCGCCTCGAACAGCATCGCCTGGCCGGCGGTCCCGGTTACGCAGCCGGGCGCCGGAGGCGCGGTCTTCCTGCGGATGACCGGGATCAGGATCAATGCCACGACCGCGGCGGCGGGTCCGGTGACGGCGAATGTGACGGCATCGAGTTTGAGCAGCGTGGTGATGACGTCCAGCCAGGCGGTGGTGGCCCAGGTGGCGGGAGTCTCGACGGCTCCGCGGATCACGGCGGTGAATCCGGTGACGCCCCTCGCCACCGGCCTGCGCACGGTCTCCTTCACGGGGAGCAATTTCGTCGCGGGGCTCACGGTGGCCATGAACCGGCCCGACGGCGTCGCGATGGCGGGCGGGTCGGTGACCGTTGTGAACGTGACGGCCACATCGTTCTCGGTGACCGTGGATTTTGGCGGCGTCGCGGGAAGCTACTCGATCGCGGCAAGGAATCCCGACGGCCAGACCTCCCCGGTGTTCAGCTTCCCGGTGGTGCTTGATTCCGGCCCGGCGGCCAGAGCGGGCGCCATGGCCCAGTTTGCCTCGGGCGGCGGGTGGAAGACCACGATCCGGCTGCTGAATCTGACCAGGGATCCGGCCTCGGTACGCATCACCCTGATCGGCAGCGACGGCGCGCCGGCCCAGTTGCCGCTGGTGGTCACGCAGGGCGGGGTATCGGTTTCGATGTCCGGCGCTGTCGTCGACAGGACGATTCTCTCCCACGGCGGGCTTCAGGTGGAGACCGATGCCGCCTTTTCGGCCACGACGGTTGGCTGGGTGGAGATCCGCGGGTCGGCGCCGGTGACCGGATTCGCCATCTTCCGGCAGAGGCATGGCGGCGGCTCGGAATCCGAAGGGACATCGCCGCTCGACAGCCGGACATCGCAGAATGCCGTGCTGCCGTTTGACAACCAGTCGGGCTTTTCCACCGGCGTGGCGGTGGCGAATCTGTCACCGGCTTCACCCGCCACGGTGACGGCTATCTGCCGCGACGACCTGGGGCGGGAGTTCTACCGCGACGCCTTTGTGATCCCGGTGAACGGCCACAGCGCATTCTCACTGCCGGCGCGCTGGCCCTCGCTGGCCGGACGCACGGGAACGATCGAGTTCCAGAGCAGCGTGGCGGCCGGTATCGCGGCGTTGGGGCTGCGTTTCAGTCCTTCGCTGAACTTCACGTCGCTGCCCACGTCGGTTCCCGACCCGCTGCAATAGGACCGGTCCGCCCGTCGCCGGGCCGTATTCTGTATCATCGTGGCGATATGGACATCAACCGCAGAGAGTTCATCACGCTGCCCGCGCTTGCGGCATTGCCGCGCACTGACCGTCCGCAGGCTATTACGATGTGGGATTTCTCGTGGCTGGAACGCCGCTGGCCCGGCGCCGGCTACGAGAACTGGGACGCGGCGCTGGACGAGTTGAAGCAGCGCGGCTACGATGCCGTCCGCATCGACGCCTATCCGCATCTGGTCCACTTCGGCGCCTCGCGCAATTGGGAATTGATGCCGCAGTGGACGGTGCAGGACTGGGGGGCGCCGGCGCGCTGCCGGGTGAGGGTGCAACCGGAGTTGAACCAGTTCATCAGGAAGTGTGGCGACCGCGGGCTGAAGGTTGGTCTGTCGTCCTGGTTCCGCCAGGACATCCACGACCACCGCATGCGACTGGATACGCCCGAAAAGCTGGGCGCGGCGTGGAAGTCGACGCTCGATTCCATCGCCGCCGACGGCCTGTTGAAGCACATCTACTTTGTCGATCTCTGCAACGAATTCCCTCTCGACGTCTGGGCGCCTTACGTCCCCAATGGCCTGTCGCGCGCCTCGGCCGAGGGCGTGCGCTGGATGGCGGAGCCGATCGTCCTGCTCAAACGCCATTACCCGGACCTGGCTTACACGTTCTCGTTCACCAGCGAATACCAGACGTGGGAGAAGCAGGACGTCTCGATGCTCGACTTCCTGGAACTGCATCTGTGGATGACGCACTACTCGGACTTCTACGAAAAAGTCGGCTACCGCTACGAGCGGTTCGACCCGAAGGGCTACGACAATCTGGCGCTGAATGCCGAACCGCTGTACAAGAGCAATCCGGAGCACTGGAAGTCGCGGCTGACCTACGGTATCGACCAGTTGACGGCGTGGAGCGAGAAGTCCGGCAAGCCGCTGATCACGACCGAATGCTGGTCGCTGGTCGACTACAAGGACTTCCCCCTGTTGAATTGGGGCTGGATCATGGAACTGTGCGAACTTGGCGTGCGCTACGCCTCGTCGAAGGGCCGGTGGGCCGCCATGGCGACGTCGAACTTCTGCGGACCTCAGTTCCGCGGGATGTGGCGTGACGTAGCTTGGCACCGGCGGATGACAGACGTGATTCACTCGGGCAAGATGCCGGTCTGAGAGCTTCAGATATTGATGCCGGCGCGCCAGAGAAGGTAGCCGACGGCCTGGCGGACGTAGAGCCAGCGCTCGCGCGTGCCGCTTTGCGGGGCGTGAGGACGGGGCGAGCCGCTGACCTTCATGCCCTGGTGTTCGAGGATCTTCCGGACGCGGAAAATGTGGTAGCCGTCGGAGACGACGATGGCCGAGGACAGGCCCATGCGGCGCATGATCTCGCTCACGGCGACGACGGTGTGGACGGTTGAATCGCCTTCCTCCTCGACGACAATATCCTCGGAGGGCACGCCGAGTTTGACCAGGTAGTCGCGTCCCACCTGGCCTTCAGTAAACTGAGGGTCGCCGCCGGCGCCGCCGGTGGTGATCAGCTTCGGCGCCAGGCCGCGCTCGTAGAGAGAGTAGGCGTGATCGAGGCGGGCCTTCAGCACCGGCGACGGGCGGCCGTTGTATTCGGCGGCGCCCAGGACAACGATGACGTCGGAGGATTCCGAGTCGTCTATCAGCGACCGCCGCTCGATTTCCTTCGACAGCGCCACCACATACGTCGCCAACGGCAACGCGACCGCCAACACGACGATGGCCGCCAGCTTCTTCATTGATACACTCAAATTCTACTGCGAACCATGGCGCCGGCAGAATTCATCACCAGCCCGAGGAATCCGCTGCTGAAGGAAGTGGCGCGGGCGGCGGCGCGCGGAACGCTGACCGAGGAATCGGGGCTGTGCCTGGCAGAAGGGCTGCACCTGCTGGACGAGGCTCTGGGCAGCGGGTTGATGGTACCGGTGGTGCTTTGCGCGCGATCGGTGAGCGATGTGATCTCGCGGCGTGTGGCGGGGCTGAAGCGGTTGCGCCTGGCCGTGGCGCCCGACCCCTGGTTCGAGAAACTGGCGACAACCGAGGCCACGCAAGGCGTGATGGCGCTGGTGAAGCCGCCCGTATGGAGCTTTGACAATATCTTCCGGGGGCGGCCGCTGGTGGCGGTATTGGACGGGATTCAAGAGCCAGGCAACGCGGGGGCGATTGTCAGGGCGGCGGAGGCCTTCGGAGCCACCGGCGCCATCTTCCTGAAGGGGACAGCGGGGGCGTGGCATCCGAAGACGCTGAGGGCGTCGGCGGGCAGCCTGTTCCGGGTGCCGGTGATGAACGGAGCCGATCCGGAGACGGTGCTGGCGGCGTTTGCGCAGAGGCGGGTGAAGATGTATGCGGCGGTGGCGCATGGCGGGTTGCCGGCGCATGAGGCCGACCTGATGCGGCCGTGCGCGTTTGTGATCGGGAGCGAGGGGCGCGGGGTGAGCGCGCAGGTGGCCGGGGCGTGCGCGCCGATACGGATTTCGACGTCAGGGGTGGAGTCGTTGAACGCGTCGATCGCGGCGGCGGTGCTGCTGTATGAAGCGGCGTCGCAGCGTCGATTGGGAAAGAAGTGATGGGTCTTTTCGATGATGAGAAGGGCGGTGCGCGCCCTCTCGCCGAACGGATGCGGCCGGAGCGGCTGGAGGATTATGTCGGCCAGGAACACATCCTGGGACCAGGCAAGCCGTTGCGGGTGCAGATCGAAAAAGACCGGCTGACGTCGATCATTCTCTGGGGGCCGCCGGGGGTGGGCAAAACGACGCTGGCGACGCTGGTGGCGCGGCAGACGAAGTCGTCGTTCGTGCCGTTCAGCGCGGTGCTGAGCGGGATCAAAGAGATCAAGGAAGTGATGGCGAAGGCCGAGCGGATGCGGCAGATGGGGCTGCGGACGGTGTTGTTCGTGGATGAGATCCACCGCTTCAACAAAGCGCAGCAGGACGCGTTTCTGCCGTATGTGGAGCGGGGCGACATTGTGCTGATCGGGGCGACGACGGAGAACCCGTCGTTTGAGGTGATCTCGGCGCTGCTGTCGAGGTCGAAGGTGTATGCGCTCAGGCCGCTGTCGGAGGAAGAGATCGTCGTGCTGCTGGGGCGGGCGGCGGGCAGCCTTGGCATCGAAGCCGACGGGGAGTTGCTGCGCCAGATTGCGATCTATTCGGGCGGCGATGCGCGGACGGCGTATAACGTGCTGGAGATCGCGATGGCGGCATCGAGCCAGGGGCGGTTGGATGAGGCGGCGGTGGAGTCGGCGATTGAGCGCAAGACGCTGTTGTACGACAAGTCGGGGGAAGAGCATTTCAACCTGGTGTCGGCGCTGCATAAGTCAGTGAGGTCGTCGAGGCCGGATGCGGCGCTGTACTGGCTGGCGCGGATGCTGGAGGCCGGCGAGGACCGGATGTATATCGCCCGCCGGCTGGTGAGGATGGCGGTGGAGGATATCGGGCTGGCCGATCCGAGGGCGGTGGAGCAGGCCATCGCCTGCATGAAGGCGGTGCACTTCCTGGGCGTGCCGGAGGGCGACCAGGCGCTGGCGCAGACGGCGATTTATCTGTGCGCGGCGCCGAAGTCGGATGCGGCGTATCAGGCGTTGAACGCGGCCAGGGAACTGGTGAGGAGCCGGCCGCCGGCGGCCGTGCCGATGCAGTTGCGCAATGCGCCGACGCGGGCGATGAAGCAGTGGGGCTATGGCGGGGGCTACGATCACGCGCATCTGAACGAAGACGGGCTGACGACGATGGAGTGCATGCCCGAGGGGATGGAAGAGACGGTGTTCTACAAGCCGCGGGCGCGCGGATTTGAAGCGCGGGTGAAGGAGCGGCTGGAGGGGATTCGCGAGTGGATCAGGAAGAGCCGGGAGGCGGGGGGATGAGGGTTATTTGAGGTCAGGGCAGGCGACGTGATCGTCGATCAGGAAGTGGAGCTGGCGGTCGGAGGGCGGCGCCCAGACGCGGTAGGCGACGGGCTGGAACGGGGCGGGTTGAAGAGGCGGAACGGGCGAAGTGGCGACGACGTAACGCGGCCAGATGGAAGGCGCGTTGCCCCAGAACCAGTAGTTGATTTGAGAACGTTGAGGGGCCACGCCGAAGCTGCCCTGGGCGCGGAACTGGGTCCAGGCATCGAACTCGTAGCCGCCGCCGATGCAGGTTCTGGGGATGCCGGCGGCAATGAGGCGGCGTCCGGCTTCGATGCGGGCGCGGCCGAGGGCGAACTGGTCGTGGGCATAGACGAGGCCGTAGAGTCCGAGCACCGGGACGGCCAGCCAGCCGGCGCGCCGCCAGGCGCCGAAGCGCTCCGCGGTGAGCGGAAGCAGCAGCAGCGGCAGGGCGACGCAGGCCAGCGGCAGCAGATAGCGGTCAAAGATCTGCTGGACCGAGAAGCGCAGCATGAGGGCGCCGAGGTAAGCGAGTGAACAGGGGATGACGACGAAGCAGTAGCGGGCGGCGGGGGAATCGGGCCAGCGGAGGATGCGGTTGCGCCAGGGGGTTTCTCGCGCTGCGTCCCAGAGACGGACCGACCAGCCGGCGAGGATGAGGAGCACGCCTGTGGTCAGGGCCGAACGGAAGATGGGCGGAACGGTTTCGGGCTTGCCTCCCACCATGTCGGTGAACGGCGGCAGCATGACGTACTGGTTCACCATGTCGATCATCCAGGGCGCCAGGTTGAGGCCCCAACGGTGGACGGCGTAGAGGGCGATGAGCGAGATGGCGGCGGCGCGCAGACGGCGGCGCGTGAGATATGTAGCCAGGCCGGGGAGCAGGGCGGGCAGGCAGAGCAGTGAGAGGGTGAGCGTGATGCGGAGCAGATCGTGGAACGACAGAAACGGGTTCTGCCAGAGCCGGGCGATGAAGCGGGCGAGCGATGAGGAGGCGCCAGCGTTGACGTCCATGATGACGCCGGGCTGGGCCGAGTGCCAGCGGATGAGCAGATAGACGGCGGCCATGGCGGCGGTCCAGATGAGCGCCGGAGCGAGCCAGCAGCGGAGTTTGCGCCACTGGCAGAGAGCGGCGCCGGGGATGGCGAGGGCGGGCGCAGCCCAGAAGACCTGGCGGTTGGCGCCGGCCAGGAAACCGGCCACGGCGGCGGCCGAAAGCAGCAACAGGAAGCGTTTTCGTTCAGATGCGGAAGAGGCGGCGAAGGCGAGGGCGAGGCAGAGTTGGGAGAAAAACAGGGTGGGGATGTCGGTCATGGCCACCGTCGCCAGAGGCAGGAAAAGCGGACAGGCGACGACGGTGGCGGCGGCCAGGGCCGACATGGCGGAGTCCAGCGAGAGCTTGCGGCAGAACCAGTATTGGAGCGCGATCACGCCGAATGCGAAGGGCAGGAAGCAGAGCCGGACCAGCGTGAACGACTCGCCGAACAGGCGGACGAAAGGCGCCGGCCAGTAGCCCTGGACGGCCGAGATGGGGAACATGAAATTGTCGTAGACCAGGCGCCAATCGTGGCTGACGCGGAAGGCGAGGTTGATGAAGGCGGGTTCGTCATGGACGCCGATTTCGGCAACGGGCCAGGAGAGAACGACGAGCAGCAGCAGGGCGGCGAATAGCAAGCCCAAGGCCCGCAGGTCGCGGCGGTCCCAACGATCATGATGTGCACGGGCGGGTGGTGCGGGCATCGTCAGATATTCAGGAATAGCAGATCTTCGATGGCGGCGCGGAGGGTTATGCTCGATTCAGGCTATGAGAAAGCAGACGAGGACGTGGATGGCGGCCGCGGCCATCGGGATGTGCGTGACGGTGGCGGCGCGGGGCGTCGATGAGGCGGGTGAGTATGAGCGGCGGGTGAGAGGGGTGACCGCGACGCGCGGGCTGACGGCGTTCTGGGATTTTGTCAAACGCGAACCGGGCGCGGCGGGTGGCCGATTTGACGCTCACAAGGGCAAGGGCGAGACCGCCGATTTCCGGCTGGACGCGTTGAACTATGTCCGCGACTATTGGGGCGAGGGCAGGGAGGCGGGCTACGCGGACATCCCGCTGCTGGGGCGCGGACCGTTCGGCCAGGCGGTCGAGATCAAAGCGGAGACGGAGAACGATTTCAGGCCGTGCCTGCTGGTTCCGCGCGAGAGACTGCACGGATCGGGGCTGGGTGTGAACGGCGCGGGGCGGCCGGTTTCGATGCTGGCGTGGGTGGTCCGCAGGTCTGGCAACCATGCGATCGCGGGCATCTGGCATGAAGGGACAGACTTGTTGACGCAGGGCAAAGCAGCCACGCGCAAGCCCGCCGCCATCCATGCGCCGAACTATGCATGCCTGGAGACGGTGGAGCAGCAGAGGCGAAGGCGGCAGTAGTGGGGGGACGCCGCCCAGGGGCGAGGGCCTCGGGCGGCGCTGGGTATGCCGAGTTTAATTGGTGGCGGCGGGTTTGCGGGTGGCGGCGATGTCGAGAGTGATCTGGACGTCCTCGCCGACCATGACGCCGCCGGTTTCGAGGGCCTTGTTCCAGCCCAGGCCGAAGTCCTTGCGGTTGATCGTGGTGGTGGCGGTGGCGCCGCGCCGGAGCATGCCCCAGGGGTCTTTCATCTCGGCGGTGGGGCCGTCGAGAGTGAGCGTGACAGGCTTGGTTACGCCATGCAAAGTCAGGTTGCCGGCCACCATCCATTTCGAGCCCGACTTCCAGGCCTTGGCGGATTTGAAGGTGATGGAGGGGTACTTCGCGGCGTCGAAGAAGTCGGCCGAGCGCAGGTGTTCGTCGCGCTTGGGTTCGCGGGTGCTGATGGTGTTGACGTCGATGGTGGCGTCGATCGAAACCGCCGCCGGGTCGGCTTCATTCCAGGTGATGGCGCCGGCCATTTTGTTGAACTCGCCTTTGACGTTGGAGACCATCAGGTGGCGGACGGAGAACTGCGCCGAGGAGTGGGCGGAGTCAATCGTGTAGCTTTGGGCGAACGCGGGCAGCACGGCGGCGGCCGCGAGAATCAGGTGTTTCATCATGGGGTGCCTTTCGGGATGGTGATATGGTTCTCTCCGAGACGCGGATTCCCGTCCGCATCATACTCATAACGATAGATGACGAATCATTCAAAACGATTCCAAAAAACCCGTCCGATCCAACCAGACCAGGGATATGCCGCGCCGGGCAGGCGGATGAGGGGCCTGGCTGGAGTATAATTCCCGCATTGGCGCGATGAGGTTAATCGATTGCGGATTATCGGCGGCAAAGCGTTTCGGGCATCCGGCGCTTGGGGAGATGTTCAGGCAAATGCGGCGCGGGTGGCTCATTTTTGTCCTTGCGGCGGCCCCGGTATTCGGCGGTTCCAGGCCGGAGGTCCTCGTTTGGTGGCCGGAGGCCGACTTGCGCGCCGTTGGCTTGCTCAAGCAGATTGCGGCGGACACACTGCTGACGCCGCTGGAAAGTATCCGCACAGCGGAGTTCGCTTCGCGCTGCCGTGAAACGGGACTGGCGGTGATTGGTACAGTACGTGGCGGCGTGGCGCTGCCCGGCGCTATTGAGCGAGCCGGGCATCTCCAACTCCGCGGCGTCGCGATCGAGGAACCCGAGGACGCCGGGCAGATGGCCACGCTGGCGAGGCTGAACCCCGGACTGCGGGTCATGGCGTTCCTGAAGACCGGGCAGATGGCCTGGGACGTTTCGCCTGCCGAGGCCGTGGTGCGCGGGGGGAACTGGCCGGGGATCCACGCGGTGGATGTGGGATCGGCCGGGGCGAGCGAGAAGCCCTGGGTGGACGCCAACGCTTATTTGTACGCGTATCTGCGCGGGATGTACCCCAACAGGCCGGCGCTGGCAGGTTACCGGCCCGACAAGGACTCCGGCGTTGCGCCCGAACGCGGCGTGCCGCATTCGAGTGTCGAAATGGGCATTGCCGAGGCCCGGGCCGCGGGCGGCAACTGGATCATCTCGCTGCCGGACCTTTACCGGGAGGGGCTGCTCAAGGGCGACGCCCGGGCGACGGCCGCCTGGAATCGTCTGGCCCGTACCCTGGACCTGCTCGCAGCTCATCAGAAGACGCTCGACGGCGCCACCGCCGCCACCACTGCAATTATCGGACGCGACTGGGATCAGGCCTACGAACTGCTCAACATGAGCTACCGCAACAACCTGTTTCCCAAAGTGATCCACGAGGACCGCATCGGCGCCCTGGCGGGCAGCGGATTGCGCGTTGTCGCCGCCGCGAGTGTTTCTCCCAAACGCGATGGGCAGAGCCATCTGCTCGGCTTCGCCAAGGCCGGCGGAACACTGGTCCTGGCCCCAATCGAGACGGCCGGCGAACGCTGGTGGAGCCCTGCCGCGCCGGCCAAGCCGCCCGCTGAGAAGGACCAGCACTGGCAGGGGCTGGGCGCGGGGAGCGTGCTGGTGAACCTGGATCCGGTGATCGATCCCGGCGAGTTTGCACTGGACCTGATCGACGCCCTTCGAGCACGTCACCGGGATCTGCGCATCTGGAACGCACCGGCCGTGTTGGGCATGGTTCATCACATCGATCGGAAAAGATCTTTGCTCACGCTCATCAACTATGGCGGAGCGCACCGCGACATCGTTATGGTCCGCGTCGCCGGGACGTACGGCAAAGCGGTCCTTCGCCGGCCCGGTCTGCCGCCGGCGGCGATGGAGGCGAAAAGCCGCGAGGGGGCAACCGACCTGACCTTCCAGGTGCTTGAAGGCGTGGCTTTGATCGAACTGGAGCGGGGGGGCTGAGATGGACTGGACCCGGAGGCGGTTTCTCGCATCGGCCGCGGCGCTGGCGGCGCCTGGACAGCAGTATTTCAGCCTGACGCCATTTATCGAGGCTAACCCCAAAGCGGTCTTCATCCGCCGCACCAGCGTGGTCCACAAAATGGACTCCGCGGCAAAGCGCGCTGAGGGCCTCAAACTGGCTCGCGAGATCTTCGTCACTTCACACAAGCCCGGCATTCCGCTGTCGCACCGCATCATCCTGAAACCGAACGTCACCAGCGTCACCAACCGCGGCCGGAAGGCAGAGGACAACTGGGGCGCCGGCACGGACCCTGATTTCTACGAAGGCATTCTCATCGGGCTGAAGGAACTCGGTCTCACCAAGTTCCATTTCCTCGAAGCCAACATGTTCGAGAAGTGGAACCTGCGCGGCTTCATGGATATCAACCACCGCCACGGCGTCAAAATGAACGACACCGAACCGCGGTTGTCCAGGCTGCGCGAGATCCCCGAAGTGGTCTGGAGCAAGGTGCCCGGCGCGGTGGTCTATTCAAGCATCCCGCACTTTGCGCCGGTGAATGAGCCGGACACGTGGCTGCTGAACATCGCCAAGTGGAAGGCGCACAGCATGTGCCTGACGCAGACGGTGAAGAACGAACAGGGGCTGGTGGTGCTGCCCTACGTCCGGTTCTGCCAGGGCTGGGCAAAGGTCACGGGCGTGCCGGATCTGATGAAGCCCGACATCGCGCCGGACGCCGAGGCGCGCATCAACCGCTACTTCCACAACCACGCCGGCAACGGCTTCCATCGCTATGCGGGGGACAGCCGCAAGGTGAGCCCCATCGCGCAGGAGATCTGGGCGCAGAAGACGTGCGACAACATGAGCGTCCTCAAGACGGGCCTGGCCATGGTGGAAGGCATCTACGGCCGCGACGGCGACGGCTTCCATGTCGGCAACGACCACATGGCCAACATCGTCATCTTCGGCAAGGATAAGTTCCGCGTCGACCTCGTCGGCCTCTGGCTCGGCGGCCACGAACCCGGCAACGTCCACCTCTACCGCATCGCCAAGGAACGCGGTCTCAGCGACACCTTCAATCCCTGGGACGTGCCCGTTTACGAATGGACCGCGGGCAAGGCGGTTGCCCGGAAGTTGAGCGACTTCCCGCGGACGCCGCTCAGGTCGCCTTATCTTCAGTTGCCGGGCGAGGACGAATACCACCTCGCCAACGAGCCCTTCGATTACGACAAGTACAAAATCTGATTCCGCCGCACTTTCAGCCGTCCCCGCGAACCACTGCCAGCAGGCCGCGCAGCGTCATTGTGTCGGCTTTCCCCAAACGGTTCAACACCTCGCCGGGCGCGCCGGCGACGACAGGATCGATCCGCCCCAGCAACTCCGTGCCGGCCTCTGTCAACCGGCACCGGACAAGCCGCCGGTCGTCCCGTGCCCTCTCGCGAATCACCCATCCGTGCGATTCCATGCGGTCGATCAGGCGGGTAATGCCGGGCGTTTCCTCCAGCAATCGGGCGCCGATGTCGAGCGTCGGCAGCCCTTCGGCGCCCGCGCCGCGCAGAATGCGCAGTACGTTGTACTGTTGCGGCGTTATACCGAACGGATCAAGCAGTTTCGAGATACGCCGGCGCACGATGCCCGCCGTTTTCAGGATCTCCGGAATCACTTCCTCGCCCGGCGTGCGGCCCATTTGGCGCGATCCCGGTTCACAGTTCGAATCGCCTTGCCTTGCCATGCCAGAAGTTTAGCAGGCAATCAGTGACGCGTCGAGGTTTTTCCCGCGTCATCGGCGCCCTCACCCTTAAGCTCCTGCGAAGGCTGACATGCTCTCAGGGTTTGTATATGATGACCTCGAAACCGAGCCTATCCATATGCGCCTTCACCTGCCTCTTGCCCTCTTCTGCTTCGCGTCCCAGCTTGCCGCCCAGCCCGCCGGCGCTGATCTGTATCAGGGGATGAACCCGCTCGATGCGCTCCGGTATTACGGGCCGGGCGCTGGCGCCGTGTACGGCAATGCGGAGCGGGTTGCCGTCCGGGGAGAGGCGTTCAGCGAGGCGCTGCGGATGACCACCCTCGCCCTGCCGGACAATGCGGCCGGGGCCGATGAGAGCGTGGTCAGTGTCAGGTCCAAGGGACGTCTGGCGCTGGCAAAGGACGACGTGATCCTGGTTGAATACTGGATCCGCTGCGTGGAGGGACAATCGGACACGTGCGCGGTGCGGCTGTCGATTCAAGGTGACGGGCCGGATCAGCCGCGCATCGCGGGACGAGCCGAACTGGGCAGGAAGGCATGGCGCAAAGCGAGGGCGCTGCTCACAGCCGCTTCGGACGCCGCCGCCGGCGCCTATACGATCGGCTTCACGTTCGGCCATCAGAAGCAGGCGGTGGAAGTCGCCGCCATCTCGCTGAAACGCTATCCGGCCGGGACCGCGGCCGCCGCGTTCGGCATCCCGCATCCATATGAGGGCGCGGAACCCGACGCCGCGTGGCGCAAGCAGGCCGCGGAACGGATCGACAGGATCCGCAAAGCGCCGCTCTCGGTCACGGTGACCGGGCCGGACGGCAAACCGGCGGCGGGGGCGCAGGTGCGTGTGCGCATGACGCGCCACGCCTTCCCGTGGGGCACGGCGATCTCGGCCGCCATGCTGCTGTCCGATTCGCCGGATGCGGAACGATACCGCAAGATGTTTCTCGAAAACTTCAATGCCGTGGTGTTTGAGAACGATTTGAAGTGGCCGCAATGGGAGCGCAACCGCCAACTGGCGCTGGACGGCGTGGCCTGGATGAGGAAGAACGGCATCACCTGGATCCGCGGACACACCCTCGTCTGGCCCAGTTGGCGGTGGCTGCCGAAGGACCTGCCGTCGCTCGCCGGTTCGCCCGCGGCATTGCGAAAGCGCGCCGAGGACCATATCGCCGATGCGGCGTCGGCCAACCGCGGCACACTCAAGGAGTGGGATGTGCTGAACGAGCCGTACACCAACTACGACCTCATGACGCTGCTCGGCCACAGCGTCATGGTCGACTGGTTCAAGCTGGCCAGGAAGCACGACCCCGCCGCCACGCTCTACATCAACGACTTCGGCATCCTGTCGGGAGGCGGCACGGATCTGATGCACATCAACCATTACGAGCGAACGATCGGCTACCTGCTCGACAATGGCGCGCCAGTTCAAGGAATCGGCATGCAAGGCCACTTCGGCTCGCCGACGGCGCCCGAACGGATGCTTGAGATTCTCGACCGCTTCGGCCGGTTCGGCAAACCCATCGCCATCACGGAATTCGATTTCGAGGTGGATGACCAGCAACTCCAGGCTCAGTTCACGCGCGACCTGCTCACCGTCTGCTTCTCGCATGAGTCCGTGAGCCAGTTCCTGATGTGGGGCTTCTGGGAGGGCCGGCATTGGAAACCGCGCGGGGCGATGATCAATCGGACATGGGATCCGAAGCCGAACTACCGCGTCTGGCGCGAACTTGTCCACGGGCAGTGGTGGACAGACGAAACGTTGACCGCCGGGGCCGACGGCCGCGTCTCGTTGCGCGGCTACATGGGCGACTACAGCATCGAAGCCTCGGCCGCGGGCAAGGCGGCGTCCATTCAACTGAAGCTGGCCAGCGCGGGCGCGCAGGCAGCGATCAAGCTGAATTAGCCGTTGAAGGCGCGGCGGGGATTGTCGACCATCAGCGTCTTGCGGACCGGCGCGTCGAGTTGCGGCAGGAAGTCCGTGTAGATGAATGTGAATCCATTGAACCGTCCGCCACCGGGTTCGCCGACGCGATACCAGCCGGAATCCTGCGAGATCAGCGTTTGTCCCAGCAACCCCCTGGACTGCATGTGACGGACGCAGTCCAGGTGCCAGGCGGCGCTTTTTTCGTTGATGCCGTCGAACTCGGTCCAGGCGCCGGCCCGCGCGGCGCGCTCGTGGTAGGCGTGGTCCTTCTCGCTCTGCGCGTGTACCCAAACGAACTTGCCCGCCGGGCATTTCATTTTGTCCAGAATCTCAATTTGCGCCATTGCCGCCGGACCGCCGCCGTTGGTGTGTGAACAGATCACCAGCCCTGTCTCGTTTGATGTAATCGCCGCCGCTGTCACCAGTTTCACGTCGATGGGTTCGAGCGGGAAGACGTTCACCGCGGTCTTGATGAAGCGCGGCTTCATGCCCTCGACGCCGTTGCGGAATTCGCCGATCCAGCGTCTGGCCAGTTGTTCCGCCGTCTCTTCGTAGGCATACTTGGGCACTCCGGCGCGTTTCGCCGCCCCGTAGATGCCGGTGTTGGTCCAAAATTCGATGCCGGTGGCGTCCTGAAGCCGCCGCAGCAGGCGCGGGTCGCGGCCCAGCCCGTTCGGCGTGCATTCGAGGAATCGAACGCAACCGAACTGCTTCAGTTCCTGGACTCTCGGCAATGCGGCCTGAAAGGCCTCATCGAGCGAATAGCGAGCACGCGAATCGCCCTCGACGCCGGCGAAATCCACCAGCACGTGTTCGTGGACCAGAACCGAGCCCGGGATGGCCTCCGGAGCCGGGGCGAACAGGGCCGCTGGCGCAGCAAACAGCAGTTGCCTGCGGCTGGTTTTCTCGCGCGATGGTCTGGGCATGACCCCAGACTACCGCCCGCGGCGGCGCGAGTGCCAGCCCGCTCTTCGCGGTGCGCCCGAAGCGTGGCGCGGCGGGAAGCGTGTGAATGCAGGCAGCGGGTGGTGGTGGTAGTCCCGTACGTCCGATTGCGAGCGCCGGCGGGGACCGCGGATGATCTGGACCGCGAGTCGGCCGGGAGGCGCGCTGAGGGTCTGTCGTGGAGAGGACGGGAGGCTCGTCCTGCTGGTTCGAGGATGGCGAAGAGGTCCTGGCGCGAGTGCCGGGACGGCAGGCAAGAGTGCAGGCGCCACGGCAGGCCTGCGGCACGAGGACAAGGCCCGCGCCACGAAGCGGGGGCCGGGGGCCGGTTGCGCTTATCTCGGCGCGGGGAGTTGTTCGCCGTGGGCGGGGCGGACGCCGGAGTCGAGCCACTTGACGAGATCGGCGAAGGCGGCGCCGATTTCCGGGGCGTTCATGGTGCAGTGGCCGTCGCGGGCGACCCAGCGCTGGACGAAGAGGCCGGATTTGCCGTTCAACTGGACCAGATCGCGGTAGGCGTTGGGCGAGGAGGCGGGGACGATGGGGTCGTAGGTGGTATGGACGGCGAGCAGGGGGCGTTCGATGCGGCCGGTGGTGGTGACAAAGGTGCGCATGTAGTCCATGGATTTGGGGTCGGCGGCATGGCGCTCAACGCCGCGGTTGACCGATTGATCGTCAGGGCCGCCCGAGTACACGGTGTCGCGGTTGTCGAAGGGGTTGCCGCCGGTGCGTTGGACGAGTTCGGCCTGGATGGAGGCCATGAAAGAGATGAGTCCGGGGATTTCGGCGGTCTTTTTGAGGCCGAGCCACTGGCGGAGGGCTTCGGCTTTTTCGGGGGCGGCGGTGATGGCGGCGGTGATGGCCTTGCCGAGCGGACCGCCGAAGCCGGAGGGAGGGGCGGGCTTGGAGGCGGGTCCGAGGATGGCGGGGAAGTAATGGTTGAACAGGATGAGGGCGTCGAATTCACGGGCGGAGGCGAACGGCAGGCTGGGGGAGAGGGCGCCGCACAATGGCAGGCCGGCGTCGTAGGCAGAGGGGAAGCGTTCGACCAGGGCGACGGTGAGCAGTCCGCCCATGGAGTGGCCCATGACGACGGTGCGGGAGGGCTTGCCGTGCTTGTTGATGAAGTATTCGCGGAGGGCTTCGGTTTCGCGCAGTGCCTGTTCGACGGCCCAGCCGCCGGTGGAGTAGCCGGACTGGATGACGGCGTAGCCTGAGTCGTGGAACTGGGCCAGGATGGGATTGAGCGGGGATTCCCTGAAGGCGCCGGGGGCGCCCGAGTAGCCGTGGCAGTAGACGATGAGCCGGCCGTTGTGGTTGTCGGGCTTGTCGATGCGGAAGGCGGCGCCGTTCATTGAGCCGATTTCGGTGGCGGCGAAGGCGGAGGAGGCGAGGAGGAACAGGGATGCAAGGATACGGATCATTTGAGCAATTTAGCATGGACGAGGGAAGGCTACGGCGAGTTTGGTGTATACCTCAGGCGGTGGTATAATCATCTTATGCGAGTCAAGACATCGATCACACTTCCGCGGGAGTTGCTGGCGCGCCTGGACCAGGTGGACACGAACAGGTCGGCTTTGCTTGAACGGGCGGCGAACGCCTATCTGGCGGCGATCGAGCGGGAAGACCGGGACCGGAAGGACCGGGAGATCATCGACCGGAATGCGGAGAGGTTGAACAAGGAAGCTCTGGACACGCTGTCTTATCAGGATCTGGCATGAGACGCGGCGAGTTGTATCTGGTCCAGAAGCCGGGAGCGCAGGACCCGCGCAAGCAGCGGGTTTTTGCGGTGGTGAGCCGGCAGACCGTGCTCGATTCCCGCTTTTCCACAGTGATCTGCGCGCCGGTGTATTCGCAGCACGACGGGTTGAGTACACAGGTTGCGGTTGGGATTGAAGATGGGCTGAAGAAGGCGTCGAGCATTCACTGCGATGAACTGGTGAGCCTGCCTAAAACGATGTTGACTCACTACGCCGGATCACTGAGGCCGGCGTCGATGCGGCAACTCGACCGGGCGCTGATGGTGGCTCTGAGTCTGGAAGTTGATGTATGATTTGAGCCAACAGGATCGGAAAATAGGCAATCGGGAGGCGAAGATGGAATCGAATGTGACGCGCAGGCAGTTGATGACGGCGGCGGCTGGCGTGGCCGCGGCGGCTCCGCTCACGGCGGCTGAGGCGCCGTTGCCGGCGGTGCAGTTCGGGCAGCACAAGATCAGCCGGCTGGTGATCGGGACCAACCCGCTGATGGGGTATTCGCACTTCAACCAGATCCTGGACCGGACCATGCGCGAGTGGATGACGCACGAGCGGCGCGTCGAGACCATCCTGCGGGCCGAGGCCGCCGGCATCACGACCTGGCAGTTGCACTACCATCTGGACACGATGGCGATTGTGGATGAGATCCAGAAGCGCGGCAGCAAGATGCAGATGTTCCTGCTGAGCGATTTCGAGCTGCACAAAGACTTCACGATGATCCCGGCCGTGGCGCGCAAGGGTTTTCTGGGCATGGCGCATCACGGCAACCGCACCGACGAGGCGTTCCGGCAGAAGAACATGGACCGTGTGAAGGAGTTTGTGATGCGGGTGAAGGACGCCGGGCTGATGGCGGGCGTGTCGATGCATAACCCCGAGGTGATGGACTATATCGAAGACTCGGGGTGGCCGGTGGACTACTACATGACGTGTTTCTACCGGGTGAGCCGCACGCGCGAAGAGGCCCGCGCGCTGATGAACGGCGAGGCGCCGCTGGGCGAGACGTTTCTGGAGAAAGATCCTGACCGGATGTCGGAGCGGATCAAGCGGACCAAGCGGCCGTGCTTCGGATTTAAGATCCTGGCCGCCGGGCGGGCGGGGTTTGCCAAAGAGCAGATTGAGAACGCCTTCAAGGGGGCGTTTCAGAGGATCAAGCCGAACGACGCGGTGATCGTGGGCATGTTCCCGAAGTTCAAGAACGAGATGGCCGAGAACGCGTCGGTCGTCAGGGGGTTGCTGGCGGGCTGAAGCGGAGTGCGCTAATCGGTGTGGAAGACCTCTTCCATGTTGGCCCACCATTCGCCGGGGGCGCGGGTTTCAAGTGGCTGCTGCATGGGTTCCATGATGGCCCACCATTCCTGCGTTTTGGGGTCGGCGGCCATGCGGGCCATGTCGGCGGCGAAGTCCGAGCCGTGGTATTCGAAGTAACCGAAAAGGGTGGCGTCCTTCAAGAAGATGGAATAGTTGCGGATATTCGAATCGGCGATCGTTTTCAGGACTTCGGGCCAGACCTGGGCGTGGTAGGCCTTGTAGACATCGATGCAATCGGGGCGGATGCGGATGACTGAGCCGTAGCGTTTCATGGACGGGGGTCCTTTTCCCCTGGACAGGCTATTTGAACGACCAGATTGACGTCCAGCCTTGCCAGCGGACGCCGGGGAGACGGAGCAGTCCGCGGTCGGCGAATTCGATGGCGCGGAAGACGGGGGAGAAACCGGGCACTTTGAGCAGCGGCGCGGCGAAGACGGTGAGCATGGCGAAGGGTTCGACGTCGACCTGGTTGAAGTAGCGGCGGGCGGTGGCGAGGTCGCGGCGAAGCAGCGGGTGTTCGTCGACGGTGCGCATGGAGGGGGTGAGGCGGCGGAAGAGGTTGACGGCGGGGTTGTGGCCGAGAGGTTCGAGGAACAGGGCGCTGCCGCCGGGTTTCAGCAGGCGGCGGATGGTGGAGAAAGAGCGGTCGAGGTCAAGGTGGTGGAGGATGGCGCGGCCGCAGATGAGGTCGAAGGAGGCGGGCGGCAGGTCTGGGTTTTCGCAGTCCATGCGATGGAATTCGGTGTTGGAGGCGACGCGTTCGGCGGCGCGGGCGCGGGCGCGATCGACGGCGGTATCGGAGATGTCGATGCCGACGACGCGGGCTGCAACATCGGCGTACTGGAACGAGTAAGTGCCGGGACCGCAGCCGTATTCGAGGACAACCGAGCCGCGGGCGCGTTGCAGCGCCATTTCGAGGAACAAGCGGTTGGGGGTGGCGGCGGCGCCATAGGCGACTTCGGCGGCTTTGCGTCCGGTGCTGGCGAACTCCTTGTTATGGAAGTCGCGCTCGCGCTGCTTGCGCGCCTGGCCGGGGTCCTCCGGCAGGTGCGCCGCGGTGGGGTTGGTTGGATCCATGTTTATGGAATGCGGGGGCCGCCGGCTAGGACTCCGAGTCGCCCGAGGGGCCGTAGATGCCAGGAACCTTCGCGCCCATGGGCCGGAGGTAAGCCGAAAGCTGTCCGCGGTGGTGGACCGAATGCCGCAGCATGAGCGAGATGAAGGCGGCGGCCGGGGCCTGTATCATGCCGAAGAAGTCGATCGTTTTCGCTTTGGCTTCGCCGGTCATCGACTTGGCCTGTTCGATGACTCCGGGGAGGTTGGAGTCATACCAGGCGAGGACGTCGGCGGCGGTTTTGATGTTTTCGGGGCGGTCGGATTCGCCGGCCTTGAACTCGCCGGCGATGACCGATGAAAGGAACCACCAATCGGCGGAGGCGATGTGCCAGGCGAGGTCGATGGCGTTCATCGAGCGGGCGTCGGGCGTGTAGTCTTCCTTGCCGGCTGGGATGGCGGCGATCACGGCGCGGGTGGTTGGGATCTCTCGTTCGAAATCGGCCAGAGTGTATCCGGCGATCAATTTGGCTTCGTCATGGCTCATGTGCATGGTCAGGCTCCCTTCATCAGGCCCGTTCTATAGTATTGTCATTTTTGCAGGGTGTTCGCCACGGGACGTTGGGAACGGACAGGGAGGTCCGGTTTGTTCAAGCAATGTAACCGCCAGGCGGGCTTACCGTCTATACACGGGGAGGTGGTGGGCCATGGCGCTTTCGCAGTTGAGAGCTTTGGGCTTGGCGGCGGTGCTGACTTGCGCGGCGGCGCCGGGTGAAGCCTGGCAGACACAGTATCCCGGAAGCCAGTATCCGCCTGGCCAATATCCCCCAGGGCAGTATCCGCCGGATCAATACCCTTCGACGTATCCGGGCGGGCGGTTGCCGGGCGGCATCAACATCCCGTCGATCAACCTGCCGAAGCGCAAGCCCAAGTCAGAAGAAGACAGGAAGAAGGACGAAAAGAACAAGGCGCCGGAGTATGTGGCGTTGGACGGGCGGCTGCGGCGGTTGGGCGAGAAGGACTTGGTGGTGGAGAGCCGCGGCGGGAAGCTGCTGCGGTTCCGGCTGCTGGCCAGGACGCGGTTTGAGAACCCCAAGGGCGAGCCGGTGAGGGATTCGCTGGTGCGGCCGGGCGACCGGATCGAGGTGCGGGCGAATCCCGATGACGTGGAGACGGCCGTCGCGGTGGTGCACCTGGGGGCGGGGTCGGAGGCCGAGCGGGCCGCCGGGGCGCAGCCCGTGGAGCAGGGCGCGATCAGGATTCCCGAGGTGGCCGATTTCGGCGGCGTGAGCGTGGCCGGCGCGGAAGCGATGGAAGGCGGGCGCGGCGAGGCCAGGGCGGGCACGGCGGCTGAGGCGGATGCGGAGATCCTGCAGGACGCGCGCAATGCGGCGTCGATGTTCGCCAACGGGCTGCCGGATTTCCTGGTTGATCAGGTGACGGTGCGGGCCAACGGCCACACGGCGTCGGGGCCTTGGGTTCCGGCTGATACGGTGACGGCTGAGGTCGCCTTCACGGGCGGCGAGGAACAGTACAGGAACATTCGCATCAACGGCCGTCCGGCGGACCGCCCGGTAGAGAAAAGCGGGGCGTGGTCGACGGGCGAGTTTGTCACAACGGTTCTGGATGTGCTGTCGCCGAACACGGATGCGTCGTTCGCGCGGCAGGGCGATGAGCGGATGCTGGGGCGGACCGCGCTTGTCTACGACTTCGCGGTGAGCCAGACGAACAGCCATTGGCGGATTGTGCTTCGGGACGGGCGGGAGTGCATGGCGGCCTACGACGGACGGCTGTGGGTGGACAAGGCGTCGAGCCGCGTGTTGAAGGTGGAGCAGCGGGCGCGGCAACTGCCGGCCTGGTGCGGCGCGGCGAGCGCGGAGAGCGTGATCGAATTTGGCTACGTGAAGATCACCGGGCAGGAGTACCTGATGCCTGTGAGGAGCCTGGCAGCATCATGTCTGCGGGTGGGCGCCTGCTTCCGCAACGAACTGCGGTTTGAGAATTACCGGAAGTTCGCCGCCGAATCGAAGATCACGTTCGAATAACCGCCGGCGGCCGCGCGAAAGGCGATAAATTAGGGAGACGATGCCCAGAAAGAAAGCGGCTGGCGCGGCCGGAGGGTCCGGCGGCGGGGGACAAGCGAGAGGGTCGATCGGCAGGCAGATGCTGCGGTCGCTGGTGACCGGGCGGCTGCTGGAACGGTTGCAGGCGGGCGAGGCGGGGCCGTTCGAGGCGATCGTCGCGCTCAATGAGAATTTCCCAGGGGGAACCACCGCGGCCGGCGATGCGTTGCGTCAATGGCTGACGGGGAAGGGCGATCTCGATGCCGCCCGGATTCGCGCGCTTTCGTCAAACGTCATCTGCGTGCTGGACTCCCGGCAACTCGTCGAACTCAGCCGGTGGCACTATGGTTTAGCGGGCAAGGCCGGCGCGTCGCCGGTGTATCGCATCTGGGAGGACGGGCTGATCGAGCCGCTGCTGACGCGGTCGGCGGCGACGGTGAAAGCCGATGCGGCGCACCGGGCGTTTTCGGCCCTGGGCGAAGGGGTGGTTTGGGCGGTGGTGGATTCGGGCATCGACGGCAGGCATCCGCATTTCGCCAGCGATGTCGAGGGCATTGGGCGGATCCGGTCGTTGGAACTGCCGGCGCCGGTGGAGCATATCGACTACACGGGGTCGGCGGGCGGGGCTCTAAGCGATGAGACGGGCCACGGCACGCATGTGGCGGGCATCATCGCCGGCGCATGGCAGGCGAAGCGGGGCAGGACGAAGAGGGTGGCCGGTGTGATGACGTTGCATGAAGGCGAGGCCGAGCCGCGCATCAGCCTGGCCGAAGTGGAGCGGATCTGCGGCATCGCGCCGCTGGCGAAACTGGTGAGCATGAAGGTGGTGGCCGGCGCGGCGGGCCGGGTCAGTTCGGTGCTGGCGGCGTTGGATCAGATTCAGAGGTGGAACGAGTTTGGGCGTAATGTGCGTGTGCAGGGGGTGAATTTGAGCGTCGGGTATCCGTTCAACCCGGAGTGGTTTGGATGCGGGCACAGCCCGGTGTGCGTGGAGGTGAACCGACTGGTGAAGAGCGGCGTGGTGGTTGTCGCCGCGTCGGGCAACAGCGGGTACACGACATGGGTGGATATGAACGACCGGGTGGAAGCCGGGTTTTCGAGCCGCAGCATCACCGATCCAGGCAACGCCGAACTGGCGATCACCGTGGGGTCGACGCATCGCGATATGCCGCATACCTATGGCGTGTCGTACTTCTCATCGCGCGGGCCGACCGGCGACGGGCGGTTGAAACCGGACCTGATCGCGCCGGGCGAGAGGATACTGTCGTGCGCAGCGGGGGCGGAGAAGGCGCGCTACGGCAACGGGGCGCTGTATTCGGAACAGAGCGGGACAAGCGCGGCGGCGCCGCATGTGTCGGGGGCGGTGGCGGCGTTTCTGTCGGTGCGCCGGGAGTTCATCGGGCAGCCTGAGAAAGTGAAGTCGATCTTCGCCGGCTCGGCGATGGACATCCAGCGCGACCCGTATTCACAGGGGCGCGGGTTGTTGGATTTGAATAAGGCGCTGCAGTCGGTCTGACTGGCTGGCTGCAGCGGGAGACCGGGAACAGCGCACTGCCGGGCATCACGATCGATGACCCTCTTGCCGCGGGTCCGTGAAGGAATTTCGGCCGGCCCGCGGGGACAGATTGGGCGGGGGCGCGATGTTTGATTTCGGCTTTCCGGCTCGCCCGCGCTGGGTTCAATCCGCCGGTCTTGCCCCGGAATCCGGCCTCCTCCGGACCCGCTCCGGGCCTTTGGCCGGCTGCCTCCGCCTGCTTGCCCGGAGGCTTTGCCGGTTCCTTCCACCCCAGCCGGACCCATTGCGGCGCGTTGCGGGCCGGCGCCACCGATGGAGCCGGGATCAGCCGGCGCCGGGCCGCGTTTGCGGGCACAGGTGGCGATGAAACAGGCGGTGAAGACGCGCACCGGCAGGCGCCCGAGGCAGGCGTACCGGAAGGGGAGAAAACGGACGAGGGGGCCGCCCCGGCGGCCGCGCGCCCGCTCGACGGAGACGCGCAGGGCGGTGGAGAGCAGGCGGGGATTGTGGATCAGCCAGTCACGTCCGGGGACCTCGAAGCCCGCTTCGGCGAGACGGCGGCCGGGGACGGGCGGAGCCAGGGTGTAGACGAGTGGATTCGGCGTCCGCCCCACGCGGCGGAGGAGATGGAGTGTCCAGTGAACGGGGTTGTCCAGGGTGATGGGAAGGATGCCGCCGGGGCGCGGGACGCGAACCAGTTCGGAGATCGAAGCCGCGAAGCCGGAGGGGCCGGTGGGATGGTCGAGGGTGGACAGCGACAGTGCCTCGGAAACCGGCCCGGACCGGACGGGAAGCGCGCGGCAATCGGCGGCAAGCGGGAGGAGGCGCCACGAGGCGGATGGACCTCCGGCCGTGTTTTTCCAGGACGAACGAATTCGAAATCGCTGATTCAGGCGGCGGTTTCCGGGCCAGGTCAGAATACAGCATCAAGCGGGTGGTGCGGGGCCGGCGGGCGCATCAGGCGGCAGCTTGGAGATCACCATGCGGTGTTTCCCGGGCGGCGTTTCGATCCTTTCGACGGGCTCGAAGTCGATCCGGACGCCGGCGGGGATGCTCGCGAGCAGTTGCTGCTTGAGGCGGTCCTGTTCGCCGGTGGTCCAGGTGGGGAGGGGGACGATCCGAATCCGGATCCAGTCGAGAGTTTCCTGGACCACCTGGTATTGGTCCAGGTGCCCGGAACTGCGCAGGGCATAGGAAAAGCTGGTGGGTGAGCGGCTCTTGCCGCCGGCGAACCGGAGCAGGTCTTCGTTTCTGCCTTCCGGCGCGCAAATGAGCGGCAGCGTGCTGCCACATGAGCAGGGCCTGCCGGTCCAGGCGGCGAGGTCGCCAAGACGGTAGCGGATGAAGGGCATGTTGAACTGGTTCAGTGCGGTGAGGACCACTTCGCCGGTTTCGCCTGGCAGGGCGGGCCGGCCGTTGTTCAGGATCTCCACGAGCATATGGTCGGCGTTGACGTGGAGGCCTTCATGGCGCGGGCATTCCATGGCGATGCGGCCGGTTTCCATGCAGCCGTAGCTGATGAAGATCTCGCGGCCCCACTCCTGCTCGGCCATCCGGCGAAGGCGGTCATCGAGGAGGGAGCCGGAAACGATGAGGAACCGGTGGCGCAGCGTCTTCAGTGGATGTCCGGGCATTTCGAGAAGGACCCGCAACTCCGTTCCGTAGCACCACAGGACGTCGGGGCGGAGTTTGAGGAGAAGTTCGACCTGACGGTCCGGGTGGACCTCGCCGAGGATGACGTTGGTCCGGAACAGGCCGAGCTTTTCGTGGATGGGAACCGGCCGCGTTTGTCCTGGACCTACTGTCACGAGCCTGTGCCAGGGGCGCATGCCGGCGGAGAGCAGGCAGCGGAAGTCGATCAGGCTGCGGATGCGGAAGTCGGCTGCTGACAGCGGGATGGTGAGGGGAATGCCGGTCGTGCCGCTGGTGCGGAATGTGAGGGCGGGCGGCGGGCCGGGGCGTTCGCTGACGACGGTATGGAGACCGGCGGCGCGCATCTGGACCTTTGAGACGGTGGGGAGAAGTTGGAGGTCCGCCATGGTCCGGGGCATCCCTGGAGGCAGGCCGGCGCGGGCGTAGAGGTCGCGGTAGAAGGGAACATCGCGCCGGGCGGATTCCACCACAGCCTGGAGCTTTTTCAACTGAAGCGCTTCGAGTTGGCCGGGCCGAAGGAACCTGTTTCGCCAGAGGGTGGCCAGGGATACGAGATTTCCTGTCATTTTCGGAGTTCCGAGATGACCAGGCGCGTTTTGCCATTGGCTCCGGCTGGCAACGCCTCCACCCAATCGACGGTGACCGAAGGGCGGCAGCCGGTGAGAGCCGAGAGTTCGGCAACCAGCGCCGACGTGGCCGCCTGGCGTCCGTTAGGCGCGTCGCCGGCGGCGCGAATCGAGTAACGGCCGTGGCCGAATTGGACCACCTGAAGGCGCTCGACGCCCGAGGCCGAACGCAGGCGGCGCATGACCTGGAGAGCGTGCAGCGAACGTCCATCGGCGAGATGAATGATGTCGTCGCAGCGGCCTTCGAGCGAGCCGATGACGGGCAGTGTGCGCCCGCAGGGGCAGGGTCCGGCGGCGTTGACGGCGACGTCGCCGATGCGGTAATTCAGCAGGACCGTGGCGTGGTTGGTGAGATTCGAAATAATGACATCGCCGGCCTCGCCGGGTCCGGCCGTGCGGCCCTCGGGGCCGGCGATGCGGACGGCGACGGCATCGATGCTCAAGTGCAGTCCCGCGCGCCGTTCACATTGGAATCCGATGCGGAGAGCTTCGGTGGATTGATATGTGGAGAGGACGGGGATGCCCAGGCCGGATTCCAGGTAGGCGCGGTCCAGTGCCGGCATCGCATCGGCTCCATAGACGATGGCCTTTGGAGGGCGGATCTCCAGGCCGCGCTGTTGGGCGGCGCGGAACAGCGCTCCGAGGTAGGAACCGTAGCCCATGAGGACATCGGGCCTGAACTCGTTGATGCGGTTGATCTCGGCCTCCAACGGCAACTCGCCCGGCGTGAGAAACGCGCGGGTCAGATCGGCGCGGCGCGGCGTCCACAGGTGCTGTTCATAGAACGAGCGGATCTGGCTGGCGACCGAGCCGTCGCGGACGAGGTTGAGTTCGCGGTAGCCCGTCACCCGCCCGGTGAACTGAGCCAGCACGCGGCGCTGGCGGTGGCCGTGCGCCAGGGCGAGATACAGCGAGCGCGAATCGTGGCGCAGGTGTTTCGTCCGGCCGGAGGTTCCGCTGGATTGCAGGGTAAGGCCGGCGCCGCGGCCGGCGCCGGTGGGCTGGAACAGATGAGGATTGCCGCCGTAAACGTGACCGTCAATGAGCGGCAGCAGGTGGAGGTCGGCGGCGGTGCGGAAGTCGTCCGGGCGAAGGCCGCGCTTCTCCATCGCGTCCCGGTAGAAAGGGACCCGTTCCCAGGCGAAACCGATAATGCGGCGCAGGCGGCGGTTCTGGCGCCGCACAAGGGAATCGGGATCTTCCCAGGGGATGCGCGACTCCATCGCGGCATGGGCGAGCGTGTATGCGGACCACATCAGCCGCGAAGCAATCCCGGATGTCATTGGCCGGCTCCAATGGACCAAGGGCCTGGGGGCGGGGCATAGAACGGGAACCGGTGCGCGGAACGCCGGAAGGTCCAGCGCGCGGAGCCGAGCTTGTACCATCCAAGATAGCCGTAGGGCTTGAAGCCGGCGCGATAGAGCGGTGGATAGGACACGGACCGGTCGGGTTGAATGCACAGGACAACCCTTTCCCAGCCCTCACCATTGAGAACGGCCAGCACGGCGCGCAGGGCCGTTGACGCGAATCCCCGCCCCCGCAGCGCGGGCGGGGTGAAGGTCTGGTAGAGGTAGATCTCGTGGCGGGCGAGTGGCATTTCGATGCCCAGGTAGCTGATCCACGCACGCCGGGCTATCCACAACCCGTGGGCGAACTGTCCGCCGGAGCGCAGGACCCAGCAGCGCTGGCCCTCGCCGAGGCGGCGGCGGATTTCGGTCTCGGTGATCTCGGGATGGAATTGCGCGTAGCCGGAGGCCTCGTCCGCATCGAGCCAGCGGCAAGGGGCATCGTCCGGCGGGCCGGCCTGCGAGAGATCGAAGCCGGCCAGCAGCACCCTTCGGTAGACAGTCTCGCCGAGCACGCGGAATCCGAGCGCCAGCAGGCCGTCCTCTTCAAGGATCACCCTGGCGCGCCGGAGCAGGCGCGGAATGAACAAATCGCTCATGAGTTCAGTACCCGGCCAGTATACAAAGACTTGCCGGGAAGCAAACGGCCGCCGGAGCAGAGACCGCCGGCGCCGGCGGGGCAGGGAATCGGCAACGGCCCGAAGATCGCTCTCCGGGCCGTCGAGGGTTTGCGCAACGGGTCTGGCGGCTGTCTATTCCGGAACCGACGGCAGGCCGGAGAGCGCCATGGCGAGTTCTCCCTCGTCGTAGTCCTGATCGACGAGTTTGCCGGCGGTGTAGTCGATATAGGCCTGCATGTCGAAGTGGCCGTGGCCGCAGAGATTGAACAGGATGGCGCGCGAGGTCCCTTCCTCCTTGCACTTCAGCGCTTCCACAATCGCGCCCTTGACGGCGTGGTTGGCCTCCGGCGCGGGCATGATGCCTTCAGCCTTGGCGAAGGTCAACCCGGCCTCGAAACAGGACAACTGGTGGTAGGCGGTGGCTTCCATCAAACCCAACCGCGCACAATGCGACACCAGCGGCGCCATGCCGTGATACCGCAGCCCGCCGGCATGGAACCCCGGCGGCGTGAACGTCGATCCCAACGTGTGCATCTTGGTCAGCGGCGTCAGGTGCGCGGTGTCGCCGAAGTCGTAGGCATACGTGCCGCGCGTGATCGACGGGCATGCCGCCGGCTCCACCGCCACGATCCGCGTCTTCTTGCCCTCGCGCAGGTTCCTGCCGATGAACGGAAACGCCGTCCCCGCGAAATTCGACCCGCCGCCCGTGCAGCCGACCACGACATCCGGGTAGTCGTTGGCCAGTTCAAACTGCTCCAGCGCTTCCAGGCCGATCACGGTCTGGTGCAGCAGCACGTGGTTCAACACAGACCCCAGTGCATACTTCGTATCGTCACGTTGCGCCGCCACTTCCACGGCTTCCGAAATCGCGATGCCCAGCGATCCCGGATGGTCCGGCCGCTTGGCCAGAATCGCCCGCCCCGCGGCGGTCTGGTCCGATGGCGACGCCACGCAGCTCGCCCCCCAGCTTTCCATCAACGCCCGGCGGTACGGCTTCTGGTTGTAGGAAACCCGCACCATGAACACCTGCACTTCCAGCCCGAACACGCCGCCCGCGAACGCCAGTGACGATCCCCACTGCCCCGCGCCGGTCTCGGTCGCCAGACGCTTCACGCCTTCTTCTTTGTTGTAGAAGGCCTGCGCCACGGCCGTGTTGGGCTTGTGCGACCCGGCCGGCGAAACGCCTTCGTACTTGTAGTAAATCCTCGCCGGAGTATCGAGTGCCTTCTCCAGACGCCGCGCCCGGTACATCGGCGTCACCCGCCACTGCTTGTAGACATCGCGCACCGGCTCGGGAATCTCGATCTCCCGCTCGGTCGCCACCTCCTGCATGATCAGCGACATCGGAAACAACGGCGCAAGATCACCCGGACCCACCGGTTCGAGCGTCCCCGGATGCAGCACCGCCGGCGGCGGCGTTGGCAGGTCGGCAACGATGTTGTACCAGTGCTTCGGAATTCTGGATTCGTCGAGTAGGTATTTGACTGTGTCGGACATGGCTAAACTGATGAGTCTATCAGGCATCCGCACCTTTTGCGCCAGTCCTTCTGGCGCATCCTCCCGCCAGCCTCTCTTTCGCGGATAGAATAGGTTCTGGAGAAAACCAGATGCGGATATCCACTTTTGCCCTCCTCGCCGCCTGCGCCGTCCCGGCTCTCGCCCAGACCGCTCCGGCCCAGCCGCCCAAGATCCAGACGCTTCTCATCACCGGCCAGAACACCGTCGGCCACGACTGGCGCGTCGTTTCCCCCATCCTCAAGGACGCCCTCGAATCCACCGGCCGCTTCGAGGTCCGCGTCAACGAAGACTTCCGCGGCGCAGGACCCGAAACGCTGGCCAGCTACGACCTGGTCGTCATCAACTACTACGAGAACAAGGACAAAAAGTGGTGGTGGGGCGAGCGCGCCCAGAACGCGTTGATCGATTTCGCCAAGTCCGGCAAGGGCGTCGTCATCTTCCATTTCTCGGTCGCCGCCTTCGAGGGCTGGACCGAATGGGAGCAGATGTGCGGCGGCAACTGGCGCCCCAACAACGGCCACCACTCGCCGTCACACGATTTCCACGTGGACATCAAGGACCGCGAACACCCCATCACCAAGGGCCTGCGCGCCAAACTCCGCCAGCCCTACGACGAGCTTTACGCCAATTTGAAATGGCAGCCCGAGGGCTCTTATCACGTCCTCGCCACCGCCTATGACAACCACGCCCTCTACGCCGGCAAGACCCGCCAGCCCATCCCCGGCGACGGACTCGACCAGCCCATGTTCTGGACCACTCAAATGGGCCAGGGCAAGGTCTTCGTCACCGTCCTCGGCCACGACCTCGGCGCCACCTCGACCCCGCTGAACAAGATCACCCTGGTCCGCGGCGCCGAATGGGCCGCCACCGGCAAAGTCACCATCCCGATTCCGCCGGCGCTGGCCGAGGGGGGCCGCGACGACACACAGGCCAAGGCCGTCACACCGGGCGTTGGCTCGGCGCCGCCGTCCGACGCCGTTGTGCTGTTCAACGGCAGAGACCTCGCGGGCTGGGTCCACGGCAAGGACGGCAGTCCGGCCAAATGGAAAGCCGAGAAGGGCGAGATGGTCACCGTCACCTACACCGGCAGCATCCAGACCGAGCAGAAGTTCCGCGACATCCAGCTTCACCTCGAATTCAAAGTGCCGCCGATGCCGAACCACAAAGGTCAGCTCAAGGGCAACAGCGGAGTCTACCTGCAGGGCCTGAACGAGGTGCAGATCATCGACGGCGTGAACAACCCGACCTACGCGACCGGCCAGCTTGCAGGCATCTACGACGAGCATGCGCCGCTGGTGAACCCGGCCCGGCCCGCGGGCGAGTGGCAGAGCTACGACATCATCTATCGCGCAACCAAATGCACTGACCGCAACGTGCCGCAGAAAGACGCCCGCCTCACCGTCCTGCTCAACGGCGTCCTGGTCCAGGACAACGTGGCTGTGCGCTATAAGAAAGGCGGCTGCGAACCCGGTCCGCTGCTGCTCCAGGACCACAGCGGCTTCAAGGACGCGCCCGTAACCGAAATGCGCTTCCGCAACATTTGGGTCCGGCCGCTGAACTAAGACCGCGCCCGCGGGGATGTGTTGCGGAGTGTGCTTCCGGCCGCGCCGCCCATCCGTCCAACCGATACGTGTGCTCGGTAAAGCCGCATGGAGCGGGGCCGGCACACCGCCCTGCTCAATGGCCCAAAGCTGCAATGGAAAGCGCCGTCCAGGCGTGCGCCCAGCGTCAGCCCTGCCGCCTGGCCTGGCCTCGGCCCTCGACACGCCCGGCTCAAGTCCGGCATGTCCTGGACCCATGGCGCACGTTCCTGACCAGCCGCTCGTCCGGCGCAGGATCTTCCGCTTCTTGGGCGTAGGTATCGCCGCATCCCTGACCCAGGTTGCTTCGGGGCAAGGCAAGGGCCATGACAAAGCAGCCGGCAAACCCGGCAAACAAGGTCCGGGACCCGTTTTCTCCGCCCAGGACCGGCTCTCGATTTGCGCCTACGTGCGCGCCCCCCCCGGCTTGCTTCCATCTGAAGTGCGAGCACTGCCGCCCGGACCGGCCAGCAACCTGCGGCGCGGCAAGCCGTTGCCTCCCGGCCGGCGGAGAAAGATATCGGGCTTCCCGTTCTGGCTCGAACAACGTCTCCCGGCACGCCCAACAGGCTACAGACGCGTCGTTGTGGACCGCTGGGCCTTTGTCATCGCCGAGGCCGCAAACACGGTGCTTGACATCATTGACTTGGTGAGCGGCCGGCCGGCCAAGGCGGCTATCCGCTCCTGGTTCAGTCCACGATCACCTGTCCGGGTTCACCCGTGCAGCCGCCGAGCACTCCCTTGCACATGTCCCGTGCACAGGCGGGATGGAATGCCGCTGCGCTCACCCTGGAAACGCCCGGACGCCCCCACGCAAAAAGGCCGGCCCGCCTCCTGACGAAGGCGAACCGGCCTGAATTCGAACCCGCCAAGCCCGGGGGGGCTTGACAGTGCCGCTCCACATCAGAACATGTAGCGGACCATGAGCTGCACGATGCGCGGATCGCGCGTATTGTTCATCGCGCCGAATCCGCCCAACTGGTTCGGATTGAAGTTGGTGACCGTACCGTTGATCCCGTTGAAGTTGATCGTCCGGTTGAAGTCCGAGAACTGGGTCTTGTTCAGGGTATTGAAGGTGTCCACGCGGAACTGTAACTGGTGTTTCTCCACGATCCGGAACGCCTTCTGCATGGAGAGGTTCCAGTTGTTGATCGCAGGCAGATACAGATACCTGGGATTGGTCTCCACGCCGATCGAGCCTACCATAGGAGTGGCGAAGGCCGCCGGATTCATCTGCGCGAAGATATTCGCCCGGTTTGCGCCGGTGAACGGATTCGCCAGCAGCCTCACACGCGCGCCTTCGGTGAACGAACCGGTCAGGTTCTGGTTGGCAACGCCGGGGATGCTGAAGCCGACGCCCTGGGGCGCGCCGGAGATGAACGAGTAGATGCCGGACAACTGCCAGCCGCCGAACACTGCGTTGGCAAACCGGTTGTCTTTGGATTTCATGATATTCGGCAGATCCTGGACAAAATTGATGTTCAGGTTGTGGCGCCGGTCGAAATCGAGCGGTCCGTAGTTCGCGAAGCGGTTACGGTTGTCGATGCGCTGGAAGTCGCCGTCACCCTGCGCGGTGCCGAGCGCCTTGCTCCAGGTGTAGTTCATGTCCAGCAGGGTGCGGCCCACGCGGCGGGAAACCGTCACCTGCATCGAGTTGTAGTTGGAACTCACCGTTCCTTCATAGATGTTGATGTTGCCGAAGCCGCGGTACGGCCGGAAGAAGTCGGCGTTCAGGCCCGCGCGCTGCTCGGCGGGCACATTGAACCATGCTCCGTAGGGCATCGCGTTGATGTTGCGGTTGTTCTGCAGGTGACGTCCCAGCGAACCCACATACGCCACATCGAGCACGGTCTGATACCACAGCCGGCGCTGGATGCCGAAGTTGAAGTTGTAGGTCGTCGGCACCACGCCGGTCGGATCCGCCATCACCAGTCCCGGAGGGCCAAGGAGCAGGTTTTGAGGGCTGATCTGCGATGCAAAGCCGAAGTTCAGCGTCGGCTGCAGCACCGTCGGCGGGTTCGTCAGAAGGTCGAAGACGCGGTTGCCCTGGAACCGGTCATAGAAGATGCCGCCGCCTCCGCGAACGATGGTGCTCTGATCCCCGATCAGGTCGAGCGCAAAGCCGAAGCGCGGACCCCAGTGGATTCCGCGGTCCCGCATCATGTACTTGTTGGCGCCGTTCTGATTCGGCTGGATGATCCCGTTGGTGATGGAGCCGGTGCCGGGCACCAGCCTTCCGATGAAGACCGAAGCCAGCGTCTGCCCGGTGACCGGATCAATGGCGCCGGTCACTGAACCCGTCGCGCTCAGCTGAGGGTAATACAACCGCGACGCCTGTGAGGCGTTGAACGCCGAAGGCAGGAAGCTCGATGTGATCAGGCCCGCATCGTACTGCGGCTGGATCCAAGCCATGCGCATGCCGAAGTCCAGCGTCAGTCTCCGCGCCACCTTCCAGGTGTCCTGCGCAAACCATTCGAGATTGTGGTAACGGTACTGGCCGTTGGCGTAGGCGCGCGCCTGCGTGAAGCTGTTGTACACGCCCAGCATGGCGTTCGAGAAGCCGAAATTGGTGTCGTTCGGATTCGCCGGGTTATCGCCAAAGTTGTAATTGCCGTTCGCGTTGGCGAAGCTCGTCTGGTTCTTGCGGCTGAACTGCCAGTAACCGCCGACCTTGATCACGTGCGTGCCGCTCACCTTGGTGAAGATGCCCGTGTTGTCGAGCGTATCGTTGAAGTTCACGAACGGGGCATTGCCTGTTCCGAATCCGCTCGTGTTCGAAATACGCGTCCCGTTGAAGGTGACCTGCGGGATGAAGTCGCGCTGCACGGCGCCCGGATAGATCAGAGGCAGGTTGATGCCCGTCTTCGCCCTTGTCAGGGCGTCGGCGTTCGCCGCGTTG
This sequence comes from Candidatus Solibacter sp., assembly GCA_013822245.1. Classification (GTDB taxonomy): domain Bacteria; phylum Acidobacteriota; class Terriglobia; order Bryobacterales; family Bryobacteraceae; genus PNKE01. The sequence continues at coordinate 61,827 of PNKE01000044.1, forward strand.
GGTTCAATCAGGATGTCGTTGCGGCCCCAACCCACCGTGTATTCCAACGTGGCCGTCGGGCTGATGACCCGCGTCAATCCGCCGGCATAGCTCTTGCCTGGGCGCCCGTCATCGATCAGGTACGCACCCACCGTGCTGCCCAGAACAAACGATCCGTACGGCGATGTAAAGATGTTGTGGTTGTTGATCCAGTGGCCGAAGATGCGCGTGTTGTCGTTCAGGTTGTAGTCCACCCTCAGGTGGTCTTCGCGACGCGGCCGCCGCGTGGAGACCTGCGTCTCGTAGTTGTAGTTGCGGAAGACCCGCTGGTCCTGGTTGGGCTGCGGATACAGGTTCAGCAGCGCGCGTCCCGGCGCGAAGAAACGGCTGGAGGGAATCATCGCTCCCGGGAACGGACTGCCCGATTCCGGATCGCGGATCGCGCCCAGCGCCAGCCCCTGGTTGTTGAGGCTCTGCGAAAAGTCGCCCTGCCGCTCAAGCGCCGTCGGCACCGTAATGCGGCGGAAGCCTTCCGGCTGCAACTGCCGCTGGAACTCCTGGCTCCAGAAGAAGAACAGCTTGTCACGATCCTTATTGAACGTGTTGGGGATGAAGACCGGCCCGCCGATTGTGTAGCCTGGGTTCTGATAGCGGTACAACTGCCGCGGCAGACCCTGGTTGTTGCGGAACCAGGTGTTGGCGTTCATCGAATCGTGACGCCGGTAGTAGTAGCCGCTGCCATGAAAATCGCGCGCACCTGACTTGGTCTGCACGATGATCTGCGCGCCCGCTGATCGTCCATACTCCGCCTGGTAGGTTCCCGTCAGAATCCGGAACTCCGCAACCGTATCGAGCGACACGGTCGACAACTGGTCTCCGTTGTTGCCGGTATCCACGTTGCTGATGCCATTCAGCAGCAACTGATTCTGGTTGTAGCGCGAACCGTTCGCCGAAATCGCCCCCAGCCCGGACGTGCCTGCAACCGTGAAGTTGCCGTTGTTCACCACGCCCGGCGTCAGGCCGGCCAGCGCCAGATAGCTGCGGCCGTTCACCGCGATATTCTCCATCTGTGCGCCAGAGATCTGATTGGATCGCTCGCCCGACTCGGTCTTCAGAATCTCAGCCTGTGCCGTGACCTCGACCACCTCGGCCAGTTGTCCCAACTCCAGCGAGAGTTCGCCGAGCGCCACGCGCTCGTTCACCTGCACCACCAGATTCCTGAGCTCGAGCGTCTTGAACCCTGTCAACTTGATCGTCAGCGTGTAATTGCCGGGCGGAATTGCCGGGAAAAAGAACCGCCCCTCAGTCCCCGTCGTCACGGTGAGGCCGATGTCGCGGCCCGTGCTCGTCAATTTCACTTCGGCGTTCGGAACCGCCGACTTCTGGGCATCAAATACCGAACCTGAGATTGAGCCGTTGGTCTGCTGTGCGAATGCTGCACCGCACATCAGGAAAGCCGCGGCCAGTAGCACACTGAGCTTTTGTCCGCCCATCTGTATCATCTCCCTTCGAGAGGTCTTTCGACCAAAGTCTTTCGGGGACCCGCCAACAGCTCAGATCGCGCGGCCCTCGAACGGCTTGCTCAGCGAGCATCGGCACGGAGGGGATGTACAACCGACATCGCCGATATTTCAAGCACCGCTGCCGCCAGCGCGAACTGGCCCTGTTAAAGATCCCCGAGCATGTACGTTTATATCACGGGATGTTGATAATTGTATTTGTTAAAGTATGTTAAGATTTCGACCATCCCCGCTGCCGCGCCACAGCCCTTGGTCCGCAGTATTAACGTCCGCTCGTGGAGTCCACGGGTTCCGAGCGGAGCGTTAACACCGTTACACCAGGCTCCCGGCATTCGATCCGCGTTACGCGGCCGAAGGTGGTCCGGGCTGTCAAGACCAAAATCGCCTCGCAATCAGCGAGCGGCCTGGGCGTCCGTTTTGAGTGGGCCGGCCGAAGCCGCCCCGGCCATTCCTGCCCTTGAGCCGGCGCTCGAGTTCCATCCCTGGATAGCCCCATCCTCCGCTCAAGTGCATTGATTCCACCGCCAGCCATTCTGGCGGCAAAGCGATAAATCCCGGGGGGTCGGGGGCAGAGCCATCGAGCCGGGCGTCTGTCGTCGCTCATGCCTGGCCCGCCCGAAATAAGGCGGCCGGAGCCTGGTAGTCCAGGCTTTGGTGGAAGCGCTGCTGGTTGTAGAAGCGGAACCAGTGGGCAATGCCGCCGCGGGCTTCGGGCACGCTCGCGTAGTCGTGCAGGTAGACCTCCCCGTACTTGAGTGAACGCCACAACCGCTCGATGAAGATGTTGTCCAGACAGCGCCCGCGCCCATCCATGCCGATGGTCACGCCGCGCTTGGCCGGCATGCCGGTGAACTTGTCGGAGGCGAACTGCGAGCCTCAATCGCTGTTGAAGATCTCGGGCCGCCCGCGGCGTAGCGCCCGCTTCAACGCCGTGATGCGGAAATCGATCTCCAAGCTCAGCGACAGCTCCCAACTCAGCACGAATCGGCTGTACCAATCCATCACCGCCACCAGGCAGACGAACCCCTCCCTCATGCGGATGTAAGTGACGCCGGTGCTCCACACCGGGTTGACCCGCGTGATATCGACGCCGTTCAACGGATGGGGATAGATCTTGCGCCCCTCGCCGGGCCGGCTCAGCCTCGGCTCGGGTTGGATGGCCGCCAACCCCATCAGCCGCATCAAGCGCCGGACCCGGTGGCGGCCCCGCCCATTCCGATCATCCGCCCTACGCGCCGCCGAGTTGCAGTTCCACCTCCGTGTTGTTCACCGGGCGCGGAATGCGCAGCGCGTCGCCGTCGAAGGCCACCTCCCTCCGGCCGACTCGCGCGGAGCCGGCGCCGCCTCCCCGCCGAATGTTCAATCTCAAGGCGTGGCCGTTCACGGTCAGCCGGGCCGCGGCCCCGTCCATGCCGTCGAGCAGGCGCGGCCGGATGGTGACCCCTTCTCCATCGGGCCTCACGCCGAGCACATGATGGACGGCCAGCGTCACGATTTCGGCCCACGTCCACGGCATGACGGCCACCGGCGGCAACGGTGGGATGGGCCGGGGACCGTAGAATTCGAACCAGGCGCCGGAGTTTCCGCCGGGAACCGAGTTCAGCCACCGGATGATGCGCCAGACCTTCTCCGAATCCCCCGCTTCGAGGTAGGCGCGGGCGATGAATAACGAGGCGAATGGCCACGGACCGGGGGAGTCCGCCTCGCCGGTGACATGGTAGCGCCCGTAGCCTCCGTGCTGCCAGCGCTGATTCCAGAGAGTCTCCATTGACTCGAGCGTCCGCCGGGCAACGTCTCCCTTCGGGTCCACCATGCCGAGCAGCATGGGAAAAACGGCGCTCGAATCGGGATCGCAATACGAGACGCGCTCGACGCGAAGCGGCATGCCTGGAGGCAGGGCCTCGCGGTTGGGCGGATCGAGCGTGGCCTGCACCTCGCCGCTGACCAGCCGCCTTTTGATGAGCCGCCCATTCTCGATGAACGAGAACCTTGGGTCGCCGAGAAACGAGCGTTCCATCAGAGCCGCGGCATCGGTCCAGCGGCGCGCGCACTCAGGCTCGCCCATCAGGCGCGCGAGTTCGGCGGCTTTGCGCCAGCCGGCGATGTTCCAAACCTGATAGGCCGACTCATAGCCATCACGGATGCCATGGAACGGGTGGCGTTCCCAGAACTCGCGCGAGTTGTGAACAAGACCTGTCCGGGCATCGCGGAATATGGGGTTCAGGGGAAAGTCGGCCGTGGCGCGGATTTTTGGCCAGTGCTTGCGGATCAGCCCGTCGTCGCCGGTCCAGGCCCAATGGGTCCAGACGGCATGGAGGGCGTAGCCGTTCTGGTCGAGTTCGATGATATCGGAGCCACGGTGCGAGCCGGAATCGAGCGCCGCGCCATCTTCGTTGATCAGGCGGGTGAGGATGCGGTCCAGCGCCGCCGCGCCGGCGTCATGCAGTCCTGCCATTGTCGATCCGGCCGCCGCCATGCAGGCATCGCGCACCCATTCGAGGTTGTAGCCCCACGGCCCGCCGTCCATCTTGCCCGACGCGGCCACCGTTGCCCGATAGCCGTGCGAGGCCATGCGGAACAGCCGGTCGAAATCGGCGGCGCCGGTCTGGATCCCGGCCAGCCGGCTCCAATAGCGCGCGCTGGCGGCGCGGAGCGGTTCGCGAAGGGCGAAAACCGGCTTCGATCCCTGCCGGTCGACCGAGACAATGGTCTCGCCCTGGGCCGAAGCCCCAGCCGGCAGAATGCCGAACGGGATTTCGATCTGGCGGTCGATGATCCGCGAACCCGGTGACGCGGCCAGTTCGATATGGTGGTAGCCGCCGGCGGACAGCCGTGGTCCCCGAGGGTCGATCTCGAACTCGTCCATCAGGACCGGATTGGGCCGCAGCGAGGCCACCGCGCGCACTTGCACCGCTTGTCCGCCGCGGTTCACGACGGTGATGCGGCGGACCAGCGCGGGCTCGCCGATTGGGCAATAGAGATCCTCGACAACACGGCAGGCGCCCGCAACCCATTCCACGCGCACCGTCGGGATGCCATCCGGGTAACGCCACGACAGGTGCGCCTCGCCGGGTTGCGGCAGGTACGGCTTGGCGTCCACCCAGACCGCGATCCGCGTGTTGTCGAGCCCCGAGCGCGGGTGCCAGAGCAGCGAACCGTGTTTGCGATTCAGGCGCTCGGACGACATCAGCACGATGCCGGCCTGGGTTCCTCCGGCAGGCGTGGCTGTACTCTGAATGCCTGCCATGATCTGCCCGTTGCCGATGAGGTAGTACTCAAGGCCCGGCGCATTGGTGACCGAATCGGGTGGCGCGGAGGCGGCTGGGAACTGCGCCGCCGCGACGGCGGTGGGAGTGAGCAGGAATGCACGCCGCTTCATACGGTCAGAATCCTATCACCGGCGGCGCGGCGGCGCACGCGAATGGGTATGCACCGTGGCGCCCGCCGGCGTTGGTTCGGGCTGTGTGGCCGCCGCCCGGCGACGCTGTGCCTGGGCCTGGCGCGGGACCCTTGCTTTCGGGATAACCCCGCCGTAGGATGAGGTCAACCAACGGGAAAGGCGGCTCGCCATGCCGAAGATCCACTGGCTGCGGGTTATCCTCGGCGGCTTGGCCGCCGGGTTGATCGTGAATCTCTCCGAGTTCATCGGCAGCGGCATGCTGCTGCGCGAGGACTGGGAGCGGGCGATGCTCGCGTTGAACCGGCCGCTGTTGTCGTCCACGGCGGAAATCGTCACGCTGCTGGTCAGGGGGTTCCTCATGGGGCTCTCCGCGGTGGCGCTCTATGCCCACCTCATCGGCTTCTACGGGCAAGGGTGGATGACGGCTTCGCTGGCGGGGCTGGCGGTCTGGGTGGTGGGCTATCTGTCGTGGGCGATGACCGGCGCGGCGATGAATATCATCCCCGTCCCTCTGGCTGTGAACATGGCGCTGGCGGGATTGATTGAGATCGAGGCGGCGTCGATGGCGGGCGGGGCGATTTACCGGCCTAGAAGATGATCTTTTTGCGGACGGCGTAGAGAACGAGTTCGGCGGTGTTGTGCAGGTTGAGCTTTTGCATGATCCGGGTGCGGTGGGTTTCGACGGTGTAGACGCTGAGGTCGAGCAACTGCGCCACATCCTTATTTGACCGGCCCTCGGCGAGCAGTTGCAGGACTTCCCGTTCACGGTCGGTGAGCAGGCTGTAGCTGTCCTGCTGGCCCTTCTGCTTGAGGTTGCGCATGTAGTCTTCAAGCAGGGTCTGGGCGATCGCCGGGCTGAAGAAAGGCTTGCCGCGGGCGACGCCGCGGATGGCGCCGGGCAGATAGTCCTCGGCGGTTTCCTTCAGGATGTAGCCCTTGGCGCCGGCTTCGAGGGCGCGCAGGATGTAGCTTTCGTCGTTGTGCATGCTCAGGATGAGCACCTTGGTGGACGGGCTGGCCTTGAGGACCTGGGAGGTGGCGTCGATGCCGTTCAACTGCGGCATCGCGATATCCATGACCACAACGTCGGGCGTCAATTCTCTTGACAGGCGGACGGCTTCACGGCCGTCGCCGGCCTCGCCGACGACTTCGAAACCCTCCTCGTTTTCGATAAGGAACCGCAGACCTTTTCTGACAACCCCGTGGTCGTCGGCGAGAAGGACGCGGATCATGCTCATGCCGCCATTCTACGCGGCAGCCAGACTTCGATGGTGGTGCCGTCGCCGGGCGAGGAAGACAGGCTGAAGCTGCCTCCGAGTTCCCTGGCGCGTTCTTCCATGCCGAGCAGGCCGAGTCCGCGGCGCGGGGAGTCAGGCGTGGGCACACCTCGGCCGTTGTCGGCGACAAGCAACCGGATGCCTTCGTGGTTGGCCGAGAGCCGGATGCGGACCTCGCTGGCCCTGGCGTGCTTGGTGATGTTGGTGAGCGCCTCCTGGACGATACGGAACAGCGAGGTGCGCTCGGATTCGCTCAAGCCGCCGTTGATTTCGCCATCGAGTTCGACCGTGGACGGGACTCCGCTACGGCGGGAGAACTCCCGGGCCTGCCATTCGATGGCCGGGCCGAGGCCGAGGTCGTCGAGCATCGAGGGGCGCAGGCCCATGGCGAGATCGCGGACGGTTTTCATGGTTTGCTGGGCCAGCGCCTTGGCTTCCGCGACCTGGGATTCGAACAGTGCGCGGTCGCTTTGGGGGATGCGGGCGAGGTTGGCGATTTCCACGCGCAGGGCGGTGAGTTGCTGGCCCACCTGGTCGTGGAGTTCGCGTGACAGCGAACGGCGCTCCTCTTCCTGGGCGCGCACGAGTTGCTGCGACAGCAGGCGGAGTTCGCGTTCGGCTTGCTCCGCGCGGCGGCGTTCGAGCTCGGCCTGGCGCTCGAGCCGCATGATCCAGGTGATGCTGAGCGCCGCGACGAGCAGGCTGAGGACGACGACGATGGTTGTGAGGCGCTTGAGCCATTGGAGGTAATCCTTCTGGCTGACCTCGAGCCGCTCACGGGCGCGCCGGAGGTTGGCGGAGTTGATGGTCTGCAACTGAGAGGCGAGGCTGGTGATGGCTTCACGGCGTTTCAGCAGGACGCCCCGGACGTAGGTGCCGCTATAGGCGGCTTTTTCCTCGGGCGTCCAACTGAGCGCGGGCGAGGTCCATTCGAAATACTCCTCCACTTCATCGCGCAGTTTCTTGAGAGGCTCGCGGTGTTCCAGCGCCATGCGGGATTCGAGCATTTCGAGGTTGCCGAGCACCTGCTGGCGGGTTGTGAGCAGATCGGCCCGCATTTGTTCGGAATCGCCGGAACGGTCGAGCAGGTAGTCGCGGACGTTCATGCCGATGCGATAGAGGTCGACGCGGGTTTCAGACAGCAGGGACTCGGTGGAAGTGTAGGTCTCCTGCGCCGAGATGAGATCGCGCTGGATGGACGCTGCCCGGCGCGACTGGCTGATGCCGAGCGCGGCCGTGAGAATAATCAGTGCGCCGAAACCGGCGATAAGAGAGAATCCGATTCGCGGGGTCATGACAGACTCATCCCTGTTATCTTAATTCCGTGCTCGCCGTTTTCACCGACATGGACGGTTGCCTGCTGGACCACTCGACGTATGAGTGGCAACCGGCGTTGCCGGCGTTGCGCGTATTGGCGCGGCATGGATCGCCCGTCGTCTTCGCGACAAGCAAGACGCGGGCCGAGGTCGAGCGCTGGCAAAAGGCGACCGGCATCCGGCATCCGTCGATTGTGGAGAACGGAGGAGCAATCCACTTCACGGCCGCGTCGTTCGATCCGCTGCCGCTGGACGCCGAACTGTTGGCGGGCGGCGAGGCCCGGATCGTGCTTGGGTGGCCGCAGGTGCAGGTGGTGCAGGCGCTGCACAGGGCGGCGGCCGAGAGCCGGTGTGAGGTGCGGGGCTTTGCCGAGATGAACGTGGAAGAGATCGCCGTCCACTGCGACATGACGCTGGACGACGCCGCGTTGGCCGCCACTCGCGAGTACGGCGAGCCGTTCCTGCTGCTGACGCCGCGGCGTGAGTCCGATCTGCTGCGGGCGTTCATGGCGCAGGGGCTGAAAATGACCCGCGGCGGGCGCTTTTATCACGCCCAGCGCCATGCCGGCAAGGGCGACGCCGTCCGGCGCCTGATCGATCTCTATTGCGAGTCCCATGCTCCGGTGGTCACCATCGGGCTGGGCGACGGACTGAACGACGAGGAGTTCCTGCGCATTGTCGATTACCCGGTGATCCTCAAATCCGCTCATTCCGGCGAACTCGCCGGGAGGATCCCCCGTGCCCGCCTCACCGCGGATGCCGGGCCCGCCGCCTGGTCGCAGGCCGTGCTGGCGATCCTCAGCGAACTGGAACTCGACATCGGCCCGGCAGCCTGATGGGATCTCAGGCGGTCTGCGCCGAGCGGGCGAGTCCGCCGTCAATCTCCGCGGCGCCGGCCAGCCGCTCGAAGACCTCCGGAGCGGCATCTGCCACGCGGTCCCAACTCGCCAGCGGGGCCTCGCCCAGCGGGTTGGCCAGAAACTCGTGGGCGGCTTCGGTGAGCGAATGGGCGAACACCTCGATCGACGACTCCTCCATGTGGCGGTTGTATTCAAGGCCGTTCATCACGGCGTCGGCGCGGTAACGGGCCACCATCGATTCCGCCATCTGCTGGTAGCGCAGCGGCAGCGTGTTTGAAAGCAGGTCGTGGCCGAGCACGACGCCCTCCTTGCCGAGGGCGCGGAACATGGCCTTGGCGATGTCCTTGGTCATCTTGTGGAGCCCGCGGCCCGAATCGTCGGCCGAGAGGTCCTGGTGTTTATGGTCGTAGCATTCGGTGAGATCGACCTGGCAGGTGCGCATGGCGGGGATGCGCTGCCAGACCTCGTGCAGGGTGCTGACCTCAAGACCCCAGTCGGAGGGGACGCGCATGGTGCGGGCCAGACCGGCCTTCATGGCGAATTCGCCGGCCAGGCCGTAGCGGAAGCTGTCGATGAAGCGCAGGAACTGCGTATGCACGCCGCAGTCCTGCAGCGAACGGACCAGCGGCGTCAGAAACAGCCGCGTGACGCGGCCGTTCAGCTTGTGCGTATAGCGGGGGTAGTAGCCCTTGGCGAAGTCGAAGTCGAGCCGGGAATCGGAGATCGGGTAGACCAGGCGGGCCAGCATGCGGCGGTGGTAGGTCCGGATGTCGCAGTCCTGCAGGGCGAAGATGTCGCAATCGCCCTTAGCCAGAAGATAGCCATAACTGAGCCAGCAGGAGCGCCCCTTGCCCTCGACGCCGGAGTTGAGGCCGTTATCTTCGAGATAGGTAAGGAACTCCTGGACGGGAGCGCTGTCGATCCAGAGAATGGTGACCTCGGTGGGAAAGCCCTCGAACAGTTTGACGACGCGGCGGTATTCGCGTTCGCCGGCGCGGGCCAGGGCAAGGACGATGCGCTTGAGGTAGCGGACCTGTTTAAGCTCCTCCATGATCAGTTTCATGGCGGAGGTTTCGAATTCGCTGTAGAGGGCGGGCAAGACCAGCCCGATGCCGGGGTCGCCGGCGGTGCGCTCGAGTTCGGCTTCGAGGCGCGGAAGGCCTTCGCGGTTCAGTCCGTGCAGGGTGGGTACAAGTCCTGTTTGGTAGAAGTCTGCCATTCCTTCACCTCCTTGCCCAGTCTAGGTGGCGTAGATAGGATTCCGTAATCCCCGAAACCCTGTAGGGGGGTCCCGGAATCCCGGTATCCGGTTGATTTCACATCCCGGCGGATGACATCGTGGCCCTGGGTTGGCTACAATGAGAATGTTCATCAAATCACGCACTCTTCTATCTATCCCAGGAAATAGACTATGCCGAATCCCAAACGACGCCACTCCAAGCAACGTACGTCAACACGCCGGGCCCACGACCACCTGAAGGTCTCGGGCGTCTCCGAGTGCCCTAAGTGCCATGAAATGAAGCTGCCGCACCGCGCCTGCCCGGCATGCGGGTGGTACAAGACGCGCGAAGTCATCGAAGTCGCCGAGCAGTAGGACGAGGGGCGCGCCGCCTATGATCACTGTCGCTGTCGATGCGATGGGTGGCGATAATGCACCCGCTCCAGAGGTTCACGGAGCCGTCAGGGCGGCCCGCAGCCAGGATGTCAGCATCATCCTTGTCGGGCGCGAGGAACTGCTGCGCGCGGAACTGGCTAAATACAGCGATGCCAAGCAGTTAGCGATCCGCATCGTGCACGCCAGCGAGGTTGTCACCATGGACGACAACCCGGCGAAGGCGTTGCGCAGCAAGCGCGATTCCAGCATCCGTGTCGCCGCGCGCCTGGTGCGCGACGGTGAAGCCCATGGCCTGGTTTCAGCCGGAAATACCGGCGCCGCGATGGTCACGGCCAAGACCGTGATGGGCATGGTGCCAGGCGTCGACCGTCCGGCGCTGGCCTCGGCGTTTCCGACGCTGAAGGGCAAGCCGACAATCATGGTGGACGTGGGGGCGAACGTCGATTGTTCAGCGCGCATGCTGGCGCAGTTTGCCGTGATGGGCGACATTTACTCGCGGCTGATCTTCCACACCGAGGATCCGAAGGTCGGCATCCTGTCGATCGGCGAGGAAGAACACAAAGGCAACGAACTGACGCGCACGGCCGCCCAACTCATGAAGAGCCTGCCGATCACCTTCATTGGAAACGTCGAGGGGCGGGACCTGTACACAGGCAAGGCCGACGTGATCGTCTGCGACGGCTTTATCGGCAATGTGGCGCTCAAGGTGAGCGAGGGCATGGTGGAAGTGATCAAGCACATGCTGCAGGAATCGCTGGCCGCCACCATCACGCGCAAGATCGGGTATGTGCTGAGCCGGGCGGCGTACAAGGATTTCAAGAAGCGGGTGGATTATTCCGAGTACGGCGGCGCCCCCCTACTGGGAGTGAAGGGCATCTGTATTATTAGTCATGGCCGCTCGAACGACAATGCGATCCGCAACGCCATCCGTGTGGCCACGGAATTTGCCTCCGAGCATGTCAATGACCGTATTGCCTCAGAACTCAACGAATGGCGCCTGGACAACGGCGCGACCGCGAAAGCCGCTCTTATCTAAGCTCCTCTTCGCGATTTTTTTCCTTGCCGGCGTGGCGGCGGCGCAGCGTCCCCCCCACCCCGCCCATTGGACGCTCGAACCGATCCCGGCAACCGTCCCCCCTGGCTCCTCCACCCTGGTGGAACTGCGTCTCAACCTGGACGCCCCCTGGCATATGTACTCGCCCACTACCCCCAAACCGGGACCCACAGGCGGGCCTATCCCCACCACAATCCAACTCGATGACAACCCGGCCATCACCAGGGCCACCCTCTTCCACCCGGCCCCGCATCGAAAGTTCGATCCAAATTTCAATTTGGATACAGAGACATACGAGAAAGAGGTGAAGTTTTACTTCAAGCTGGACCTGGCGCCCAGTGCGCCCGACGCGCCGATCGAACTCACTGCCCGGATGCGTTACCAGCTTTGCACCGATACCGAATGTCTTCCGCCGAGGCGGGTTGAGGCGTCGGCCATGCTGACCATCGACCGGGGCGCCCCCGGCACCCTGCCGCAAATCCCCGCCGGATACATTGAATTCAATCCGGACGCGCCGGCCTCGGCGCCGGTGGCGGTGCAGGGCCAGGCGGCGGCTCAGCCGATGGGTTCGTTTTTGTTGATCGCCTTTGGCTTCGGGTTGGCGGCGGTGTTCACGCCGTGCGTGTTCCCGATGATCCCGATCACGTTGTCGTTCTTTTTGAACCAGGGCCAGGCTACGCGGGCTCAGTCGCTCGTGCAGGCTTTGGTTTTCTGCCTGGGCATCGTGGTCCTATTCACGGGGCTGGGCTTTGGGGTGACGGCGATGCTTGGACCGTTTGGGGTGTCGCAGATGGCGTCGAATCCGTGGGTAAACGGGTTCATCTCGGTAGTTTTCTTTGCGTTCGGATTGTCGCTGCTGGGCGCGTTCGAGATCACGCTGCCGTCGGGTCTACTGACGAAGATGAACGCTGCGTCCGATCGCGGCGGGTACTTGGGCGTGCTGTTGATGGGGTTGACGTTTTCGCTGACGTCTTTTGCTTGCGTGGGTCCGTTTGTGGGCACACTGCTGGTGGCGTCGGTGCAGGGCGGAATGTTGCAGCCGGTGCTGGGAATGGCTTCGTTTTCGGCGGGTTTGGCGCTGCCGTTCTTCTTTTTGGCGCTGTTTCCGGGCTACCTGCAGAGGTTGCCCCGCAGCGGCGGATGGATGGCGCGGGTAAAGGTGGTGATGGGATTCCTGATCCTGGCGGCGATGCTGAAGTACATGTCGAATGTGGATGTTGTGATGCAGTGGGACCTGCTGACCAGGGAGCGGTTCCTGGCGCTGTGGGTGGTGCTGTTCGCGTTGCCGGGGCTGTATCTGCTTGGTCTTTTGAGGATGGAAGGGGTGAAGCCGGACCAGAACCTGGGTACGGGAAGGCTACTGGTGGCGGTGCTGTTCCTGGGTGTCGCCATCTCGTTCATTCCGGGGATGTTTGGCGTCCGATTGGGTGATGTCGAGGCGTTCATACCGGCGCCCGGCGAGATGAGTTCGTTTGGCGCGAGTTCGTCAACCGGGGCTAAATGGTTGAAAAACGACTACGACGGGGCGCTGGCGAAGGCTAAGGCGGAAAACAGGCGCGTGCTGGTGGCGTTCACCGGCTATGCGTGCACGAACTGCCACTGGATGAAGGCAAACATGTTCCCGCGGCCCGAAATCGCCGACGCGATGGGCGGCCTGGTGGCGGTCGAATTGTATACCGACGGCACCGATGCGGCGAGCGAGGCGAACCAGCAGCGGCAGGAGACGGAATTCAAGACCGTCGCCATCCCGTTCTATGCGGTACTGGACGCCGAGGGCAAGACGCTGGCGACGTTTGCCGGGTTGACGAAGGACACGGCGCAGTTTGCCGCGTTTCTAAAGACCGGCGCGTGAGAAGGCCGGCGGCCTCACGGGTTGGGATCTGGATACTGATGATTGGCGGTCACTGCGGGCGGCGGCCCCATTGGGCGACGACCAGGTCAGAGACGATGGCTTCCTCCTCCTTGCTTACCTCCTCTCGCCAGCCGGCGAGGCGGCGCTCTTTGAGCAGTTCCAGCATGCGGACGTTCTTGTTCGCCTCGACGACCGCCTGGCGCTGGACGTCGAGACGCTGGGCGAGACTCAGGAGTTCAGCGGCGAAGCGCTGGTCCTGCTCAATGGCGTAGCGGCGGAAGCGGTCGAGGGCGGCGAGTTGCCAGCCCTCGGCGGTGGAGGCGAGAGCCGCCGCGCGAGTGGCTTCACGGGATTCGCGGCCTAGAGCCAGCCGGAACTGCTCGACCTGGGCGATGCCGGCCGCGATCTGCTCCATTTTGAGGATCTCCTGATCGAGACGGGCCTTTTTCAGGCGCATCAGGCCTTCGAGCGGGTACTTGAAGCGCTTCATAGGACGCCCGCCTTGGCCAGTTCGGCCATCAGTTTGGCCGTGGTATCGATGTCGGAGCTTTCGTGGGGCTTTTGCCGCAGGAAGCGCTGGATCTCCTGTTCGATGGCGATGGCGGAGTCGAGTTGGGGATTTGAGCCGGAGGCGTAGGCGCCGACGCGGATGAGGTCGGCGGCGTTTTCGAGAAGCGCCATGGTTTCGCGGATGCGGTTGGCCGATTCGGCCTGTCCGGGGGCGGCGACGCGGGGCGCGAGGCGGGAGACCGACTGAAGGACGTCGATGGCCGGGTAGTGCCCCTTCTGGCCGAGGGCGCGGGACAGGACGATGTGGCCATCGAGGATGCCGCGTACGGCGTCGGCGATGGGTTCATTCATGTCGTCGCCTTCGACCAGGACGGTGAAGAAGGCGGTGATGGATCCATCCTTGAAGCGGCCGGCGCGTTCAAAGACGCGGGGCAGAAGTTGGAAGACCGAGGGGGTGTAGCCCTTCTGGCTGGGCGGTTCGCCGGCGGCGAGTCCGATTTCGCGCTGGGCCATGGCGAGGCGGGTGACGCTGTCGGCGACCAGCAGGACGTCCTTGCCCTGGTCCCGGAAGTACTCGGCGGCGGCGAGGGCGACCTGGAGGGCGCGGATGCGCAGCGGGGCCGGGCGGTCCGATGTGGCGACGACGACGACCGATCGTTTAAGGCCCTCGGGACCGAGGTCGTTTTCGATGAAGTCGCGGACCTCGCGGTTGCGCTCCCCGATGAGGGCGAGCACGGAGACCTGGGCGTCGTTGTTCTTGACGAGGCTGGCGAGGAGGGTGGATTTGCCCACGCCCGATCCGCCGAAGATGCCGATGCGCTGGCCGCGGCCGCAGGTGAGGAAGCCGTCGATGGCGCGGACGCCCGTGACAAGGCGGTCGCGGATGGGTTCGCGTTCGAGGGGTCCGGGCGGCTGGGCGTCGAGTGCGTAGTATTTGTCGGCTTCGATCGGTCCGAGGCCGTCGATGGGGCGGCCGAAGCCGTCCAGGACGCGGCCGAGCAGACCGGGACCGGCGGCGAGGCGGGCGTCGTGGCCGCGGGCGACGATGGTGTCGCCGAGTTGGAGCCCGGAAGTCTCCTCGAGCGGCATGGAAAGGACGCGGCCGTTGCGGAACCCAACCACCTGGGTGCGGATGCCGCGGCGCTGGGTGGTAAGGATTTCACAGAAGTCGCCGAGCGCGGCGGCGGGTCCTTCGCTTTCAATGATCAGGCCGGAGGTTTCGCGGACGACGCCGGTGCGGCGGAAGGAATCGGTTTCGTTGACCACGCGCAGCAGGCGGCCGAGGTCGAGTGGGACCGGCGTCATGCGGATCCTCCGGCTTCGAGATAGTCCGTGAAGCCGCGTTCGATCTCCGCGAGTTGCGTGGTGACGGAGGCGTCAAGCTGGCCGCGCCCGGTTTCGAGAACGAGGCCCCCGGGTTCGAGGCTCGGGTCGGCGATGACCTTCACCTGGCCAGGCAGGGCGGGACCGGCGACCGCGGCGCTGGCTTGTGACAGATGGCAGGGTGCGATGCGGATGGAAAGCAGGTCGCGGGCGTCGATGCGGGCCACGGCGGCGTGGACGAGGCCGGTGAGAGCTTCGTCATCCATCGTGATGGCGCGGTGGAGGATCTTGCGGGCGATGGCGAGGGCGAGTTCGACGACCTGGGATTCCGCCTCGCGCCGCAGACGCGGGCGCAACGCGGCGATGCCGGCGAGTGACTCGGCCAGGCGGGCGCCGGTTTGGTTGATGGCGGCCTGGATCTGCGATTGGGCGGATTCGCCGGCCTGGCGGGCGCCATCCTGGAATCCCTCGTCCCTGGCGCGGTTCAGCGCTTCCTGATGCTGTTGGTCGCCGGACGCTTCCCCGAGAGCGTGGCCGCGGGCGTGAGGGCCGGTTTGATGCCTGGGTGAGGCAGCGGCGCCGCCAGAGCCCCAGTCGAACGGCTCGGCCACTGCGTCATCGAGGGCACGGATGATCTTACACGACATATTGTTCGCCCACGGTGCCCTTCAGATTGAGGACGCCTTCGGATTCGAGTTGGCGGACGACGGCGATGATCTGCTGTTGCGATGCCTCGACTTCCTTGATTTTGATCGGACCGAGCGCATCCATGTCTTCCCGGAGCATCTCGGCGCCGCGTTGCGACATGCACTGCAGGAAGTGGTTCTTGAGCTGGTCTGAGGTGCCCTTGAGGGCGATGGTGAGGATTTTGCGGTCGATGCGTCCGAGCAGTTCCTTGATGCCCTCGATGTCGATGAGCAGCAGGTCCTCGAAGACGAACATGAGGTGGCGGATGGTGTCGGCGAGGGTGTTGTCTTTTTGTTCGATGGAGTCGAGGATGTCCTTGCTGGAGTTGGAATCGAGGCGGTTGAACATCTCGGCCACGGCGCGGACGCCGCCGTAGCTTTCGCGGGAAAGCTCGCCGAGGGCCTTGAGCTTGGAGCCGATGATGGAGGCGATCTTGGAGATGATTTCCGGGGAGATCTGGTCGAGGTTCGCCATGCGGAGGCTGACCTCGGAGCGCAGGTCGTGAGGGAGAGAGAAGAGCAGGCCGGCGGCCTGGGAGGGGTTGAGGTGGCTGAGGACGAGGGCGATCGTCTGGGGGTGTTCGCTGTGGATGAACTTGGCGAGCTGTTGGGGGTCGGCTTTCTGGAGGGCGTCGAAGCTGGCGGCGTCGTTGCCGAGCATCTTCATGAGGCGGTCGATGAGGCGTTTGGCGACCTCGGGGCCGAACGCGCCCATCAGCATTTTGCGGGCGTAGTCGATACCGCCCTTGAGGACGTAGTCCTGGGCCATCGACATGCTGTAGAACTCTTCGAGAATCGATTCGGCGTCTTCGGAGGTAATGGCGGAAATGCGGGCCACCTCCTTGCCGATCATGGAGACCTCGTCCTCGTCGAGGTGCTTGAGAACCTCGGAGCTGGCCTGTTCGCCGAGTGTGACCATGAGCACGGCGGCCTTTTGCGAACCGGTGTGGCGCGGGCCCTGCTTTTCGGGAGTGGTGTTGGTGATCACTGGCAGCGGCTCATCTTTCCTGCTCGTTCAACCAGGCGCGGATCAGCTGGGCGGTGGCCTGGGGATCGCGTTTGGCCGACTCGCCGATCTGTTTGCGCAGGATCTCCGTCTTTTTCGTGTTGGGCGGCAACTGAAGGGAGGCCAGGAGTTCCTGCTCGGCGCGGACGCGGTTTTCCTCGTTGGCGGCGAGTTGGGCCATGGCTTTGGATTCAAGCTGGGAGGCGTGATCGGTGGCCGGCAGGGCAGCCTGGGAAGTGGGACGGGGCTGACCATGCACGCCACCCTTGCGGCGGAGGCGCCGGATCACCCAGAACACCGCGACAAGCAGAACCACGGCCACCGCCGCCACGGCGCCGAGCCACACCGCGAGCGGGGCGATCTTCAGGAGCGGTTGAAGGAAGACGGGCATGGGAAACGTGCCGGTTGGGGCATTTGCGGACCCGCCTGGACCGCTGGAAGCAGGGGGAGCGGAATGCAGAGTGGCTTCGAAGGGGAGCGACTCGACCAGGATCTGGTCGCCGCGCTGCTCCTGGAAGCCGATGACGCCGGCCAGGACGTCGCGAACGACTTTCAGGCGCTCGGGCGGCGGAGCCTCGATGACGCGTTTGGCCTGGGCCCCGTTGCCCTCCCAACGGACAGACTGGTCGAGAAGGACGGCCACCGAGACGCGGCGGAGGTTGCCCTGCGGAAGGGTGATGCGCTTGACCAGGCGGCTGGTCTGGTAGGTCGTGTTTTCAGTGCGCCGGGCGACTCCTCCGCGCGTCGAGGCGGTGCGCTCGACGGGCCGGGGCAGGCTGGTTGCCGTGCCCGGAACCCCGCCGGCGGCCACGGCCGAGCCCGAGACGTCTTCGGTTTTCTGCGAGTGAACCATCACCGACTTCTCGGGTTCGAAGGTCTCTTCGCTCTGTTCGCCGCTGGAGAAATCGACATCGGCGGTGACGCCGGCTCGGTAGCGCTCGGCGCCGAGGAGTGGATCGAGGGTGGCTCGGATCTTGACGAGAAGGTCCTTTTCAATGGACTGGCGGTATTCGAGGCGGGCGTCGGAGGCGCCGGCCTCCTCGCCGTCGATATTGCGGCGCGGGCGGTTGAGCAGAGCGCCGTTCATATCGAGGACGCTGACGTTTTCAGGCTGGAGCCCTTCGACGGCGCTGGCGGCGAGATGAGTGATGCCCTGAATGTTCTGGGGCGAGAGCCGCCCGCCGGGCCGGAGTTTCAGCATGACGCTGGCCTTTGCCGGCTGGCGGCTTTCGATGAATACGGACTCCTTGGGGAAAGTGACGTGGACGCGGGCCTTTTCGACGACGGCGATCGCCATGAAGCTGCGCTCGAGTTCGCCTTCGACGGCGCGGCGGTAGTTGACCTGCTCGGCGAAATCGGTGGCGCCGAAGTTGGTCTTATCAAAGAGCTCGAAGCCGAGGCGGCCGGTCTGCGGCAGGCCGGAGGAGGCGAGGTCGAGGCGGAGTTCGGCGACACGGGCCGAAGGGACCATGATGGCTCCGTCATCGCGGATGGCGTAGGGGACGTTCGTGGTGCGCAGTTTGGCGACAATGGCGCCGGAATCCTCGGGCGAGAGGCTGGTGAACAGCGGCCGGAGATCCTTCTCGCGATTGTATCTGACGCCCATCCATAGAGCCGCCGCCACAGCGGCTGCAATGGCAAGGATGGAGATGCGTTGCCGCCACCCCATACTCGAGATCATCGCTTGGATCTGGCCCATAGTGATTCAGTTCCCGGCAGCCGTCCCCGAAGCCGGCTCAGACCTGCATCCGCATGATCTCCTGGTAGGCTGTGACCGCCTTGTTCCTCATCTGGAGAAACAGATCGAAGGCCAGCGCGGCCCGCTGGTGGTCCAGCGCGATCTTGTGCAGATCCTCGCTTTCGCCGCGGAGCAGCCCTTCCATGGATGATTGGGCGTTTTTCTGGAGCGCGTCGACACCGCGGAAGGCCTCCTTGAGAGCGTCCTCGAAGCCGGCGCCGGACGAGCGTGGCGGCGCGCCGGCAAGGTTGTCGGCCGCGATTGGAGCGGGGGGCCGGATGGCGGAGATTGGGTTCGTCATAAGCGCAGGAGATCGATGGATTTCGAGAGCATGTCCTTGACGGCCGACATCGCGGCGGCGTTGGCCTGGTAGGCGCGGGAGGCGCCCATGAGGTCGACCATTTCCTCAGCCGGGTTGATGTTGGGGAGAGCGACGTAGCCGCCGGCCCCGGCGTCGGGGTGGCCGGGATCGTACTTCATGATCGGAGTACGTGATTCCTGGATGATTTCGGCCACCTCCACTCCGGTGGCCTGAGGTCCGAGTTCGGCCTGAAAGATGGCCGAGAAGGGCGAGACCTGATTCTCCGGCTGGAAGACGACGTCCTTGCGCCGGTAGGGACCGCCTTCGGGTGTGCGGGTGGTTTCCGAATTGGCCAGGTTTTCGGCGACCGCCGCGGCGCGGCTGCGCTGTGCGGCGAGGCCGGATGCGGAAACCGAGAGGGCGCCAAACAGACTCATCCGCTCCTGCCTTCATCGATGGCGCGTTTCATCATCTGAATCTGGCCCCGCAGAAGCGCCGACGCGGTGTTGAAGCGCAGAGCGTTTTCCGCCAGGAGCCGGGCCTCACGGTCAAGACTGACGTTGTTGCCGTCATTCTTGACCGTAAGGCCGTCGGGTTCGACGACATTGACGGCCCCGCCATCGATCCGCGACATGTATTCGAATTGAAAGTCGATGTCGCGAGTCCGGTAGCCGGGCGTACTCATGTTGGCGATGTTGGAGGCGACCAGCTTTTGGCGGGTTGAGAGGAGATCGAGGTAGCTTTCAAGCCGGGCCGCTATGGGATCCAACATGCAAGCAAGCTATGCAGAAATGGGGCCAAAGGGCGATATTCGAGGCAAGTGATTGAAAAGCCTAGCGGGAGTACTGCCAGGGGTAGAGGTCGTTCATGCGCGCGGCTGTATCGAGAGCTGTTTCAATTTGGTAGAGGTGTCCCATTCCGATACCGGGGCAAGCGGCGGATTCGGCGAGCCAGCGGTCATGTGAGGCGAGGATTTCGGGCCAGAATGGGTAGGCGCGGCACTGTTCGGGCTTAACCGGGTGGATGGAGCAGCCGTTGGAGGTGAGGAATTGGCAGTTGCGGCGGCGCGGGGAGCGCAGGCGCAGGGTGCGGCGGGTGCGGTAGACGTAATGGGACTCAAACTGGGCGGGGGTCAGCTTGAGTGCCCCGGCGATGCGGATCAGATCGGCTTCAGTCAGGTAGACGAAACCCTTGTTATCGCAACAGCGGATGCAGCCCGGCTGGCACCGGAAACGCAAAGCGCGGCCCAAATCGGGAACCGCTTGATTTGTTCTGGTTGTATTCGGCAAGGCTTGAGGTTTATTCTCAACAATGTAGCCCACGGTCAGCAACAGGGGCCGACGGGGACGGAGGGAAGACGACAATGCCGGAGCGTTCCGAAGGCGAATTTGAGTTCACGTTAGGCAACAGGCAGCTGTTCAGCGTCCTGTTCATTGTGGTTGTGCTGCTGGGACTGTTCTTCGCCATGGGCTTTTTGGCGGGCAGGAGCACGTCTCCCGAGCCGGCAAAGACCGTGGCCAAGGCGGATCAGGGGCCGTTGCGAGTGGATTCGGAGCCGCCGGCCGCGACTCCGCCAGCCGAGGCGGCCAAGACAGAGGAGACCCCGGCGGCTGCGCCCGTGGAGGCGGCCAAAGCCGAGCCGGCCAAGCCTGAGCCGGTGCAGCCGGAGCCTCCGAAGCCAGCGGCGCAAACGCCGGCGCCGGCCGCACCAGCCGCGGCGGGGGGCGTGACCGAGGCGCCGCCGGCAGGCCGTTACCTGCAGGTGGCGGCGACGGTGTTGAACGACGCGCAGACGCTGCGGCTGCAACTGGCGGAGCGGAGACTGCGGGCGATCATCGCTCCGTCGTCGAAGCCCGAGTATGTCAGGGTGCTGGTGGGACCGCTGGCCGACAACGATGCGATCACGGCGGCGCGCGAGGAGTTGAAGAGGATCGGCATCGCGAATCCGTATCTGGTTTCCTATAAGTAGGACAGCCAGACCTGATGGAAGAACTGGTACAGATCGGCGGGCGGGGGAAGGGTCCGCGGCTGCCGGGGTTTCTGCGCAAGCCGCAATCGAACTACCTGAGCGTGCAGTCTCTGAAGAACCAACTGCGGCGGATGGAGTTGAACACGGTGTGCGAGTCCGCGCGCTGCCCGAATATGCATGAGTGTTTTCACCGGGGCGCGGCGACGTTCATGATCATGGGCAACCTGTGCACGCGGGGGTGCACGTTCTGCTCGGTGCCGAAGGCGTCGCCGGCGAAACAGGAGTTCAGTCTGGACGCCGGCGAACCGGCAAATGTGGCGGAGATGGCCAGGCGGATGGGATTGCGCTATGTCGTCATCACGAGCGTGAACCGGGACGATCTGGCCGACGGGGGGTCGGCGCATTTCGCCGAGACGGTGAGGCAGGTGAGGCGGGCGCTGCCGGGGGCGCGGATCGAGGTGCTGACGCCGGATTTCTGTGGGGATTTGAGGGCGGTCGAGCGCGTACTTGATGCCGCGCCGGATGTGTTCAACCACAACATGGAGACGGTAGGGCGGCTGTACGGCACGGTGCGGCCGCAGGCCGATTACGGGCAGTCGTTGCGGGTGCTGGCGCATGCGAAGGCCTACAGGCCGGAGGTGTTGACGAAGTCGGGCCTGATGGTGGGGCTGGGCGAGACCGAGCAGGAGGTCTGCCAGGTCATGGCGGATCTGCGGGCGGCGGAGGTGGAGGTGGTGACCATTGGACAGTACTTGCAGCCGACGCGGCGCAACCGGACGGTCACTGAATACGTTCCCGAGGACCGCTACGGGCGCTGGACGCTGGCTGGCGAGGCGATCGGTTTCAGGAAGGTGTTCGCCGGGCCGTTTGTGCGTTCAAGTTACATGGCGGATCTGGTGAACCAAGAGGCGGAGCGATGCGGCGAACCCACCTGCTAGGGCTGGGCGCGGTGGCCTCGGCGCTGTTCATGGCGCTCTGCCTGCCGCCGTTGAATCTGGCGTTTCTGGCGCCGGTGGCGCTGGCGCCGCTGCTGTTCGCGTTGGGCCACGAAAGCGACGGCAAGGCGAGGTTCCTGACCGGCTGGCTGGCGGGGTTTCTCTACTGGGCGGCGGTGTGCCACTGGATCGGCGGCGTGCTGGCGAACCACGGCGGATTGAACGCGCCGCTGGCGGTGGCGGCCGTGGCGCTGTTCGCGCTGGCCAAGGGGCTGCACATGGCGGTGTTCGCCTGGATGGCGGGTCCGATGCTGAAGAGATGGTGGGCGGCGCCGGCCGTCGCGCTGCTGTGGACGGGCCTGGAGCGGACACACGCGCCGCTGGGCTTCCCCTGGCTGCAACTGGGCAACGCGGGCATCGAGATGGCGCTGCCGCTGAGATTGGCGCCGGTGCTGGGCGTGTATGGATTGACGTTCATCTTCGCGGCGACCTCGACAGGCGCGGCGCTGGCGGCGTTGAAGCGGCCGCGGAGGCAGTTGGCGTGGCTGGCCGGGATCGGACTGCTGTGGGCGTTGCCGGCGATCGAAACGGGCAAGGGGGGCGACAGGCAGGCGGCGGTGTTGCAGCCGAACTTCGACGCCAACCAGGCGTGGACGGAGGCGGAAAAGGATCGGATGCTGCGGGAGACGGCGTATCTGACCCTGTCCGAGGCGCTGGATCCGGCGAGGCCCCCCGTGGACCTGGTGGTGTGGCCGGAGGCGCCGGCGCCGTTGTATTACTACAACGACCAGAAGTTCAGGACGCAGGCCGGGACGCTGGCGAGATTGGCGGGCGCGCCCTTTTTGTTCGGGACCGTGGCGTACACGGACAAGCGGGAACCGTTGAATACGGCCGTGTTGCTGGACGGGCGTGGGCGGCTGGCCGGGCGCTACGACAAACGGATGCTGGTGCCGTTTGGGGAGTACATTCCGTGGGGGTTTGGGTGGATCGGCAAGATTTCGTCGGAGGCGGGCAACTATGCGGCGGGCGGGACGAGCGGGCGGCTGGTGGCGGGGAGCCGGAGCGTGGGTGTGTTTATCTGTTACGAGTCGGCGTTTCCGCACCTGGTGAGGGCGTTGGCCGGGCAGGGTGCGCCGGTGCTGGTGAACCTGACCAACGACGGCTATTTCGGCAAGAGCTACGCGCCGCGGTCGCAGCACTTGATGCTGGCGCGGATGAGGGCGGTGGAGAACCGCCGGTGGCTGTTGAGGGTGGCCAACGACGGGCTCACCGGGTCGATCGACCCGGCGGGGCGCGTGCACGGCCCGTTGCCGGAGTTTAAGAAGATGGCGGGCCGGCTGCGGTATGCGGAGACCAGCGAAAAATCGGTGTATTCGCGTTTTGGCGACTGGTTTGCGTGGGGGTGTCTGGTGTTGGGGGTGGGGTTGTGGCTGCTGGCGCAGATGCCGGTTTATCGACCACCGCCTAAGAGCGGGTGAGCAACATTACTTAAGCGGGCGCGGATTTTTTCTCACGGACTGAGCGATTGATCCGATGAGGGGAACATGGCGTATTCCAACTTCTCATTCAGGCATGTGTGGCAGGTATGCGTCGTGCTGGCCTTCGCCGCGGCAATCTCGGCCTTGGCGGGAGCGCTGATTGGGGACGGCCTGATTCCGGCGGTACTGCGGTTGGGCATGCCGGGATAGGCGTGGAGGGCATAGAGTATGTTCAGACGGATCTTCCCCCC
>PNKE01000010.1 GCA_013822245.1 Candidatus Solibacter sp.
CAGGCGGAAGACGACTGGCAGCGAGCCGTAACCTTCACGGCATCTTACACTTAGACGCGATAATGCTGCCCGGTTGAGGGGGAAGATCCGCCAGAAACAGGAACGCCGGTTCGCCACGTTCCCGCGTTAAATCAATGAGATAGCGCTCGGTGGGCGGTGGAACTCCGGGTTGGAAAACCTGTCGCGTCGGATGAAAAGGCCCGTCCGGGCGGTTCCGGGCGGGCCTTCGTTTCTCTCTGGGATGCGTCTACCGGTTCGGCCTCGACGCCATCAACTCGTCGATGTTCACCAGTTCGGTCGGGTACTTGCCCGTGTAGCAGGCGTAGCAGTATTTTGAATCGCCGTCGGCCACGGCCTTGTGCAGGTTCTCCAGCGACAGATAGGCCAGCGTGTCGCAGTCGATGAACTGCCGGATCTCCTCGATGCTCTGGTTGGCGGCGATCAACTCCCGCTTGGTCGGCGTGTCGACGCCATAGAAACACGGCGACACCGTCGGCGGGCACGAAATCCGCACATGCACTTCTTTCGCCCCCGCGCCGCGCACCATGCGGACGATCTTCTGCGACGTCGTCCCGCGCACCAGCGAGTCGTCCACCAGCACCACGCTCTTGCCCTGCAAGAGTTCGCGCACCGGGTTCAGTTTCAGCCGCACGCCGAAGTCGCGGATAGCCTGCGACGGTTCGATGAACGTGCGGCCAATGTAGTGATTGCGGATCAACCCATGGCGGAACGGAATGCCCGATGCCGTCGCATAGCCCAGCGCCGCGGCGACGCCCGAGTCCGGTATCGGCACCACCACGTCGGCCGCCACCGGCATCTCCATGCTCAGCATCTGCCCCATCTTCTCCCGCGACGCCTGCACGGACCGCCCGAAGACGATCGAATCAGGCCGCGAGAAATAGACATGCTCGAACACGCACTGCGCGTTGCGGCCCGGCGGCGCGTAGAACTGCCGCGTCAACCCCTCCGGCCCGGCGATCACCATCTCGCCCGGCTCGACGTCGCCGATGTAATGAGCGTCGATCAGATCGAACGCGCAGGTCTCGGATGCGAACACATACGCCGGCCCGCTCGACAGGTTCATCCG
The DNA here is from genome assembly GCA_013822245.1 of Candidatus Solibacter sp. Taxonomy (GTDB): domain Bacteria; phylum Acidobacteriota; class Terriglobia; order Bryobacterales; family Bryobacteraceae; genus PNKE01. The sequence continues at coordinate 1,088 of PNKE01000010.1, forward strand.
TCCGATGGCCAGCGGGCGGAACCCGTGGCGGTCGCGCGCGACAATCACGCGGTCGGCCGCCAGAAACACCAATGAAAACGCGCCCTCCAGCGCCAGCAGCGCCTCGCGCAATGCCGATTCCAGCGTCTTCTGATCGCTCTTGGCCACCAGGTGCAAAACCACTTCGGTGTCCGACGAGGCCTGGAAAATCGACCCGTGGTCCTCAAGATCGCGCCGCAACTCCATCGCGTTCGTGATGTTGCCGTTATGCGCCACCGCGATGCGGCCCTTGTTGCAGGCCACCGAAAACGGTTGCGCGTTCAGGATCGCCGTGTCGCCGGCCGTCGAGTACCGCGTGTGCCCGATCGCCATATGGCCGGGCAGCATGTTCAGCACGCCCGCGGTGAAGATGTCGGCCACGTGGCCCATCGACTTGTGGCAGTACACGTCCTTGCCGTCGCTGGCCGCGATGCCCGCGCTCTCCTGGCCGCGGTGCTGCAAGGCGTGCAGGCCAAGATGCGCCAGGTTGCCCGCCTCCGGGTGGCCGTAGACGGCGAACACGCCGCACTCTTCCCGAAACTTGTCGAACGGCAAATGCTCAGTCTGGTCGTGATCAGGCATGAACCTCGGCCTCGAGTTTGGATTCCAGCGCGGTCGCCCAGGACTCTCGCAGCGTGGCGAGAGGCGTATCGACAAGGGTAATGCCTTTGTTCGAGATCTTCAACCGCCCGGCTTCGGTCACGCCGATCTTCAACGCCGGAACACCATGCTTCGCGGCCATCGTCTCAACCGACTTGCCGTCCGCGGTGGAAACCACCACGCGCGACGGCCCTTCATGATAGAGCAGCAACTCCGGCGCCAGCTCGGAATCAACATCGATGTTTGCGCCGGTCAAATTGTCGAACGCGGCCTCGGCCAGCGCCCACGCCAGCCCGCCGTCGCTCACATCGTGCGCCGACTCGACCACCCGCGAAGTCACCATCTCGCGCACCGCCGTCTGCACCTGCTTCTCAAACACCATGTCCAGCGCCGGCGGCAAGCCCCACATGTCCTTCACCACCTGCTTGGCGTACTGCGTGCCGCCCATGCGCACCCCATCGGCCTCGCCGATGCCGCCAATCAGATAAATGCCGCGCCCCGCCTCACGGAACGCAATGCCCACCGGCATCTCGGTCTTCATCACGCCCACGATGCCCATCACCGGCGACGGGAAGATACCCTCGCCGAGCGTCTCGTTATACAGGCTCACGTTGCCGCCCGTGATGGGCGTTTCGAAGAACGCGCAGGCGTCGGCCATGCCTTCAATCGCCTCAACCAACTGCGCCATGATCTCGGGCCGCTCGGGATTGCCGAAGTTCAAATTGTTGGTCGCCGCCACCGGCTCCGCGCCCACGCACGAAAGGTTCCGGCAGCACTCTGCCACCATCAGCTTCGCGCCTTCGCGCGGATCGAGATACGTGTAGCGTCCGTTGCCGTCCAGCGCCATGGCCACCGACGAGCCGATCTCCTTGATGCGGATGATCGCCGCGTCGCCGCCCGGCCCGGCGACGGTATTGGTGCGGACCATGTAGTCGTACTGTTCCCAGATCCAGCGCTTGCTGCAAAGATCCTCGCTGCGGGCCAGCGTGAACAGGTCGGCCGTCAAGTCCTTCGACCGAATCGCCGGACCTTCCATTGGAACCTTGCGCAACGGCTTGGTATGCGGGCGGTCGTAGATCGGCGCTTCGTCGGCCAGCGGGCGGCTCGGAATCTCGGCCACGATCTCGCCGTGATTGCGCACCCGCATGATGCCGTCGGACTTCACCGTGCCGACGATCCGCGCATCCAAACCCCACTTCTTGAACACGTCCAGAACTTCGTTCTCGCGCCCCTTATGCGCCACCAGCAGCATCCGCTCCTGGCTCTCCGACAGCATGATCTCGTAGGGCGTCATGCCCTGTTCGCGCTGCGGAACGTGGGCCAGATCGATCTCGATGCCCGTGCCGGCGCGGCTGCTCATCTCGCAGGTCGAACACGTCAGCCCGGCCGCGCCCATGTCCTGAATGCCGGCGATGGCGCCGGTGTGCATCGCTTCCAGACACGCTTCGAGCAGCAGCTTCTCCATGAACGGATCGCCCATCTGCACGTTGGGCCGCTTCTGCTTGCTCTCTTCGGTGAACTCGGCCGACGCCATCGACGCCCCGTGAATGCCGTCCTTGCCGGTCTTCGAGCCGACGTAGATCACCGGGTTGCCTTCGCCGGTCGCCTTGCCGTAGAAGATCTGGTCCTTGCGGAAGACGCCGAGGGCGAAGACGTTCACCAGCGGGTTGCCCGCATAGCTGGGTTCGAAGACGGTCTCGCCGCCGACCGTCGGCACGCCGAAACAGTTGCCGTAATGGGCGATGCCGGCCACCACGCCGTCAATAATGCGGCGGTTGCGCGCGCCGGTTTGCGGATCGTCGAGCGGGCCGAAGCGCAGCGCATCCATGACGGCCACCGGCCGCGCGCCCATGGTGAAGATGTCGCGCAGGATGCCGCCCACGCCTGTCGCCGCGCCCTGGAACGGCTCGATGAAACTGGGATGGTTGTGCGATTCGATCTTGAAGGCGATGCAATAGTCGTTGCCTTCCGGGTCCTTGCCGATATCGATGATGCCGGCGTTCTCGCCGGGTCCGCAGACGACCAGCTTGCTGCGCGTCGGCAGCTTCTTCAGGTGGATGCGCGAGCTTTTGTACGAGCAGTGCTCGCTCCACATCACGCTGAAGATGCCCAGTTCGGTGATATTCGGTTCGCGCCCGAGGATGGACACAATATGTTCGTACTCGCCCGGCGTCAACTGGTGCGCCTGGACGATCTCAGGTGTGATCTGGCTCATGGCTTTATTTGGCGGGGGAAAACTGGCTGGCGTAGCACTGGATCAGCGACTCGAACACCATCCGTCCGTCGCTGGATCCCATCAGCGGTTCGGTGGCCCGCTCCGGATGCGGCATCATGCCCATCACGTTGCGGCCTTCATTCAGCACGCCGGCGATGTCGCGCAGCGAGCCGTTCGGATTTTCGACATAGCGGAACGCCACGCGGTCGCCGGCTTCCAGCATGTCGAGCGTGGCATCGTCGGCCACATAGCAGCCCTCGCCGTGGGCGATCGGGATGCGGAGTTCCGCGCCCGTGGGGATGGCGCGGGTGTAAGGCGAGTTGGCGGTCGCGGCCGTGAGCCGGACCTCCTTGCAGATGAACTTCAATCCGCGGTTGCGGACCAGCGCGCCGGGCAGCAGTCCGCATTCGGTCAGGATCTGGAAGCCGTTGCAGATGCCCATCACGTAGCCGCCCTCGGCGGCGAATCGCTTCACCGACGCCATCACGGGCGAGAACTTCGCGATCGCGCCGCAGCGCAGGTAGTCTCCATAGGAGAATCCGCCGGGCAGGATGACACAGTCCGAGCCTTTGAGGCTGCTGTCGCTATGCCATAGGAATTCCGCCTGGTGGCCGAGATTTGCACTCGCTGCGTACCAGGCGTCGTGATCGCAATTGCTGCCGGGAAAGACGACGACGCCGAATTTCATGGGGAAACCATCAGTCTACCAGACGCCGAACCCGTCCGTTCCCTGTTCGCCCGGCTGTGTTTCGCCTGCCCCTCCCGCCCCCAAACGGCCAGACGAGCCGCCCGGATTCGAACGGGCGGCTCGTGAAGGACTGTGACTGTCTCCCGGCCTACAGGTTGTCCGCCCTCGGCGGCGGCGGAGGCGTTGCAGGCGCTGCCGGTTTCGGCGCCGGCGGCGCCGCGGGCGGAGCCGGCACGGCTTTCCGCACCGTCAACGATCCGCGCCCGGTTTTCAGCGTCACCTGCGGCGCGCCCGGCGCGCTGGCGGTCAACTTCCCGCCGCGGCCGGAAGTCTCTTCCTTCACCCGGCCGCCGAAGTCGTTCACCACCTCGCCCCGCTCGGTCTCGGCGTCGAGCGAGAAGCGGGCCGCTTCGGGCAGGGCCACCTCAATGGCGCCCGACCGGACCTTCACGTCGATCTTTGCGACGTCCGCCCGGCTCTGCACCAGGTCCACATCGCCCCGATCCACGTCGATCCCGATCGGCCCGGTCACGTCGGTCAGCCGCACATCCTTCGACCGCGCCTTCACGGCCATCGGGCCGGCGATGCCGTCGCCGGTGAGCGCCGACAACGTGATGTTCAGTGTGCCCGGAATCCTGGCCGCGCGAATCTCGGTCACCGAACTCTCAAAGCGCACCTGGCTTCCAATGTTCCGCATGACCGTCTCGCCCGAATAGCCGCCGTTCACGTTCACCTGGCCGGTGATGTTCTCCAGTTCGACGTCCCGGCCGCGGCCGCGAAGCTCAACGTCGTTGCGGACGTTGACGGCCCGGATGAGGTCGCTCGACCGCGTGTTGATGACCACCATTCCGCCCACGTTCTGGATGCGCACGCCGCTGCGCTCCGAATCCACCTGGACGCGCCCGTCCACGCCGGACAGGTCCACGTCCACGTTCTGGCCCTGACAGGTCACCGACGCGCCCGTGGGCACCGTGATCTCAACGTCATAGGTCACCCTGATGTTGTCGGGCTGGTTGGCGCCGGCCCGGATCACCACCGTTTCGCCCGCCGCCGTCGCGGCCAGCGGCGTGTCCTTGTCGGCGCCGTCGGCCACGCGCTTGTTCAGCGCGCGGATGCTCTTGCGGGCCGTCACTTTCACCTCGTCGGTGTCCGCGCCCACCACCCGCGCCGACCCGCGGCCGATGTCGATGGTCACCCGCGGCGTCTTGCCGGCCTTCAGGCTCTTGGCCTCAACCGGGTATTCGAAGCTCTCGCCGAACACCTCGACGCCGCCGATGCGCAGGCGCCCCAGGCCCTCCTGGGCGAATCGCTGCGCGCTCCACACTCCGGCGCCCATGATGGTGATGATCACCACCAGCGCCCATTCGCCTCCCGAAATCCCGCGCGCCGGCAACGGCCTCCCGCCGAAGTGCGCCGCCAGAATCTCGACGAGACGCAACCCGCCCCAGGCCATCAGCAGCACCGGCCACCAGGTGAAAAGCGTCTCGAACAGCGGCCACTCGGGCCGGATGTTTCTTACCAGGAAGACCCCGCCGATCAGGATCAGCAGGAGCGGAGCAACCAACGAACCTTTTCTCATCTCACACCCCCTCCCCTAGTTCCGGCCGCGGCCCGCGGTCCGGTCAATCAACTGCCATACGCCGATCGCAACCAGGATCAGCGGCCACCAATCCGACAACAGCCTCCAGAACGGCGGTATGTCCACCCATTTCCTCAACAGGAAGAAACTGCCGATGCCGATCAGGATCAGCGGTCCGGCCAGGCTCTCGCGCTTCACTGCGCTCCTCCCGCCGTGCCCGGCGGCAGCGCATCTCCGGCGTTCGACGAGGCCAGCCTCTGGAACAGCTTCATCAGCCCGAAGACGATCAGCAGCGCCGGCCAGGTCTTGCTGAAGCCGGCTTCGCTGAAACGGTGCGCGGTCAGCAATCCGCCCAGCGTCATCAGCATCACCGGCCCTCTCAGGGCGCCCAACAGCGCCGGCATACCGCTGTTCACAGCCCACCTCCGGCATTCCCGGACCCCTGGCCTCCGCCATTGTCCGGCCTCATCCTCACCCACAGCATATACGCGCCCGCCAGGATCAGCGCCACCGGCCAGAACTTAAGCAACTGCGCCAGATACAGCACTTCCAGGTTGTTGAGCAGGAACAACACCCCCAGCGCGATGAGAACCAGCGGCAGAATCGGCAGCCGGCCGGCCTGGGCATCCACTCGGACCAGCGAACTGAATTCATCCACCGGCTCGCCGGCCAGCCGCTTGCGCGCCGTGTGATACGCCTCAAACGCCATATAGAAATAGAAGACCGCCATCAACATGCCGAACAGCGGTTCCAGTCCGCCGGCCGATCTGGTGTTCATGATGCTGATCAGCAGGCCCAGTATCAGCACATGCACGATGCCCTTGGCGTACTGTCCGTTGTAGATTGCGCCGACGCCCGGGATCAACCCCAGCACGAATGCCAGGCCGGGCGAGACCCCAGGGTTGGCCATTGGCGCGGGCGCCGCCGCGGCTGCCTCATAGCGCGGGGCCTCGGCGGCGGGCACATGGTCCTCGCAATAGACCGTGCCCTGCGCCAGCTTCACCGTGTCCTCGGTCAGCGCCTTCCCGCAAACGCGGCAGTAGGCGGTGACAGGCTTCGGATTCTCACTTGCTGTTGTCATTGCGCCTTCCCTCCCTCTTGGGTTCTATTCCGGCCGTTTTGGCTGGGGCTCTTTTCGATGGGCCCTTCGTCTCGCGCACCGTCCTGCCGGGCGGAGCCCGGCGGCAGCGGATCTTCATTCGACCCGCTCCAGTCGTTCATCGTCTGCTGGATCTCATAGACCACGCGCAGGCTATCGTAATACTTCTTCGCCCTGTCCAAACTCCGGTACGCCTTGTCCTCCAGCGTCGCCCAGATGCGGGCCGGTTCCAGATCGGCGGGCTTCAACTGCCGGATCGGCACCCCCGCAAACCGCCCGATCATCGAAAACGAGAGAATCGTCATCGCCATGCCCATGGCGAACTTCGGTTGCAGCACCGGCTCGAACAGCTTCGCCACCCATCCGCCGGCCTTCTGCTTCAGCACCGGGCCCTTGGCCTCGTTGCGCAGCTCGAACAGAATTCCGTTCACCAGCGCCGGCGGCACTTCCACCTCGGCCGCGCTCTCCATCAGCGCCACGGCCGCCTTGGCGTCGGCCACCAGCTCCCGGCACGCCGCACAGGAGTTCAGATGCAGTTCAACCGTGGCCTTCTCGGCCGCCGACAGCACGCCGTCGACGTAATCGCAAAGCAGGATTTCCAGGTCGACGCACTTCATATCGCTACCCTGTGCTTTCGCAGCACGCGGGCCAGTTCGGCCCGTCCCCGGTTCAGCCTGGACTTCACCGTCCCCTCGGGGATATTCAACACCTCCGCGATCTCGCGATACTCCAACTCCTCCAGATCGCGCAGGATCACCGTCTCTCGCAGATCCGGCGAAAGCCTCGCCAAACCCGCCTGGATCAATTCGCCCGCCTCGCGGCCGGCCAGGATGCCGTCGGGCCGCGACTGCATGCCGTTGCGTTGTTCAAGCACCGGCAGTTGGTCTTCAATCGAATCGGTCGCCCGCTCGAGCTTCGTCCTGCGGTAGTGATCGATCAGCAGGTTGCGCGTCAGCCGCGTCAGCCAGACCACGAAAGATCCTTCGCCGGCGCGGAAGCTCTTCAGCGAACGGAACACCCGCAGGAAGACATCCTGCGTCAGGTCCTGGGCCTCGGTCTCCCGGCCCGTGAAGCGCAGGCAGATCGAATACACGCGCCGCGTGTGGATCTTGACCAGATCCTCCCACGCCGACTCCTCGCCGGACGTGCACCTTTCCACGAGTTCAGTGTCGAGGTCGAAAGCGCTCATGGGAAACGGACCGGCTCCTCCACCCGCTCGCCGTGCATCCGGCGTCCCGCCTGCCTGGTAAGCGGCCGTTCCGCCGCCGGCGGCGCTTGCGGTGTAGCCCAAAATGTGGGGCGCAGCCATAACCTCATCCCTCTTGCGGACATCTCCGGCGTACCGGCCCGTTCTGTGCTGGCCGTTCTCGCCTTCCGCTTAGAGGAACGAGGCTTTATCATTAAAAGTTCAATCGATGTAGAGAGCAACCGCCGCGGCATCCTAATTTTATTCCAATCCGGGGGCGCCGGGCGCGCGCAGACGATGCAGTTTACAAATCACCGCCGTTTCATCCATTTGGGGATGCTGCTCGCCGCCCTGGCGGCGGCGGCCGGCGCCGTCTGGTTTATCTGGGAGGCCCGCAAGGAAGGGTTCGAGTCGGCCGAGTTCTGGGCCACCATGGGCCGGGCGGACTGGCGCTGGATGCTGCTGACGGCCTTTCTGATGATCCTCTCCTACTACGGCCGCGCCCTGCGTTGGGCGGTGATGATCGAGCCGCTCAAGCCCCGGCCCAGCCATTGGAACCTGTTCAAGGCCACCGCCATCGGCTTCACCGCCGTCGTCCTGCTCGGCCGGCCCGGCGAGATCGTCCGGCCCTACCTGATCGCCCAATCCGAGGGCCTCCCGTTCACCTCGCAGCTCGCGGCCTGGTTCATCGAGCGCGTCTACGACATCCTGATGGTCGTCGGCCTGTTCGGCTTCGCCCTGGCCTATGTCGGAAGCACCTCCGACATTCCCCGCGCCGCCCAACTGGCCATGGAGACCGGCGGCTGGGTGGCCGGCCTCGGCGCCGTCGTCTGCCTGATGGTGCTGTTCGGCCTCCACCGCTACTCCGGCGACATTCACCTCCGCCTCTCCGAAGTCATCAGGGCATTCGGCGCGCAGTTGCCGCCATCGGCGGAGTCCAAGCTCAAGGCGCTCAGCGACGGGCTGCACGCCACCCGGACGCTGTCCAGCGTATTTCGGCTGCTGGCCTGGTCGATCCTGGAGTGGGCCATTATCTCAGCAGGCTACGCGGCGTTCTTCCGCGCCTTTCCGGAAACCGCGGGCCTCTCCATTGCCCAGACGCTGGTCTATGTCGGATTTGTCGCCTTTGGCAGTATCATTCAGATACCGGGCATCGGCGGCGGAATCCAGGTGGTCTCGGCCGTCGTCCTGGTGGAGTTCTTCGGCGTCAGTCTGGCCAGCGCCACCGGCATCTCGCTCCTGGTCTGGGCCGTTGCCATGCTGCTGGTGGCGCCCATCGGTCTGGCGCTCGCCCTGCACGGCGGGCTGAAATTAGCGAAACTGAAGTCGATCGCGTCCGAGATTGAACCATGAACTGTCCATTTTGCGGCAACAAGGAAGACCGCGTGATCGATTCGCGCGAGAGCCGGGAAGGCGAGTCCATCCGCCGCCGGCGCGAGTGCCTCCAGTGTCTTCGTCGGTTTACTACATACGAAAGAATCGACGAGATCCCTTACCTGGTAATAAAGAAGGACGGCCGGCGCGAGAAGTTCGACCGCCAGAAAGTCCTGTCGGGATTGCTCAAGGCGTGCGAAAAACGGCCGATCAGTATGTCTGTACTCGCCAATCTGGTGGATGAAGTCGACGGGTTGCTGTCCGAGAAGCCGGAGCGCGAGATATCTACTACTGAAATAGGGGAGTTCCTGATGGGCCAACTCGCCCAACTCGACAAGATCGCCTATGTGAGGTTCGCCTCGGTCTATCGCGACTTCCAGGATGTGGAGGCGTTTCTAAGCGAACTGAAGGAGTTGATGCGCAAGAAGAGGCGCTGATCGGGCCGCGTCCGGCGGGCTTCCCCGGCGTCCGGTCCGGCGTGGAAGAAACACATTTTAACCTGTCCGGTCGAAACTGTACCTGTTCGAGCGCATCTTATGTAAATAGAACCTTAACAGAAGGGACCTTTCCGTGGTACCCTTATGCGGAGCGCTGCGCCATCCACGACGACCTTGCCGTAAACACGCTATCCCTGTCTGTCCCTCCTGGGGCAGATTCCAGCGGAAGCACCGGCGATCCGGCGCGGCTGACGCTCTTGTATTCTTGCAAGATCAACAAAAAAAAGAGCATAGTAACGCAATTCGCACTTCTCCCGAGCGTCCTTGTGGCGTCTCGTGATTGCATTGTGAGGTGAGCCACCAGTGGACAATTACGACGATCACTTTTTAGCCGATTCGCATGAGAGTCTCCAGTTGCCGACCTCGTTCGACGAGGACGCCAACTTTTTCCATCCTGGCGACGTGCAGGAGGAGGACTTTCATGCGGCACAGCACGTCGAGGAGTCGATCTACACTGACGACCCCGTCCGCGTCTACCTGCGCGAGATGGGCGCCGTTCCCCTGTTGACGCGTGACGGCGAGGTGGATCTGGCCCGCCGGATGGAACGCGGCAAGTTGAAGATGCAGAAGGCGATCAGCCGCTCGGTGCTGGTCCATTTGCAGGTGCTCAACGTCGCCGAGCAGATGAAAGCGGAAGATTCCGACCTGGGCGCCTGGGTGGACACCGGCGATATCGAGGAGGGTACCACCGCTCATTTGAAGCGCCAGTCCGAGATCCGGAAGCTGTTTGCCGACTTCTCCGGCCAACTCAAGCGCCAACACCAGAGCGAGGAGAAGCTGGCCGCGGCGCCTTCCTCGAACAAGAAGCTCAAGAGAAAGGCGCAGCAGAAGTTCTACCGCTCGCTGGTGGAAACCGCGCTCCACATCCGCCGCGTCCCGTGGTTACTGCCAAAGTGGAGGCAGTTCTCGCTTGCCATCGAGAAGGCGGCCGAGGAGATGGCCCATCTCGACCATGAGATCCGCCGCCTCGAAGTGCGAAAGGCCGACAATCAGGCCAAGATCCGCGAACTGAAAAGAGAGATCAAGCGCCGGGAGCAGCAGGCCGGCGCCCCGCTCGGCGACCTGCGCCACACCCTGGCCGTCATCCGCCAAGGCGAACTGGAAGCCGAACGGGCGAAGAAGGATCTGGTCGAGGCCAACCTCCGCCTGGTGGTTTCGGTGGCCAAGAAATACGTCAATCGCGGCCTTCATCTGCTTGATTTGATTCAGGAAGGCAACATTGGCCTGATGCGTGCGGCCGACAAGTTCGAATACCGCCGCGGCTACAAGTTTTCGACCTACGCCACGTGGTGGATCCGGCAGGCGATCACGCGCGCCATCGCCGATCAGTCGCGGACGATCCGCATCCCGGTGCACATGAACGAGTCGATGAACAAGTTCCTGCGCGCCACCCGCGAACTGGAGAAGGAACTTGGCCGAGTTCCTACAAATGAGGAAATCAGCCGCCGGATGGATATTCCGGTCGAGAAGGTCCAGAAGCTGAAGACGATCAGCCGCGACCCGGTGTCGCTTGAGACGCCGGTGGGCCGGGACGGGGAGTCTGCGCTCGGCGACCTGATCGAGGACCGCTGGGTGAGTTCGCCGGTTGAGACGGTGATCGACTCGAACGTCCGCGATGAGACGGCGGCGATCCTCAAGACGCTGTCGCCGAAGGAAGAAAAGGTGATCCGGCTTCGTTTCGGCATCGGCTGCGACCGCGAGCATACGCTTGAGGAGATCGGCCAGCAGTTTGACGTCACGCGCGAGCGGATCCGGCAGATCGAAGCCAAGGCGCTGCGCCAGTTGCGGTCGCCTGAGCGCGCCCGGCACCTGCGCGCACTACTTGCCGCAAGGTAATAGAATCAAAAGGTTGGCTGGAACCCCGAGCCCGTCAGGGTGCGGGGTTTTCGTTTTTTGGCGCCGGCTTGAGTTCGGCCAGAAGGATGGAAGCGAGAATCAGGGCGGCGCCGGCAAGCGACAGCGCGGTCCAACGTTCGCCGGCGAAGACCCAGGCAACCAGCCCGGCGAAGACGGGTTCAAGGGCAAAGAGCAATGCCGCCCTGGTGGCGGAGGTGTGCCGCTGCGCCCATGTATAGAGGGAGAAAGACAGCGCGGTGGCAAGTGCGGCGGTCGCCAGCAGGGCGGCGAGCAGGCGCGGGGTCCAGTGGATGGAGGGGGTCTCGGCCCACCAGAAGGTGGCCAGGGAAAGCGCAGCCACGCCGGCCACCTGGAGCAGGGTGAGCCATTCGTAGTTGATGCGTCCGGACCAGTGGGCGACGGCGACGATGTGGGCCGAAAAGGCGGCGGCGCACCCGATGGTGAGAAGGTCGCCGCGGTTGGGCGCGCCGATTCCGAGTCCGGTCATCAAGGCGGTGCCGGCGAAGGCCAGAGCGCAGGCGGCCCACACGGCCAACCCCAGGCGGCGGCGCGCGTGAATCGACACAAACAGCGGCACAAGAACAACATAGAGGCCGGTGAGGAAGGCCGAATTGGACGCCGTTGTATACCGCAGCCCGGAGGTTTGCAACGCGTAGCCGACGAAGAGAAACGCGCCGCACACCGCGCCGCCGATCCAGGACGTCCGGGCGGGGACAGCGGCTCCGAGCCGGGACCTGAAGACGAGAAACAGCAGCAGTGAGGCGACGGAGAAGCGAATGGCCAGGAACGCGAGGGTGGTGGCATCGGCCAGAGCGGCCTTGACAACTACAAAAGTAGCGCCCCAAATGAGGGCGATGAGGACCAGGGTGAGTTCGGCGCGCAGACGGGTGCTCATCGTCAGCCCTGATCCGCGAGCAGGAGGCAGAGAAGAAGAGTAATGCGCCGCAGGCCGAGGATCCGGTTTTCAGGCGAGTACCACTCGCCGGGCGTGTGTGCGCCGCCGCCGCGGCCGCCGGCTCCGATGGAGATCGCCTCCAGACCGAGGCTGAGTGGGACATTGGCGTCGGTGGAGGCGCAGTCGGACCAGGACCGGATGCCGAGGTGCTGGTCCACGGTCCTGATGTGATTCAAAATGGAGGCTGTCTCGCTCAGTCTTCCGCCGGGGCGGGACCCGGTTTCGCGGATCGAGGCGGTGACGCGCCCGGCCGTGGCTAGGCGGTTCTCGGCGGCCTCGGCGGCTTCGGCCGCGGCGGCGAGGCCGGCGACAAGGCCGTCCAAGGTGAGCGGATCGGCTGAGCGCAGATCGGCCTTCGCCCGCGCCGATGAAGGAATGGCATTCACCGTCGAGCCGCCGTCGATGACGCCGAAGTTGTAGGAGCATCGTTCGGCGGTCCTTACGGCGGACCTGGTGTCTATAAATGTAGTAATCAAACGGGAAAGGGCATGTACCGGATTGGCGGTACCATGGTCGGCCCAGGAGTGGCCGCCGGGGCCGCTCATGAAGACGTCGAAACGGCGGCAGGCGAGGGCTTCGGATGTGACGTGTTCGACCGACGGCCCGTCGAGGACGATGAACGCCCGGATGCGGTTGAGCAGCGGCGAGGGGCGGCAGAGGAATCTCATGCCGGACAGGTTGCCTTCGCCTTCCTCGCCGACGTTGGCGACAAACAACGGCGTTGCGGCGCCAGCAGAGAGCGGGCGTTCGGCATGGGCGCGGGCGAGGGCGAGCAGGGCGGCGAGGCCGGCCCCGTTATCGGCGACGCCGGGGCCGTGGAACCGGCTGCGGGCGAACTCGATCTGGGCGGGGCTGGACGGCGAAAGGACGGTGTCGAGGTGGGCGGTGAGGGCGACCAGGGGGGCCGACCGCGGCGCGTCGGCGCGGTGGGCGATTACGTTGCCGGCGCGGTCAAGCCGGGCGGAGAGTCCGAAACTGGAGAACTGATCGAGGAACCACTCGGCCCTGGCGCGCTCGTTGAAAGTGGGGGCCGGGATGCGGCAAAGGGCGAGATGCTGTTCGTCGATCCAGCGTGCGTGGCGGTCGAAGAAACGGAACGCTTCCCTGACGGGCTCGGAAGCGACGAGGGTGTCGAGCGGCCCGCTACCGCCGGGGAAGGGAAAATCGCCGGTTTTGCTCGAAATGACAGGCACTTAGAGGTATCTTACCAACCCGATGCAAGCACGCATCCAGAGGGCAGCCAGGCGCCGGGGCCGGAGGCCGGTGAATGGGTGAAGGCCTCAAGGAATGGCGGACGCGGCCGATACGGGAATTGGAGGAGGCTTGGGCGCAAGCCGCGAAGCAAACCCGAATGTTCGTAATCATCGGAATCATCGTCGTATTTGGTTCAGTGGCCGGCGGTTACGTGATGCACCACGGCAACCTCCTGGTGCTGTACCAGCCTTCGGAGTTCATCATCATCGGCGGTGCGGCGCTGGGGTCGCTGATCATCGCGAATCCCATGCATGTCTTGAAGGCGGTGGCCGCGGGCACGATCGGTTCTCTGAAGGGCAGCAAGTACACAAAGGCGTTCTACCTTGAACAATTGAAGATGCTGAACGAAATATTCGTTTATGCGCGCAAGAACGGCGCGGCGAAGCTCGAGGCCGACATCGATGAACCCGACAAAAGCCCGCTGTTCCAGAAATATCCGAAGTTCCTGAAAGACCACCATGCCTTGGAGTTTTTCTGCGATACCGTCCGGATGTCGATTTCTGGCGGTGTCGGGCCGTTTGAGCTGGACCAGTTGATGGAGTTGGACATGGAGGTTCAGCACCATGAAGAGACGGTGCCGGTGTCGGCATTGTCGACGGTTGCCGATGCGCTGCCGGGGCTGGGCATTGTGGCGGCTGTGCTGGGCGTGGTGATCACGATGGGCGCGCTGGGCGGGCCGCCGGAGGAGATCGGGCAGAAGGTGGCGGCGGCGTTGGTTGGGACATTTCTAGGCATTCTGATGTGCTACGGGCTGCTGGGGCCGGTGGCGTCGCTGATGACGAAGCAGGTGCAGGACCGGGCCGAATACATGCAGTTCCTGCGGTTGGGCGTGCTTGGATTCCTGAAAGGGCTGGCGCCATCGCTTTCGGTGGAGTTCGCGCGGCGCGGCATCCCGACCCACGTCCGGCCGACGTTCAAGGAGACCGAGACGTCGATCAAGGGCGGTGCGGCTGCGCAGGCCCAGGCCAAGGCGGCGTAAGGAGAAACCGCCATGGCCACTGGAACGCCGAACCATCCGCCGATCATCGTAATCAAAAGGAAGAAGGGCCATGGCGGCCATCACGGCGGCGCATGGAAGGTGGCCTATGCCGACTTCGTTACGGCAATGATGGCGCTGTTCATAGTTTTGTGGCTTTTGGCCTCGGATGAAGAGGTGAAAAAGGCTGTCGGCGGCTATTTCACCGATCCCTCGGGCCAGGGCAACCTGATGGGCTCGATGATGGCGGGCTCGGGGGACTCGCTGTCGGTGGCGAAGGAAGATCTGGACAAGCTGCTGGAAAAGCTGGAGCAAGCGGTTAGAGAGTTGCCGGAGCTGAAAGAGTTGGAAAAGAACGTCCAGATGACGATCACGCACGAGGGGCTGCGGATCGAGTTGCTGGAGAACGAAGGCGGACTGTGGTTTGAGAGCGGGAGTTCTTCGCTGAAGGACCGCGGGCGTGAGATGATGACACTGCTCGGGACGCAATTGAAATCGCTGCCGAACAGACTGGTGGTGGAGGGGCATACCGACGCCAAGCCCTACGCGGCGTCGGGCCACTACACGAACTGGGAGCTGTCGGCCGACAGGGCCAACACCGCCCGCCGGCTGCTGGAGGAAGCGGGCATCCAACCCGGCAGGGTGGCGCAGGTGAGAGGGTTCGCCGATGTGGTTCTGAGAAACAAGGCCGATGCGCTGGATCCGGCCAACCGGCGGGTTTCGGTGATCGTTCAGTACACCGAAGGCCCGCCGAAGGGCAGCAGGGAAGCGGCGGGCAAAGGCGGCGGAAAGGCCGCTGGCGCGAGCAAGTCCGAGGACGGCGGGAAGGCGGAGAAACCGGAGGAGGCGAACAAGGCCGGAGGCGAATGAGGCGCAGCCGCGGGGGCAGACGGCGTGAACAGACCGGTGTGGGCTGCTAAATTGAAGATGTATGCCGATAGAGCAGCATCCCGCATTGAGTCCAGAGAGAGAACAACCACGCGCCAAGTGGAACCTGCGCGCCTTGAAGGCGGAGGAATCGGGCAGTCCGCTGGCCAGCCTGCCGGAGGGGGTCTACGGTTTCACGACCTCGGCCGCAACCACGGAGGTGGCCGTGTTCGACAAGCCGGTATTCCGCAGTTTCGAAGTCCACAAGCTTCAAGGCGGCGAGATCCTGTATCTCGGCTATATGAACGAAGCTGATCTGAAGGTGTTTGAAAGCGGCGCCGAACCGGTTTCGGTGGATCTGTATCCGGATCCGCACGAGCCGGCGACGCATTTGGCGGGAGTTCCGGAGTCGAGGATCACGCGGAAGCGACCGCCGCTGCGCGACCAGGGCAGTCCGATGAAGCTGCAGATCGCGGCCACGCGCTAGGCGGCGCCGCGGCGCCCCTGGCAGGAGGGTTCCACGGGCTGGCCGCCCTTGAGAAGGTCACTGAGCAGCCCCGCCGCCAGACGCGAGTTCGTGCGCGCGGTTTCCGACAGCGGACTCCCCAGGCTAAAGTCGGTTCCGGGAACGCGGAGCAGCCAGGCCGGACCAGAGAATCCGTAAAGCCGGCGGGCGACGGCGACAAGGTCGCTTGGCCGCAGGGAGTGCGTCATCGGGCCGGGATGGCAGGCGACAGGCGAAAGCGGCGAAATGGACGGCTGGCCGCCGCGGTAGTCGGCGTCGATGAAGACAAGCCGTTCGGCGCCGGCGACATCGGCGGCCATCTCCGGCATGAGTTCCATGGTCTCGATGACCTTCCAATCGCCGCCGCCGATGAGGGCGCAGACCTCGGCGGCGACGCCATCGTCGCCGCGATGAGGGTTGCCGATGGCAAACAACAGCGTCATCCGGTGATTCCGAGGCGAATCAACTCGCCCTTGAGCCGGCGCGGGCTGACCCAGCGCAGGATCTGGCCGTCCTCGACCATGGCCGGGGCGGCGGCGCAGTGGCCGATGCAGTTCCTCGATTCGGCGATACGGACATCGACATCGCCGGAGACGGGCGCCTGCTTCAGGTAGTCAAGCAGATCCTTCGAGCCGGCGCAGCGGCAGTTTTCGCCGCCGCAGACGACAAAGACATGGCGGTCGCGCTTGACGTAGACCGTGCCGTCACTGCAGGGGCAGGCTCTCATGGCTGGGCCTCCGCGGGCTTCGCGGCCGCGTTCCGCGGTTCGTAGATGCAGAACGGCTCCTCTTCCATATAGTCGCCGGTGATGCCGAAAGCCCGGGCACGGCAGCCCATGCAGACCTGTTTGAACTCGCAGCAGCCGCATTTGCCCTCGAGCAGGGAGAGGTCGCGCAGCTCGGTGAACAGCGGCGAGCTTTCCCAGACGTCGGAAAAGGCCTGCTGGCGAAGGTCGCCCGCCTCGACGGGCAGATAGCCGCAGGCCTGGACGACGCCCTTATGGGAGATGAAACAGACGCCCGATCCGGCCAGGCAGCCGCGGGTCATCTGATTGAGTGCGGCCGGGTCCTGATGGCCGGGATGGTGCGAGTGGCGCGGATGAGGCATCATCCCGGGCAGATCGCGGCCGGCGCGGCGGTCCTCGGCGCGGCGCTGGCGGACGATGCGGTAGTAGTGGGGCGCGCAGGTGGCCTTCAACTCCATGCCGGAATCGATGCTGCGGTCGTAGAACCAGTTGAGGATCTCCTCGGCCTCGACGCCGCCGATCGACTGGTCCTCGGCGATGGTGAGGCCGCAGCCGACCGGGACCAGCAGAAAGAGATGGAAGGCGTCCACCTTCAACCGCCTGGCGAGTTCGAGCGTCTCCTTGAGCTGGTGGACGTTGTGCTTTGAAACCGTGGTGTTGATCTGGGTGGAGATGCCCAGGTCCTGCAAATGACGGATTCCTCGAATGGCCGAGTCAAATGCGCCGTCGTGGCCGCGGAAGGCGTCGTGCGTCTGTTTGTCGGCGCCGTCCAAGCTGATGGAGACGCGGACGATGCCGGCATCCTTGATGCGCATCGCCATTGCCTCGTCGATCAGCGTGCCGTTGGTGGCCAGGGCGACGCGGAGCCCCTTGGAGACGGCGTGGCCGGCGATTTCAAAGACGTCCCTGCGCCAGAGAGGTTCGCCCCCGCTCAGAACGAGGATCAGTGGGGCATACGACGCAATCTGATCGACGATGGCCAGGCATTCGGCGGTGGACAGGTCATCGGGACTCATCAACTCGGTAGCCGAAGCGCGACAGTGAACGCACCTGAGATTGCAGCCCGTTGTCAATTCCCAGAAGACCAGGCGTGGACGATAGCCGGAACTGGCGCCCGCAGGATTCATACGAATCCTCTATGCAATCTTGACGCCACAGTCACAATGAAGCTAAGTCATTGAAATCAAGTAACCCGGCCTACGGGGCGCTGGGGGAATTTGCGCAGCCAGATGGAGAGTTGGGGCGGCAGCGCGAGGTTCAGAGCGGGCGGGGCGCCGGTAAAGCACCTGGACGAAGGGAGGCCACGCCGAAGGTCCAGGCAAAAGGTGCGTGTGTGGCCGGCGCCGCGGATGCGGCCGGGGCCCAGTTGGACAGCACGCGGCAGAGGGCAAGGCCGCTGAGCATCAATGTGCGGAAGCCAATGAACCAGGCCGGGCCTCGGGAGGCTATCGAGGCCGAGCGGTCGCACTGCCGGGAAATGGGGATCGGGCAGGCGAAGCTGGGTGAGGCAAATCCGGGCGGCGCGGTCAGCGCGGGTATCTCAGCGGCCTGCCAGACCGGGCGAGCCGCGACAAGGTGAGAGCATGAAGCCTACAGCTATCAAAAGATAGCTATGCCTTTTTAGTAAAGAATTCACAAAAGTAAATTCATTGGAGTATAGTCACAAGTAATACGGGGTTGCCGAGGTATGCGTCTTGGCAACCGCCTGATGTTCTTTTTCATATCAACGGCCCTGTCGCATGTTCACGGGGTACGGTTGCAGATCGTTCGGCCCCGCCCACCAGGATTCGGGCGCAGGGCCTGTATGACAAATGCGAGCAATCGCAGGTCCTGAGGAGTTGAAACATGAATCTCAGACAAGCACTTGCTGCCCTGGGCATACTGATCCTGATCAGCGTTCCCGGGTTTGGCCAAACGATCCACGGATCACTTACCGGCACCGTCCTCGACCAGTCCGGCGCAGTGATCCCAAATGCGGACGTGGTCGTGAAGTCGCTCGACCAGGGCACGGTCCGCGAGTTGAAAACCGACATGAACGGGTTCTGGCGCGTACCATCGCTGCTACCCGGCCGCTACCAGCTCGAAGTCGCATCGAAGGGCTTCGGGAAGATCATCCGCGGACCGATCCAGGTGGAAGCCGCGGTTGAGCGGCAGTTGAACGTGGAGTTGTCGCCCAGTGCGACCAGTGAAGTGGTGACGGTGACCGCGGAAGCGCCGCTGATCGAGGCGACGCGGTCGCAGATCAGCCGGGGCGTGGAGACCAGGCGCATTCTCACGCTGCCCGGTTTGAACACGCAGAACGGCCTCGCGCTGCTGCAGCCCGGAGCGGTGGCGAACACGACGGGACCGGGTTCGGGCCTGGTGGTGAACGGTGCGCGTTCGCGCTCGAACAACTATATGCTGGATGGCGCGAACAACAACGACCAGTCGTTGTCGATCCCGCGGCAGAGCATCGCGCCCGAGGCGTTGGGCGAGTTCCGCATCATCACCAACAACTTCTCGGCGGAGTTCGGCCGCAACTCGGGCGCCATCGTCCAGCAGAATACGAAGAGCGGCACGAACGAGTTTCATGGCATCGCCCGGTGGTCCTGGCAAGGCAACGGCCTGAACGCGCTCACCACCGGCCAGCAACGCACGTTCAACGCGCAAAAAACGGCCGGAGCCTCCGACTATATCGCCCTGCGCCGTTCGCGCGCTGTACAGGTGGACCACACGGGCGTTATCGCCGCCGGCGGCCCGCTCGTCAAGGACAAACACTACTTTTTCTCCACGTATGAACGGAACTGGTTCCGGAGTTCGGCGGTGCCGATCACGACGGCGTTCGCGCCGGAAGCCATCCAGATTCTGGAGCAGAACGCGAGCTTCTTCGCCCCAGGCGTGGTGAATTTCATCAAGAACACCTGGCCGGTGGCGAACGACCCGACATCGCAAGGCTCGGTCAACGTGGCCTTGCCAGATGGGCGGACGCTGGCGCTTGCCAGACAGCAGTACAACCGCGCGACGGCCGAGGGCGGCGCCATCTCCTACGCTGCCGACTTCCATCGCGGACTGATGCGCACCGACCACCGTATTTCGAACAAGGACAACCTCTTCGTCCGTTATCTGGTGGACAACACGGCGGATCCATACGGCGGTTCCGGCATTCAGGCGATTCCGATCAACAACGTCGGCTTCCAGGGACGGACGCACAACCTGAGCGCTAACCACGTGCGGGTGTTCACGCCCACGCTCGTCAGCGAGGCGCGTTTCAGCTACGCGCGCCGCGAGGCGGCCTTCCCGGAAAACCAGGGCGTGTTCCTTTCCATCTCGGGCCTGCCCGGCATCGGCAACCAGAACTTCCCGCAGGGCCGCACGGACAACGTCTACGAGTGGACCAATAACTGGTCGTGGACCAAAGGCCGCCACACCATGCGCTTCGGCGGCAACTACATGTACTACCACCTGGATTCGTTCTTCGCGCCGAACAGCCGCGGCACGGTGCAGTACACGTCGATCTCGAACCTGCTGTTCGACCGCGATGCACTGTGGTCCCGCTACGCCGGCAACGGCAATGTGGACGCGAAGACCCACGAAATGCAGTTCTTCTTCGCCGACGACTACCGCCTGACCAATACATTCACATTGAATATTGGCGCGCGGTACGAGTACACCAGCGCGCCGTTCGGGTTCTTCTCGAACGCCAAGCCCGACGCTAACAACTGGGCTCCCCGGCTCGGCTTCGCCTGGGCTCCGCGCGGCAAGAACTGGCTGACAGGCGGCGACAAATTCGTGTTGCGCGGCGGCTACGCCATCACCTACGACCAGGTTTTTCAAAACATCCTGCTCAACAACGCCCGCAACTTCCCGCGGGGCGTGTCGATCAACGACCCGGCTGTGAGCGGGCGCCAATTGTGGGTGACGGCGAACCAGCCCGCGGCTCTGGCTCCGGACGAGTTTGTAAAGCGCGGCGGCAACCCGCTGCTGCTGGCCGAAAGGCTATTTTCGCCCAACGAGCGGATCACCCAGCCTTACTCGCAGCAGATGTCGATGGGCATCGAGCGGCAGTTCGGCAACAGCTATGTGTTCAAGCTGTTCTACGTGGGAACACGCGGGCTGAAACTGGTGCGAGAGGTCGAGCGCAACCTTGGCTTCGCCACCGCGGCAATCGCCGCCAACCCGGCCCTGCTCGGTCCCATCACGGCGAACATGAAGCCGGTTACCGGCGGCGTGCGCAGCGATCCCACGCGCGGCTCGATCCTGATCGGCGACGGCATGGCCATGTCGAACTACCACTCGATGCAGACCACCGTGGAGAAGCGGTTCTCGAGCGGGCTGCAGTTTGAAGTGAACTATACGTGGAGCACCTACATCAGCGAGAGCGACGACATCCTCGGCGGACAGACCAACCGGACGCTGCCTTCGACGCCGTTCAACCTCCGGCTGGACCGCGGACGCTCCATCTATGACGTGCCCCACCGGCTCGTCGCCAACTACGTCTACCAGTTCCCCGACTTCGCCAAGGACAATGCGCTGCTGAACCGCTTCGTCGGCGGCTGGCTGCTGTCAGGCATCACGACGTTCCAGCAGGGCCTGCCATACAGCGTTCTCAATTCGAACAACGCCCTTGGAATCCTGCCGGGGCAGATCTCGACAGTCCAACTCTCACAACGGGCCAGCTATAACGCTAGCGGCGCCCCGTTCACCGCCACGCCCTCGCCCAACGCCCGCTTCATCGCCAATGCGACCAATTCGGGAGTCATTGGCAATCTGGGCGCGAACACAGAGCGCGTGGGGGACACGTACAACTTCAACGTCGGCCTGAGCAAGGATTTCCGGACCTTCGGCGAGCACCAGAAGCTTCAGTTCCGATGGGAGATCTCGAACCTGTTCAACTACCGTAGCTTCACGGCCATCCCGGCGCGGAATGTGGATGCCAATACGAACCTCACCCAGTTCATGAATCTCGGATTCACGAACGTGGGCGGCCGTTCCATGGTGTTTGCGCTTCGCTACGAGTTCTGATCTGGAGCGGCCCCGTCAAGCCCCTCCGGGTTTGACGGGTTTGAAATCAGGCCGGTTCGCCTCCGTCGGGAGGAGGGCCGGCCTTCTTCGTTGTATGGCTCCAGGTGCGTGGAGCGTTCCCGCCGGAGCCGCCCGTGGCGCAGCCGTCCGGCCTGAACGGCGCGGAGCGGTCAATGGGCGAAGCGGCGAAGCGTGCCATTGACGGCGAGCGCCGTCCTGGCACAGGCAGAGCTTCGACGGGCGGCCTGGCGGGATCTCGCTCCCTCTGCTGAGCCTGGAGCGTTGACGTTTACTGTCCGGACAGCAGAGCCGATGGCAACCGAGGAGCTGGCGCGACGGTTGATCGCTCTGATATTCGCGGGCCGGAACCCCGCACGGTCATGATCCGCCGGGAGTTGCCCCGGACCAAGCGCGCGGGTTGGGATCGAAAACCGTCCCGCATGGAAGATCGGGAGGATTCTGCTTTTCGTGGGCCCGGCGCTGCGATCGGCTCTGCTGTCCGGAAAGACATCACGTTGTTTGCTTCCGGCGGCTGCGGCGAACCTCTGTTGCTTCCCGGCTTCGAGCGCCACCGCCCAGACGAAGCCAGGCAACTCGCGGCCGGGCGCGGTCACGATCTGATTCCCGTTGAGGTTGAGGTCCGCCGTAGGTGCGGCCGGTGATAGACTTTGGGTGCCCGAAGCCTACCACCATGAAAACTACCCATCCGATTCGCCTGACTGCGCTGTGCCTGGTCTACACTTTGGCTATGTCCGCACAGAACATTGACAAGACCAGCGACGAGTTTCGCGCCCGGTTCCTGGAACAGATTCCGTCAACATCGCTGAGTTCAACGCACGGCGACGCGATGATGCTGCGGGTGCTGATCCAGACGGGCAACCTGAAACGGGGGATCGAAGTGGGCGTGGCCATGGGGTTCGGGGCGATCCATATGGGGATGGCGTTTGAACGCACGGGCGGGACGCTGACGGCGATTGAGATCGATCCGGAACGGGCGGAGGGGGCGCGGAAGCGCGTGGCCGAGGTGGGGTTGAGCAAGACAGTGAACGTGGTGGCGGGCGACGCGCTGGCGGTGCTGCCGAAGCTCGAGGGCGAGTATGACTTCATCTATATCGACGCCCATAAGCCGGATTACCTGAAGTACCTGAAGGCCGTGGAGCCGAAGCTGAGGAAAGGCGCGGTGGTGGTGGCCGATAACGTGATCGTGTCGGCGCGGGCGATGGCGGATTTCCTGGAGTATTTGAAGTCGGGCAAGGATTACGAGTCGGTGACCATACGGGCGTCGGATGAGAAGCGGGACGGGATGCTGGTGGCGTACAAGAGGCGATAGCAGCGGGGAGTAGGGCGGGTTGGCGAGGGGGTCAGGCTGTAGCGGAACCAACCCTCGCTGACGTGCGGGGGTGTGCGGCGCGCGCGGCCGGGCAATGCCGTTTTGCCACAGATTCAGTGCATGGCGTCCAACGGGTCAGGCCCGGCTGGAGAGACCTTTCCCCTTGCACTTCTACAGGACTGTCTATACCATGGCTTATGTAGAAGTGAAAGGGAAGGAGATCTCATGCCGCCACAGAAGCTGGAACTGCCGCAGGGGACGTTGGAGTTGCTGATCCTCCAAACGATTGAATACGAGCCGCGGCACGGTTGGGGCATTTCCGAGCGGATCAACCAGCGCTCGGATGGCGCTCTGCAGGTGCAGCAGGGATCGCTCTATCCGGCGCTGCACAGGATGGAGCGGCGCAACCTGATCAGCCCGGACTGGCGGGTTTCGGAGAACGGCCGCAAGGCGAAGTACTACAAGCTCACGGCCAGAGGACGGAAGGAGCTCCGGCAGCAAGCCGAAGCCTGGCAGAAGCTGACGCAGGCGGTGGCGATGATTCTGGCGCCGGAGGTTCGCTGAACATGCTCGGGGAGATCCGCTACCGGCTGCGCGCGCTCCTTCGCAAGGACCAGTTGGACCGGGAACTCGAAGAGGAATTGAGGTACCACCTTGAGCGTGAGGCGGAGAAGATCGGAGGCGGTTCCGATGAAGGTGACGATGGGGGGCGCGCGGCGAGGCTCAGATTCGGCGCGGTGGAATCGGTGAAGGAAGAGTGCCGCGAGGCGCGCGGAACGGCAATGATCGAGTCGATTGCCGCCGATGTGCGCTATGGCGTTCGGGGGTTGAAGAAGAGTCCGGTGTTTACGCTGGCGGCGATCGCTTCGCTGGGGGTGGGCATCGGCGCAAACACGACGGTGTTCAGTCTGCTTGACCGGGTGGTGTTCCGGCCATTGCCGGTTGAGCGGCCACACGAACTGGTGATTTTGAGCTTGTCGCAGGGAGGCATGACGAGCGGCTTCACCTACCCCTTCTATCAGGAGATGCAATCCAGACAGACGGCGCTCAATGGGGTAATGGCGAGCGCGGACTATCCGGTGAAGAACCTGATCGTGCGAGGAGGCGGCGAAGCCGAAGCGGCGACGACACGAATGGTAAGCGGGAACTACTTTGAACTGCTGGGCGTACGGGCGGCGCGGGGCCGGGTGATCGGTCAGGCGGACGATCGAGCGGGGGCGGCCGGAGTGGCGGTGATCAGCGACAGGTTCTGGGAGCGGCGGTTTCAGAGGAACCCGGACGTATTGGGCGCGCCGTTAACGCTGAACCAGGCGCAGGTGACGATTGTGGGCGTGGCGCCGAGCGAGTTCTTCGGCGAGAAGCCGGGGTCGGTTCCGGACGTATGGGTACCTCTGGCTTTGCAGCCGAGAGTGATGCCTTCGGACCTGCTTTCGGCGCGGTTCATGACCTGGCTTACCCTGATGGGCCGACTGAGGCCGGGGGTGCCGGCCGATGCGGCGGCGGCCTCGCTGACGTCAATGGCAGCCGAGATCGGCAGCCACACGATTCAGGTGAAAGACGCAGGACCGCTGACCATTGGCGTCGAGAGCGGGGCGCGAGGGTTGGGAGACCTGCGGCGCGAGTTCGGCAAGCCGCTGGCGCTGCTGATGGCGATGGCCGGACTGGTGCTGGTGATCGCGTGCTTCAATCTGGCGATGCTGCTGCTGGCACGAGGCGGCGCACGCGTACACGAGTTGGGCGTCAGGCTGGCGTTCGGCGCTGGGCGGGGGAGGCTGGTGAGGCAGATGCTGACCGAGAGCGCGTTGCTGTGCGCTGGCGGCGGGGCGGTTGGGGTGATGCTGGCGGTTTGGGGCGGCGATGCCCTGGTGGGATACGCAGCGGGCGAACGCGAGATCTCGCTGGCGCTGGCGCTTGACTTCAACATGCTGGCCTTCACGGCAGCGATCACGATCGGAGCTACGTTGATGTTTGGGCTCGTCCCGGCGTTGATCGCATCGGGAGGAGCCGACCCGGCGCGGAGTTACAGCCGGGAAGGCAGGACGATCACGGGTCAGCGCGGACTGGCCGGGGGCGCGCAGACGCTGATGGTGATGCAGATTGCCGTCTCGTTGATTGTGGTCTGCGGCGCGGCGTTGCTGGCCGGTTCGCTGTGGCGGCTCCGACAGCAGGATTTCGGCATTCGCCCGGCGGGGTTGACGATGGTGAAGATCCCGATGGAGCTGACTCCGGCGGCCAGGAAGGCGCAGGAACTGGTTCGTGGCCCGGTGATCGAGCGAATTCGCGCCCTGCCGGGAGTCGAACGCGCGGCGGTGAGTTGCTGCGGCCCATTCGATGATACAGCTCACACCTCCAAGGTGGTGGTCGAGGGCGCCTCCGCCGGAGGCCCAGCCCCGGTGTTCGTTGTCCATGTCTCGGACGGCTATATCGAGACCACGGGAATGAGCGTATTGAGCGGAAGAGCGTTCACCCGGCAGGACCGGAAGGAAGCGCCTGCCGTCGCCATGTTGTCGGAATACGCCGCAGGGCAACTGTTTGGCGGCGGACCGGCACTGGGCCGGCGCATCTCGTTCGGAGACAACTTCGATCCGAAGAACGCGATGGAAGTAGCCGGCGTTCTGAAGGATGCGCGGTTCGGCGGTCCGCGTGATGACTACCGGGCGCTGGTGTTTGTGCCGATCGCCCAGCAGCCGTCGCCGGTCACGAGCATTTCGATTCGAACCGCCGGCGGGCTGGATCTGAATCGGGAGATCCGCGGAATCCTGCGGCAAACGGCGCCGGGGTTGGGGATCGGCGAGGTGACGACTTACTCGAAGGTGATCGAGAAGAAACTGCACAACGAACGCCTGCTCTCGGTTGTCAGCGCGGTGTTCGCGTTTCAGGTGTTGGCGCTGGCTGGGGCCGGACTGTTTGGACTGGTGTGGTTTTCAGCGGCCAGCCGCGAGCGCGAACTGGGCGTCCGCGCGGCGCTGGGGGCCAGGCCGGCAGAGTTGACGGGGCTGCTGCTGAAGCGCGCGACGGGGTTGCTGGCGCTGGGGATTCTGATTGGCGCGGCGGGGTCGATGGCGCTGACGAAAGTGATTCGCAGCTTTCTGTTCGGCGTCACGGGCGCCGATCCCGCCGCGTTCGTGGCCGCGACGGTGGTGCTGTCGGTGGTGGGACTCACGGCGGCGTGCGTCCCGGCATGGCGTTCAGCGCGCGCGGACCCGCTGAAGACGCTTCGCGCAGAGTGAGCAGAGCGGATCAGTCGGCCGATGGGGTGCGTTTTGCGGGGATGCCTTTGGGGTGGCAGTCGGCGCATTTGACCCAGTGGATGTTGTGTTTGGAGTCCTTGTTGAAAAAGGTGGTGTCCATGGTTTCGACGTCGCGGTTGCAGTTGGACATCTTGGGGTGGCAGGTGGCGCAACTGGCGCGGGTGGAGCCGCGATGGGGGTCGTGGCAGGCGAGGCAGGAGATGCCTTCGTGGACGCCCATGGGGGTGCGGTCGTCGCCGGTGCCGACCAGGGATGCGGTCCAGGGGGCGTGGCACTGGTAGCAGAGGGCCTGGCGCTTGTCAGGGCTCATGCGGATGGGGCGCTGGCCATCGAGGACCTGGGGCACGGGCAGCATTTCGACGGCGATGCCGGATTGCGAACGGCGGTCAAAGAAGCCGATGGAGGGGCGGACGATCTCCTCCTTGCGCGAGATGACGGCCTTGCGGACGTGGCCGCGGAGAGGTTGGCCCTGGCGGTGGACGGAGTGGCAGGAGAGGCAGGGGATGGCGGGGGCGTCTTTCAAGTCCTGACGGACGAGTTTCCAGGGGCCTTCGGTTGAGACGGGGTCGACGAGGTCGCCGATGGCGCCTTCGAAGTGCATGGCGTGGCAGCGGAGGCAGTCGTCCATCATCTTGCGTTCGGTGTTGTGCCGCTTGTCGAGGAAGATGGATTCATAGGTGACTGAGTGGGGTCCGTTGCGCCAGGCGGCGAACTGTTGCTGGTGGCAGGACTGGCACTGCTGCTGCATGCGGAGGACGTCGGCGAGTTTCAATTGTGGGCGTTCTGGGGCTTCGCCGCGGATGTGGCTGCGGAGGCGGTGGAGGTTGTTCAGGTGGAAGCGGGCTTCCATGGTGAGGGCGTCGCCGTGGCATTTGTCGCAGGAGACGTCGCGGTGGGTGGAGACCTTCCACTTTTCGACTTGAGGGCCGATTTCATGGCAGCGGCCGCAGGCATCGGGTCCGCCGGATTCGTAGACAAAGCTGCCGAGCGGGACCATGAGGACGACACCGGCGGCGACGAGGGCGATGACGAGAAGGGGTTTCATGAGCGTGCCCCTTTCATGCGGGCGACGAGGTGGTCACCGGCGCGGTAGGCGAGGGCCATGATGTTCAGGACCGGGTTGAAACCGCCGTTGGTGACATGGACGCTGGCGTCGACGACGTAGACGTTTTCGGATTCATGGATGCGGCAGTTGGCGTCGACGGCGGAGGTCTTGGGGTCGTTGCCCATGCGGACGGTGCCAGACTGGTGCTGGCCGCCGCTCAGGCCGCGGCCGCCGACTTTGCGCCAAGTGTGGATGGCGCCGGCGGCTTTGAGCCACTCTTCGGCCTTGAAGGACATGGCCTCGCCGATTTCGACGGTGTGGGGGTGGCGGGAGCCGGACATGCGGAGAACGGGGATGCCCCATTTGTCCTTGATTTTGGGGTCGAGTTGGACGCGGGCGTCCCAGACGGGGATTTCCTGGGTGGGGCCCTGGACGGCGACGGTGCGGCGGTAGTTTTTCCGCATATGGTCCTTGAAGGGCTGGCCCCAGCGGGGTGTGCCGGGCGGGGTGGCGGAGAAGGCCTGGATGGGGAGACGGATGAATTCGTTGGCGAGCATGGCGCCGCCGGCGAGTCCGGGGTTGCCGTGGTTGTAGTCGCAGACGGCGATGGAGGCGCCGGGGCCGAGGTCGTCGTACATGTCCTCGTCAAAGAGGGCGAAGGCGCCGGTGTAGTTGTGGCCCTGGAGGTTGCGGCCGACCCAGTCGTAGCGGTTGCCGAGGCCGTTGGGGAAGAGACGGCTCTTTGAGTTGAGCAGGAGGCGGGCGCTTTCATTGGCTCCGGCACTGACGACGACGATGGAGGCGGGCTGCTCCTGAAGGCGGCCGTTTTCGTCGTAGTATTTGACGCCGGTGGCGCGGCCTCGGCCGTCGACGATGACTTCGCGGGTCATGCACTCGGTGCGCAGTTCGAGGTTGCCGGTTTTGAGGGCTGTGCGCAGGACGGTGTTCTGTGTGCCGCACTTGGCGTCGACTTCGCAGGCGAAACCGACGCACCAGCGGCAGCGCATGCAGGCGGGGCGGCCGTTGTAGGGAACGGAGTTGCGCAGCATGGGGATGTCGAAGGGGTGGAGGCCGATTTTGCGGGCGGCGGCGTCGAGGGTGCGATGTTCCTTGGACGGCGGGCCGACAGGCGGCATGGGGAGGGGGCGTTTGCGGGGGCCTTTGAAGGGATTGTTTGAGTCGTCGCCGGAGACGCCGATCTCCCATTCGGCGCGTTCGTAGAAGGGTTCGAGGTCGTCGTAGGTGACGGGCCAGTCGTCGAGGGTGGAGTCTTTGATGGCGCCGTATTTGGACTTCATGGTGAAGTCGAGGGGGTGGAAGCGCCAGGCCATGGCGCCGTAGGAGAGGGTGCCGCCACC
This sequence comes from Candidatus Solibacter sp., assembly GCA_013822245.1. GTDB lineage: Bacteria > Acidobacteriota > Terriglobia > Bryobacterales > Bryobacteraceae > PNKE01. The sequence goes on from PNKE01000010.1 coordinate 29,488, forward strand.
GACGCAGGAGGCGTTGTTGTTGTAGCCGCCTTCCCAGGGCAGGATGATGCGTTCGCGGCCGCGGGCATCGACCGAGACGCGGGGTTCGCCGTCGGAGTCGGGTCCGAAGGCGTTGCCGAGGATGGTGGTGCGCTGGTTGTAGAGATCGTCCTTGCGGCAGTCGGAGGGCTGGTAGAACCTGCCGCGTTCGAGCAGGACGACGTGGTGGCCGGCGACGGCAAGTTCCTTGGCGATGATGGGACCGGCGGCGCCGGCGCCGATGATGACGGCGTCCACTTTATCGAGTGCCATCAACTGTTCTCCTCGAAGGTGTAGTGGAGGCGGCCGCGGACGGGCAGCGGCGAGACGCCGACGAGACGCCAGGAGGCGTAATCGCGGTTGCCGCCGTGGCGGGGGTTGCCGAAGAAACCCTGCATGGTGTGGTTGAGGACCATGTCGAAGGCGGACTTGCCGCCGTCATTGCCCCAGATGGATTTGTCGCCCTGGCCCTTTTCGAGGGTCTGGAGAAGGGCGGTCTGCTGGTCGATGGGCAGATCGGCGAAGGGTTTGGCGTGGGCGCGGGAGGCCATGGCGTTGATGGCTTCGGAGGCGCGCTGGTAGGGTTCCTGAAGTTTCTTGAAGCGGCGTGTGAGTTGGAGGTCGATGTAGCGGACGACTTCGGCCTGGGAAGCGCCGGGCATGTCGTCGGCGGGGATGAGGCATTCGGTCCAGGCGTCGATGGTGCGGGCCTGGTCTTTGTTGAAGAAGCGATAGCCAGGGGCGAGGCGAGGGCCGCATCCGGCAGTTGAAGCGGCAACCGCGGCGGCGGTGGCGGCAAAGGTTCGGCGTTTCAGATCCGCACCTCCTATAGGGATTTGGCAACGATCATATACCGCGAGGGGATGGATGGGCAATTGGAAGGAGGGAGTTTGGGAGGCCGGGCTTGAAGTGCGGGTCTCATGATGGACAGAGTGATTAGCGGTGGGATTCGAGTTGTTGGAAGGTTTGGTTGCCGATGGGGTAGTGGCGCCAGTCTTTGTAGTCGAAGTGCCACCATTCGTATTCGTAGACGGTGAAGCCCTCGGATTCCATGGCGGTGCGGAGGAGGTCGCGGAGCTGGCGCTGGAGGGGTGTGCCGCCGGGGAAGTCGGGGTAGGCGCGTTCGCTCATTTCGTCGTAGAGGGAGGGCATTTCGACGGGCGCGCCGGATTTGAGGTCGTAGAGGGTGACGTCGGCGGCGCAGCCTCGATTGTGTTTGGAGCCGCGGGCGGGGTTGGCGACGAAGTCCTTGAGATGGGGCGGGGTGGCTTCCCAGAAGATCCAGGTGACGAACCAGGGGCGGTAGGTGTCGTGGACAAGGATGCCGTAGCCGGATGGCTTCAGGCGATTGTGGGCGCGGAGGAGGGCTTCGGCGGCGGGGCGCTGGAGGTAGGCGCGGGCGGATTCGTAGATGGGGGCGGAGAGGAAATTGTCCGTGCCGGCGTAGCGGATGTCGAGGCGGATGGAGGGGTCGATGGTGGCAACGTTGACGAGGTCGTGGGGGCGGAAGGGGCCGGTTTCGACAGGCGGGGACTGTTTCAGGGCCTCGATGCGGAGCTGGGCGATGGGGCGGGCGGGTTGGAGGCGGAAGACATCCTGGGCAGCGAGGGGGAGCAGCAGGAGGAGGAGAAGCGCGGCGAGTCGCGGCATTGAATCATTCTAGCCGCCATTGCATGCACGCAAACGGCTGATGGTTGAACGCTCCTGGATGGCGTGGAGCGGGGGCCAGGCGTCGAGACGAATTTCGACGGCTCGCTTTCCCCCGCGTCCGGATCCCGGCGGCCATGCCGGGACGCCGTGTTGGGCCATGCCGGACTGAAGCGGCGTTCCCGCCAAGCCTGCGAGCCGGGCCCCGGCGGCGCGGGCCATCCCATTCTGGTGAAGCTCACGCACGTCGCTGCAGCCGCGGATAATGCTACGTGGGGTTTTCCGGCTCCCGTCGCACGCGACGCCTCCTCCTCACCAAGGGCGTCCGGCGAGCATCGCGTGTCAGCGTGAAGCCGGGACCACCCCGAAATCCGGCCTACCCACCGGGCCTGCTCCGCAACGCCGCCCGCAACGTCTCCAGCGCCGCCTCGCGCTCCACCCCGACGAGCGCCATCCGCGGCGGCCTCAGCCGTTCGTTCCCAAGCAAGACCTCCTGCTGCACCAGTTTGATCAAATGGACGAACTTCGGCGCCGTGTCCATCCGCAGCAGCGGCAGGAACCACTTGTACAATCTGAACGCCTCTTCGTAACCCCCCTGCACCGCCTGGTTGAACAACGCCACAGACTCCTTTGGAAACGCATTCACCAACCCCGCAATCCACCCCACCGCGCCCGCCGCCACGCCTTCCACGATGACATCGTCCACGCCCACCAATATGTCCAGCCGCCCTTCAGCCAGCGACCTCAGCGCCGCGATCCGCCTTACGTCCGCGCTCGACTCCTTAATCGCATGAAGGTTCGGATTGCTCTCCAGCAACTCCGCCACCTGCTCCGGCACGAAGTCCGTCTTATACGCGATCGGGTTGTTGTACAGCATGCAACTCAAACCCGTCGCCTGGCAGACCGCATCCACATGCGCCTTCGTCTCGCGCCAGTCGCCCACATAAACATACGGCGGCAGCACCATCAGCCCCTGCGCGCCCTTGGTCGCCGCCATCATCGCCGTCTCCACGGCCTCGGCCGTCGTCAGCGCGGCCACGCCCAGGAACACGTTCAGCCGCCCGCCCGCGGCCTCGTTCGCCGTCCCGATCAGCCGCGCCTTCTCGTCCAGCGTCAGGCTGCCGCCCTCGCCGAGCGAACCGCCAATCACGATGCCCGTGCAATAGGCCCGCGCCATCTGTTCGCAATGCTCCGCGAATGTCTTGTAGTCCACCGAAAAGTCTTCGCTGAACGGTGTCGTAATCGCCGGGATCACCCCGCGCCAGATCGATGTCATGCCTATACCTCGTCTTCCGCCACCATCGTCGCCACCCTTGCCGGAAACACCGGCGGCTTCACGACAGCCGGCGTCCAGCCCTTCAAAAACTCCAAAGCCCCCCCGCACACCCGTCCCTGGCACCGTCCCATTCCGCACCGCGTCTGCAACTTCGCCTCGCGCCAATCCTCCATCCCCTCCAGCGCCCCCATCCTGACATCCTCACACCGGCACACCACCGTCTCCGCCGTGACGAGCCCCTTCAGCTCCTCCCTCAACCCGAACGCCTCTCCCAGCGCCGCCGCAAACCCCAACTGCTTCGCCCTCACTCCCTCCAACGCCCGCGCTGTGTCCTCCTGCCCCGCCGCCGCCCACCCCGCGATCTCGCCCTCCGCAAGAGACTTGTCCACCCCCCCGATCCCCGCCGCCTCGCCCGCGCAATACACCCCCTCCACGCTCGTCCGCTGCCTCGCGTCCACCACCACGCCCCCCGGCCCCGTCTCACACCCCAGCAGCCCCGCCAACTCCATATTCGGAATCAACCCAAACCCCGTCCCCAGGTAATCGCACTCCACCCTCCACCGCCGCCCGCCCTGATTCAACATCACGCTCTTCAACCTCTCGGCCCCCTCGGCCCGCTCCACCCAGCACCCCGTCAGATATGGAACCGTCGCCAATCTCGCCTTCAATACCACCGCCTGAATCAGCTTCGCCGGCGCCGATGCCAGTTTCATCCCAAATCGCATGATTGCCGCCATGCGAGCCTGTTCGGCGATCAGAACCACCGTCGCCTCGCGCTCCCGCAGCAGATCCGCCACCGCCAGCAGCAGCGGACCCGACCCCGCCAGCACAACCCGTTTCCCCCTCACATCCAGACCCGACTTCACCAGCGCCTGCAACCCGCCCGCGCCCACCACCCCAGGCAGTGTCCAGCCCGCAAACGGCAAAAACCTCTCCCTCGCCCCCGTCGCCAAAATCAACTTCTCATACCGCACCCCCACGCTCCCGCCCTCGGCCGTCTCCGCCAACAGCAACTTCCTGTCCGCCTCCGCCGACACCACCAGCGCCCCAACCCTCCGAATCCCCTTCGCCCTCTCCAACCTCCGTAGCCATTTCGTTGACAGCCGGTCCAGCGCCTTCCCGCCCCGCCAGATCTGCCCGCCCGCCGCCGCGCCGTTGTCCACCATCAACACATCCCCGCCCGCCTCCGCCGCCGCCCACGCCGCCGCGATCCCCGCCGGACCCACCCCCACCACCACGATCGAGCCTTGCATCTTCACATGACTCATCGCGTCACAACCTCCATCCCCCTCCTGCAAACCGTCTGGCACGCCAAACAACCCTCCTCGCCATTGATCCTCACCATGCATTCGAAACAAATCCCCATCCCGCACAACGGCGCACGCGGCTCGCCCCCCGGCGCGTCATGAAACCTCGTCACGCCCGCATTCAGCAGCGCCGCCGCCACCGTCGTCCCGCGCTCCACCTCATACGTCCGCCCGTCGATCCGGATCTCAAATCGCTCATCCATGCCCCGCCACCCTCCTCGACGGCAGATACGGCGCCACCGGAATCCCGCACTCCCGCCCCAGCATCTGCGCCGCCAGCACCTTCGCCGTCCCCGTCGCCGTCGTGATCCCCAACCCCTCGTGCCCCGTCGCCAGCCACACCCTCTCATACCCCTCGCACGGCCCGATCAACGGCAGCGAATCCTCGGTCGCCGCCCTGAACCCTGTCCACGACCGGATCCCCCTCAACCCCGCCAGCCCCGGCATATACTCAATGGCCCGCCGCAGCATCTTGTTCAAAATCTTCCGGTCGATCGCCGCGTCCCACACCCCCAACTGCCTGCACGAACCAATCAGCACCTGCCCCGCCGGCCTCGGCGCCACATTAAAAGCCACCGCCTCGGTCGCCCCCGAATGCGCCGACTTGATATAGCCCAGCTCGATCACCTCATGCCGCACAAACTCCGCCGCCCTCTCCGTGATCATGAGGTGGCCCTTCTTCGGCTTCACCGGCGTGTTCCTGGTCAACCGAGCCGCCCACGCCCCCGCCGCGTTCACCACCCGCCCCGCCGCCACCACCGTGCCATCCCCCATATGCAGCCCGTCGTCTTCAATCGACTCCACCGGCTGATTCACATGCACCGTCGCGCCCAGTTTCTTCGCCTCGTTCAACATCCACCACGCCACCGCCGGCTGATACAACACGCTGTCCGCCGGCAGCAACAACCCGCCCGCCAGTCCCTTCCGCAAATTCGGCTCGGCCGCGGCCAGTTGCTTCTCATCCAGCAACTCCGCCGGCGTCCCCCTCGGCAAATAGAACTCGGCCTTCCTACGCGCCTCGGCCATCTCTTCTTCATCGGCCGCCACCCACAACGTCCCGCAATAGACATGCTCGGCCGCCGCCGGCATCTCCGGCGACATCTCCGCCCACAACTCCAGCGAATACCGCGTCAACTGAAACTGCGCTTCGGAGTCGTCCATCACGCACACATGCCCCATCCCCGCCGCCGACGCCCCGCCCGCCACAATCCCTCTGTCGTACACCGACACCCGCGCCCCGCCCCGAGCCAGTTCCAGCGCGCACGCCGCGCCCACGATGCCCGCGCCCACAACGATAATGTCCGGCGCGTTCACCTAGCGAATCCCCCAGCAGAACGGATCCAGTTCATCCAGCATCAGCTTCGCATCCGCGTTCACAAACGCCTCGCCCCTCACATACGGCATCACCTGCCCGTCTCTCACCGCAACCCTGCCCTCAAACACGCTGCCCACAATCGACTCCTGCCGCCACGCCTCGCCCTCCTTCAGCTTCCCGTCCGCATACAGGCACGCCAGCTTCGCGCTCGTCCCCGTCCCGCACGGCGACCGGTCATACGCCTTGCCCGGACACAGCACGAAGTTCCGGCTATCGGCCACTTCCTTCGATGACGGCGGCCCAAAGAGTTCGATATGGTCGATCTCCGCACCGCCCGCGCCCGTGATCCCATTCGCCGTCAGCGCCTGCCTGATCCGCCACGTGTAACTCGTCAACCCCTCCAAATTCGCCAGCGTGAGCGCCACCGGCGATCCCTCCACCATGAAAAACCAGTTCCCGCCCCACGCAATATCGCCCGTCACAATGCCGATCCCCGGAACGTTCACCGCTGCCCCTTTCGCCAGCCGGTAACTCGCCACATTGCCGATCGTCGTCACCCCCGCCCCGTGATACTCCACCGTCACCACCCCCACCGGCGTGTCGATCCTCCGCACGCCCGCCTCCATCCGCCCCATGTAGGCCAGCGTCGCCACCAGCCCGATCGTCCCGTGCCCGCACATCCCCAAATACCCGACGTTGTTGAAGAAAATCACCCCCGCCGCGCACCCCGGTTCGTTCGGTTCGCACAGCAGCGCCCCCACCATTGCATCCGACCCTCGCGGCTCATTCACCACCGCCGACCGGAACCGGTCGTGTTCCGCCCTGAACCTCTCCAGCCGCTCTCTCAACGGCCCCGCGCCCAGATCGGGTCCGCCGGCGACGACAACCCGCGTCGGTTCCCCGCCGGTATGCGAATCGATGACATGAATCTGCCGCATGATTTCCCCCGCGTCCGGATCTTCGGGTCCATTCTACCGCCTCAACCGCATCAAGAGCCGCACTGTAAAGAAGCCGCGGACGAAAGGGAGCGCGTACCGGCGCCCACCCTGCGCGCACTGCCCCGGCAAGGCTGAGTGTTGTTTACGTTGGGTTCGGAGGGGGGGGCGAAGCCGTCCAGTCATGAACGCAGGGACACGGCGGGGCAGCGGCGAAGACGGCTCGCCATGAGGCGTGCCGGCCTGGTTTTCAAGACCGTCAAGGCCCGGAAGGCTTGACGGGGTGGCGCGGAATCAGAACTTCAGCCTGATGCCGATTTCGATGCGGCGGTTGTCGAGGACGCTGGGGACGTTCTGGTGGCCCACGCCGCCGCGGTACTGGTTGTACTTCTCGGCCGCGGTGGCGTTGGGCGAAGCGGCGACGAGGTTGGCGACGAGTTGATCGGGGGAGTTGAACAGGTAATTGCCGTTGGAGAGCTGCGGACCCATCATCTTGAAGGTGAAGCCGGTGTTGATGTCCTGGCGGCGAACCTGGTTGAAGGGGTTGAAGAAGCTGGCGCGGAGTTCCAAGCCCAGCCGTTCCTTGATGGGGAACTGCTTGGTGATGTTGATGTCATTGGAGAAGGTGCCAGGCGACCACAGGTAGTTCATTGAGCCCATGCCATTGGGGTCGATTCCCCCGAGGCCGAAGACGCTGGTGTCATAGAACTTGTCGATGCCGCCGCCGCCGGTATTGGGGTTGCCGGAGGGCGACATGCGCGGGGCGATGTCGGGGCTGCCGGTGAAGATGGCGTTCAGGTTCGGCACGCCCTGGTTGTTGTTGGCGTACTGAAGGCCGAAGGTGGGCGAAAGGGGGCGTCCGGAGTAGAAGTTCATCATGTGGGCGATGCCCCAGCCGTCGAAGGCCTGGCGGCCGAAGGGGTTGTCCAGGCCGAACTTCGCGGCCAGCTTCGGCACATCGTAGGTGTAGTTGATGCCGACGACATGGACGCGGTGTTCGTTGGCGACGAAGCCGGTGTAGTCCTGCCACTTGTAATAGAACGGCCCCTGGTTGTCGAGTTGCGACTGGAGTTTGCCGAAGGTGTGGACGAAGGCGAAGGTCAGCCCGCGGCTGTAGCGCTTGTTGATGCTCCACTGGAGCGAGTTGTAGCGGGCGTTGGCGTTGTTGGTGATGAGGTTGAGCTGGTTGAAGCCCTGGAAGGGCCGCATCAGGAGGGAGTCGACGTTGCGCGTGCCGGGCAGGGGGCCGGGATTGGAGCCGGAGACGGGGCCGGCGAAGTTGTTGCCGGCGAGGCGGGGATCGGTGAACTCGGGGCGCCAGGCGACGCCGGGCAGCACCATATTGATGTTGAACTGCATGTTCTGGTAGCGCTGGATGTTACCGATGTAGCCGACGTCGAGGACGAGGTTCCAGGGCAGTTCACGCTGGATGGTGAAGCTGTAGTCGTAGACGGTGGGGACGGAGTTGCTGGATTCGTCGTAGGCGCCATAGGACTGGGGAGAGATGCGGACGACGGTGGAGTTGTTGAGCGTGGCGAGGCTGGTCTGGCGGTAATCGACGGCCTTGGCGAGGCCGTTCTGGAAGGTGCCGGTGGCGCGGCCGATGGTGGGGCGGTTGTAGGACCAGCCGAAGCCGGTGCGGAGGACGGTTTTGTTGGCGAACTGCCAGGCGATGCCGCCGCGCGGGGCCATGAGGATGTACTTGGGGTTGCGGATACCGGCGCTGCCGATCTCGCCGCCGAGGGCGCGGATGCCGTTCATCATGTCGCCGGAGCCGGGAACGATGGTGTAGCGCAGGGCGGCGGAGACGCTGGCCGGGAGTTGGACGCCGGGGTTGGCGGGGTCGATGATGCGCGAGGGGGCGGTGGGGTCGGGGACGTAGTAGCGGGGGGCCTTTTTGGGATCCCAGAGGCCGGGGAAGAAGGCGGCGTCCATGGTGAGGCCGTGCTCGACGTTGGCCTCGGAGGGGATGTGATAGAAGCGCATGCCGTAGTCGAAAGTCAATTTGGGCGTTACTTTCCAGGTGTCCTGGATGAAGAAGTGGAAGTCCTGATACATGGACATTTTGCGGGAGGGGTTGGAGACCTGCTGGAAGGAGTTCAGCGCGCCGGCGAGCATGTTGGCCGGGCTGTAGCCCCAGTCGAACTCGCTGGCGGTGTTGACGCCGAAGTTGTAGTTGCCCTTCTCGATGGCGGCGTTGATTTCGTCCTTCTGGTTGCGCATGTACTGGCCGCCGATTTTGATGAGGTGGGAGCCGCGGGTCCAGGAGACGTTCTGGGCGATGTGGTATTCAGGGGCCTTGGCGTACCAGGGGAAGCGGTTGAACTGGAAGTCCTGATAGCCGGTGCCGCTGATCTGGGGCAGGATATCGGTAGAGGTTTTGAAGGCCTGGGGCAGGCCGGACAGGCCTCGTTTGGAGAGGCTGACCTGATCGGGGTCGTCGAGGACATCGAGCGGAGAATTGACGAAGTCCTTCTGCCAACTGACGAGCGTTTCACTGACGGTAGTGGGCGAGATGGCCTTGGTGAGGTTCATGGTCAGCATCTTGTCGGGACGGCTCCAGCCGGTGACGACGAACGGGAGGTTTGAGCCGGCGGCCCAGGTGAGCATGTCGCGGAGGGTCTGGTGGTCGTAGTTGTAGCGGACGAACATGCGGGTGGAGTCGTTGATGTTCCAATCGAACTTCCAGACGTTGAGGTGGCGTTTGTCGAGTTTGGCGTACTCGTTGAGGTAGTTGTTGTTGGTCTCGTTTTTCAGATTCGGCAGCGGGTAGATGTTGGTGATGGCCTTGCCGAGCGGATCGATGAGGCTGGCGGGCATGATGTTGTTGGGGAGCAGGACGGGCTTGCCGGAGGCCTGTGAGCCGGGCATATAGATGGCGGGGCGCTGGCCGTTGGCGTTGACGGTCTGGGAGAAGTCGCCAAGGCGTTCGAGGGCGGTGGGGACGCGGATCTGATTGGTGAGGGTGGGGGTGTCCTGCTTGAGGTTTTCGTAGTTATAGAAGAAGAAGAGCTTGTCTTTCCTGATGGGGCCGCCGAGGTTGCCGCCGAAGTAGTTGTAGCGGTAGCGGGGATTGGGCATGCCGAAGAAGGCCTGGTTCCAGGGGCGGGCGTTGAGGATTTCGTTGCGCATGTAGTTCCAGGCGGTACCGTGGAAGGTATTGGTGCCGGACTTGGTGACGATGTTGACGATCATGCCTGCGCGGTTGCCGAACTCGGCCTGGAAGTTGTTGGTCATGACGGCGACTTCCTGGATGGATTCGAGGCTGGGGGTGACGGTGGTCTTGGAGTCGCTGCCGTGGTCGACATTGCTGCCGCCGTCGAGGTTGACCTGGGTCTGGTTGGAGGCCTTGCCGTTGACGCGGAAGTCGCCGTAGCCGTCGTAGCCGGCCTCACGGCCGTTGATGGCGTTGACGTTGTTGGGGGTGGCGCCGGGGATTGTCTTCAACAGGGTGGACCAGTTGCGCCCCTGCAGCGGCAGGTCGGTGACCTGTTTGGCCTGGATGACGTCGCTGCGGACGGCGTTCTCGGTGGCGATTTTGGGGATTTCGGCGGTGACGTCGACGATGGTCATGGGGCCGGAGCCGATTTCCAGGGTGATTGAGCCGAGCGGCAGATTCTGCAGGGCGTTCAAGGTGAGATCCTTGACGGCGCGGGACTGGAAGCCCTTGGCCGAGATAGTGAGGTCGTACTTGCTGGCGGGCAGCGAGGGCAGAGTGAAGATGCCGGACTCGTTGGACGCCGAAACGCGTTCGGAGTTGGTGGAAAGCTGAAGCGCCTTGATTTCAGCGTTTGGAATGGGCGCGCCGCTGGCGTCGACCACGGTTCCCGTTATCGATCCCAATCCGCCTTGCCCGAAGGCGACTACGGCCAGACCGAGTGAGCACAGCAAGATCTTGGGTGTTCGCATGATAGCCTCCAAAGACTCCATCCGAATGGACGATATATTAGCTGTGGACCAACGTCAAGGCTTTAACAGATAAAAGAACGTTAAATCCTGGAGCTGCCCGCTATGGATGAGCCACTTTGGACGAAGCCGTCACGGCTTGAGAAGGAGGAGCCAGTCGCCGGGGGCTGGGGTCTGGATGGTGGCGGAGGCGGAGGGTTGGAGGCGGGGGCCGGGTTTGCGTGCTCCGGTTTTGGGGTCGATCCAGGTGGCGGTGACGGGGCGGCCGAAGAGGGAGAGGTCGAGGGTGGGGTTGGGGTTGGAGGGGAGGTAGAGGAGGGCGAGTGAGCGGTCCTCGGCGAGGACGGCGGCGATGTAGTTGGAGAAATCGCCGTCGACCTTGGTGGGGGCGGCGAGACGGGCTTCGGGGCGGAGCGAGGTCCAGGGGATAGAGGTGATGACGGCGGCGAGGGTGTTCATGGCTTCGGCGCCGGGCCAGGCCATGCAGTCGCGCCAGGCGGGGGCGTTGCCGGCGCGGTCGTGATTGAGGACCGGTCCGGGTTCGCGCATCCAGGGCCAGACGCCATGGGCGCCATAGGTGATGCCGGCGATGGGGGCGGCGAGGAGGGAATACCAGGAGGCGCGGCGGACGGCGAAGGCGTCGATGAGTTGTTTCTGATAGGAGATGTGGCCTTCGTAGTTGGGTTCGGAATCGATGACGGGGCGTGGGGGATTGATGCGCCAGCCCTGGGCGGGGCCGCGCCAGGCTTGCCATTGCCATTTCTGGGGGTTGCCGCCGTGGCCGGACTGGTAGATGAAGTAGTCGATCCAGGGTTCGTCCTTGAGGCCTTCCCAGGGTTCCTGAAGACCGCGGGGGTGGAGGGTGGCGGGGCGGCGGGCGAGTTCCGGGGGGAAGACGGCGCGGCCGATTTCCTTCCAGCGTGCGGCTTTTTCGTCGCGGTAATCGCCGTCGCCGCCGAGGAACCAGAGCGAGCCAAAGGCATGGTAGCGGGCCTGGATGTAGCGTGCGAGCGTGGCGGCGAAGGGGATGGAGAGGGTTTCGCCGGGGCTTTCGCCGGCTTTGGAGGTGAGGGCCCAGAGCATGACGGGGACGGGGACGAGGCCGGCGCGGCGGATGGCGGCGATGCGCTGGTCGAGGCGGCGGAAGAAGACGGGGTCGATGACGAGGCGGGAGTCGAGGATCTGGAAGGCGGTGCGGCCCTGTTCGTCGGCGTAGGCGGTGCGCCATTGGGTGGTGACGAACTGGACGGCGGTGAAACGTTGTTTGACGCGTGCGGCGAGGTAATCGTCCCATTCGCCGGCGGTGGCGAGGAGGGGTCCGTTCCAGGCGGTGTCGGCGAGGAAGAACCAGGGTTGGGCGTTGCCGGCATGGACGAAGTGGCGGCGGTTGGGGGAGATGACGGGTGGGCCTTGGCGGTCGAGGGCGGTTGTGGCGCGGTTGGGGACGGAGGTGAAGGAGCCGGATTTGGGTTCGAGGTCCAAGTCGGGCGAGGAGACGGTGAAGGAGTAGTCGCCGAGCCTCATGGGCGAATAGCGGACCTTCCAGTTGGATGCGCCGTCCCAGAAGGCTTCGACGGTTTCGGCTGAGTCGCGGGAGGTGAAGGAGACGCGGACGCGGGCCGACAGGGGATCGGCGGGCGGTTTGGCGGCGGTGAGGGCTTGTTCGAAGACGGCGAACTGGGGCGTCTGTGACGTGGTTTGGGCGAAGGCGGCCAACGAGAACAGGGCGAGGGACAGACGCCAGAGCATGTAGGACTCCTAATTAGTTGGCCGGGCGGGGCCGGGGTTGGGCCGTGCCGTCAGTCAGTTTCATGACCCACTTCACGGCCTCGAGCCACATTTTCTGCACGCCGGTGTCGGCCCAGGACTCTTCGGTGTGGCCGAGGGTGGAATAAAAGACGCGGCCATTGCCGTGGGTTTTGACCCAGGAGACGGCGAAGTCCTTGTCGGCGCGCTTGATGCCCTTTTTGGTCATGTCGAGTTTGGATTCATCCATGCGGAGCAGGACGCGGGAGTTTTCGCGGGAGAACTCCTTGGCCTGATAGATCTCGTCGAGGATGGTGAAGGATTTGGGGAAGTGGGCGGTGATGGGGTGGGTGGGGTCTTCGACGAGGATGGGGGAGGGGGAAGTGTTCCAGGGGTGGCCGTCGAAGTAGCCGCCGAGCATCTGGCCGTATTCGGGCCATTTGTAGAAAGTGTCGGGGGCGCTATGGACGCCGATGAAGCCTTTGCCGTCGTCCTTGATGAAGGACATGAGGGCGGCGCGTTGTTCGTCGTCCATTTTGAGTTCGCCGGTGGTGTAGAAGGCGACGGCGTCGAAGTAGTCGAGATTCTTGGCGTTGCCGGTGAGCTTCTTCTTGGTGAGGAGCTGGACGTCGGTTTTTATGTAGGTTTCCCAGAGGCCGGACTCCTTGCCGAGCTTCCAGAGGGTGGCCATGCCGGTGGAGGTGGCGTCGTGCTGGAAGCCTTCGACGGCGCCGATGACGAGCAGGCGCTTCTTGGCCGGCGGTTGTTGGGCGGCGGCGGGGAGGGCGAGCAGGGCGGCGGAGAGGAAAAGGGAGAAAAGGGACGCTTTCATGGGTCTGGCTCCAGTCGGCAATCATCATATCACCGGTCATCTAGACTGGTAGCTATGAACACACCGCATCCGCCAGAAGCGCCGAAGCAGCCGATCGAGGGGGTGGAGAACCTGATTACGGTCGGGTCAGGCAAGGGGGGGGTGGGAAAGACGACGGTTGCGGTGAACCTGTCGATCGCGCTGGCGGCGTTGGGGTATAAGGTAGGGCTGCTGGACGCGGATGTGTATGGGCCGAACGTGCCGCTGATGATGGGGGTTCGGGACACGCCGTATATGGTGGAAGGGCGGATTCAACCGCTGGAGCAGTATGGGGTGAAGGTGATGTCGATGGGGTTTCTGAACCCCGGGGACAAGCCGCTGATCTGGCGCGGACCGATGCTGCACAGCGTGATGCAGCAGTTTCTGAGGCAGGTGGATTGGGGCGGGCTGGATTACCTGCTGGTGGATCTGCCGCCGGGGACCGGGGATGTGCAGTTGTCGCTGATCCAGACGGCGCCGATCACGGGGGCGGTTGTGGTGACGACGCCTTCGGAGGTGTCGCTGGAGGACGGGCGGAAGGCGGTGCTGATGTTCAGGCAGGTGAAAGTGGAGCTGCTGGGCATGGTTGAGAACATGAGTTACCTGATTGTGCCGGGGACGGGGCAGCGGGTGGACGTGTTCGGCGAAGGCGGCGGGAAGCGGACGGCGGAGGCGATGGAGGTTCCGTTCCTGGGCGAGTTGCCGATGGACGCGCGGGTGAGGATCGGCGGTGACACGGGACGGCCGGTGGCGCTGATGGGCGAGGCGGACGAGCAGGCAAGGCCGTTTTTCGAGATGGCGCGAAGGATGGTGGAGCAGGCCAAGGCCGCGCATCGGCCGGCGGCGCGGATGACAGTGGAGGACTAAGACCCGTTGCTTAGGGTGCTGGCGAGGCCGGGGATCCGATCGGGATAAGGACGAATGCGCGGGCGGGACTCGGGAGGCGGTACACGACGTTTGACGGGTTTGAGCGGTTCGAGGCGATGATGACCGACGTCAGGATGAAGCCGAACTATACGTTCCGGTATTAGTGGGGGTGGGGCGCTGGGTGGCATTTGGGATATTTATAACCGAAGTTAACAATTGACGTTGCGGCGGACGGGGGCGGTCAAGGGCAGTGAAGCGGGCGGCGGCAGCGTGGGGTAAGTGGTTTGAGGAGTAGGAGTTGCATGGGAAAAGGGCGGTGGAGCGGGGGAGATCGTGAGGCTGGGCTGGGGCTGGGGCGTCTCGTAGGCCGTTCATGTTTCGGTCGAAAGATCCGAAGAGAGGGAGTGTGTGTGGATCATATGAGATCCACAGCCGGAACCGGACGGGCTGACAGCGCTTGAGCGCGGGGAGCCGAGCAGGCACCGGCCGCCACCGAGTCGGCTTGGAGCATTCGCGGGCGGCAAGCACCGGCAGATCTTTGAGAACACACGCGGAGCCTGTCGTGCGCTCAGACGCGAGACCCGGAGCTGGGAGCCTCGGGGCAACATATAGAAGCCGATGGCGAAGGAGTACAAGAAATGCGGAATTGGAAGCTGTCCACGAAGCTGTTTGGCAGCGTGGGCTTGTTGTTGCTGTTGGGTTTTTTGGTTGCGGGAGTTTCAAACTGGTACCTGCAGCGGGTTGGGAACGAGTTGCAGACGGCCATCGACAGGACGGCGGTGAAGTTGGACCTGGCGAATGCGCTGAGGGCGAGCGCGTGGGAGTCGATCGCGGCGCTGCGGGGGACGTTCGTGTTTGCACAATTGAACGACAGACAGCGAGTGGAGCAAAACGTGGCGGCGTGGGAGGCGGCCAACGCCCGGCTGAAACAACAGGTACGGGAGATCCGGCCGTTGCTGGGCTCAAGAGAGGGCGAGGCATTGGTGGGCAGGATCGAAGCGATGATGCTCGCAAATGAACCGGTGGGGCGGGAGTATATGAAGCTATGCCGGGACGGCAACCAGGCACAGGTGGCGCCGCTGGCGCCGAAAGTGATGGAGTTTGCCAAAGGGATCGACGAGGCAGCCAAGGAACTGGTCCAGCAGCAGCGAGATTTTCTGGCGGTCTCGGGCGCGGACGCGGCTTCGCTTCAATCGCAGAGCCTGGCGGCCGGCGTGGTGCTTGCGGCCGTACTGCTTGTGGTTGGCGCTGGTGTAGTGGTAGTGGTACGCGGCGTGAACAAGATGCTGTTGGTGAGTATAGGCGACCTGGAGCGGAGCGCGCAGGAGGTGGCCGGAGCAGCGGGTCAGGTGGCTTCGTTAAGCCAGAGTTTGGCGCAAGGGGCTTCGGAACAGGCGGCATCGCTTGAGGAGACGTCCGCATCGAGTGAGGAAGTGCACTCGATGGCGACCCGGAATACCGAGAACACGCAGGCGGCGGCAGCGCTGATGGACGATGCGGCGAAGAAAGTGCATGAGACGATCAAGGCGCTGGACGGGATGGTGACGGCGATGGGCGAGATTGGCACGTCGAGCGACAAGATCGCCAGGATCATCAAGGTGATTGATGAGATCGCCTTCCAGACCAACATCCTGGCGTTGAACGCCGCGGTGGAAGCGGCGCGGGCCGGCGAGGCGGGCATGGGTTTCGCTGTTGTCGCCGATGAAGTGCGAAACCTGGCACAGCGTTGCGCGCAGGCGGCGAGGGACACGGCGGCGTTGATCGAGGATTCGATCTCGAAGTCGCGTGAGGGCAAGGTGAAGGTGGACCAGGTGGCGGTGTCGGTGCAGGCATTCGCCGAGAACGCGGAGAAGGTAAAGGTGCTGGTGGCCGACGTCAGTACGTCGAGCCAGGAGCAGGCGCGCGGGATAGGCCAGATCACGAGGGCGATCAACCAGTTGGATCAGGTGACGCAGACGGCGTCGTCGAGCGCCGAAGAGAGCGCATCGGCGTCGGAGGAGTTGACGGCGCAGTCCGACGCGATGAATGACATTGTCGCTGGCCTCACGGCGTTGATCCATGGCGCTGAAGGGCAGGTCGGCATGGCCGGGCAGACCGCAGCCAGGCTGGTTCCGTCGCACAAACCGCTGAGGACGGCGAAGGCGGCCAAGGCGGGGCCGGCGAAGCACGCGGCCAGGGGCGCGAAGCAGGACTGGATGGCGGCTCCGCAGAGCGGTGGCACGGCCAAGGCGACAGAGTTTCAGGACTTCTAGCCGGAAAATCGGAAAAGTCAGCGGCAAGTGAGCCGATGGAGACGCCGGCAGGGGGGATGGCGAGTGAGACCCTGCCGGTTAATCCGTTTGCAGTTTCCGTTTGCGGCTGAGGCGGGTCAGCCGCGCAGGGCTTCGAAATGCGACCGGGCGGCCTTGGCGAGGCCGTTGAGCTTGTAGCCGCCTTCGAGGATGCTGCCCAGGCGGCCGGCGGCGCGGATGACAGTGGAAGACTGACGAATCTGATCCTGAGCCTGGGGCGGCTCGGACTGTCGAACGGCAGTTCGCTCCGATACGGCGATTCCAGCATGGCGCCCGGCGCCGATGGCGCGAGTTGGCGTTGCGGCGCGGCCTGACGGGGGTGGAAACGGGGCCGCCAACCAGGGAAACCGCTGAAGTTCAGCCGGCCGGCCGGAGGTTCAGCAAACAGGCGGACAGGCGCGATCTGACTGGCGGTTGTCATTGCGCGCACGAGCTATCGAAAGATAAGTCACCCAGGGTGTCAATTTGTAAGGTTGTATATTGTTCCGTCCTCTATCCTGCGATATGCTCAGCGCATTGCTGTTTGCTATCAGGAGACCCAAAGCAATGAAACTCCGTCTGTTTTCCGCGGCCGCGATTGCGTGCCTGCTATTCGCGGCTCATGCCCAAGAGACCCGCTCGATGTTGTTTGGACGCGTCCTGGATCCGCAGGGTGCGGCAGTGCTGGGAGCCGCAGTGGTCATTCGCAACGCTGAAACGGGAATCACCCAAACGATCAGGACGAATGACAGCGGTTACTATGAAGGCAACCTGCTGATGCCGGGGCCGTATGAAGTGACGGCGGAGATGGCGGGGTTCAAGAAACTGGTGCGCAAGGGCGTGGTGTTGCCGGTGTCGTCGCGTATCGAGGTGAATCTGAACCTGGAGATCGGCGGGTTGACGGAGACGGTTTCAGTGACGGCGGAGGCGCCGCTGCTGGAGACCAACGCGGTGTCGAGCGGGCGGGTGATTGATAACAAGTCGCTGATGGAGTTGCCGGTGATGGGCAACAGCGCGATGCTGCTGGTGAAACTGGCGCCGGGCGTGCAGACGGGCGGGGTGAACAACTACCTGGCGCTGCATTCGAATGCGGGCGGGTCGGATTACAGCGTGGGCGGCAACGTGGGCGGGAACGCGTGGACACTGGACGGGTCGCCGAACCAGGGACCGGGCCGGCGCACGGCGTATCTGCCCTATACCGACGCGATCGCCGAGTTCAAGGTGGAGACGAACAACTTCGACGCCGGCCTCGGCCAGAGCTCTGGCGCGGCGATTACGATGATTTCGAAGTCGGGCACGAATGATTTCCACGGCACGGCGACGTGGCAGCACTGGCAACAGCGCTGGCAGGGCACGCCGTTTTTCGTGAAGAAGAACTATTTCAGCCGGATCGCGGCGGCCGAGGCGGCGGGCAACAAGACGCTGGCGGATCAGTTGCGGGCTACGGACAAGCAGCCCACGGGACGGTCGAACAACTGGGGCGCGTCGGGCGGCGGACCGGTGATCATTCCGAAGGTCTATGACGGCAAGAACAGGCTGTTCTGGTTTTTCACGTATAACGCGTTCAAGGACGTGAAGGTGGAGGACGCGGCGGCGTTCAACCGGACGGTGCCGACGGTGCTGAACCGGACGGGCGATTTCAGCGACCTTTTGCAGGTGCGCAACAACCCGGCGCGATATGTCATTCACGATCCGACGACGATCTTGCGGGACCCGGCGCGGCCGAACAACTTCATCCGCACGCCGTTCCCCGGCAACGTGATTCCGAAGAGCCGGTTTGCGAACGCGGCCTACGATACCTACAACAAGATCTATCCGTTGCCGAACGTGGCGCTGCCGGCGTCAGAGGATCCGGTGAACAACTACCTGGCGTCGCAGACGCCCTACAACTGGGATTATTACGCGTATTCGAACCGCGTGGATTACCAGTTGAGCGACAAGTGGAGGATGTTCGGGCGGTGGGCGATCAACAATTTCGGACCGGAGGACCGGGGCGACTGGGTGTATGAGACGGCGCGGGGACTGAACCTGAACGGGCTGGTGCGCAACAACAAGGGCGGCAACGTGGACGTGGTCTACACGCAGACGCCGACGACGTTGTGGAACTTCAACATCGCGATGAACCAGTTCCGGGAGGGCAACATCCAGCCGAAGGCGTTGGAATTCAAGCCGAGCGACGTGGGGCTGCCGGCGTACATGGACCAGAAGGCGGGCGAACTTCCGCTGCTGCCGCAGATGACCTACGGCACCAATTCGTATTCAACCGCCAGCCCGGGCGGATACGCCACATGGACGCGGACGCGTCAGATGACGCTGAAGCTGGAAGGCACGTTCATTCGGGGCAAGCACTCTCTGCGCGCGGCGTTCGACAACCGCAACCAGTACCGCTCGGGCGGCGGCGGCGGCAACACCAGCGGCAACTTCTCGTTCAACCAGAACTACCTGCGCCGCAACGACGACGGGTTGACGCCGGCGACCGATCTTGGGCTGTCGTGGGCGGCGTTCATGCTGGGCGTGCCGAGCGGGGCGTCGGCGGCGACCAACGATACGTACGCCACGCACACGCCATACTACGGCTGGTTCTTCCAGGACAACTGGCGCGTGACGCCGAAGCTGACGTTGAACCTGGGGCTGCGCATGGAGTATGAGCGCGGGGCGACGGAACGCTACGACCGGATGGTGGGCAACTGGGATCCGAACGCGCAGATCCCGATCACGGGGCCGGCGCAGGCGGCGTATGCGGCCAAGCCGATACCCGAGGTCGCGGCGGCGAACTTCAAGGTGGCCGGCGGCAACACGTACGTGGGCGCGAGCGGGGCGTCGCGGATGCTCTACCGGCCCGAGATGATGTGGCTGCCGCGCCTTGGCGCAGCCTATCAGGTCAACAGCAAGACCGTTATCCGAGGCGGCTACGGCATCTTCTACGACACGCTGAACGTGATGAACTACGGGCCGAACCAGTTTGGGTTCTCGCGTTCGACGAGCGCGATCATCAGCAACGACTTCGGCCAGACCTGGGGCTCGAGCACCGCGCCGTATCCGGCGAATGCAAGCCCGGCGAGTTTCCGGAGCATCCTGAACGACCCGTTCCCTGTGCGCGCCGACGGCAGCCGCTTCGACGTGCCGACCCGGAATGCCCTGGGCGCGATGGCGTATAACGGCCGCGGCTTCGGTTTCACGGCGTGGGATACGCCGCACCCGCGCCAACAGCGCTGGCAGTTCGGCATCCAGCGCCAGATCGGCGAAACGATGGTGGTCTCGGCCGCCTACGCCGGCGCGTATTCAGACCGCGTTTCGCAGTTTTCTTCCGCCGGCAACGTGCCCGGCCGTCCGCTTCAGCCGGTACCGCAGCAGTACTGGGTCTCCGGCCTGACGCGGAATACGTCGGCCCAGACGCTGCTGAACGCCAACGTCGACAATCCGTTCTTCATCGGCAACTTCAGGCAGTCGGATTTCTCGCCGCTGGTGTGGGCCGACATGAACGCGAACAGCTTCTTCACGGGCCGGATCATCGGCCGCAACCGGCTGGTGCGGGCATTCCCGAACATCAACGGGCTGACCGACAACAGTGAGTCCTCGGCGTTTGTGAAGAGCCAGGAGTTCCAGGCGTCGTTCGAGAAGCGGTTCTCGCGGGGCTGGAACCTGAACGTGTCATATACGGCGATGCGGCTGCGCGACGCCGACGTGTTCCTGAACGAGTTCGACGCAGAGCGCCACGTCCAACCGTCGAACGACGGGCGGCCGCACCGGTTCACGGGCACGGGCGTGTACACGGTTCCGGTCGGCAAAGGCCGGAAGTACCTGGGCTCGGCCAACCGGGCCGTGGATGCGATTCTGGGCGGCTGGCAACTGGCGGCCACCTACGAATGGCAGCCGGGGGCGCTGCTCAACTTCGGCAACATCTTCTTCACCGGCAGCGACACCAGCAGCCTGTTGAACGTCGACCGCACGTGGGACACCTGGTTCAATACCGCCAACTTCGAGCG
The DNA here is from genome assembly GCA_013822245.1 of Candidatus Solibacter sp. Lineage (GTDB taxonomy): Bacteria > Acidobacteriota > Terriglobia > Bryobacterales > Bryobacteraceae > PNKE01. Next base: position 49,611 of record PNKE01000010.1, read on the forward strand.
CAGCGCCGCCGCCGGACCGGCCGCCTATCACACGCGGGTGTTCCCGACGCGCATCGAGGGCTTGCGGCAGGACTCGACCAACCATTGGAACGCCAACGTGTCGAAGAACTTCAAGCTGACCGAGACGGCCACCATGCAGATCAGATTCGACGCGCTGAACCTGCAAAACCGTTCGCAGATGGCGGGACCGGTGACGGATCCGTACAACACCAACTTCGGGCGGGTGGTAAGCCAGACGTCGGCCACCAACCGCTGGGTGCAGGTGCAGGCGCGGATCCAGTTCTGATTCCGATGCGGAGCGGCGCCGCAAAGCCGCACCGGGTTTGACGGGTTTGAATTGAGGCCGGTTCGCCTCCGGGAGGAGACGGGCCGGCCTTCTCAGCTCTGCCTGTCAGTTTGAAGGGCGCGCGCAGATGCGCACCGGCGGCGGCGGCTGGTTCGGAGCCGGTTGAAGTGGCCGGAGTCCGGGAATGAGGCGGTCAGCCGCGCAGGGCTTCGAAATGAGCCAGGGCGGCCTTGGCGAGGCCGTTGAGGTTGTAGCCGCCTTCGAGGATGCTCACCAGCCGTCCGGAGGCGGAGGCGGAGGCGATTTCCATGAGGATGGAGGTCATATCGGCGAAGTCGGAGTCGCGGAGGGTGAAGCGGCCGAGGGGGTCGCCGCGGCGGGAGTCGAAGCCGGCGGAGACAAGGACGAGGGCGGGTTTGAAGTCGAGGGCGGCGGGCAGCAGTTTCTTGCGGAAGGCTCCGAGGACTTCGGCGTGGCCGGAGCCGGCGGGGAAGGGGCAGTTGATGGTGTATCCGGCGCCGGCGCCTTCGCCCGTTTCGTCGGCGGCGCCGGTGCCGGGATACCAGGGCCATTGGTGGGTGGAGAAGAACAGGACCGAGGGATCCGAGTAGAAGATTTCCTGTGTGCCGTTGCCGTGGTGGACGTCGAAGTCGACGATGAGCACGCGGTCCGCGCCAAACACCTTGCGCGCGTAGCGGGCGGCGATGGCGGCGGTGTTGAAGACGCAGAAGCCCATGCCGCGCGAGGCGTTGGCGTGATGGCCAGGGGGGCGGACAGCGGCGAAGGCGTTTCTGACGCGGCCTTGCATGACGGCGTCGACGGCGGAAAGCGCGCCGCCGGCGGCCAGCAGGGCGGTATCGAGAGAATGCGCGCCGAGGTGGGTGTCGCCGGTGCTGAGACGTTGGGCTTTGCGGGCGACATCGTGCAGGACGGTCTTCCAGTAAGGGCGCGTGTGCGCCAGATGGATGTCGTCCTCGCTGGCCATGCGGGGCGGGATGCGGACGGCGGATTCGAGGATGCGTGATTTGCGGAAGGCTTCGGAGAGGGCGAGGTAACGGTCCGGGGATTCAGGATGGCCGGGGCCGGGATCGTGGCGGCGGAAGCCGTGGTCGAAGACGAGGCCCGTGCCCGGTGGCGGAGCAAGAAGTGCAGCATCGTGGCTGGACCCGGACATGGATGCCATTGTCGCACGCAAAGCCTTCCGGCTCCGGCGGAACATTCGACAGCGGGCGTTCGTCTCTCAATTTTGAAGCGCCATGGGTAAGCCAGACCATGAATCCGGACGGCTCCTGATCTCACAGACACTTCGCCTGCCGAAGAGCCTGCGAAAGATGCACGCCGGCGAGCAAGTGGCCGACCTCTGCAGGCAGACGTTCGCCAACTTGAAGCGCAACAAGCTGCGCAGCGTTCTGACGCTGTTCGGGATTGCGTGGGGGATTGCGTCTCTGGTGCTGATGTCGGCGTTGGGCGACGGGTTCCGTCAGGGCCAGCGGAAGAACATGTCGCAGATCGGCGACAACATTGTCTTCATCTGGGGCGGGGTGACGGAGCGCCAGGCGGGAGGCAAGAGAGCGGGACGGCAGGTGAGGCTGCAAAGGCGCGACGTGGAGATCATCCGGACGCAGTGTCCGGCGGTGGAGACGGTGGCGGCCGAGCAGAAGACGCGCCAGGTGGCGGCGCGCAGCCTGAGCAATTCCGGGCGGTTTCTGACCGTGGGCGTCTCGGCGGAGTATCTGCGGCTGCGCAACCTGCCGGCGGGCACGGGCCGCAACATCAGCCAGGAAGACAACGAACAGATGCGGCGGGTGGCGGTGCTGGGCGCGGCGGTGCGCAAGCAACTGTTCGAGAACGACCCGTCGCCGCTGGGCGAGCGGGTGTATTTGAACAACTACCCGTATGAAGTGGTAGGCGTGATGGACGAAAAGGACCAGAACAGCTCGTACGACGGCTGGGACAACGACAAGATCCTGGCGCCGGAGGCGCTGCTGTTGAAGGACATGCCGCCGAGCCGGGCTATCTACGCCGAGGGCCAGGTGTGGGGCATCCTATACCGGCCGGTGTCGGTGGACCGTTGGGAGGAGGCGCAGGCGCAGGTGAGGGCGGCGCTGGGGCGGGTGCATGGTTTCGACAAGGAGGACAAGGGCGCCATCGAGATGTTCGACTCCGTTGAATCCGCGCAGATGTTTGACTCCATCTTCACCGCCGGCGAGATCTTCCTGGCGGCGGTCGCGCTGATCACGCTATCGCTGGGCGGCATCGGGGTGATGAACACGATGATGATGGCGGTGGCGGAGCGGACGCACGAGATCGGGTTGAAGAAAGCGCTGGGGGCGACAAGCCGGCGGATCCTGTTCGACTTCTTCCTGGAAGGGCTGTTCCTGGCGCTACTGAGCGGCGTGGCCGGGTTGATCCTGATTCTCGGCCTGACGAGCATTGTGAACTCGCTGCCGATGCCGGCGATGTTTTCGGGCTTGCCGGTGCACTGGAGGGTGCTCGCCCTGGCGACGGCGGCGCTCGGTTTCGTGGCCGTGGGCTCGGCGCTGCCTCCGGCGCGGCGGGCGGCGGCGATGACGCCGGTCGAGGCGCTGCGGTACGAGAGGTAAGCGGGCGATGACCTACGGCTACATCTTCAAGGAAGCCCTGGCCGCGCTGCGGTTCCACCGCCAGCGGACGTTGACGACGGCGTTGAACCTGGGTTGGGGCGTGGCGTGTTTCGTGATCCTGATCAGCTATGGCAACGGGTTCGAGGGGGCGTTGACGAAGGCGTTCACGGCGGTGGGGCAGGACCTGATCCTGACGATTCCGCGGACGACGGGCGAGCAGGCGGGCGGGCAGAGGGCCGGGCGGAGAATCCGTTTCAACGCCGAGGACGCGCGGACGCTGAAGGAATCGGTGCCGCTGATTGAATCGCTGTCGCCGGAGATCATGCCGGGCGGCATGAAGCTTGTCCATGGCACGCGCGAGTTCACGACAACGCTGAGGGCTGTGTGGCCGGAGTACGACGTTGTGCGCAACATCAAGATGTCTGAAGGACGATGGATCAACGAGGACGACAGGGCTCATCAGAGGCGTGTGGCGGTGCTGGGGTCGGAGGCGGCTCAGAAGCTGTTTGCCGGGGCGCCGGCGATCGACGAGGAGATCACGATCAACGGAGTGCGGTTCAGCGTCATCGGCATCATCAATTCCAAGGTCCAGATCGCCAACTACAACACGCGCGACAACGCGTGTGTGTTCATCCCCTACGACACGTACTCGGTGTTGGGGGACACGAAGTATGCGTGGATGTTTGTATGGAAGCCGGTGTCGCCGGAGTCGCGCGACAGGGCGATTGCGATGGTGCGGGCGAAGCTGGCCGAGATGCACCGGTTCCCGCCGAACGACGAGCGGGCGGTGGAGATTGTGGCGTTTTCGAAGTTCATGACGATTGTGACGGGCATGGCGCTGGCGGTGAAGATGCTGATGGCGTTTGTCGGCGCGCTCACCCTCGCCATCGGCGGCGTGGGGCTGGCCAACATCATGCTCGCCTCGGTGATCGAGCGCACGCGAGAGATCGGCATGATGAAGGCCATCGGCGGGCGGCGGCGGATGATCCTGACGCAGTTTCTGACCGAGGCTGGGATGGTGATCTGCTTCGGAGGATTGATTGGCGTGGCGCTGGGATTGGTGGCGACGCAGGTGATCGGGTCGATGCCATTTCTGGGGGCGGCGTTCAACGACAATACCGGAGCCGGGGATATTGAGATGCATGTGTCGGCGGCGGCGGTGGGGATCTCGATGGGTGTGTTGCTGGTGGTGGGGTTGGTGGCGGGGATCGTGCCGGCGATGAAGGCGTCGAGGCTGGACCCGATTGAGGCGCTGCGCTACGAATGAGGCGGCGCGCCGCATACTCAGGTTCAGGGACGTCAAAGGATGATCGAAGCGATCGCGCGAATGAGAAGCCGGCCGGGAGTTGCCGCGCTGGCCGGATTGTCTCTATTGATGCCGTTCCTGGTGGCGAACGCAGTGGTCGCCAACCGCATCGAGCCGTTGTTCTCGCTGATCCGGCCGGGGCTGCATACCAGCGCGAGAGAGTACGCCGTGCTGGCGATCGTGCTGCTGCTCATGCCGGCGGGCGCGCTGTGGGCGATGCTGCCGTCGCTGGGCCGGGACGAGACGGGACGAAGACGTTTCTATCTGATCAATTGCGCCGTGGCGATTGTGTTACTTGCCATCTTCACCACGATCACCTTCGCGCTGGGCGGGGAGATCTACACCTGCGAGTACTTGCAGGTTTCCAACTGCGACTGAGCGCGGAGGAGGATCGAGAGGGATGAAATCACAGCAGCGCGCAGTTCAGATCCGGATCACCCAACACCGTTCCTATTGGATCGCCGAGGGTATCGACCTTGCCTTGGTCACTCAGGCGCCATCGTTGGACGAGCTTGTTGTGAACATCCGCGAGGCGGTGGAGCTTCATCTTGATGGTGAGGATATCGAGAGCCTCGGGTTGCCGCCGAGGCCGCGGATTCGCGCAACGATTGAATTGAAACCGCGGGCCAGGCGCGGTTAGCGCATGTTGGCTTTGAGGATTTTCTTGCGCAGGCGGATGGTGGTTGGGGTGACTTCGACGAACTCGTCCTCGTTGATGAACTCGATGGCCTGTTCGAGGTTGAGCAGGCGCGGCGGGACCAGGCGGATGGCTTCGTCGGCGGAGGAGGCGCGCATGTTGGTGAGCTTCTTCTCCTTGACGATGTTGACGTTGAGGTCGTCGGGGCGGGAGTTTTCGCCGATGACCATGCCCTCATAGACCTCGGTTGTCGGCGAGATGAAGATTTCGCCGCGCTCCTGGAGGTTAAAGATGGCGTAGGCCGTGGCGGTGCCGGAGCGGTCGGCGACGAGCGCGCCGGTGAGGCGCATGGGGATGTCGCCCTGCCACTCGAAGTAGCCGTGGAAGAGCGAGTTCATGATGGCGGTGCCCTTGGTGTCGGTGAGCATCTCCGAGCGCAGTCCGATGAGGCCGCGGGAGGGGACCAGAAATTCGAGACGGGCGCGGCCGGAGCCGTGGTTGACCATCTTGGACATCTTGCCCTTGCGCATGCCGAGCTTTTCGATGACGACGCCGACGAAGGGTTCGGGGACGTCGACCACGAGGAGTTCCTGGGGCTCCATGAGCTTGCCGCCGGCGGTTTTGGTGATGATCTGCGGCTTGCCGACCATCAGTTCGTACCCTTCGCGGCGCATCATTTCGATGAGGATGGCGAGTTGCAGTTCGCCGCGTCCCATGACCTGGAAGGAGTCGGGGCCGCCGGCCTGTTCGACGCGCAGGCTGACGTTGGTGAGCAGTTCCTTATCGAGCCGGTCGCGGAGGTTGCGCGACGTGACGTAGGTCCCTTCACGGCCGGCGAACGGCGATGTGTTGATGGTGAACAGCATGCCGATCGTCGGTTCGTCGATCTGGATATGCGGCATGGCCTTGGGCGTGTCGGCGTGGGAGACGGTTTCGCCGATGGTGATGCCTTCGACGCCGGAGATGGCGAGGATGTCGCCGGGCATGGCCCTGGTTTCCTCGACGCGCTTGAGGCCTTCGAACGAGTACATCCTGGTGATGCGCGTCTTTTCCACCTTGCCGTCGAGCTTGGTGATGGAGACCTCGTCGCCATGGTTCAGCATGCCGTTGAAGACGCGGCCGATGGCGATGCGGCCGAGATAATCGGAGTAGTCGAGGTTGGCGACCTGGAACTGGAGGATAGCCTCGGGGTCGCCCTTGGGCGGGGGGATGTGTTTGAGAATGGCTTCGAAGAGGGGTTCCAGTGACGCGGACTCTTCTTCGGGGGAGAGCTTGGCGACGCCGTCGCGGGCGATGGCGTAGACGACTGGAAATTCGAGCTGCTCCTCGGTGGCATCGAGGTCGATGAAGAGGTCGAAGATTTCGTTGAGGACTTCCTGGCAGCGGGCGTCGGGGCGGTCGATTTTGTTGATGACGATGATCTGGGGGAGGCGCGCCTCGAGGGCTTTGGACAGCACATAGCGCGTCTGCGGCAGCGGGCCTTCACTGGCATCGACCAGCAGCATGACTCCGTCGACGAGTTTGAGCGCGCGTTCGACCTCGCCGCCAAAGTCGGAGTGGCCGGGGGTGTCGACGATGTTGATCTTGTGGCCCTTGTAGTGGACGCCGGTGGTTTTGGAAAGGATGGTGATGCCGCGCTCGCGCTCGAGTTCATTGGAGTCCATGGCGCGCTCCTCGACGCGCTCGTTGGCGCGGAAGATGCCCGACTGGCGGAACATGGCGTCGACCAGAGTGGTCTTGCCGTGATCGACATGCGCAATGATGGCGATGTTTCTGAGTTGAGGATTTGGAGATGTCATGCGGAACTAATTGGGAGCGGGAACTTCCATTGTCCCACGACGGGCGATGCCGCGTAAGCGCGAGTTCTACGGATCGATGCGGACGACGAAGGCGCCGGGGGCGTTGCGTTTGAGCGCGGAGGCGAGCGCTTCGGCCTCTACCTGCGTGGCCTTGTCGCCCACAAGAACGCGCCAGACGGGCGCGGGGCCGTCGCGGCGGATGACGCGGACTGGAGCGTGGCGCAACTCGAGTTGCTCGCGAAGCTGATCGGCGCGGCGCCTGCTTTCAAACGCGCCCACTTGCACCGCGAAGGCGGGCGCGCCTTGGGCGGGGCCGTAGCCGAGGATGATGACGCGGACCAGCGCCGTGCCTGGTCCGATCATTTCGATCCGCCGCGCGGCGGCGCGGGAGAGGTCGATGATGCGCCCGTCGATGAACGGTCCGCGGTCGGTGATCCTCACTTCCACGCTCCTGCCGTTGGTCTGGTTCTCCACCATCACGCGAGCGCCGAACGGCAGAGTGCGGTGCGCCGCCGTGAGCTTGTCCATGTCGTAGACCTCGCCGTTGGCGGCCCTCCTGCCGTGGTATGGATGGCCGTACCAACTCGCTATGCCGGTCTCCACCGAACCCGCCTTCGGGACCGCCGGCATGCGTGGCGCGCGCTTGCGCTTCGCGCAGCCTGAAAGAAAAACGCACAGCGCCGCGGAAGCCGCGGCGAGCGCCGCGATGCGCCGAACCCGCGTCATCATTGGGGCTGAGTGTTTCAAACGTTCTGATCCCTTCTTGTTTCTGCCCGGCGCCCTCTCGCGCTCACTCACTTTTTCCTTGACTTTGTTTTATGTCCAAGTTTATACAGAGATCATAATGCGATCGATAGCGATCGCGACATCTGATGTCAGGGAGAAACACTGAATGAGAAACGCGACCAAGAAGGCTGCCGCCCCCAAGGCTGCTGCCCCCAAGAAGGCTGCGGCGCCGAAGAAGGCCGCCGCTCCGAAGAAAGCTGCTGCGCCTAAGAAGGCCGCGGCGCCGAAGAAGGCCGCCGCCCCCAAGGCTGCTGCTCCCAAGAAGGCTGCTGCTCCGAAGAAGGCTGCTGCTGCTCCGAAGAAGGCCGCAGCGCCGAAGAAGAAGTAACTACGCAACGTTCCTATAGGGAACGCGGCTAAACGGAATCAACCCTCGAGCCCTGGCTTCAAGCCAGGGCTCGATGCTTGTGCGCCAGGCATTTTCGACAGCTTGGCTGTGAAAGTCCCCTTCACAGCCTGATGGAGGCGAAGTGATAGCGGAGCGCATGGGCGTCGCTGCGGGGCGTGGTCTGAAGGAAGCGTGGAGCAAACCTGCGAGCCGATGGACAGGAACCGTATCCAAGGCATGCGGCGCCGGAGGAGCTGGCCAGCGACAACGAAGCCCATATCCATCAAGGGCACTGGTTGTGAAATCGGCGGTTGTGCGTTGAAGGCGGTCGCGCTTACCTCGATAGATCTGTTGCGCGTCACGGGATCGTGACTGAAGGCGGTTTGACCTCGCAGCAGAAGCCAGCAGAGGGCGTAGTCGGCACGAAGGTGATGAAGGCCCGAACGGTCTCCGCAAGGGGTCAATGGGAGAGACGAGTAGGCATCGCGACACATGAGCGGCAAGCGGCAGAATAACCAGATCCTGTTGGCCTTTGCCGAGGAGGATAGGGGTGTAGCCCCAAAGGGCCTTGGCGAAGGGACCGAATCGCTCACGGCGAATCGCGGGACAGACAGTCCGGCCAGTGTGGCGAACAGTTGATGGAGGAAACGGGCTGGTGAATCCGGCCGATGATGGGACGGCGCAAGGCGGTCCTTTCACCGTGCCTCGCGGGAGCCGGAGCCAGGCCGCCGGGGCGCACTGAATCACCCGTTCGCTGATCTGATCGCGGATCCGTCCGAATGAGCCGGGCCGGGTCTCCGCGTCGCCTTCAACCGCCGCCGCATCCTCGAAACTCCAATGGATCCGTTCAACAGGGACGGGCCAGACCGGGCGGCACCGTCTCGCGTTGCCCCAAACGGTGAAGATGCAGGCGAACTCGCGGCCGAGGATTTCATCCACTGACTCCGGCCAACGGCTTCGAACTGGCTCTCACGGCTGTCATCGCCACCCTTTGGCATCCACCACGGCGCCGCTTTCGCCGCCGTGATCGCAGCGCGGGCTGAAGTCCCCGTTCTCATCGGCCTCGTCAACGTCGCCCGCGGGATCAACCGCCGGTGCTCCGGCGGCATCCTTGAGACGATCGATTCGCGTCAGGCCCAAGGCCGTTCACGGCAGGAGCGCGGCAGAGGCCGAGCGGGCCGCACTCGGCTTCCAGCACGCGCCCGTTCAGGCCCAGGCAGCGCCGGATACGTTCAACCTTCGGCGTATGCGGCGATGGATCAGGGGATGGGGCGGACCTTGCGGGTCCGTTCAAGATCCTGCTGGAGCTGGCGGGCGACCTTGTCGGCCACATCGGCGCTGGCTGAGCGGAACTTGGCGCCCTGGCTTTCCTGCGTCGTGGACCAGATGACGTCGCCGTCGCGGTTGACCAGACGAACCGAGGCCGAGGCCTCGTGCTTGCGCTCCTGTATCCGCATCTGCTCGTTCTCGCCGACCGCTCCCTGCAGCCCCACGAAGTTCCGGCCCGATCGCGCCGCTGAAGCGCCCCGGCCGAGCGAGAGGCCAGCGCGGGCGGTGATGGAATCACCCGACTGGAAGACGTCGGTGAACACCAGGTCTTCACCGGATCCGCGCAGAATGGCATCTGCGCGGTCAGGAGTCTCGGTCAGCACGAAGACCCGCAGCCGCTGGACGCTGGCGATAATCATGTCGCGGAGTTGGGACGCGGATTCGCCGCCGCCAAATTTCTCGACATAGACTCGCTGAACGGTTGGAAGCTGTAACTCAAGTGCTTCCGGCTCGTTGGCGCTTGCCGTCGCCACGAGCAGAGAGAGGGCCAAAATGTGGGGGATCATCCTTTTCCTGCTCTTCTCGCTTCCTCATCCTGGAAGGTCACTTTCCTTCCGCTTCTTGCCTCAAGTGAAACCAAGACGGTGCGGACAGCCTTCTTGTCCACACGAAGCACGAGAGCCTCCAACCGGCCATCCTCTCCTTCAAATCCAATGCTGACGAAGTGCGCCCGCTTCTTGCTCAGAACGAACAGTGGCGAGAGTAGAAATGCCTCCAGAACCCGCCGGTCCACCTTCTGGCCGTATTCGATCTGATGAATACGGTCGAACGGGATCCGGACGGTGGCGTCCTTCGTTTTGAAAATAAAAGAGATAGGGTCAGTCGTGAGGACTGTGCCTGCGGTATTGGGCGCGAGCGTGGGGAGCGTGCCGCCGAGGTACTCGGCTTCAAAGCCGAAACCCGCGGCAACGGCGCATCCGCCGACCAAGGCGAGCATCAATATAAGTGCCCAGCATCGCATGGCTCACACCTACCGGCCTAGTACGTCTATGAGTACATCCTAAAGGAGAGTCGTCGGTTTTCAAGAGGGAATTTATGGTCTAACTCGCTTGCAATATGCGTCCCCGTGGTCCGATACGGATAAGGGGGAGTGTCAGCCCTAAAAAGGTCCTAATCTAGCTTGGGCTCTTCGCCGGGCCTTCTCCATGAGTCCGGAAGTGGCGGCCGGCGAAAGTGAATGAATCGCAAGGTGTTGCAATGACTGACATAATTCTCAATAAATGTTTTATCGGCACTGGAAGCTCGGCCGTGACTTCCTATCAGAACCGTCGTTTACCCGCCGCTCTGGGTGCGGCCGTCCGTGAAGGCGGAATCCGGCCGGGTGGGGGGTCCAGCATTAGCGGTGCTTGAAATGGAATATGCCCGGGGACTATTACCTTCGCGAGACAGGGGGTAATAACATTAAATATGGTCAATAACGCAGAGTTCCTGCAGCCCGAAGCGCTTGCGCGGCCGGAAGAGCAGCGGCAGGGGGTCATCATCAGCCCGGACACGCGCCAGGGGAACCGCATCCCGCCGGGGCAGAGCCGGACGCGGAAGTGGCCGGTGCTGGATGCGGCGGGGACGCCGCCGATCGACATGGTGAAGTGGCGGCTGGAGATGCATGGACTGGTGGAACGTGAGGTTTCGCTGGACTGGGCTACTTTCAGCCAGTTGCCGCGGGTGGAGGTTTTTGCCGATTTTCACTGCGTGACGCGCTGGTCGAGGCTGGGCAACGTCTGGACAGGCGTCAGGACGCGTGACCTGGCCGGGCTTTGCGGCGTAAAGCCGGAGGCGCAGTTCGTTCTGGCGCACTGCTACGACTACGGTTTCACCACCAACATCCCGCTGGAGGTGTTTCTGAGCGATGACGCCCTGGTGGCGACGCATCACGACGGCGAGCCGCTGACGCCGGACCATGGCGCGCCGGCGCGGCTGATCGTTCCGCGGCTCTACGCCTGGAAGAGCGCCAAATGGCTGGGGGGCTTGGAGTTCCTGGACCGCGACCGGGCGGGTTTCTGGGAGCGCAACGGGTATCATATGAATGGAGATCCGTGGAAGGAGCAACGCTTTGGGGCCTGGGGCTGAGACGGCAATAGTGCAAGGGCGCAAGTGGCGCAGACGGTCGTGGATCGGCGGCATCGGGCTCGGCCTGGCCGGGGTGGGGGCGACGATGGCGTACCGGACAGCGCCGTCGTTCTGGAAACAGTACTTTGACGAACTGGGCCGCGACATCGAACCGGCTCCCCGCAAGTTGCCTGTCGAGACCTGGAAAGACCAGGGCCTCCATGCCGGCTGGCTGGGCCATGCGACGATCCTGCTGCGGCTGGACGGCTTCACCGTTCTGACCGACCCGGTCTTCAGCAAGCGGGTGGGATTGTCGCTCGGGCCGCTCACGCTGGGATTGAAGCGCCTTGTCGAACCGGCGTTACAGATCAGGCAGTTGCCGAGGATCGACCTGGTCCTGCTCTCCCACGCCCACATGGATCATTTCGACCTGCCGAGCCTGCGGGCGATGGAGGCGCGGCGGCCGCATGTGATCACCGCGCGCGGGACCTCCGATCTGCTGAACGCAGGCGGGTATGCGTCGGTGAAGGAGATCGGGTGGGGCGAGCGGATCAACGCCGGTCCGGCGACGATCGAAGGCATCCGGGTGAACCACTGGGGGGCGCGGGTGCGGACCGACACATGGCGCGGCTACAACGGCTATGTGATCCGGTGCGGGCGCTGGAAAGTGGTGTTTGCCGGCGACACGGCATGGACCGAGGACTTCAAGGATATTGCCGGAGCACACCTGGCCATCATGCCCGTGGGCGCCTACAACCCCTGGATCCGGGCGCACTGCTCGCCTGAACAGGCCTGGACGATGGCCAACCACGCCGGCTCCGATTACGTCGCTCCGGTGCACCACCGGACGTTCACGCTGAGCCGCGAGCCGCTGGCGGAACCGATGGAACGGCTGCTGGCGGCGGCGGGCCGAGCGACCGACCGCGTCGGCTGGCAGGATATCGGCGATCAGTTCACGCTGACGTAGGCTGCGTCTACAGCGGCAGAATCTCCTCGCGGTCCGGATCGTAGCGCAGGCGGCGTTTCTGGACGTAGCTGATGTTGCCGAGATGAGACGCCGCCGCCGAGCGGTGGCCGATGTAGACGTCGCCGTTGGGGAGTTTGCGGGTACGGCAGCAATCGAGGAAGTTTTCTACGTGGTCGATGGTCTGCTCGCGCGGGCTTTGGACGACGGTGGGCGTGGCGCCGCGTCCGGCGGGGGTGAATTCGTAACGTCCGCGGGTGATCCAGAGTTTGCCCTGGGTGCCGCAGATTTCGACGCCCGCGCCGGTGACGCCGGGGGCGAGGGTGCCTTCGAATGTGGCGGTCCAGCCGGTGGGGTATTCAAGCAGGACGTTGACGGTGTCGGGGGCTGTGCGGCCGTCCTTGTAATGGTAGACGCCGCCGGCGGCGACGCCGGAGATGGGGTTGTCCTCGCCGAGCATCATGTGGACGACGTCGATCCAGTGGGTGAAGAGGTCGGTCACCTGGCCGCCGCCGAAGTCGAGGTAGGCGCGGAAGTTCCAGAACTGCTGGGGGTCGTAGTCGCGCCATTTCACCGGGCCGAGGAAACGCGCCCAATCGAGGTTTGAGGGCAGGGTGGCCATGCGCGGCGGGGCCTTCATGAGGTGGGCGCCGTTGCCGTGCCACCAGGTGCGGGCGAGGGTGATTTTGCCGAGTTTGCCGGCCTTGACGATCTCTTCGCGGGCCTGGATGTAGTGCTGGCCGGAGCGTTGCTGCATGCCGACCTGGCAGATGCGGTTGTTGACGCGGGCGGCGCGGACGATGCGCGGGCCTTCCTCGATGGTGAGGGTGAGGGGCTTCTCGACGTAGACGTCTTTGCCGGCATTGAGGGCGTCGATGGCGATTTCGGTGTGCCAGTGGTCGGGGGTGGCGATGAGGACGGCGTCGGCGGTCTTCGATTCGAGCAGTTTGCGGTGGTCCGCGAAGCCTTTGGCGCCGGGGGCGGCGGTCTGGGCCTGGTCGACGCGTTCGGAGAAGACGTCGCAGACCGCGGTGACGTTCACCTGATTGGTCTTGATGAACGTGCCCATGACGCCGCGTCCGCGGCCGCCGGCGCCGATGAGGCCGAGATGGATCTTGCCGTTCGCGCCGAGGATGCGGGCGTACGAGGAGGCTGTCCAGGCGATGGCCGCCTGGGAGGAGCGTCTGAGGAGGTCGCGCCGGTTCATGGCGCAGATTTTATCACTTCAGCGAGAGCGGGCTTCGGAGCGCGGGCGTCAATCGCGGAGGCGCTTGAGATACTGGAGGCTCTTGCGGATCTGGGGCAGCGCCGGGACAGCCTCCTCCTCGAGAAAGAAATGCCGTACGCCGTGCTGCTGGCCGGCGAGCAGCGCGGCTTCGACATTGACGATGCCGGTGCCGAGCGGGACGCTTTCCTCTTCGAGGACGTCGGCGGGCGAGCCGCCGAGTTTGGTGCCTTTGCGGATGTCCTTGATGTGCATGAGAGGGAAGCGGCCGGGGGAGCGGGCGAGCATGGCGGCAGGGTCCTGGAAGCCGTAGACGATCCAGAAGATGTCCATCTCGTAGGCGACATGTTGGGGATCGGTGAGTTTGAGGAGGGTGTCGAAGCGGGTGCCGTCGGGCGAGGGGTCGAACTCAGTGCCGTGGGTGTGGTAGCAGAGGCGGAGACCTTGCTCGGAGAGAACGCGGCCCCAGGCGTTGAGGGCGTCGGCGGCGGGCGGGACGTCGGATTCGGCGAGGTGCTTGGCGCTATGGGGGATGGTGCCGCAGACGACGTAGCTTGCGCCGATGGCTCCGGCCCGCGCACCGACCGCGGCTGCGTCCTTCTTGAGGTCGTTCCAGGACGCGCCCATGGAGACGGCCTGGAGGCCGTTGTCGCGGAGCAGTCCCAGGAAATCGACCGTGGTGCGGCCGTAGAGATCGCCGGCCTCGACCTTGCGGAAGCCGAGCTTTGAGATCAGGGCGAGGGTTGCGGGCAGGTCCTTTGCGGCCTCGTTGCGGAGGCTGTAGATGTTGATACCGACTTCGGCGTTGAAAGCGGGTTTAGCGAAGGCCGGCGCAAGGGCGGCGGCGGTGGCGAGGAAGTTGCGGCGGTTCATCATGCCTCCAGTTTCCAGGGGTGGCGGTATTCGCGACGGAGCAGCGGGCGGGCGGCGGCTTGTTTGACGGTTTGGGCCTGCTGGTCCCAGTCGAGACGCATGCCGGCCTGGATGGAGAGGTTGCCGAGGATCGAGGTGATCGACGACTTGACGCAGGTTTCGATGTCGCTGTTGGGGCGCTTCCGGGTGCGTACGCAGTCGAGGAAGTTGATCCAGTGGAGGGGGTGAGGATCGGCGACGCGTTTCATCTCGAAAGGTATCAGGCCGGACCCCTCCTCCGGGGTGACGCGCATCACGGCGCGGTCCACATAGAGCGTACCACGGGAGCCATGAAAATTGATGCCCATGAGGCGGCTTTTGCCGAGTTCGGTGTTGTTGGAGCGGTGTTCCCATGAGCCGATCAGGCCGGGGTATTCGAAGGTGGCCTGCATGGTGTCCGGAGTTTCGCTGTCGTCTTCGAGCCAGTATTTGCCGCCGAGGGCGACAACGGCGCCGGGCATGGCGTCGCCGAGGGCCATCTGGACGATATCGATCATGTGGATGCCGGAGTCGGTGACGATGCCGCCGGCGTAGTCCCAGAAGAAACGGAAGTAGGAGTAGGTGTCCTTATAGACGCCGAAGCGGTTGGGGTTGAAGGGGCGCTGGCGCGCGGGGCCCTGCCAGAGGTCCCAGTCCAGGCCGGGCGGCGGAGGCTGTTCGACAGGGTTGCCGATACCCTTCTTGGGTTGGTTGTTGTAGATCCAACTGCGGGCGAAGGCGATCTTGCCGAGTTCGCCGGAAGAGACGATTTCGCAGGCCTTCTGGAAGTGCGCGCCGGAGCGCTGCCAGGTGCCGGCCTGGACGACGCGGTTGTACTTGCGGGCGGCTTCGAGCATGACGCGGCCTTCGTCGACGGCGACGCAGGCGGGCTTTTCGACATAGACGTCCTTGCCGGCCTTGCAGCCTTCGACGGTCATGTAGGGGTGCCAGTGGTCTGGGGTGGAGATGCAGATGGCGTCGATGGACTTGTCGGCGAGGATGTGGCGGAAGTCGCGGACCTCCTTGGGCTGATGGCCGGCGCGGCGGGCGATGGCGGCGGCGCGTTCGAGATTGGGCTGGAAGACGTCGCAGACCGCGGCGATGGCGACGCCGGGCTGTCCGGCGGCGACGCTGAGGTTTTCAGAACCCATCACGCCGGCGCCGATGAAGGCCATCGAAATCTTGTCGTTGGCCGAGTATGCACGGGGGGCGAGAGCCGAGACGGCGGCAGCGCCGGCGGTGGATTTCAGGAAAGTGCGGCGGGCCAGAGGGCTGGTTGGCATGACGGGATCGTACCGCACATGCGGGGTATTGCGAAACCGTAAGATAAACAGCTTCTAATCAGATTGTTAGCGGCACGGCTTACTAACCGGAGTGCGGCTTGCGCCCGCCGTTTACCGGCGGCCGAACGCGAGGGCGAGTTCGACGAAGGTGCGGACGGGGAGTCCGGATGGTCCCTTGGCCAGGAACGGTTTGTCTTCTTCGAGCCAGGCCGTGCCGGCGATATCGAGATGGGCCCAGGGCTTGGATTCGGCGAAGGCCTCGATGAATTTGGCGGCGGTGACGGCGCCGCCCCAACGGCCGCCGATGTTGGGCAGGTCGGCGGCGGGGGATTTCAGATAGTCGTTGTAGTCGTCGTCGAGGGGGAGTTGCCAGAAGCTCTCGCCGGCGGTCTTGGCGGCGGCGAGGATGGAGTCCTTCAAGCCGTCATTGTTGACGAACAGGCCGGCGTGGATGTGGCCGAGGGCGACGACGACGGCGCCGGTGAGGGTGGCGGCATCGACCAGATGGGTGGCGCCGCAGTGGCGGATGGCGTAGGTGAGGGCGTCGGCCAGGATGAGGCGGCCTTCGGCGTCGGTATTGAGGACTTCGACGGTCTTGCCGCTGAGGGTGCGGACGATGTCGCCGGGCCGCTGGGCGTTGTTCGAGACCATGTTCTCGACGCAGGGGGCAAAGGCGGAGACGCGCACGGCGGGTTTCAACTGGGCGATGGCGATCATCGCGCCCAGGACCGAGGCCGCGCCGGCCATGTCGTATTTCATCTTCTCCATGCCGTCGGAGGGCTTGATGGAGACGCCGCCGGTGTCGAAGGTGACGCCCTTGCCGACCAGGGCGAGGTGGACGGAACTGTCAGCGGAAGTTTCGGGGACGTATTCGAGATGGATGAGGCAGGGCGGCTGGATGGAACCCTGGGCGACGCCGAGCAGCGCTCCGCAGCCGAGCTGGCGGAGGCGGGGTTCGTCGAGGATGTCGATTTTGAGGCCGTTTTCGGCGGCGATGGCGCGGGCGTGCTCGGCCATCTTGGGCGGGGTCATGAGGTTGGATGGCTCGTTGACCAGGTGGCGGGTGAAGTTCTGGGCGGTGGCGACGATCTGGCCTTTGGCGAAGGCCGCTTCGAGCGCGGGGGTGATTTCGGGGACGCTGACCAGGACGGTGTCGATGTGCTTTTCGCGGAGCTTTTCGTCGGTCTTGAGGCGGTCGGTTTCGAAGTCGGCGAGCAGGGCGCCGCAGGCGATGGCTTCGATGGAATCCGGTGTGGCGAGTTCGGCAGCGAGGGAGAAGGCGACGGTACGGTGCTTCAACGGCTTCAACGCGCGGAGGGCCGTGCCGGCGATTTTGCGGGCGAGGGCGGGGGTGAGTTTGTCCTTCTCGCCCGCGCCGCAGACGAGCAGGCGGCGGGCGGCGAGGCCCTCGGGACGATGGACGAGCATGGTTTCGAGCGGCTTGGGGTCGAATTCACCGGCGGCGATGGATTCGGCGATGAGCGATGCGGCGGCGGCGGGCAGGGCCGGGAGAGTGGCGCCGTCCTTGAAGCAGATGGCGACGAGGGAGTCGGCCTGGATTTCGGCGGCGGGGGTGGTGATGAGCTTGAGTTCCATGTTGAGTCGTTTCTGTTTAGCCGTCTTTGATTAGTTGTCGTGGGCGCGGGTGTTGCGGGCATTCATGGCGCGTTTGGCTTCGAGGTTCTGTTCACGTTCGGCGATGGCATCGCGTTTGTCGTGGGACTTTTTGCCCTTGCAGAGGCCGACCTCGCATTTGAGCCAGCCGTTTTTGAGATACATCTTCAGCGGGACGAGCGTCAGGCCTTTTTCGACGGTCTTGCCGGTGAGTTTACGGATCTCGGCCTTACGCATGAGGAGCTTGCGTTTCTTGGTGGGCTCGTGGTTCCAGATGTTGCCGTGGGAGTAGGGCGAGAAGTGGGCGTTGCGGAGCCAGACCTCGCCCTGGACGATTTCGGCATAGGCGTCGCGGAGTTGAACCTTGCCCTCGCGGGCTGCTTTGATCTCGGTGCCGGTGAGGACGATGCCGGTCTCGAAACGATCGAGAATGAAGTACTCGTGAAAGGCCTTCCGGTTCTCGGTGACCATCTTCGATCCGCCGTCTTTCTTATCTGCGCTCATAGGAATCCAATTCCAGCTTCCACGCCTGGACGATGCGCATCGTCAGGAGTTTAGAGCGGACTCCGCGCCTGGTTTGGCGCATCCGCATGTTTCGAGTGTAGCACGCATGACACGCAATAGTCACTCTAAAGCATTGATCTGGAACAGGTTAACGATCCTCATCGTGGCCGTTTCGTTGATCGCGACCGCCGCCTGGGCCGGCAACAAGAAAGGCGACCGCTTTCTTGAGGACGGCCGCAAGGCCGAGGCGATGAAGAAATGGGACGAAGCGCTGGACCTTTATGAGAAGGCGCTGCAACAGGATCCGATGGATACGTCGTATCAGATGGCGGTCCACCGGGTGCGGTTCCAGGCCGGGCAGATGCATGTGGACCTCGGCCAGAAGCTGCGCAAGGAGGGCAAGCTGGAAGAGGCGATGGAAGAGTTCCGCCGGGCCTTTGCCATCGATCCGGCTTCGTCGATCTCGGAGACCGAGCTGCGGCGGACCTATCAGATGATCCAGCGGGAGAAGAACAAGCGGGAGGGCAAGCCCGAAGACAACGCCGAGTTGCGCGGGCTGACGCCGGCTCAGTCGGCCAGGCGGGAAGCCGAGGAGCGGGCGGCGTCGATGGAATCGGCCCCGGCACTTCGGCCGCTAACCGGCAGCGTCAGGAACCTGAAGATGGCGAACCAGCCGGTGAAGGTTCTGTTTGAGACGCTTGGCAAGCTGACCGGGGTGAATGTGCTGTTCGACGGCGAGTTCACCGACTCGCCGAAGCGCCATTCGATGGATCTGAATAACTCAACGCTTGAGCAGGCGCTGGACTACGTCGCCATCCTCACCAAGACCTATTGGAAGCCGCTGTCGGACAACGCCATCTTCGTCACCAACGACAACGCGACGAAGCGCCGGGACTATGAAGAGCACGTGACGCGGGTTTTTTACCTGCAAAACATCACCAGCCCGCAGGAGTTGCAGGAAGCGATGACGGCGATGAGGACGGTGACCGACGTACGCAAGGTGTTTCCGTTCAACTCGCAGAGCGCGCTGGTGGTGCGCGGCACGGCCGACCAGATCGCGCTGGCCGAGAAGGTCCTGATGGACATCGACAAGCCGAAGCCGGAGGTGGTGGTGGATGTGCTGGTGATGGAAGCCAGCCGCAGCCGGACACGGGATTGGGCGCTGACGCCGATCATGGGCGGCGGGCCGGGGATTTCGCTGCCGGTCTCGCCGGCGAAGGGGAGCGAATCGCTGAGGCTGAACCAGTTGGGCACGATCCGCAGCAGCGACTGGACGGTGACGCTGCCGAGCGGGCAGTTGACGGCGATTCTGTCGCGCGGCTACGCGAAGGTTTTGCAGGCCCCGCAGGTGAGGGCGACGGACGGGCAGAAGGCGGCGTTGCGGCTCGGCGACCGGTATCCGTATGCGACTGGCTCGTTTCAATCGGGCCTGGGCGTGGGCGGCGCGGGCGTGAGTCCGCTGGTGTCGACGCAGTTCAACTTCGCCGAGGTGGGCGTGAATGTGGACGTGACGCCGCGCATCCATGGTTCGGAAGAGATCTCGATGCAGATCGAACTTGAGATTTCGTCGATCAAGGAACGCATCAACGTCGGCGGGCTGGAACAGCCGGTGATCGGTCAGCGCAAGGTGTCGCACATCATCCGCATCCGCGAGGGTGAGGCGACCATGATCGGCGGCCTGATGCAGGCATCGGAACGGGTGACGCGGACGGGGATTCCGGGACTGATGCACATTCCGGTGATTGGGCGGTGGCTGTCGTCGGAGAAGGTGGAGGCCAACGACGCCGACCTGCTGGTGGTGCTGGTTCCGCATATCGTGCGGGCGCCGGAGATTTCGCCCGAGAACCTGAGGGGCGTGGCCACGGGCACCGATACGATCTTCAAGGTGAAGTACCGCAGCCGGGAAGAGGCCGCCGATCCGGCTCCAACGCCGGCTCCGGCAAAGCCGCAGGTCCCGGCAGAGCCTGCCGCGCAACCGGCGGCATCGCCGAAGCTGCCGGCGGGCAATCCGTTTGAAACGCCGGCGACGGCGGCGAACGATCCGGCGGCTGGAGCGCCACCGGCGCCGCCGGCCGAGACCGCGCCGTCGCAGCCGGTACCGGCGATTGCAGGGTTGCCATCGGGCATCCCAGGGTTGGCGCGTCCGGGCGCTGGCGAAGCGGGTCCGCGGGTGGTGATGACGGCATCGACGACGCAGCCGGCGGCGAATTCGCTGGTGACGGTGAACGTGAACGTGGAGACGGTGGAAGACCTGTTCGCGGCGCCGATGAGGATCGGCTACAACGGCAAGGTGCTGAAGCTGATGGATGTCCGGCGAGGAGCGTTTCTGGCGCAGGACGGAGCGCAGGTGACGTTTGAAAAGACGGTCACCGAAGATCCCGGCGGGGCGATCGTGTCGCTGAACCGGGTGGCCGGCTCTGGCGGCGTATCGGGTTCGGGCACGCTGGTGACGCTGCTGTTCCAGGCCATCGCGCCGGGCGCGACTGAGGTGACGTTCAACGAGTTGACGCTGCGCGACGCCAAACTCCAGACCATTGCCGCGCCGCCCAAGCCGATCACCATCAACGTGAAGTAGGGTCATGCGCAGGCGAGGACAACGCGGAATAACGCTCGTCGAAATGATTGTGGCGTTCACCATCCTGACGCTGCTGACGGCGCTGTCGGTGCCGTTGGCGCGTTACAAGGTGCGCCGCGAGCATGAGCGCGAACTGCGCCACTCGCTGAGGGAACTGCGGACGGCCATCGACAAGTACAAGGACGCCTGCGACCAGGGCTTGCTCGGCCCGCCGAAGATCGGCACGGACTGTTATCCCGAGACAATTGAAATCCTCGTGGAAGGCGTCAAGATGGCCAACGACGCCACGGGCAAGAAGATCCGCTTCCTGCGCCGCATCCCGCGCGATCCGTTCACGGGCATGCGCGAATGGGGCATGAGGGCGACACAGGACGATCCGCAATCGATCGCCTGGGGCGGGCAGAACGTCTTCGACGTCTTCTCAAAGACCATGGAAAGGGCCGGAGATGGCACACCGTACTCGGACTGGTAGACGCAGCATCGGCTTCACGATGATCGAGCTGATGATCGTCATGGCGGTGATCAGCATTCTGGTGGCCGTGGCCGTGCCGATGTATCAGAAGTCGGTGGTCCGGGCCAAGGAGAGCGTGCTGAGGCAGAACCTGTTCACGTTGCGGACGGTGATCGACGAATACACCTACGACAAGGCCAAGGCGCCGCAGTCGTTGCAGGACCTGGTTTCGGCGGGCTACCTGCGCCAGATTCCAGTCGACCCGATGACGGGCCAGTCCGACTGGATGATCGAGATGGAAGACGCGGTGACGTCGGTGAACCAGACCGAGCCGGGAATCTATGACATCAAGTCGAAGTCAGACAAGTCTTCGCTTGAAGGCACGCCCTACGCCGAGTGGTGATGGGCGAACGCGCCGGGCGAGTTTGAGATAACGTCTTAGAGATGACCCGGCGAACTTTTTCTCTGATGGGCTTCGCCTCGGCCGCTGCACGGCTTCGCGCAGCCGCGCCGGGCCTGATGCTCGGCTACGACACGTACTCGATCCGGGCGTGGGACTGGAAGGCGCCGCGCCATCTTGAATTCGCCGCATCGCTGAAGCTGGACGCGATCCAGATTTCGTCGCTGGGCGATTTCGAATCGCTCGACGCACCGTATCTGGCGAAGATCCGCGACCAGGCCAGGGCGGCCAATATCGTGATCGACGCCGGCACGGGCTGCATCTGCCCGTCGGCGCGGGCGTACAGGTTGAAGGAAGATCCGGCGGCGCATCTTCGGCGGGCGCTTGAGGCGGCCAGGGCGGTGGGGGCGCGCACGCTGCGCTGCTACCTGGGCGACTCGCCAGACCGCTACGACGCAACGCCGATCGAGCAGCACATGGAGGACACGATCAAGGTGTTCCGGGCGGCCAAGGGCGCGGCCGAGGCAACGGGCGTGAAGATCGCCATCGAGAACCACTCGGGCGATTTGCAGGCCTGGGAGGCGCGGACGATTATCGAAGAGGCCGGCAAGTCGTACGTGGGCGCGTGTCTGGATACGGGCAACCCGATCTGGTGCGTCGAGCACCCTGAGGTCACCATGGAAGTGCTCGGCCCGGTGACGGTGACGACGCATGTCCGCGACACGGCGCTGTTCGCGCATCCGAGCGGCTGCGCGGCGCACTGGACGGCGCTGGGCGACGGGTCTGTCAATTTCAATCGCATCGTCGAACAGCACATGAAGCTGTGCCCGGCGGCGCCGATGCACCTGGAGATCATCACCGGACGGCCGCCGCGGATCGTGCCGTATCTCGAAGAGAGCTTCTGGAAGGGGTTCCCGAAGGCGCGGGCGTCGGAATTTGCGCGGTTCGTGGCGCTGGTGAAGCAGGGCTCGCCGCTGATGAAGCCGATGATCATCGCCGACGCGCCGGGCGGGAAGGTCCCTGAATTTACGGCGGCGCTGAAGGTGCAGCAGAAGCTCGATCTGGAACGGTCACTGGAGTACGCCAAGAAGACGCTGGGCGCGGGCGTGAACTGGAGGGCGTAGATGTTGCCGGACATCGCGGTGGTCGAGGTTGCGGCGCGGACGGCGCTCGTCTTGACTGCCACGACCACGATGGAGGAGCTTGGCGAAGTTCTTTCCAGGCTTTTTCCGGAACTGTGCGCGCGGGCGGCTGGGCTTGGGTTGACGCCCAAGGGCGCGCCGTTCACGCGGTACGGGGCGACGCAGGCGGACGGGTCGATTGAGATTGAAGCCTGCCTGACGGTTGAGGGGAGCGGGGGGAGCGGCGGTGTGGCGCTGGATGCCTGCCGGGCGGTGATGGTCTCGCATTTCGGCGACTATTCGACGCTGGGCGACGCCCACTTCGCGCTGGGCGAATTCGTCCGTCGTGAAAGGTTGGAGACGGCCGGGCTGTGCTGGGAAGAATACGTGACCGACCCAGGCGCGGAGCCGGATCCGGAGAAGTGGGAGACGCGGGTTTACTGGCCGGTGAAGTAGCGCCGCATCAGGCCGGCTCGTCGATCAATTCCTGGATGGCGGCGCCGAGCAGGATGTCTGAGACATGGCCCATGCGCTGCATGCGGCGGGTCCCATTACGGCCGATCAGGACGAGGGTGGGCGTGCCCTGCATGGCGTAACGGGAAAAGGTCTCGGGCTGCCAGCTTTCGCCGGCGGCGTCCATGGCGACGGGGAATTTCAGGTTGTGCTCGTCGAGGAACCGCCGCAGCGCCTCTTTGTCCGAACTCGATGACGATTCGAACGGGCAGTGCAGTCCGATGACGATGAGGTCGGCGCGGTCGAACGACTCCCAAAGTTCGCGCGCCTGCGGCAGCGACAACTGGATGCAGCCCTCGCATTTGCGCTGGAAAGCGAAGATGGCGGCCACGCGGCCGCGGAGCGTTTCGAGGCTGAGCGGTTCGGCCGTGTTCAACCATGAACTGGCGGCGATTTCGGGCGCCGGCATCTCTCGCTTTTGGGCCATGTCCCATCTTATGATGGGAGTCCGGAGGACTTCGTGACCATCACAATTCGCTCGATGGTTCTGCTGCTGCTTGGCGTTGCACTGGCTCCGGCGCAGGATCTGATGAATTCCGTCGTCTGGATGCAGCGGGCCATCGAGTATCGCGCGGCCACGACGCAGACCTACCGCTCGGCCGAACAGGCGATGCTGAAGGCGCTGGCGATGCCCAATTGGACGGCGGCGATCGAACAATCGGGCGAATTCGCGGCCAAGCCGCCGGCGGTGATTTTGGATCTGGACGAGACGGTGTTGGACAACTCGCCGTATCAGGCGAGGCAGATCGTTGACGGGACCGCGTTTGACGGCGCTTCGTGGACGGCGTGGGTGGCCGAGGCGAAGGCGGAGCTGCTGCCCGGCGCGGCGGATTTCCTGAACGCGGCGGCGTTCCATGGCGTGAGGCGGATCTATGTTTCAAACCGCGTCTGCACGGCGGCGGAGACGGACCCGACGGTGGTGGTGCTGAGGCGGCACGGGTTGCTGGGGCGGAACGACACGCTGATGTGCAAGGCGTCGAATGAGGATAGTTCGGACAAGTCGGCGCGGCGGTACAGGGCCAGCGCCGGGCACCGCGTCCTGCTGTTGATCGGCGACGACATCGGCGATTTCTTCACGGTCGCCCGCGACGCCAAGGCGCGCGACGAGGCGCTGACGCGCTACCAGCGCTGGTTCGGCGACCGCTGGTTCATTCTGCCGAATCCGGCGTATGGTTCGTGGGAGCGGCTGTATCCGGACAATGCGTCGAAGAAGAGCGCGCTGCGGCTGGACAGATAGGGGGGCGACGAGTTCACTTATGACACCTGTTTATAGCTGCCACCGTACGCCGGGCAAGCCGGACTGGGCAAAGGCTCCGCGCTCGCCGCGTTTCGTCGATATGGTTTCCGGAGAACCGGCGTGGTTTGACACCCGGGCGGCGATGCTCTGGGACGACGAGAACCTCTATGTGAAGTTCTGGGGCGAGTCGCCCTGCATCGAAGCCCGGAAGACCGAACGCGACTCGCTGATCTTCCTCGAGAGCGACTTCGAGCTGTTTATCGACGGCGGTGATGCGTATTACGAGTTTGAGATCAATGCCGCGAACACGGTGTACGAGGTGTTTTTCATCTGGAAGGACGCGTACGGGAAGTTTGACGCCGGGGAGTTCAGCCTGACCGGGCGCGATGCGCTGTCGTTTGGCGGCGACGGGGACCGATCCGGCGCGACCTTCTGGCGGGGCACGCATCCGCGGGGGGCGCGGTGGGCGTTTCTGGACTATGATTTCGCGGGGCTGGAGACGGCGGTGGAAGTGGATGGTCATTTGAACGACAGGATGAAGCTGTCTCGCGGTTGGTCGGCCGAGGCGCGTTTCCCGTGGGCGGGGATGAAGCACCTGGCCGCGGGTCGTCCGCTGCCGCCGAAGGACGGCGACATCTGGCGGTTCTTTTTGGGCCGGTTCGAGAAGTTGATGGCGGGGGGCAGGGAGGTCCAGCCGCATCCGGCATGGTGCTGGACGCCGCACGGGATCTATGACACGCACCAGCCGGACTGCTGGACGCCGGTTGTTTTCAGTGCGAAGGCAGTCCCATAGAATCAGCGCGAGGCGAGCAGATGGGAGCAAGACACAAGGGGCGCGGCCCGTGGGGACTGACGCGGGATGAATTGAAGCGCTACCAGGCGATGAAGACGCCGGACGGGGTGCAGCGCCACCTGGATGAAGAGATCCAGTACGATCTGGAGCCGGACGGGCCGCGGTGCAGGTCGCCGAGGCTGACGCTGGAGGCGGGAGTGGCGCACTGCATGGGCGGAGCGCTGCTGGCGGCGGCGGCGTTGCGGGTGTTGGGCCATGAGCCGTTGATTCTGGATCTGGAATCGGTGCGCGACGACGACCACGTGCTGGCGCTGTTCCGGTCAAAGGAAGGGCTTTGGGGGGCGGCGGCGAAGTCGAATTATGCCGGGCTGAGGTACCGGGAGCCGGTGTACAGGACGCTGCGCGAACTGGTGATGAGCTACTTCGAGCACTATTACAACCTGAGCGGCGAGCGGACGTTGCGGGCCTATTCGACGCGGCCGGTGAATCTGAAGCGTTTCGATGCCGTGGATTGGATGACTACGGATGAACCGCTATGGGCGATCCCGAATTGCCTGGCCGAAGTGGCGCACACGCGGCTGCTGCCGCCGGAGGCCGAGCGGCGGTTGACGCGGCTGGATGAGCGCAGCGTTGCGGCCGGCAAGACCGGGATGCGCTGAAGGGCGCGGGGCGCGGATGATATTCTGGCAATAGAGTTCTCAAACTTTCAGCCGCCCACAGACGTCATTAAGTTAAGACAGCCATGATCCGTACGATTTTGTTCATCGCAGCCGCAATGTTGCCCCTGTTCGCCCAGGCCCCGGCGCCGGGCAGCGTGGAGGAGACCGTCGCCAGCAGGGCGGGGGAGTTCTACAAGCTCCAGATGGAGGGCAAATTCAGGGCGGCCGAAAGGCTGGTCTGCGAATCCAGCCAGGAGGCGTACTACCTGAGCGAGAAGAAGAAGTGGCTGAGCGCCGAGGTGGCCGAGGTGAAGATGGGCGAAGGGGGCGGGAAGGCGACGGTGTCGATCGTTCTCGGGTCGAACGTGATGACGCCGATGGGCAACTTGCAGGTGAAGTCGCGGCTGCCGTCGGAGTGGCGGCTGGAGGGGGGCGGGTGGTGCAATCACATGCCTGAATCTGAACCGGGTCCGAAAGATACGCCGTTCGGCAAGTTCTCGGCGGGTCCGGGGCTGCCGGGGACTGGCTCCGGGCCGCCGGACATGAAAAAGGTGGATAAGCCGTTCGTGATGAACGCTGTGCGGGTGTCGCGCAAGTCGTTGCGCGTGAAAGGGTATGCGGCGTCGGGCGATCAGACCGAGGTGGAGAACGCGCTGCAAGGGCCGGTGGATCTGAAACTGGTTTCGCCGCGCGTCCAGGGCTTGCAGGTGACGCTGTCCGAGACCACGTTGAACGCCTCCGCAAAGGCGGTCCTGAAGGTGGACTACAAACCGGAGAACGACACGCTGAAGCCCAGCCAGGCCATCGTCATCCTGGTATCGCCGACGGGCCAGCGGGTCGAGATCCCCCTGCATTTCGAAGTGCAGAAGGAAGTCTTGGACCAGATGCCCGAGGCCCTGCGGCCGAAGCAGCAGTAGACCGGCTGGTTTGGCATTGGGTTTGCACTGTCTGGCGCAGGAGTTCGCGAGCCATGACAACGACCAGTGCCAGCGGAACGTCGCTGGGCGAGTTTCTCGAAAATGCACGGCAGCCGGGGCGGAGTTCTGCGTTCGCAGAGCAAGCCGAACGATTTCAACAATTTATCGATGAGTCGATGGCCGCCAGACCGGATGCTCTGGCGGCTTGGCCCAGCGCGAAGGCGGCGAGGCTCGGCGTGTTTGGCGGTTCCACAGTGGTACATTCCTACGAGCAGTTGACCCAGATTGGAACGGGCGAGGCGGTGGCGGATGTGAGCGGGCCGAGGGAAGCGGCGGAGAGCATTCAACTGGCCGACCGCAGTCTGGCGAAACTCAGGGCGGCGCTGGCGGCGGAGGGACTGGACCCGGAGTCGGTGCAGATCTCATTTGAGCGGCGGGATGTCGGAACCTTCGACGGCACGAATGTGCTGGAGTTGCTGCAAGTGGAGACCGCGGACGGCAAATGGGCCGAGTTCTCGGCGCAGTTGACCGAGGAAAGCCCCGAGGTGACGGTGTGCGTCATCCGCCACATGATCGAAGGCACGGGCGGATGGGGAGCAGAGACGGCGGTGAGTTAGCGGCCGCCGATTTTGAGAAGGCGCGAGGCGTATTCGGCGGCGGCGTCGAGGTGCTTGCCGGCGTCGTCCCAGCGCTGGGATTCGATGGCTTTGAGCGCCATATTCATTGACAGGTCCATGCGGACGAGCATCTGCTCGGTATCGGGATGGATGGCGAGACCGCGGCCCTGGACGGATAGACGGATGGCCTCGGTGGACGACCGGGCGGTGTAGACGCTGGCGGCGACGCTGGTGTAGCGTTCTTCGAGAGTGCGGTAGATTTTGGCCGATTCGGGCGACAGCGAGAGCGGATCGACCTTCGGGAACGGGGGCATCTGGGCGAGCGGGCCCGACGGCGCGTTGGTGGACGGGCGCAGCGGCATGCCGCCCCATTCGTTCTGTGACGGGCTTTCCTGAGGTTGAACGCCGATGTTGATCCAACCGGGCATGGATCCGCCGAGGGCGCGGATGCGTCCGCCGAGGAAGCCGATATCGCCGCCCTGGCCGCCGTAGCGGGAGTAAAGGAGGTAAGCGTTGCGGTAGCCGAGCAGAGCGCCGGAGGGATCGGCGGCGAGGCCGGCTTCGGGAGAGTCCAGGGCCATGGCCATGCGCTGCCATGCTCCAGCGGCGGCGATGCCGACCGATGGGTCGAGCTGAGGGTTGGCCTGCACGCCGGCGAGAAAATTCGACGCCCGGCCGATCAGCAGACGGTGCTGTGGACCGATCTGGCTGCCCTGGCCGAGTTCGGCCTGCAAGGCCCGGGTGAGGGTTCCGATGTCGGCGGCCGCCACCTGGCTCCGCCGGGATTCAAGCCGGTCGAGGAGGCTGGAGGCAGACTGGGATTGCGCGAGGCAAACGGGGGCGAAGAGCCAAACGGCCAGGATCGAACGCATAACCATCCTCCTTCCGGACGAGTTGATCTCCGGGCTACTGCAAGACCTTCCTGGCGAGCATCTTCGGCTCGGGCGGCGCAACGCCGTTGTAGGCGCCGACGGCGACGCGCTCGCGGACTTCGGTAATCAGGAGCTGGCCGACGCGTTCAAGGTCGTAGTCGATCACCTCCTTGGTGGTGGGGTCGAGGATCTCGCGGCGGACGCGGTAGACGTCAAAGCGGTCGCAATTGGAGACGCCGTTCACCCCGCCGGCGGCGAGGTAGATGCGGTCGCCGCTGACGTCGGCGATGCGGGCCTCGATTTCGAGGCTGCGGGCCTGGACTCCGGAGGCGCGGGCATTGGCCGATGAGGCGACTTTATCGATGCACTCGGTGGTGGCCTCGCCGACGATGGTGGCGGCGAAGTTGGTGCTGGTCAAGTCAGTGGAGCCGAAGCCGCCGCCGCGCGAACCGGCTCCGGCGATAGCAAGGGAGGTAGCTTTGCGCCTCGACTCGCCGCGGGCCTCGCCCTGATCGATGACCTCGCTGGTTTCGGCGTCGACGAGGCGGTAGCTGACGGCGACGACGGCGGTGCTTTCGCCCGCGCCGACGCGGGTGCGGCCGAGGACTTTGGGCGCGTAGCCGCCGAGATCGACGCCGCGGCGTTTGTCGTCGCGGCCGAAGATGGTGATGGTCCCCATGAGGATAGCGTCGGCGCCGATGATGCGGCCGATGCGGGCGTTGGGCGCCTGCCGGGCGCGGTTGCTGGCGCCGAGATCCTGCTCGGCGAGGAGTTTGCTCAGGTTGCGGCGTTCGACGACGCGGAACTGGCCGGATTCGGCGATGCGCTTCATCAGCAGCGCCTGGATGCCCTTGCCGAGGTCAACGTGGGTGCCGAAGATGGCCTGGGCCGTGGACTTCACCGTGCCGTAGTCGAACTCGTCGATGGCCAGAATGCGCTTGGCGGAGGAAGCCGCGGGCGTGCAGGGAATGGCGGAGAGGTCAGAGTTCCAGGTCGGGTTTGCCGCCGCGGCCGAGGGAGCGGCAGCCGGAGACGAAGGCGCCGGAGCGGGAGCGCCGCCGCCGGAGAAGGCGACGATGACGGCGTCCGAGGCGCCGAGTTGCCTGAGGGCGATCAGATCGTCGGGCGTCGCTTTCAGCGCCGGGCCGAAGGAGTTGATCTGGTTGAGGATGGCCTGATCGGGCAGTTTCATTTGAACCATCTTCTTGATCTGGTCGAGCGGCCTCACGGCGGCCTTCTTCGGCGCCGCCGTGTTCTTCGCCGGGGCTGGGGTCCTGGGCGGCGCCTGGCCAAACGCGGCGAAACTGAAGAGCGTCAGCAATGCGGTCAACGTTCGGGGTGTCATAGAGAGCCTCTCCATTTGATATCTCATCGGCCGCCGGCCTTGAGGATGCGGCCGGCGAAGGCCTCGGCGCGGTCGAGCGAGCCGGCGGCACTGTCGAAATTGCCGCCGTTCATATCACCCTGCGCCATGTCGAAGAACATCTTCATCTGCTGGTGGGCGGAAGTGATCTCTGAATTCGGGCTCAGGCCGCGGGCCGAAAGGTCTTTCTGCATCTGTTCGAAGATCGAATTCGCCTGGCGGACACGTCCGGCGATGCGGAGCAGTTTTTCACGCAGTTCCGGCGGCGGGGCCTGCTGAATTGGGGGGGCCTGGACCTGGGGCCGGACATCGCGGACCGGTTCGGCGGGGGTAGATTGCGCCTGGCTGGCCGGGTTGCGTTGAGCGGAAGGCCGCGAAGGACCCGCGGGTGGCCCGGTTGCTACCGCGGATGCCAGAGCGGGCTGCGAAAGGGAGCTCTGTCCGCCCGTTGAGGCCTGCGATTGCGCGGGCTGCGTTTCGGCGGTCTGGGCCGGAGTTTCAGTTTGCGATGGCGGCTGAGCCGAAGGCTGAGCGGGCGCGGGCTGGGCCTGCTTGACGACCCCGGCTTGAGCCGGCGGCCGCGGGGCCGCGCCGGGCCGTAGAGCGAACCATGCGGCGCCGGCGAGGAGGCCGAGGACGGCAACGGCGGCGGCGGCGGCAAGCGGCTTGTTACGCCGGGACCATTTGGCGAGCCGTTCGTGAGGCGGCGTTGTGCGGGCGATGATGGGGCGGCCGTCGAGAAAGCGCTGGATGTCGGCGGCAAGTTCGGCCGCGCTCGCATAGCGGTTGGCGGGATTGCGTTGGAGGGCTTTGAGGACGATGTGGTCGAGGTCGCCGCGGAGGCGCGCGCGGAGTTGGGGGACGGTTTCGGGGGTGCGCTGGATGTCCTCGCGGATGTTGGTGGAGGGCGCGGTGAGGTCGTGCGGGCCAGGCAGCTTGCCGGCCAGCATGACGTAGAGGATGACGCCGAGCGAGTAGATGTCGGAAGCGCGGGTGCATGGCTCGCCGGTGTACTGTTCGGGGCTGGCGTAGTTGGGCGTCAGGAAGCGCATTTGCGGCGAGGTGACATCGGCCTGGACGGGGCCGGTCATTTTGGCGATGCCGAAGTCGAGCAGCTTCACCGTGGGCCCGGGGGCCACCAGGATGTTTGACGGTTTCAGGTCGCGGTGGATGACCAGATTCTCGTGCAGGTACTGGACCGCCGCGCAGACCTGGAGGAACAGCTTGACGCGTTCGCCGACGGTAAGCCGGTTGTCGTCGCAGTAGCGGTCCAGAGGCGCGCCTTCGACGAACTCCATGACGTAGTAGGGGGCGCCGTTGGGGGCGTCGCCGCCGTCGAGGATGCGGGCGATGTTGGGATGTTCAAGGCCGGCGAGGACCTGGCGTTCCTGGCGGAAACGGCCGGCGAACAGGGCGGCGTTCTGGTCGGGGATCAACAGCTTGAGCGCGACATTCTTACGGAACGCGCCGTCGTCGCGGACGGCGAGAAAGACGACGCCCATGCCGCCGCGGCCGAGTTCGCGGACGATGCGGTAGGGACCAAGGCGGATAGAAGCTTGCTGCTGGTCCCGCGGCTGTGCGGGAGCGGCGGCGCTGGATGCGGCCTGGGTGGCGGCAGCGTCGAGATAGGCCTCGATTTCGGCCTGAAGCTGCGCGTCTCCGCCACAGGCGCCGGCGAGGTACTGTTCGCGAGCAGGCGATGACAGCACCACGGCGGCGCTGAAGATGGCTCGAATCCGTTCAGACCGGTCAGCGTCCATGCAATCCCCCGATTCGCGCACGGAGTTACCCGGCGCCTCATCTTCTATATGAGGCTACCGCACGCGGAAGTCAATCAGGGGGCCGGCCTAATCCGCCTTCGGGGCAGGCTCTACCTTGACGGCCTGCTCGAACAGCAGGTTGAGGGTCTTTTCGGTCCGGATGCGAGAGGCGAGACGGCCCAGGGCGCCGTCCTTTTGCATCTTCAGGCGGACGGCGGCGACGGGTTCGCGCTGCTGGCGGGCGATGCGGTTGACTTCGCCATCGAGTTCATCCTGGGTGGTGTGGATCGACTCGGTGTCGGCCACCTTTTCGAGGATGAGAGAGGCGCGGACATCGCGGCGGGCCTTTTCGCTCTGGGTCCCCTTAATCTTGTCCCAATCCAGCCGGATCTTGGAGACGTCCAGGCCCTGGGCGGCGAAGTTGCGAAGCTGATTCTCGATGTTGATCTCGACCTGGCGCTCGACAAAGACCTGCGGGACGGGGAAGTCGTGGGCGTCCACCAGTTTGTCGACCAGGGCGTTCTTGGCCTCGGTCTGGGCGATGTACTCACGCTCGCGGAAGATGGCCTTGCGGACCTCTTCGCGGACCTCGTCCAGCGTCTGAAAATCGCCGAGGTCCCTGGCGAAATCGTCGTTGAGTTCGGGCAGTTCCTTGACGCGGATGGTCTTCAGCTCGATGCGGAAGCGGACGGTCTTGCCGGCCAGCCGTTCGGCGGCGTAGTCCTCGGGGTAGGTGATTTCGGCCTCGCGGACATCGCCCGGCATGGCGCCGCACAGGACCTCCGAGAACTCCTTGATGGTCTCCTTGCCGCCGATCTCGATGTTGATGCCGTCCTGCTTCATCGGCTGGCCCTCGATGCCGGAGATGGATTCGAGTGAGACCAGGCAGTGGTCGCCGTCGGCAGCTTCGCGGGGATCGACGTTGACCAGTTCGGAGCGCGAATCGCGGATTTCGTTGAGGCGCCCGTCGATGTCGGCATCGGTGACGGCGGGTTCGGCGTAGGCGACGTTGAGGCCGCGGTACTCGCCGAGGTCGAATTCGGGCGAAACCTCGAACTCGGCCTTGAAATGGGCCGGTTCGCCTTCATGGAAGTGCAGATCCTTGACCTCAGGCTGTGAGACCATTCGCAGGCCTTCCTTTTCGCAGGCCTCGTCGATGAACTTCGGGATGAGGTTCTCGAGAACCTCGCGCTGGATCTCGGCGCGGTAGAGCGACATGACGTGCCCGCGCGGAGCTTTGCCGGGGCGGAAGCCCTTCAACGAGACCTTTTGCTGGACCTTGTCCAGGACAACTTCGGTTTCAGCGGCGACGGCAGCGGCCGGGATCGTGATGCCGAGCGAGTGTTTGCAGCCTTCAATATGAGCCAAGGAAACGAACCTCCAGGAGGGCGGCGCCGCGCGTACACATGGCAGGTTCGTGCGGCCTGAGGCCCCAATTCACCAGTGTCGCACGGAGAGGCCCGCCGGTGCGCGGCCAGTCTTGTCTCATGCGAGATGAGCCTGAAGCGGGGCATGGATTCTCATGCGAGATGAGCCTGAAGCGGGGCATGGGTTCCGGGACAGGCTGCCGCACGCTGGACGCTGCCTGAGAGGTTGTCCGCAGGCATTGGGGGGCTTACGCCGTTGAGCAACGCTACTTGCGGCGGAACGGCAACCGGGAGAAGACGGCCAGTTGCAGCGTGTGGTTGTGCTCCCAGATCAGGCCGCCGCGGCGTTGCAGAGTCTGTTCCATGAATCCGATCTCGATGCGGGTCTGGCGGGGGAGATTGCGGCCGAGGGCGACATAGGCGCGGTTCTGATCGAAATGGTTGCCCACCACGTTCCGCCCCCAGTTGACGAACAGTTCGTTGTAAAGCCCGACGTAGTACTTGCTCTGGCCGAGCGGAACGTTGGCGCGCAACATGTAGCGAAAGCGGTTCTCGTGACGCCACGGCCGGGCGGCGTTGCCCGGTTGCCCGATCTCACGCTGCTCGAGACGGAAGCGGCTCTGGAGATCGAGCCGGCCGGCCCGCTGAGTCCACGCCGCCTGCTGGAAGAAACGGTGTTCGGGGAACTTCGCTGGCACGGGGTAGCCGCCATATCGATGAGTATCGATGAAGGCGTAGCCGGCGGTGAGCAGGAGCCGCGGGTGCAACTGGTAGTTCACGCCGGGACGCAACAACAACTGCTGCCAGGCGAGTCCGGCAGAGGCGCGGCGCCACTGGCCCTCGAGGTGGACACCCCACTTGCTCTTCCCGATCTGGTGATCGCCGAAATACATGGACCAGGCGTTCAGGTTGTGGTCCGAAAGCGTGGTCTGCGCAGTTGCCGCCGCGGTGAAAAACAGAAAAAGGAAGACCCGGTTCAATGCTCACAGAATACCTGAATACCGGGGCAGACGGGGGAACTTGCACCGAGAAAAGCAAATGCGACACAACATGACACTCACGGCGGCGTACCGTGGCAGGGGACCCGCCCGCGGCGGGCGCGGCCTCGAGGAGGTTGAGTCGTGCGGGGGGTGAACGGGCGGACGGGGGGTGGGGGTGGCGGGATGGGGGTTGGGATGGAGGGGGGGGTTATTGGCGAATAGATGGCGAATCCTCATCGG
>PNKE01000009.1 GCA_013822245.1 Candidatus Solibacter sp.
CATAGTTGGCGGGGTCGTTCTTGTCGGCGGCCGGGGCGTAACCGCTGTAGACGCCGATCCGATGTTCGATCCAGTGGTGCCTCTGGAAGAGGTAGTGGAAGGCGCCGATGCGAACAAGAGCTACATCGATGGGCTGAGAGCCCGCGGAAAGTGGAAGGACACCTCGATGCCAGCGCATGACAACGGCCAGTCGGCGACTGCCGAACTGGCGCGGACCCTAACCTCTGTTGTGGACCGCGTGATGGAACGGGAGCAGGCTCCGCCACCGCCGCCGCCGCCTCAAGACCCGTTTGCCATCGCAATGCAGATGCTCAAACTGATGCCGACTCCTCCGCCGCCGCCTGATCCCACTGCACAGGCGATGAAGCTCCTGGAGTTCATCCGGGCGAACGAGGGGCCGCAAGAGAAGGACCCTCTCGAAACCTATACGCGGATTGCGGATCTGATCGAGCGGCGAACACGTCATGCGAATCCAGCGGCATCCGGCGGCGGCATCAACTGGGGTGAGGCCCTTCTCGGTTTTGTCAGTGCCCTGCCTCAACTGGTGCAGGGCTTCGTGGCGATGAAGGCGATGATGCCTCAGCAGGTAGCCCCAGCCGCATTTCCCGCGCAACCCGGCTATCTCCCACCGACACAAGGAGCGACCATGCCTGAGCCCGATCTCAACAGCCTTTTCCTTGAACTCAAGCCCTACCTGATGAAAGCCATCATGCAGGGGCAGAGCGGTGATGAGTTCGCCTCGGGCCTGGTGACCTTCCTGGGCGAGGATCGATACAAGCAGGCAGCAGGTCATGGAGTGGAAGGGATTCTGGGAGCGCTCCGGTCGCAGGCCGACCTGTGGATGTTGCTAAGCCCCTACGAGGAGCAGGTGCGGACGTTCATCCAGGAGTTCATCGACTACGGCAAGACTGAAACGGCACCGGCCGAGGAACCGCAACATGACGGCACAGTGTAAGGTCTGCGGTGCGCTGCTTAGGCATTGTGCATAAATAAACGCTTCATGTTGGCTGTGGCGCAATCGTGTAGTTCCAGTCCCCGTGGAAGGGATGCCGCGCCAAGTTGATGGCGGCGAGTTTGGCGTCGGAGATTTTGATGCCCTTGGGATACTTGCCTTCGTCCAACTCGGCGCGCACGGTAAGTCCGGTGGTAGTCGTCGTGGCCGCGATCAGTTGCACAACGGTTTTGAAACTGCGCAAGGGCTTGCCGCGCCAGTTGATGGTGATGAAGGAAAAGAGCCGATGTTCGATCTTGTTCCACTTGCTGGTGCCCGGCGGCAGATGGCACACGGTGATGGGCAGGCGCAACGTGTTGGCTAGCTCTTGCAACTCTATTTTCCAGAGGCGGACACGATATCCATTGCTGCCGCCTCCATCGGCGGTCACCAGCAGGCGCGTGGCTTTCGGATAGCGATCGCGCCCCATGGTCAGCCACCAGCGGTGGATGGCGTGGACCGCGAAACTGGCGGTGTCGTGATCGGTGCCCACGCTCACCCAGCCCTTGTTATCGCCGATATCGTAGACCCCGTACGGAATCGCCCGCCCGAGTTTGGGATCGATGAAATCGTGCACGTTGACCGCTTCCGGAGAAGCGTGGGGGCGCCATTCGCGCCCGTTATTCTTGAAATTTCCTACCAGTTCCTTCTTTTTCGTGTCCACCGAAATCACTGGTTCGCCGGCCGCCAGAAACGCCGTGGCTTGATCGTCGATGTATTGAAACTGCGCATCCCGGTCCATGTGGCCGCTGCCTTCCTGGGTCTTGCGATTCGCCTGCAAGCTGTATCCTAGCTTACGCAGGCAGTCCGCAATCACGTGTGGGCAAACCGAATGGCCGTCCTCGTGCAATGCGGCGGACAAGCGCCGTAGACTTTTCGAGGTCCACTGCAACGTCCGCATGGGATCGCCACGCGTCGCCGGTTCCACGACGCGTTGGAGATCGGAGAGCAGCGTGGAATCCTCTGCCTGCTTGGCTTTGCGGCCCCCACCCGGCCTGCGCACACGCCCGGTCTGCACGGGCAGGTTTTCCTCAATCTCCCGCACTCCACGGCCTATCGTGCTGCGAGCCAGCCCGGTAATTCTTGAAACCGCACTCACCCCGCCATGCCCGTAGGCCCGCGCTTCGGTGGCCGCAAAGCGGCGAAGTCCCTGTTCGCTCAGAACGGGCGACAAGTCTTCAAAACGCCGCTGGATACCTTCTTCCCCGGCCATCGACCCACACTAGCACAAACGCCGGGCAAAGTGAAACAGTTATTTATGCACACTGCCTTACTCTTCCAGCGCTCGTGAATCCGTGAGAACATTGAGCAAGACGAAGGCCAGGTGCGGGTGAGTCGGCGG
The DNA here is from genome assembly GCA_013822245.1 of Candidatus Solibacter sp. GTDB lineage: Bacteria > Acidobacteriota > Terriglobia > Bryobacterales > Bryobacteraceae > PNKE01. The sequence goes on from PNKE01000009.1 coordinate 2,334, forward strand.
ACAACCAAGCTGGTCGCGCCACTCCGTGATCACGATCGAAACGCCGCGAACTCGTAGTAAAGGCGACGTCCAGCCAGCCCGGCTGGCAGTCGCTGAATCTCAACGCTGCCTTGTCACTTCTCACGGTCAATTCCAGGAGTGCCCCTGTGGATCAATGGCTTGACGCAGCACGCAGATGGTCACAGCTATACTATTAAGCATGAAGTTTGCAATAAGCGAGAACTTCGTGCTATACAATACAGCATGGCCCTGGAAGATAGTCCTCTGCCGGCCTCGCGTGAGCGGCTGTCCGCCGTGCTTCGTGCCGCCAGGGAAGTGGTATCGGTCGATACCGTTGCAAAGACGCTCGGGATCGATCGACGTCGTGCCGCTCAGCTATTGTCGCGCTGGCGCAAGCAGGGATGGCTCCGGCGGGTTGGGCACGGACTGTATGTCCCGGTACCGCTCGATTTGTCCGGCAGCGAGCAGATCATTGGGGATCCCTGGGTCCTCGTCCCGACACTGTTTGGGCAAAGCTACGTCGGAGGCTGGACAGCCGCGCACCATTGGGAACTCACCGAACAGCTCTTCAATGAAACTGTCGTGTTCACCACTCGGCGACTCATCGAGAAGCGTGTGACCGCACAGGGCGCGGTCTTCGTGCTCCACCAAGTGCTTGCCAGACGCCTCTTTGGATTGAAAACGCTGTGGCGAGGATCGGAGAAGGTCTCAATTTCGGATGCTGCGCGCACGCTAGTGGATATGATCGCTGCCCCTGAAGTCGGCGGCGGTATCGATCATGTCGCTGATTGCTTGGCTGCGTATCTCAGCGGCAAGACTGGCGACCGCGATTTGTTGATCCACTATGCTGAGCAGTTTGAGAATGGGGCGCTGTTCAAGCGCTTGGGGTTCCTGGCCGAAACCCGACTTCATGACTCGCAGTTGGCCACCGCCTGTCGCACGCGGCTGACTCAGGGGTACGCTCGCCTTGATCCCTCGCTTTCTTCCCTGAAACTTGTTACCGCCTGGCGCCTCTGGGTCCCAGCGCGCTGGAAAGACGCTGCTGCATGATCGACAAGCGTGAAATCCTCGAAGCGGCATCAGTGCTGCAGCTCTTGCCAAGCGTTGTCGAGAAAGACTATGTACTCGGCTGGGTGCTTGCGGGGATCAACGCCCATGAAGCAACATCGGAGAGTTGGGTCTTTAAGGGTGGCACATGCCTGAAGAAGTGCTACTTCGAAACGTATCGGTTTTCGGAAGACTTGGACTTCACGCTGCGCGATGACAGCCAGGTGGACGAGGAATTCTTGAGGCCGGTCCTCGTGGACATTGTTGCCTGGGTGATAGAGGAATCCGGTCTGACCATCCCCGTCGATCAGATCGCATTCGATATCTACAAGAACCCGCGTGGACAGGTATCGTGCCAAGCCATGATTGCGTATCGTGGGCCAGTTTCTCCGACGTCGGGAGGTTGGCCAAAGATCAAGTTCGATCTGACGGCTGATGAACGGCTAGTGCTGCCCGCCGTTCGCCGCGAGATCTTCCATCCATATACTGATCGTCCCGAGCAGGGCCTCTGGGTAAACTGCTACGCCTATGAAGAAGCCTTCGGGGAGAAACTGCGGGCGCTGGGGGAACGGACGCGGCCCCGGGATCTGTACGATGTGGTAAACCTCTACCGGCACACTGACAGCCGACCGTCAGCGTCAGTGCTTCGTGGTGTGCTCGAGCAGAAGTGCGCATACAAGGCCATCCCCGTGCCGACCGTTGCGGCACTCGCACCCCATCATGACGCGCTCGCGGGCATGTGGAAGGACATGCTGGGGCACCAACTCCCGGTCCTGCCGCCGCTCGACGGCTTCTGGGACATGTTGCCTGAGATCTTCAATTGGATTGAGCACGGAACAGAGATCCCCGAACGAACACAGATTCAACTGGGAGTTGGCGAGGCCACCGTTCGCGCTCGTGTCCTGCCGATGGGGGTTCCAGTCCGCGCGCGCTCAACGCTTGAAACCATCCGCTTTGCAGCGGCGAACCATTTGTGCGTCGACCTCACGTACGACAGGAAAGTTCGCCGCATCGAGGCGTACTCGTTGCGGGAGACCGCCGAAGGGAACTTCGTGCTGCACGCTGTCCGCAGTGATTCCGGCGAGCATCGTTCCTACAGCGTGGACCGGATGCAGGGCGCAGCGGTGACCTCACAGGCGTTCGCGCCACGCTACCTTGTGGAATTGACGTCGACCGGACCGCTTACTGTTGCACCGTCTGCGGCCGGCTCGGGCAGCGCGAGCACGAGGCGCTCAGGGATAACCAAGAGGCAAGAACCGACCTACGTCTACCGCTGCACTTCTTGTCAGCGGACATTCGACAGGACGACAATGGACGGCTCAATGAACCCGCACAAACACCATCGAGGCTATCCATGCCCTGGACGGATCGGGGTCTACGTCCGGACAAGGTATCCCGGATGACGGACGCTGCTCCGACCTCGGCCTCCACCGTCGCGCAAGTTAAGACCCAGCCGCAACGGCGTCGCGTTCGGTCAGGAGCCTTGAACCAGGTATGAACGACAGCGGTTCAGGCACGCTTCCCTTCGAATCACCCGAGCAAGAAAGCTCACGGCTCCGCGAGGAGAACGCCCGGCTACGGCGGTTGCTCGAAGCACACGGAATCCCGATTCCGCAGGCAGTTCCCGAGAAGCCGCTCCCGGCGATCACGGAGACCGAGCCGCCGGTGGACCGGGAAGAGCGAACTCGCAAGAGAATCGCCCTGTTCCGGAGTCTGTTTCGCGGCCGGGAGGATGTGTACGCGCGACGCTGGGAGAATCCCAAGGGTGAATCGGGGTACTCGCCTGCCGCTGTCAAGGACTGGACGGCCATCAATAGAAGCCGCCCAGAGGATCGCAAGAAAGTCGATCAGCAGACCCGCAAGTTCCTCCCTTTGACCGATGCCATCATCGAGAGCCACCTTTTGGGGAAGGAAACCGTGGGTGTATACCCACTCCTGGCGGACGAATCGTGCTGGTTCCTCGCTGCGGACTTCGACAAGAAGACCTGGGAGTACGACACGTTGGCCTTTTTGGAGACCTGTCGCGAACTAACTGTGCCGGCCGCTTTGGAGCGCTCGCGGTCCGGGAAAGGGGGACACGTCTGGATCTTCTTCGACCGTGCGCTACCAGCGATCACGGCGCGCAAGCTAGGCTGTTTGATTCTGACGAGAACCATGGAGCGGCGACACCAAGTGGGTCTCGATTCCTACGACCGATTCTTCCCCAATCAAGACACGATGCCCAAGGGTGGGTTTGGGAATCTGATCGCGCTCCCCTTGCAGTTCGTGCCCCGCAAGGTGGGAAACAGCGTGTTCATTGATGCCAACTTCCAACCGTACCCCGATCAATGGCAGTTCCTTTCGACGATGCGGCGAATGGCGGCCGACACGGCCGAGGAGTTGGTCGCGCAAGCCCAGCGCAGAGGCGACCTGATCGGAGTACGGGTGAGCACCACCGACGAGGAAGGGGAGGAGGATCCGTGGACGCTGCCGCCCTCCCGAAAACGGCAAGAGCGGCCGATCGAGGGGCCGCTGCCGAAGTGTGTTCAGGTTGTTCGCGCGAATCTCGTCTACGTGGAAAAGAAGGATCTGCCCCCGGCCATGCTCAACCGGCTGCTTCGCCTCGCGGCATTTCAAAACCCGGAGTTCTACAAGGCGCAGGCCATGCGGCTCTCGACATACGACAAGCCGCGGGTGATCGCGTGCGGACAGGACTTCCCTCAGCACATCGCCGTTCCGCGCGGCTGCCTGGCGGAGACACTTGCGCTCCTCACCGCACACAAGATACGGCCCGAAGTGCGAGATGAACGGTGCCCAGGTACGCCGATTGAAGCTGAATTCCAGGGACAGCTGCGCGAGTTGCAGGAGGATGCCGTCAACCAGACCATCGACCATGATGAAGGCATTCTCTGCGCCCCGACGGCTTTCGGAAAGACCGCTGTGGCAGCGTGGTTGATCGCGAAACGCAAGGTCAACACACTCGTCCTGGTACACCGGCAGCAACTGCTCGACCAGTGGATCGAGCGCCTCAGCATGTTCCTCAGCATGCCGGCAAAATCAGTCGGACATATTGGTGGTGGGAAACCGGACCGGACAGGCTGCGTGGACGTCGCCGTCATCCAAAGCCTGTATAGAAAGGACGAGGTGAAGGACTTCGTGGCGGAGTACGGCCAAGTGATCGTGGATGAATGTCACCACATATCCGCATTCACCTTCGAACAGGTGATGAGGCAGGTCAAGGCGAAGTATGTTGTGGGTCTCACCGCGACGCCGACGCGCAAGGATGGACACCACCCAATCATCCACATGCAGTGTGGGCCAGTGCGGTTTCACATGAGTGCCCGTACCATGACCGAAACGACGCCCTTCGAACACAAGGTGATCCCTCGCCACACGGAGTTCCGGATGCCAACCGACCACAGCGAGGTCACGATCCAGGACATCTATGCTGCGCTTGTCGATGATGCCGGCCGCAATGAGATGATCGCCAACGATGTCGTAGGCGCGATTGAAGCGGGACGGTGCCCCCTCCTTCTCACCGGCCGCACCGAACACCTGCAATATTTCGCGACGAGACTGGCGGGGGTGGCCAAGCATATCTTCATCCTCAAAGGTGGCATGGGGAAGAAGCAACGCCTCACAACGGCAGGCGCCCTGGCAGCAGTACCCGATGACGAATCGCGGGTGATCCTGGCCACGGGAAGCTACATCGGCGAAGGGTTCGACGACGCGCGCCTCGACACCCTTTTCCTGGCCATGCCGATTTCGTGGAAAGGCACGCTACAGCAATACGTGGGACGCCTCCACCGTCTCCACGACGGCAAACGACTCGTGCAGGCCTACGATTACGTGGACCACTACGTCCCGATGCTGAACAGAATGTACGAACGACGACTAAAGGGCTATGCTGCGATCGGGTATGTCATCGAGTAACGGAGCGCTCCCAATCTCCAAAAATCACGGGCAAACCTGGGCTGCCAGTGACTCCGTTGTGACTCCATTCAGTGGGGTGTTGCGCGAAACTGGGGCAACGGCGTGCATTTCCGTGCGTCGCAGGAAACTCGGTGACGTTCAATACACGATCGTTGAGCGTTTTCCCAAGCTGGACGTCGCGGGTTCGAGTCCCGTCTCCCGCTCCATCACCGGCTCCTCCCCGCCTGCGTACAATAGTCGAAGCAGTGCCATCACCGGTCTCAGCGCGTCTCGCCACACAGATCTGCGGCATCCCGCTGCGCAATCCCGTACTGGCTGCGTCGGGGACCTTTGCCTACGGCATCGAGTTTGAAACCGTACTGGACCTCGAACAGGTGGGCGGCATCGTCGTCAAGGGCCTCTCAAGAGAAGCCATGAACGGCAATCCTGAGCCCAGGGTCTACGAAGCCGAAGCCGGCATGATCAACTCCATCGGCCTGCAGAACATCGGCGTGCGGGCCTTCGTCGCCGAGAAACTGCCCGCCCTGCGCCGCCATTCGACACCCGTTTTCGCCAACGTCTTCGGCTACGAAATCGACGACTATGTGGAAGTCGTCCGAGTCCTGAACGGCGCCGAAGGGTTGGCCGCTTATGAATTGAACGTCTCCTGTCCGAACACGAAACACGGCGGCATCTTCTTCTCGTCCGACCCGGCGATGCTGGCCCGGCTTGTCTCCGCCGTGAAAGCCATCGCAGCCCGGCCTGTCATCGTGAAGCTGTCGCCCAACGTCGCCAGCATCCCCGCCGTGGCCAAGGCCGCCGAGGACGCCGGCGCCGACGCCATCTCGCTGGTGAACACCTTTATTTCGCTGGCCATCGACCCCCGCACCCGCAAACCGCGCCTCGGCGCCGGATTCGGCGGACTCTCCGGACCGGCGATCAAACCCATCGCCCTGCGGATGGTCCACGAGGCCTGGCGGACGGTGAAGATCCCGGTCGTCGGACTCGGCGGCATCGGCTCGGGCGCCGACGCGGCCGAGTTCATGATCGCCGGCGCATCGGCGGTTCAGGTGGGCACGGCCACCTTCTGGGATCCGCGCTCGCCCGTCCGCATCGCGCGCGAACTCGACGCCTTCCTTCAGAATGAAAAGATCGGCAGTGTCCAAAGCCTCACCGGCACTCTCGACTGGGAAAAGAAATAATCATGAAGCAGATCGTCTCCACCGAATTCGCGCCCAAGGCCATCGGCCCCTATTCACAGGCCGTCGCCTGGAACGGGGTTGTCTATCTCTCGGGCCAGATCCCGCTGGACCCCGCCACTGGCCAGCTCGTCGAAGGCGGCATCGCCGAACAAACCGTCCGCGTCCTCGACAACCTCAAGGCCGTTCTCGAAGCCGCCGGCTCTGACCTGGCGCACGTGCTGAAGACGACCGTGTTTCTGAAAGACATGGGCGAGTTCGGCGCGATGAACGAAATCTACGGCCGGTACTTCAGCGAGAACCCGCCGGCGCGGGCAACGGTGGAAGCGGCGCGGCTGCCGCGCGATGTGAGGGTGGAGATCGAGTGCGTGGCGGCGGTGGTGAAGTCTCAGGGATAGCGAGAATTCCCTCTCGGAACGACGGTCAGCGGGTGTAAACGTTCCTCTGCCCCGGCCAGCGGGGCCCAAGGAGGAAAGATGCCTGTTGCTAAGGGCCTCGCGGCGGAGTTTCTTGGTGCGTTCCGGCCGGTCCTTGGCGATGCGGCAGCGCCGTGCTGGCCGCCTCGTATCCCGAACCCGGCATTGGATTCGCCGGCGTGTCCCTGGCCTGTGGCTTGACGGCGCTGACGATGGCCTATGCCATCGGAGATATTTCGGGCGGCCCACTGAACCAGGCCGTCACATTGGGCCTGGTGGCGGGCAAGCGCTTCCCGGCGGTCGAAATAGTGCACTGCTGGGCCGCGCAAGTGGCGGGCGGAGCGGCGCCGTTTGTGATCGCCAGCGGCAAGGCCGGTTTCGACGGCACGGCGGGCTTCGCCTCGAACGGACTCGCCGGGCGGTTACACGACTGTGGCCGGCATGACGGCGGAGCCTTTGTTGACCTTCTTCTTCCTCATGATCATCCTGGGAGCAACCGGCAAGCGGGCGCCGGCGGGGTTTGCCCCGGTCGCCGCCGGCCTGGGCTTGACGCTGATCCGCCTCATCGGGATTCCGGTGACCAATGTGCCGGTGAACCCGGCGCGCAGCACGGAACCGGCTCTGTTTGCGGGCGGATGGGCGCCGCGGCAGCTATGGCTGTTCCGGGTGGCGCCGCTGATCGGCGGAGCGCTCGCGGGGCTTGGCTATCCGGCCGTTGCCGGCACGGACAAAGACGCATAGACCGCGGGCGAAGGATTGCGCGCGGGATCAGGGCTGGGCCGAGGCGGCCTGTTCCCAGCATTGGTCGAAGAGGGTGCGCATGGCGCCGGCGAAGCCGGCGTGATCGAAGATGACGGCGGTCCATGCCGGGCGGGTGGTGACGGGGTCGAGTAGGGCGACGAGGCCCTGCTCACCGTCGAAGACGGCCAGTTTCATCGGCAGTTCGGAGACAAGCCGGACCTCGACGCCGGCCTGGCGGTATTCATCCAACCGCGACAGGTGGGCGGGGTCCATGGCGCTGCGTTCGACGAGCAGGCGGCAGCGGACGCCGCGGGTGCAGCACTGTTTGACAAGCTGTTCGTCGAGGGGGTCAACGGCATAGGGCGGGCGGGAGAATTCGACGTAATCGAGCTCGACGCTGGCAAGCATCGAGCGGTAGTGGACGGCGATCTGCGAGGGTTCGCTGACGATGCGGAGATAGTCGAGATTGCCGCGCCCGTCCTGTCCGGCGGCATAGGAGACCTTCAGTTCGTGGGCCAGTGACTGGCCGTGGCGGCGCTGCTGTTCGAGTCCGTGTTCGACGGCCTCTTTCTGGCGTTCGAGATAAGCGGGGATGGCCAGGCCCGGTTCGACGGCGTAGAAGAGCTTGGTCTTCTCCTGGACCACCTGCGCGAAGCCCTTTTCGACGAGGCTGTCGAGGACCTCGTAGATTTTCTGCCGGGGGACGTTGGCGCGGGCGGCGAGTTCGAGGGCCTTGAACCGGGGATGCCCGACCAGTACCAGATAGGACCGCGCCTCGTAGGCGTTCAACCCGATCTGCTGCAGCCGCCGCCAGTAGTTCTCGTAGCCTGGATCAGTCAGTTCATAAGCCATGGCAACTCGCGTGAGCACACACTTATATCACACGGCAGGGCCGGATTCGCGGCATGGAAACGGAGCGGCGATGCGGACCTCCTGACGCGCTACCTGCAATCGGTGTGAGATGCGCCGTGAATGCCGTCGTGATCGTCGGAGGGTTCGAGGTGGGTGAGGACTTCGAGGCGTCCCTGGAAAGAGGCTTCGAGGCGGTGTTCGATGCGGGTGGCGACCTGGTGGGCGGTGTGGACCGTGACGCCGGAGGGGAACAGGAGATGGACCTCGGCGAGCAGGCGGCCGCCGGTTTCGCGGAATTTGAGGCGATGCCAGGAGACGCATTCGCCGGCGGCGGCGGCATCGAGTTCGGCGCGGAGGCGGGTTTCGGTTTGGGGGTCGGCGTAATCGAGCAGGCCGCGGGCGGAGCGCAGGATCAGGTCGAAGCCGGAGTGGAGGATGTTGGCGGCCATGATGATGGCGCAGATAGGGTCGAATGGGAGCCAGCCGGTGAAGCGTACCAGGAGGAGGCCGGTGACGACGCCGGCGCTGGTCCAGCAGTCGGTGAGGACGTGTTTGCCGTTGGCGACGAGGATGAGAGTGCCGGTGCGGCGGCCGGTACGGATGAGATAGAGGCCGAGAGCGCCGTTGAGAGCGCCGGCGGCGGTGACCAGGGCGGTGCCGGGGCCGAGTTGTTCGATCTGGAGGCCGGTGAGCCATTTGTGGATGGCGGCGGCGATGATGGCGATGGCGGCGAAGATGATCATCGCGCCCTCGAAGCCGGCGGAGAAGAAGGAGATGCGTTCGTAGCCGTAATGGAAGCGGCGGCTGGCAGGGCGGGCGCTGAGCCAGAGGCTGAAGGCGGCGAAGGCGACGGCGACGACGTGGACGACGGATTCCAGGGCGTCGGAGAGGATTGCGGCGGAGCCGGTGATCCACCAGGCGAAGACCTTGCCGGCGAGCATGAGCAAGCCAACGGCGAGCGAGAGGCGCATGGCGAAGGAAGGGACCTGGCCGTGGGGGTGGTCGTGGCTCACAAGAGGATTGTATCCGGAGCGGGCAGCGGGGCGATGGTGACGGGAATTTCGGCGGCGTGAGTGAGGTCTGAACCGGCGAGGAAGGCTTTGGCGGTTGGGGGCTGGCCGTTGGGGACAGAGACGACGAGGTTGGGGTAGCCGGGCCAGCATTGACGGAGGTCGCGGGGGGAGAAGTAGGCGCGGGCGTTGGGGTGGGAGTGGTAGAAGCCGATCAGGTCGAGGCCGGAGTCGCGGGCGAGGCGGCGGATGACGAGGATGTCATCGGGATCGATGAGGAACGAGTTGTGGCGCGATTGTGGGGCGCGGTTGGGGCAGGGGTGGGCGGAGTGGACGGTGAAGGAGGCGGGGGCGGAGAGGCCGACGAGGACACCGCAGCATTCCTCGGGGAAGGCAGAGGAGGCGTGGCCGGCGATCGTCGTCCAGGCGGTGGAGGAGAGCGTGACCGTCTGGCGGGGGGAGTCCATCGGATGATTTCATGATGAACGATTTGCGGGGCGGGCGGTGTAGAATCCGGTTGAGTGGCCAACGACGAATTGAGGGAGCGGATTGAGGCGGTGGAGGAGCGCATCGGGCGGGCTTGCGCCAGGGCGGGGCGGGCGCGCGGGGAGGTGATGCTGCTGGCGGTGACCAAGGTGTTTCCGGCACAGGCGATCCTGGAGGGCTACGAACTGGGGCTGCGGGAGTTTGGCGAGAACTACGTGCAGGAGTTTGAGGGCAAGGCTGCGCAGGTGGCGGGATTGGAGGGGGCGCGGTTTCACTTGATCGGGCACTTGCAGTCGAACAAGTCGGCGAAGGCGGGCGAGTTGTTCGGGGTGATCCAGACGGTGGATTCGGTGAAGCTGGCGCGGAGGCTGGAGGGGATGGGGCGGCGGATCGAGGTCTACATCGAGGTGAAGCTGTCGGAGGAGGACTCAAAGCACGGCGTGATGCCGGAGGAGTTGGCGGAACTGGCGGCGGCGATCCGGGGGATGGGGAACCTGGAATTGAAGGGGCTGATGACGATGCCCCCGTGGTCGGACGATGCGGAAAGCGCGCGGCCGTATTTCAGGCGGTTGAGGGAACTGGCGGGGGAATTCGGGCTTGAGGGGCTGTCGATGGGGATGTCGCACGACCTGGAGACGGCGATCGAAGAGGGGTCGACGGTGGTGCGTGTGGGAACGGCATTGTTCGGTTCGCGGAAGAAAACCTGATCCGGCGCGCGTTGCGGGTTTTCGGGCCTCTTCGCTACCATGAAACCATCCATGCTTCCCGAGCAACTCTCCGAAGGCCTCACATTCGACGACGTCCTGCTCCAACCGGCACGCAGCGGCGTTGTCCCAGCGGAAACCGATACACGAACGCAACTCACGCGCCACATTCCGTTGAACATCCCGATCGTCAGTTCGGCGATGGACACTGTGACCGAAGCGCATCTGGCCATAGCGCTGGCGCAGCAGGGCGGGATCGGCGTGATCCACAAGAACATGGGGATCGACAAGCAGGCCGAGGAAGTGGACCGTGTGAAGCGGTCAGAGAGCGGCATGATTGTGGATCCGGTGACGGTGCATCCGGACCAGAAGATTTACGAAGCGCTGGATATCATGAAGCGTTTCCGGATTTCGGGCGTGCCGGTGGTGCGCGAGGGCAAGCTGGTGGGGATTCTGACGAATCGCGACCTGCGGTTTGAGACGCGCCACGATCTGCCGATTCACGAGGTGATGACGAAAGACCCGCTTTTCACGGTGGCGGTGGGCACGACACTGGAAGAGGCGCAGAAGGAGTTGCATAAGCACCGGGTGGAGAAGTTGCTTGTGGTGGACAAGGACTTCGCGCTCAAAGGGCTGATCACGGTCAAGGACATCCAGAAGAAGATCAAGTACCCGGCGGCGGCGAAGGACGATCACGGGCGGCTGCGCGTGGCGGCGGCGATCGGGGCGACAGGCGACTACCTGGAACGGGCGCAGGAGCTGATGAAGCGCAAGGTAGACGTGCTGGTGATCGATACGGCGCACGGCCATAGCGAGCGGGTGATGGAAGCGGTGGTGGAGATTAAGCGCAAGCTGCCGGGCGTGGATCTGATTGCCGGCAACGTGGCCACGTATGAGGCGGCGCGGGACCTGGTGGCGCTGGGCGTGGACGGGGTGAAGGTGGGCATCGGGCCGGGATCGATCTGCACGACGCGGGTGGTGAGCGGGGCGGGTGTGCCTCAGATCACGGCGATTGCCGAATGCAGCCGGGCGATCCGGGGCACGGGCGTGCCGCTGATCGCCGATGGCGGGGTGAAGTTTTCGGGCGATATCACGAAGGCGATTGCGGCTGGCGCCGATGTGGTGATGATCGGCAGCCTGTTCGCGGGGACCGACGAAAGCCCCGGAGAGACGATTCTGTATCAGGGAAGGACGTTCAAGGCGTACCGGGGGATGGGATCGCTGGGCGCAATGGCCGAGGGCAGTTCGGACCGGTATTCGCAGGAAGGCGGCGGGAAGATGGTGCCGGAAGGCATTGAGGGACGGGTGGCGGCGAAGGGTCCGTTGTCGGATCTGGTGTTCCAACTGGTGGGCGGGTTGAGGTCGGGGATGGGGTATACGGGGTGCAGGACGATTGCGGAACTGCAGCAGAAGGCGACGTTCCTGAGGGTGTCGATTGCGGGCTTGAAAGAGAGCCACGTGCATGACGTGGTGATCACGAAGGAAGCGCCGAACTACCGCGTGGAGCCGTAGAGGGGGGCTGAAGAAATTGAGTTTGAATCCGCCGGGGCTATGAAGCCGCCGGCGGTTTTTTATTGGATGGTGGCGGCGGCGGGCGCGAGGGCGGAAGTTTTGCAACGCCTGGCGCTCATGTGGCGTCCCAAAGGTGTCGATATAGACGAGTGAGAGGCCGGGGTGGCGGCGTCCACGATTTGGGTAGGGGAGGAAGCAATGAGCGCGCCGAATGTGGAAGCGGTGGGGAACAAGATCATTCTGGACTTCGAGACGCTGGAGGAGGCGCTGCGGCTGCTGGCGCCGTGGCCGAACGCGATGAAGCGGGCCGAGGTGGCGTCGAAGCTGAGCGAATCGCTGGCGGCGATCGGGCTCGCCGTTGAGTTGCGGGTGAAGGGGCGGAGCGTGGCCGAGTTTGTCGAAGGCGGGATGCGCGGTTCGCTGCTGAGCCTGGTGATGGGGACGAGGCGGGCGAATTAGTCTTTCAGCGCGGCGATGAGGCCTTCGCGGGCGAGGCGTTCGAGGGTGAGGCGAGGGCAGACGTGGCGGTGGAGGTAGTCGAGGACGGATGAGGCGAGACGGCGGATGAGCTTTTCGACTGAGGGGTCGAGGCAGGCGCCGGATTCATCGAAAACCTTTTGGACGTTGGCGACCGAGACGGGCGAGGGCAGGGGGAGTCCGCCGACGTGGGAGACGATTCCGCGCAAGGCTTCCAGCGATTTGATGGCTCCGATGGCGCCGGCGGCGACGCCGAGCAGGGCGACGGGTTTGGCTGCCATGGGCGAGGGAAAGCCCATGTTTTCAATACAGAGCTTGATGATGGAGGAGAACGACCCGTGGTATTCGGGGGTGACGAGGACGACGGCGTGGGCCTGGGCGATGCGGCGCTGGAGTTCGAGGGGGCCGGGGGCGGTGAGGTCGATGCCGGGCGGGGGGAGTTCAAGGGTGGCGGGGTGGATGAGGTCGGGCAAAGCGCCGAGGCGGGTGAATTCGTCGGCGAGGAGAGCGGCGGCCTTTGAGGAGTAGTTGCCGGGGCGGACGCTGCCGATGAGGATGGCGATGGGGATGGCTGGGGGCGGGGTGTCCATGCTTGGTGGATGACGCCGAATGGCCGATAGACTCGCTCAAAGACGAGTGGAGAAGGCTATCCCACGATCTCGAAGACGAGGTTGATGACGGATTAAGACCATCCGTTTCACTCCAAGCGCTCTAGTTTTCAATGGCTGGGCCGGCCGTGGGAGAGAGAGTGGGGACCGCATCGTGTTCTGACTTGTGGAGAACCTGCACGATCAATGGACGCCGTCCACCCAGAAAAGCGCCCCCGACCGCGCCAAAAACGATTGGCAGCATGAGTACCCACTTATCATCTCCATTCACGGATTCGCCAAGCCACTCAGCGGCGACGGCGAAAACACTGAGTCCCGCACCGGCCAGACCTAACAGCACGCCGAATGCTATCCGCCGGCCAACCGAACCTCTGTGGATCGTGATCGTGTCGAAATGCCTGGCAGATAACCGATTGAGCCCCAACGGGACCAGCGTGGCATCCGAGGTTTCAATGACGTTGATCTGCATTTCCTGGCCCGTGATCTTCGCGCCTTTGCCGCGGATTCGGACACCGTTGGTCAGTTCAGCCCCGAACTTGTGTCCCTCGATCAGCGCAGGCAAGCCGGACCATGGAACCTGCCGGGGATGCTTGTCCGCCGCCACCGCGGCCTGGTTCGCGCACAGAACCAGGATCAGGATGAGCGCCACGATGCGTGGGATTCGGTTCGCGTTAGCGCACGGGTTGTGCGTCCACATGTGCCAACTGCATGAGTGAGTCGATTTCAGATGCATTGATCAATTCCTCTCCATTCTCAATGAGGGCGTTGTACCCGTGGTTCGGATGACCTGTGCCATCTCGAAGACGCGCCGGATTTTCTCCGCAGTTCTTAATGTTTGATATTAGTCCAACAGGCAGGTCTGTCGAGGGTAGGTCTGTGCGCCGGTCCTGGGGGCGTGGCATGTCTTGAATGAAGGCAATGTCGCGGCAGCAGGAGAGGCGAACTGAGCCTGCCTAGCCTCCGATGCTGGAAGCGGGCCGGTGTGCGAACAACGCGTTTCCGCGCGACTTCGAGCCGCTTGTTGGACTATACTGGACGGCAATCTGGGTATTCACGCATATGCGCCATGTTGCCGGTGTTCTCACTCTCATTGTCTGTTCGTTTGGATTGGTGACGGGACAGACGAAGGTCAGTTTCCAGCGTGAGGTGAAGCCGATCCTGTCGGACGGGTGCTTCCTGTGCCATGGGCCGGACAAGTCGACGCGGATGGTGAATCTGCGGCTGGATGTTCCGGAGGGGGCGTTTGAGAAGCGGCGCACGGGGCAGGTGGTGACGCCCGGCGACGCGAAAAAAAGCCTTCTTTATCAACGGATTACGGCGACGGGTGCGCGGCAGATGCCGCCCAAGTATTCTCACAAGACGCTGACGGCGGCGCAGATTGAGACGCTGAGGCGGTGGATTGATGAAGGGGCGAAGTGGGAGGAGCATTGGGCTTACAAGGCTCCGGTGAAGGCGGCTGAGCCGAAGGTGCAGGATGGCGGGTGGGCGCGGAATGCGATCGACAGGTTTGTGCTGGCGAGGCTGGAGGAGAAGGGTCTGAAGCCGGCGAAAGAGGCGGGGCGGAGGACGCTGATCCGGCGGTTGAGCCTGGATCTGACGGGGTTGCCGCCGACGGTGGAAGAGATCGACGCGTTCGTCAACGACAGGTCGGCGGATGCGTATGAGCGGCTGGTGGACCGGTTGATGGCGAGCGAGAGGTGGGGCGAGCACAGGGGGCGGTACTGGCTGGACGCGGCGCGCTACGGGGACACGCACGGCATACATATCGACAACTACAGGGACATCTGGCCTTACAGGGATTGGGTGATCGCGGCGTTCAACAGGAACATGCCGTTTGACAAGTTCACGATCGAACAACTGGCCGGGGACCTGTTGCCGGAGCCGACGCTGGAGCAGCGGATCGCGACGGGATTCCAGAGATGCAATCCGACGACGAACGAGGCGGGGGTGATTATCGATGAAGTCGAGGCCATGTACGCCAAGGACCGGGCGGATACGGTGGGGGCGGTGTGGCTGGGGATGACGGTGGGGTGCGCGACGTGTCACGACCATAAGTTCGATCCGATCAAACAGACGGATTTCTACGCGCTGACGGCGTTTTTCCGCAACACGACGCAGCATGCGATGGACGGCAATATTTCGGATACGCCGCCGGTGGTGGTGGTTCCGTCGAAGGCGGACATGCCGAGGTGGGATGCGATGGCGGCGCGGGATAAGGAGTTGATCCGGGAGATGGCGGCGGCGCGGGCCGCGGCAGGGCAGACGATGGGCGCGTGGCTGGCAGGAGAGAGGGCGTTGGACCGGGGCGGGGAGATGCTGGCGTTGGATCCGAACGGGGCGATCCGGGTGAGGCGTGCGGGGGCGGTGGAGGGGGTTGGTTTTGCGGAGGGGTTGGGATTGGGCGGGTCGCCGTGGGCTGGGAGGACGGCGCTGCATTTCGACAAGAAGGGCGTGCTGGAGCTTGTGGGAGTGAAGGAGATCGGCGTCAGCAGGGCGTTTAGCGTGGGGGCGTGGTTCTACTTGCCGAAGGGGGAGGAAGGGTTCACGATCGCGACGATGCAGGATGTGAAGGACAAGAGCAGGGGGTGGTCGTTCCAGGTATCGGGGCGGGTGCCGGGGGTGAGGTTCACAGGCAACGACGGCAAGAGCATGGATGTGAGGGCGGGGCACCTGGATCAGTTGACGCCGGGGACGTGGAACCATGCGGCGTTCAGCTATGACGGGACGGGCGAGGCGCTGGGCGTGAGGGTGTTTATCAACGGCGTGGAAACGGGGACGCAAAGGCGGGCGCAGGCGAAGGTGGAGGGCGATTTTGCGAATGGGGGTCCGCTGAAGCTGGGCAATCCGGGCAAGGCGTTTGATCCGGGCGGGGCGATTGCGGATTTGAGGATTGTGGAAGGCGCGGTGAGCGCGGAGCAGGCGCGGCTGATGATGGCGATGCCGGTGCTGGAAGCGGCGCAGGGGAAGGCGGCGGGCGAACTGACGGCGGAGGAGCGCGAGGGTTTCACGCTGTACTGGCTGCTGAAGCGGGATGAGGGGTACGGGCGGATGGGGGCTGAACTGGCGGCGATGGAGACCGAGCGAAGGGCGATTCGCAGGCGCGGGACGGTGTCGCTGGTGATGGAGGAGCGGAAGGACCGGGAGGCGTTTGCGCACCTGCTGCACCGGGGCATGTACGATGCGCCGCGGGAGAAGCTGGAGGCGAATACGCCGTCGGCGCTGCCGCCGATGGGGGCGTCGATGCCGAGGAACCGGATGGGGCTGGCGCAGTGGCTGGTGGAGGCGGGCAATCCGTTGACGGCGCGGGTGACGGTAAATCGTTTCTGGCAGGAAGTGTTCGGGACGGGATTTGTGAAGACGGCGGATGATTTCGGGGCGCAGGGCGAACCGGTGGTGAATCAGGAGTTGCTGGACTGGCTGGCGGTGGAGTTGAGAGAGTCGGGGTGGGATGTGAAGCGGCTGTTCAGGCTGATGGTGACGTCGGCGGCGTACAGGCAGGAGGCGCGGGCGACGGAGGAGAAGCTGGAGAAAGATCCGGATAACAGGCTGTTGTCGCGGGGTCCGAGATTCAGGCTGGATGGGGAGATGCTGCGGGACCAGGCGCTGGCGGCGAGCGGGTTGATGCGAGGGGGGATTGGGGGTCCGAGCGTGAAGCCTTACCAGCCGGAGGGGGTGTGGGAGGCGGTGGCGATGAAGGAGAGCGATACGCGGAGCTACAAGCAGGATGCGGGCGACGGGCTGTACCGACGGAGCATGTACACGCTGTGGAAACGGAGCGCGCCGCCGGCGTCGATGGAGATATTCAACGCGCCGAGCCGGGAGACGTGCACGGTGAGGCGGGAGCGGACCAATACGCCGTTGCAGGCACTGGTGACGATGAACGATCCGCAGTTTGTGGAAGCGGCGCGGGTGCTGGCGGACAGGGCGATGAAGGCTGGCGGAGATGTGGACGCAAGGGCGGCGTTCATGGCGGCGAGGCTGTTGGGAAGAGATCTGGAAGAGCGGGAGAAGGCGGTGGTGCGGGAGGCGTATAAAACGTTCCTCAGGCATTATGATTCGGCGCCGGCGGATGCGGCGAAGCTGATCGCGGTGGGCGAGACGAAGGCTGAAACGGGCGCGGCGGCGGAACTGGCGGCGTTGACGATGGTAGCCAACCAGTTGATGAACCTGGACGAGGTGCTGGTGAAATGAACGAACTGACGCGCAGACGTTTCCTGAGTAGAGGCGCGCAGGGCTTTGGCGCGCTGGCGTTGTCGCAATTGGCCGGGGCGGAGGGCCGGAGCGGATTGCCGCATTTTCCGCCGAAGGTGAAGCGGGCGATTTATCTGCATATGGTGGGTGCGCCGCCGCAACTGGAGACGTTCGACTACAAGCCGAAGATGAAGGAGTGGTTTGATAAAGACCTGCCGGATTCGATCAGGCAGGGTCAGCGGCTGACGACGATGACGTCGGGGCAGAGCCGGTTTCCGATTGCGCCGTCGGTGTTTGAGTTCAAGCAGTATGGGCAAAGCGGCGCGTGGGTGAGCGAACTGCTGCCGTATACGGCGCGGATGGCGGATGACATTGCGATTATCCGGTCGATGAATACGGAGGCGATCAACCACGAGCCGGCGATCACGTTCATGCAGACCGGGTTCATGATCGCGGGCAAGCCGTGCATCGGGTCGTGGATCGCGTACGGGCTGGGGAGCATGAACCAGGACCTGCCGACGTTTGTGGTGTTGAACGCGACGCATACGCATCCGAGAGCGAACGTGCAGGCGATTTCGGCGAGGCTGTGGAGCAGCGGGTTTCTGTCAGGGCAGTATGCGGGCGTGGCGTTGAGGGCGGCGGGCGATCCGGTGCTGTATATCAACAACCCGGACGGCGTGACGAGGGAGGTGAGGCGGAAGATGCTGGACGGGGTGGCGGCGCTGAACGGGATGGAGCATGAGAGGTGGCAGGACCCGGAGACGCGGGTGAGGGTGGAGCAGTATGAGATGGCGTTCCGGATGCAGGCGTCGGTGCCGGAGTTGACGGCGCTGGACAAGGAGCCGGAATCGACCTATCAACTCTATGGCGAGGATGCGAAGAAGAGCGGAACGTTTGCATATTCGGCGTTGATGGCGAGGAGGCTTGTGGAGCGCGGGGTGAGGTTTGTGCAGATATATCATCGCGGGTGGGACGTGCACGGGAACCTGCCGGAGATCCTGCCGGCGCAGTGCAAGGACGTGGACCAGGCGTCGTGGGCGCTGGTTCAAGATTTGAAGCAGCGGGGGATGCTGGAGGACACGCTGGTGGTGTGGGGCGGGGAGTTTGGGCGGACGATCTATTCGCAGGGCAAGCTGACGCCGAAGGATTACGGGCGGGACCATCATCCGCGGTGTTTCAGTTTGTGGCTTGCCGGGGGAGGGATCAAAGGGGGAACGGTGTATGGGGAGACCGATGAATTCAGCTACAACATCGTGAAGGACCCGGTGCATGTGCGGGATTTTCAGGCGACGCTGATGCAACAGTTTGGGATCGATCACGAGAGGTTTACGTATAAGTATCAGGGGCTGGACCAGAAGCTGACGGGCGTGGAGAAGGCGCGGGTGGTGAAGGGAATTCTAAGCTGACGGCGAGGGGGCGGGGCTTAGTATGATCGAGAGGTGAGAAGGGTCGTCACGGAACAGGATGTACCGCAGGGAGGCACGCTGCGGGTGGAGCGCGGGACGATCTTTACGCCGTCGGCGCGGGACCTTGCGAGGGAGCGCGGGGTGAAGGTGGAAGAGACGGCGGCGGGCGAGGCGGAGGTGGTAGCGGGGGCGGACAGGACGCTGGCGTTTGGGGCCGACCATGGGGGATTCGAGATGAAGGAGCGGTTGAAGCCGGTGGCGCGGGAGTTGGGGTGGGTGGTGAGGGATGTTGGTGTTTTTGCAGAAAAGGCGGCGGATTATCCTGACATTGCGCATGAGGTGGCGCGGCTGGTGGCCGGAGGCGAGGCGGCGGCGGGGGTGATTGTGGACGGGGCGGGGATCGGGTCGTCGATGGCGGCGAACAAGGTGCCGGGAGTGAGGGCGGCGCTGTGTTATGATAGGGCTTCCGCAAGAAACAGCCGCGAGCACAACCACGCCAACGTGTTGACATTGGGCGGCAGGCTGTTGACGGCGAGCCAGGCGGAAGAGGTTTTGAGGACGTGGCTGGGGACGCCGTATGGCGGCGGGCGGCACCAGAAAAGAATCGACAAAATCACAGAGATTGAACGGCGATATTCGGCGTGGAACAAGTAGAACTGAAACGACTGGCGGCTGAGATTGGCGAGGCGATCCTGAAGCGGATGGCTGGGGGAGAAGCCGCGCCGGCAGTGGTGAAAGCGCCGCAGAGGTGGACGCCGCGGGCGATTGCGGCGATGATCGACCACACGATATTGCGGGCGGATGCGACCGAGACGGAAGTGCGGAAGTTGTGCGAAGAGGCGGCGGAACATAAGTTTGCGAGCGTGTGCGTGAATCCGTGGTGGGCGGCGGCGGCGGCGGCTGAGTTGAGGGGGACGGGGGTGAAGGTGTGCACGGTGGCGGGGTTCCCGTTGGGGATGACGCCGTCAAAGGTGAAGGCTGAAGAAGCCGCGCAGGCGATCCGGGTTGGCGCCGGCGAGGTGGACATGGTGATGGCGGTGGGGGCGTTGAAGTCGGGGCAGTTGGCGCAGGTGCGGGCGGATGTGGCGGCGGTGGCGGAGGCGTGTCACCAGGGCGGGGCGATATTGAAGGTGATCATCGAGGCGTGCCTGTTGACGAAGGACGAGAAAGAGACGGCGTGCAAGTTGTCGGTGGAGGCGGGGGCGGATTTCGTGAAGACGTCGACGGGCTTTTCGAAGTACGGGGCGACGGTGGAGGATGTGGACCTGATGCGGCGGGTGGTGGGTCCGTCGGCGGGCGTGAAGGCGGCCGGGGGGATCAGGACGCTGGAGGATTTTGAAGCGATGGTCCGCGCAGGTGCGAACCGGGTGGGGGCGAGCGCCAGCGTGAAGATTGTCGAGGCGGCGCACCGCTGAAGATATGCCTCCGGGCCGATCGAGCCGTGTTAAGTTCCGCGAGCGAGCGGAACTGCTGGACTTCCTGCTGGAAGTGTCGACGCTCACCAGCGAGACGCTGGATCTGGATGAACTGCTGGAGAGCGTGGCCGACATTGTGCGGCGGGTGATTCCGCATGAGCTGTTTGCGATTCTGCTGTACAGCGAGCGGCGAAAGGGGTTGCGGATCCGGTATGCGCGGGGGCACCGGGAAGAGATTGTCGAGAATTTGACCGTGGGGTTGGGCGAGGGGATCACGGGAACGTCGGCGCAGTTGAGGCAGCCGCTGCTGGTGGAGGACGTGGATCGCGATCCGCGGTATTTGAACGCCATGGACGCGGTGCGGAGCGAGATGGCGGTGCCGATGATGGCGCGGCAGCAACTGGTGGGCGTACTGGATTTGCAGGCGACGACGGCGAAGGCGTTCAGCGAGCAGGACGTGGCGCTGCTGCAATTGATTGCGTCGCGGATTGCGACGGCGATCGAGAATGCGCGGCTGTACAGGCGGGTGGACCGGCAGAACCGGATACGGAAGACGCTGGCGCATCTGGCGCATGAGTTCAGCTCGATATTGGATCTGGATGCATTGCTGTCGAAGATCGCGGATTCGGTGAAGGGGCTGATCGACTACGACGCGTTTCTGGTGCTGCTGGTGGACGAGAAGGGACGGCGGCTGGTGGAGCGGTTCAGCCGGCGTTACGACGAAAAGGCGGCGTTGGGGTCGCTGCCATTGGACGCCGGATTGACGGGTGCGGCGGCGCGGACAGGCAAGCCTGTGCTGGCGAGGGACACGCTCGCAGACAGCCGCTATGTGGAGGCCTATCCGGGGATTCGAAGCGAAATTGCGTTTCCGCTGATCCTGAATCACCGGGTGGTGGGCGTGATGGATCTGGAGAGCGAGCGGGTGGGTGCGTTCACAGAGGATCACGTGAGGACGCTGTCGCTGATTGCGCCGCAGATCGCGGCGGCGATCGAGAATGCGCGGCTTTATCAGGAACTGGCCGAGCGTGAGCGCGAGACGCAGAAAGACCTGGTAGCGGCGCAGAAGCTGCAGTCGATTATCTTCCCGACCGAGGCGCCGACGATACCGGGTCTCGATGTGGGCGTACAGTTGAAGCCGGCGCGGCTGGTGAGCGGAGACCTGTACGACTTCTTTGAGTACGACGACGGATCGACGATGCTCGCGTTTGGCGATTCGAGCGGCAAGGGCGCGGCGGCGGCGCTTTACGGAGCGCTGTTCAGCGGGCTGCTGCGGAGCCTGGCGCCGAGGCGGAGAAGCCCGGCGGCGTTGTTGCGGACGCTGAATGAGAACCTGATGGAGCGTCAGGTGCCGGCGCAGTATGTAACGCTGCTGGCGATGTTGTGGCAGTCGAGGGAGAGGGTGTTCAAGATTGCGAATGCGGGTTCGGCGCCGCCGCTGGTGTGCAGGGGCGGGGAAGTGTTGAGGCCTGAAGTGTCGGGGGTGCCGGTGGGGTTGCTGGACAACATGGAGTACGAGGAGACCGAGTTTGAGGCGCAGCATGGCGACGTGGTGCTGCTGTATTCGGACGGCATCAGCGATCAGCAGGACGAGTCCGGGGAAGACTACGGGCGGCGGAAGCTGAAGCGGGTGCTGTCGGCGTGTTGCGAGATGAGCGCGCAGGAGATCGCGGACAGGATCATCGAAGACCTGGAGGCGTTCCGCGGGCCGCTGCCTGTGCACGACGATCAGACGCTGGTCGTGCTGAAGGTGAAATAGAGAGATGCAAGCAACGTTTGAATACAGAGACGGGTCGTTATACTGCGAAGACGTGGAGGTGGAGCGGATCGCGGCGAAGGCGGGGACGCCGGTCTACATCTATTCGGCCTCGGCGATCAGAGGGCGTTTTCGCGAATACGACGAGGCGCTGGCGGGCGTGCCGCACAGGGTTTGCTATGCGGTGAAGGCGAACGGGAATCTGTCGGTGCTGAGGCTGCTGGCGGAAGCTGGCGCGGGGTTCGATATTGTATCGGGCGGCGAGTTGTACAGGGTGACGAAGGCCGGGGGCGAGGCGGCGGGGGTGGTGTTTGCGGGCGTGGGCAAGACGCGGGATGAGATCGAGATGGCGCTTGAGGCGGGCATCCATTCATTCAACTGCGAGAGCGAAGCCGAGATTGCACTGATCGCGGCGCTGGCGGCGAGACTGGGCAAGCAGGCGTCGGTGGCCGTGAGGGTGAATCCGGATGTGGACGCCGAGACGCATCCCTACATTTCGACGGGACTGAAGGAGCACAAGTTCGGCATCGACATCGGCGAAGTGGAGCAGGTGTACGAACGTGCGCGCGGACTGGCGGGCGTGCGGATGGAGGGCGTGGCCTGCCATATTGGTTCGCAGTTGCTGGATACGTCGCCGTTGATTGAGGCGGCGAAGCGGCTGGTGGAGTTGGTGGAGAGGCTGAGGGCGCGGGGATTTGCGATCAGGTATCTGGACCTGGGCGGGGGGATTGGAGTGCCGTACAAGCCGGACGATGCGAGGCCGGATGTGGCGGGATTTCTGTCGGCGATCAGGGAGTTGGTGAAAGAACACGGGCTGACGCTTTTGTTTGAGCCGGGGCGGTCGATAGTGGCCGAAGCAGGGGCGCTGGTGACGCGTCTGCTGTACAGGAAGCCGGGGACGGGCAAAGAGTTCATGGTGGTGGATGCGGCGATGACGGAGTTGATCCGTCCGGCGCTGTACGGGGCGTATCACGAAATTGTACCGCTGAGGAAGAGCCGGGTGCCGGGGACGGTGACCGCGGATGTGGTCGGCCCGGTGTGCGAGAGCGCGGACTTCCTGGCGAAGGGCAGGGAGTTGCCGCAGGTGATGCCGGGCGAGTACATGGCGGTGATGACGGCGGGGGCGTATGGATGGGTGGCGTCGTCGAATTACAACGCGCGGCCGAGGGCGGCGGAGGTGCTGGTGGAAGGCGCCCAATGGCGGGTGGTGAGGCGGCGGGAGACGTATGAGGAGTTGATCCGCGGAGAAGAGTGAGGGGCGGCCGAGGCTGATGCCAGGCCGCCCTTGAACCGGTTAGCGGATCTTGTATTCGGTGTCGCTGATCTTTTCGCGGTGGGCGTCGTGGCAGGTGCGGCAGGTTCCGCCGAGCTGCTTCGAGGCGGCAGCGATGGCCTGCTGGTCGCCTTCCGCGGCGGCCTTGGCGAGGGCGAGAGAGGCCGTCTGACCCTCCTTGGTGGTGGAGGCGCCGACGGCGGAGCGCTTGGCCCAGAAGCCTTCTACCTCCTTGTAAACGGCGGCCATGCGCTTGGCGCTGGCTTCGATATCGACGCCCTTGCGGATCTTGCCGGAGAGTTCGCCTTGCTCCTTCATCCATTGAACATGCTGCGGTGAGGGGTCCTCGGCCGCGAACAGAGAAGGCGAGAGTGCCAGTACAGCAACCGCCAGAATTCCATGCATCCAGTTTGAAACTCGCATTCTTTCATTGACGCACCCGGGCGGATCGCCCGTTACAGCGGGGAGATGCTTTTTTCAAACGAAACGGCGGCAACCCGGAGGCCGCCGCCGCTGAGGTTGTGGGGGATGTGGCCGGCGTCAATCGTCCGCGGCGCCGGGCTTGGCGGGCCGCACCGATGCGGTCTTGCGCGGCTGGACCGAGCGCAGCGAATTCTGGCCCTTGCGGACGGCGTCGAGGGCCTGGGTCAGGATGCGGAGCGCCTCGCCAGGGGCGTGGAAGCCGACCGAGTTTTCGGCCTCGACGAAATCGATAAAGAAACCGGCTTTGCGCTGAGCTTCGAGAGCAGCCTTCAGGCCGGCGTCCGTGGCGCCGGACTCCTTCGCCTTCTTGATGTCCGCGATGAGGTCCATGAGAGCATCCATGGCAGTGTTGCGGGCCTGGAGGAAGCGGGACTGGATCTGCTCGACTCGGTCCTTCATTTCCTGTTCGGGGAAGCGATGGCAGCCCTGGCAGGCGCGGTTGATGTTGAGCATGGGGCTGCGCACGTGGTGGTCGGAGATCTTCATGCCGCCTTCGCGCTTGTAGGGCATGTGGCAGTCGGCGCAGGCGACGCCGGAGCGGGCGTGGACGCCAAGCGAATAAAGCTCGAATTCGGGATGCTGCGCCTTGAGGGCAGGGGCGCCGGTTTCCTTATGGACCCAGTCTTTGTGGCCGACTTCGGCGTAGTAGCCGTAGATGTCCTCGACCTGGAGGCCCTTGGACCAGGGGAAGGTGAGGCGCTTTTCGTCGCCCTTGAAGTAGTATTCGACGTGGCACTGGCCGCAGACGAAGGAGCGCATTTCCTGGGCGGTGGCCATGGTGTTGGGGTCGTAGTTCTGGACTCCCTGGGAGGCCTTGAGGGCTTTGATGCCTTCAATGAACGCCGGACGGGTGATGCGAAGAGCCATGGTCTTGGAGTCGTGGCAATCAATACAACTCACCGGGTGCTTGACGTTCTTCGTGGCCTCCATGTAGGGGGTGGAATTCATCTTCTCGAAGCCCTGGAAGATGTCGCCACCGCCGAGTTGCTTCATGTAGACATAAGTGGAGGCATGGCAGTTGAGGCAGGCGCCGGGCTGCTTGAACTCCGAGACCCGGCGGGTGGTGCGCTGGTCGATGAGCATGTAGGCGTGGCCGCGCTCCTCGCGGAAGTCGACCGAGAAGGGGTAGCCCAGCCACATGGCTTTGAGCCGCGGGTCCTCCTCGATCTTGGAAGTGGTCACCACGGTGCGCGGGTCCTTGTCATCGGGCGTGTGCGGAATGCCCTCAGATCCGCCATGGCGGGTGCGCTCCATATCGACGGTCTTCTTATAGCCGTCGTACTGGAGGGGAAAGTTCTTGCCCCAGGTGGCGGGGTCGTCCGTATTGTCGTCGAGATCGACGACACGGAAGTACGCGTTGCGGGCTTCCTGTTTGTGCTCAAAGATGTTGACCAGCAGGGCGGTGACCCCGATGGCGAGAACCGCCGTGACGGCCACGGCGATGAAGAGGCGTTTGTTGGAGTTCGGTTGAGAAGACATGATCGAATAACCTGTTGGGCATCCTGCTAATGGGCGTGTCCGACGTTACGATGGCAAGAGACGCAGTCGGCGTCGTCACCATGGCGGCGAGCGCTATTCATTTCGTTTGTCATTTCCTGGTGGCACTTCAGGCACGATTCCCTGGTCACGCGCTGGTTGCGGCCGGTGATGTGGATGTTGTCGGGGAACCTGCCGGTGGTGAATGCCATGGAGTGGTTGAATCCGTTGAGGGCCTTGACGGTGTACTTGCCGATGAGGCCGGGCGGGGTGTGGCAATCGTTGCAGACGGCGGCTCTCTGGTGGCTGGATTTCAGCCAGCCTTCGAACTGTTCGCGCATGACGTGGCAGTTGGTGCAGGCTGCCGGATCGTCGGTCATGTAGGCGAAGCCCTTGGCATAGCCGAACGTGTAGAGGCCGACGCCGAGGAGGAGCCCGAGTGGGATGCCGACGAGGAGTGGAGCAACGGCTCCCTTTTGATTCATCGATGCCAGTGTAGATCAACTGGCGGCCATGTCAATGTGACCACGGTCACAGTCCGGATAAAGAGGATGTCTTACTCTTGAACTGACATCAGGTTCCAGAAGTTATGCACCTACGCCTTCCCATCGCAATATTGACAATCGCCACGCTCCCGCCTGTCTCGGCGGAGGAGGCCAGCCCGCAAGCTCCGGCAGCCAAACCCGCGGCCGCGCCTTCCGCGCCGGCGCCCATCAAATGGGGCAACGTGACTGTCTCCGGCAGCGTTCGCACGCGGCTGGAGTTGTGGGACTGGATGCAGGGCAACGCCGATGGCGGCTATGCCTTCAGCGGGAACATTTTTAAGCTGAGCCTGGCATCGAAGTTCAGGCAGGGCGACTGGCAGCTTGAACTGGCGGCGCCCTTCCTGCTCGGCATGCCGAACGATGCGACTGCGCCCGCTCCGCAGGGTCCGTTGGGACTGGGTGCGGTCTATTCAAATGGAAATGGCGGCCGCCGGAATGCGGCCATGGTGTTCCCCAAACAGGGCTGGGTGCGGTTCAACGGGCTGCTTGGCGCGGCGGGAAATTCGCTGAAACTGGGGCGTTTTGAGTTCAGGGACGGAGCGGAGTTCACGAAGAAACACGCTGCGCTGAACGTGATCTCTCAGACGCGCATCGCGGACCGGCTGATCGGCGCGTTTCCGTGGACCCATGTCGGGCGCTCCTTCGACGGATTCCACTTCGTCTCCGCGCTGAAGAATGCCGCCGTGACCGTCACCGGGTTCATGCCAACGCGCGGCGCGTTTCAAGTGGACGGCTGGGGCAACATGAAGGTGGGCGTGGGCTACGCGTCCGTTGCCGGCGCTTCATCGTATGGCCGCAATCACAACGACTGGCGCGTTCTCGGCATGTACTACCAGGACTGGCGCCGCGTCCTGAAGACCGACAACCGTACCGCCGCCGCCCGTCTGGCCGACATGGCCAACATCCGCATCGGGTCTTTCGGCGGGCACTATTCGCATCTGACCGAAACCGCCAACGGAGCGCTGGATTTCATGGTGTGGGGAGTGGCGCAGACCGGCAAGTGGGGGCGGCTGGATCACGAGGCGCTGGCGCTGGACATCGAGGGCGGATGGCAGCCGAAGTTCGCGCAGAAGCTGAGACCCTGGATCAGGGCCGGATTCACGCATGGTTCCGGCGACAGCGATCCGAACGACCGCCGCCACGGCACGTTCATGCAGATGCTGCCTACGCCGCGCCCGTTCGCCCGCTTCCCGTTCTACAACATGATGAACAACCAGGACGCCTTCGGCATGGTGACGCTGCGGCCGCACAAGGACTTCACCCTGAAGGTGGAAGGCCACTCGCTGCGGCTTGCCAACCGGAATGACTCCTGGTACCAGGGCGGCGGCGCCTTCCAGCCCTGGACGTTCGGCTACGTCGGCCGCTCGACGGGCGGGGCGCGCGGTCTGGCCACTTACTACGACCTCAGCGCGGACTGGAACGTCCGGCCCGACGTCACCGTGTCAGGCTTCTATGGATACGCCATCGGCAAAAGCGCAATGGCCCGCATCTACCCGCAGGGCAAGGACGGCGCGTTCGGCTATCTCGAAATGATGTACCGGTTCTGAGCGGCTACGTTTTTCCGGCCTCTTCCAGACAAGCGGATTACCGGGTTCGGCGACCCGAGGAGCCGCGAGGGCGATGGACTCGCCGCCGTGCATGAGCTGGCCGACGGCGAGGCGGCCTTCGATGACGCGAACTTCAAGCGAATTCCTCGTCCAAACAAAAGCTCCCCATCCTGTTCCGACCGGCCAGAAGCCCTTGAACGGGCCAACACGCGGCATGCGTAGGGGATGGGCGGAGAGGCGGCGATTGGGCGCGCTGTAGTCGAAACCGTTCCAGGCGAGCACGGGCGACCAGGCCGCCATGGCGCGCGCGTAGTGATGGCCGCACTCAGGCTCGTCGAAGGGGTTGCGCTTCTCGCCGTCATGGTGAAGCCGGATGGCGCGGACAGGCGCGGCAACCCGGGCACATTGTCCGCACCCAGGCCGTTCTGACCTTCAAACGGCGGCAGGCGGCGGGACTCGGCGGCCATGGCCACGGCCTTCCCGCCAGCGGGCTTCGCCCACACCGACGCGAAGACCCGCGCCGGCTGGTTGCCCTTGTCAGGACGGTTGAAGATCTCCCAGTCGCGCAGTTGGCCGCGCCCGCCGAGGCTGATGGAACCAGCCGCGACGCCGCCACGAGGCATGGCGATCCGGGCCAGTGCTCGTCCGCTGAAGCGGCGGGGCCAGTCCATGCGGGCCGTTGAGGGTCCGATGGCCGGGGGCTGGGTAGCGGCCACTGCAGCCGCGGGCATCGACTTCAGGAAGTCTCTTCGTCTTGTCGCCAGTGGGCAACTTGATCGCGTGTGCCAGCGTGTCAAGCGATCCACTCGCGATGTCCACGCGATTGACCGATACGGGAGTTTTCGATACTCTTGTCGCTGACAGCAATGAGCGATTCCAGACAGTGCGTTACCGATGCTGTCGGGCGCCGCAGTCCGTCGCGTGTGCCTCTCGACTTCGGAGCGACCGCCGTGACCGGCATCCATGTATCGGTCGTCGCCGGCTTACGCGGCCATTATGGTCTGGAACGCCGGCCGGTGAAGGTGCACGAGCCTTACCAGATGCTGGGCTGGATCGACGAGGATCTCACCGCCGCAATGGGCATCGACACGGCGGGCGTCTACCGCCGCAAGAACATGTTCGGCATCGAGAACAAGGACTGGAGGCCGTGGATGTTCAACGGCCTCGAAGTGCTTGTTCCGGGCCGGTTCAACGTGACGGTGGATGAGGCGGGCGACATTCTCGTGCATCCCGAGGGCGACCTCTCCGCGCCGCCCTCGGGGCGCATGCCAAAGGGCGGGTTCTTTTTCGACTCCATCATCCGGCAGCGGCATTTCAACGAAGAGCGCCTGAATCCGGAAGACAATATCGAGGAGTTCAAGCCGCTCACCCCAGACGAAATCGCCGAGATTGCCGAGGATGTCCGCGCCGCGCATGCGACCGGAAGGTATGTCGTGGCCGGCTTCGGCGGCACGGCGTTCGGCGACATCGCGCTGGTGCCGGCGCCTTTCGCCAAAGACCCGCGCGGGATTCGCGACGTCACCGAATGGTACGTGTCCACGCGTGCGCGGCGTGACTATGTCCACGCCATCTTCAACGGCCAGTGCGAGATCGCGCTTGAGAATCTGGCGGCGATCCACGCCGCCGTGGGCGACATGCCGGGCGCGCTGTTCCTCTGCGGGACCGACTTCGGGACGCAGACCTCAACGTTCTGTTCGACGGCGACGTTCAGGGAGTTGTGGCTGCCGTATTACAAGCGCATCTGCGGCTGGATCCACGCCAATACGGGGTGGAAGTGTTTCAAACATTCCTGCGGGTCGGTGGAGCGGTTCATCGAACCGCTGATTGAGGCGGGGTTTGACATTTTGAATCCGGTGCAATGCTCGGCGGCGGGCATGGAGCCGCGTTACCTGAAAGAGACCTTCGGCGAGCGTATTACGTTCTGGGGCGGAGGCGTGGATACGCAGAAGACGCTGCCGTTCGGCACTCCGGAAGAGGTGCGCAGGCAGGTGCTGGAAAGGTGTGAAGTCTTCGCCGAGGGCGGCGGGTTTGTGTTCAACACGATTCACAACATCCAGGCGGAGACGCCGGTAGAGAATGTGGTGGCGATGCTCGATGCGGTGAAGGAGTTCAACGGCCGCGAGTAGGCGGTGATTTCAATTTGGAGCGACTATGGCAGACCTTCAGAAACTCTATGACGCGATCCTCGACGGCGACGCCAAAACGTCGGCTGCGGTGATCCATGAAGCGCTCGCAGAGGGCGCCGATCCGGTGTCGCTCATCTCCGGCTACATGGTGCCGGCGATGGACGAAGTGGGCCGCCGCTACGAGGCCGAGGAGTATTTCGTTCCGGAACTGCTGCTGGCGGCGCGGGCGATGAAGGCGGCGCTCGAACCGCTGCGCCCCCTGCTCGCCGCCAGCGGGGCGCAACCGGCGGGCCGCGTTGTCATCGGGACGGTGAAGGGCGACCTGCACGACATCGGCAAGAACCTGGTGGCGTCGATGCTGGAAGGCGGCGGTTTCGAAGTGATGGACCTGGGCGCCGACGTGTCGCCGGAGAAGTTCATCGATGCGGTGCGCGCGTCGGGCGCCAACATCGTCTGCCTGTCGGCGTTGCTGACGGTGACGATGCCCTCGATGAAGAAGACGATCGAGGCGCTGGACGCGGCGGGTGTGCGGCAGCAGGTGAAAGTGTTTGTGGGCGGAGCTCCGGTGACCGAGCAGTACGCCAGGGAAATCGGGGCGGACGGCTATAGCGAGACGGCCAGCGGCGCGGTGGCGTTGGCGCGCCGCATCGGGAATTGAGAGGCAGCATGGCGCGCGAGTTTTTTCTGCGTCTCGCCGCCGAGCGGCACAGGGCGATTGTCGGGACCGATCTGGTCCTCAATCAACACGCCGCTGCCGAAGATGTGCGGCGTGATGGGGCGGGGCTGGGGCGCGTTGTGGCGGAGTCCGCGGCGCGCTGGAAGACGCCGCTGGCGATTCCGCTGATGGACCTGCGGCTGGAGAAAGCCGATCTGCTGGCGGCCTATGGCATGGACGAGGAAGAGGCCGACAGGTTCCACTTCGAGGCTGGACCGGCTGAAGCGGTGTATCCGGAGGGTGCGTTCCCCGAGCGCCAGCGTGCGCAGATCGAAGCCATTTCATGGGTCGCCACCAATACGGATCTGCTTCCGATGGGCATGGTCATCGGGCCGTTCTCACTGATGACCAAGCTGCTGGCCGATCCGATCACACCCCTTGCGCTCGCGCTTTCCGGCGTCGCGGCCGAGGACGATGCTGGCGTGGCCGCGGTCGAGCGCTGCTGCAGGCTCTCCGAGGCTGCCGTGCTGCGCTCTGTGAAGGCGCAGATCGAGGCCGGCGCCCGAGCCATCATCGTATGCGAGCCCGCCGCCAACGTGGTGTTCCTCTCGCCCAGGCAACTCGCAAAACGCCCCGGAGCATTCGCCCGGTTCGTTCTCGAGCCCAACCTCCGGGTCCGTTCGGCCATGGACGCCGCCGGCGTTGACCTCGTCTTCCACGACTGCGGCCATCTCGACGACTCCATGGTCCGAGCCTTCGGCGAGGTTGTTCACCCGGCAATGCTCAGCCTCGGTTCATCGAGAACTCTCTGGCAGGACGCGCGGCTTGTCCCTCGGGATGTTGTCCTGTTCGGCAACCTGCCGACCCGCATGTTCTATTCCGACGCCGACATGCCCCGTGAACTCGTCGCCCGCCAGACCCGCGAGCTTGCCGCGCGCATGGCTGACACCGGCCACCCGCACATCCTCGGCTCGGAATGCGACGTCCTCCATGTCGACGGCGCCTCGGAGACCATCATCTCCAAGGTGGACATCCTGCTTTGCGAAGACCGCGCATGATCTATGTCTGGATCGTTGCGCTCGTCGCGGCCACGTCCGGCCTGCTGTTCGGCTTCGACGTCGCCGTTATCAACGGGGCCATCGTGTTTCTCAAGAAGCAATGGGCCCTTACGGAGTTTGAAACCGAACTCGCCACCTCGATGCTGCTCATCGGCTGCATCGCCGGCGCCGCCTTTAGCGGCTGGTTCAGCGACCGCTACGGCCGCCGCATCGTTTTGATGGCGTCTGCCGTCCTGTTCGCCGCCTCGGCTCTCGGCGCGGCCCTGCCGCGCAATCTGATCGAATTCTCGGTGGCGCGGATTCTCGGCGGGGTCGCTATTGGCGCGGCCTCGGTGCTGGCGCCGCTGTATATCGCCGAGGTGGCTCCGGCAAGGCTGCGCGGACGGCTGGTCTCGCTCAATCAGATGGCGATCGTCACCGGGATACTGCTGGCTTACTTCACCAACTGGGTCCTCAGCTTCCAGGGCGACCAAAGCTGGCGGTGGATGTTCGCCGTCGCCGCCGCACCGGCGCTGTTCTTTCTCGCCGCGCTGTTCTTCGTCCCCGAAAGCCCGCGCTGGCTCGTCGAGATGGGCCGCGAAGCCGAGGCCCTCCGCGTCCTCTCACGCGTCAACGGCCAGTCCGTGGCCGAGGCTGAACTGGTTCAGATCCGCGCCGCCGTCGCCGAGGAGTCCGGCGCCTGGAAGGAGCTATTCGAGCCCGGCATCAGGCGCGCGCTGTTTATCGCGATCGTGCTCGCCGTCATGCAGCAGTGGTCCGGCGTCAACACCGTGCTGTTCTACGGATCCATCATCCTGCAGGACAAAGTCGGCGGCCACACCGCCTCGGCGGCCATCGGCGCCAACGTCCTCATCGGCGTCATCAACTTCCTGTTCACCATCGTCGCCATCGCTCTCATCGACCGCGTCGGCCGCAAGGCCCTGCTGATCTTCTCCTCGACGATGATGGGGCTCAGCCTCGCCGGTCTGGCGCTTGTCTTCCGCATGACGCCGCCTCCGGCGCCCATGGTGATCGGACTCATGCTGATGTGCGTCGCCTCGTTCGCGGTCGGACTCGGTCCCGGCGTCTGGGTGGTGCTCTCGGAAATCTTCCCCAACCGAATTCGCGGCCGGGCCATGTCCATCGCCACGCTCTCGCTCTGGGTGGCCTGCACGGTCCTTACCATGACTTTTCTCTCCATCACCTCCGCCCTCGGCCCCACGGGAGCTTTCTGCATCTATGCCGCCATGTGCGCCTTCACCGCCTGGTTCGTCTGGAGGTTCACGCCGGAGACTAAAAGCCGTACATTGGAGGAGATTGAAGGTTTCTGGAGGCAACACAAGCCATGAATCCGCTACTTGACTGGCTTCACGGCGGCCCGCTCATCATCGACGGCGCCTGGGGCACGCAGATGCAGCAGCGCGGCCTCGAACCAGGCGTCTGCCCCGACTACTGGAACCTCGATCACCCTGAACTTGTCGAGGCCGTGGCCCGGCTTTATGTCGAGGCGGGTAGCGAGATCATTCTGACGAACACGTTTCGCGCCAACCCGGTGAGCCTCGAAGGCGCGTCGGCGGAGAAGGTGCGCGAGGTGAATATTGCGGGCGTCGGGATTTCGCGCCGTGCGGCCGGCGCCAGGGTGAAGGTGGTGGCGTCGATGGGTCCGACGGGCAAGATGATGATGACGGGCGAGATCGACGAAGCCGGCATCGGGCGCGCCTTCGCGATGCAGGCGGCCGCGCTGGCCGAGGCGCGTCCCGACGCGCTGCTTCTGGAAACGTTCAGCGACCTGGACGAAGCGTCGATCGCGTTGCGCGCTTCACTGGCCACGGGCCTGCCCGTGGCGGTGAGCTTCGCCTTCGATTCGGGGAAGAACAAGGACCGCACGATGATGGGCGTGACGCCGGAACAGGCCGCCAGGCGCATGGCGGCTGAAGGCGCCTCGGCGATCGGCGCGAACTGCGGCGCCGGGCCCGAGTCGTTCGCTTCCGTCGGCGTGCGTTTCCGGGACGCCTGCGACCTGCCTATCTGGTTGAAGCCGAATGCCGGGCTGCCCGTGGTTGAGGACGGCGGGGTTTCGTATTCGATGTCCGCCGAGGCGTTCGCCGCGCACCTGGCCGGACTTCTCGATGCCGGCGCGTGTTTTGTCGGCGGCTGCTGCGGCACGTCGCCCGATTTCATCCGCGCCCTCGTCGCCGAGCGAAAGCGATGCGTTTCAGGCTGATCAGTTGCGAAGTGCTGTTTCGCGAGATGTGCGACGCCGTCGCGCGCTCGCCGCATCAGGTGGACGTCGAGTTCCTGACGAAGGGTCTGCATGACCTCGGCGGCGCGGCCATGGCTCGCGAGTTGCAGCGGCGAGTCGACGAGACCAACGGCTACGACGCCGTGCTGCTGGGCTACGCGCTGTGCGGCAACGGGTTGCACGGCATCACTGCGCGCACGACGCCCGTTGTGGCGATGCGCGCGCACGATTGCATCGCGCTGCTGCTGGGCAGCCGCGAACGTTACGTCCAAATCGTCACTGAAGAACCGGGCACTTACTTCCGCTCGACAGGCTGGCTGGAACGCGGCGCGGGACTGGAACAACTGGTGATGAACCGCACCGGCATCGGCATCTCGCTCGACCAGTTCACCGAAAAGTACGGCGAGGACAACGGCCGTTACCTCTACGGCGAGATGACGCGCTACCAGGCCAATTACAGCCGCCTGGTCTACATCGAGACCGGGCTAGAGCCGGACGCGGCTTTCCGCGATGAGGCGGAACGCGAGGCCGGCAGGCGCGGCTGGCGGTTCGAGGCGGTCAGGGGCAGCCTGGAGATATTCAGGCGGCTGGCGTGGGGCGAATGGGAGTCGGACGATTTCGTCATCGCCAGGGCGGGCGAAAGGTTCACCGCGCGCTATGACGACCGCATCGTGACCGCCGAGAGGAGCTGAGATGAACGGCAGGCAGCGCATCCTGAACATGATCTCCGGGGAGCCGATCGATTCGCTCCCCTTCATGCCCATCACCATGATGTTCGCCACCGGCTACTGCGGCATCCCTTACGGCGGCTATGCCCGCGACCACCGCGTCCTCGCCGATGTCCAGCTTCGCATCGCCGAGGCCTTCGGCGCCGATCACGTCTCGCTCATCTCCGACCCCGCGCGAGAAGCCTCCGACCTTGGCGCCGCCATCGAATGGTTCGATGACCAGCCGCCCGCCATCATCGAATCCCGCGCCGTCATCGCCGACAAGACCCAACTCGCCAAACTCCAGATCCCTGACCCCCTCGCCGGACCCCGCATGAGCGACCGCGTCGCCGGCGCCGCCTTGCTCTCCCAACGCGCCGGATCCACCCACCTCGTCGAGGGTTGGATCGAAGGTCCCTGCGCGATGGCCGCCGACCTGCGCGGCATCAACACCCTGATGCTCGATTTCTACGACGACCCGGCCTTCGTCCACGACCTCTTCGAGTTCGTCATCGAGATGGAAGTCCGTTTCGCAAAGGCCCAGGTCGATGCCGGCGCCACTCTGATGGGCATCGGCGACGCAGCCGCTTCCCTCATCGGTCCCAAGCTCTATGAGCAGCAGGTCTTCCCCGCCGAGTGCCGGCTGATTGAACGCGTCAAGGCCCTCGGCGTCCCCGTGCGGCTCCACATCTGCGGCAACACGCGCCGTATCGCCGGACTGATGTCCCGGACCGGCGCTGATATCGTCGACCTGGACTTCCTTACTCCCATGTCCGAGGCCCGCGCCGCCTCCGGCCCCGATCGCGTTCTCCTTGGCAACATCGACCCCGTCCGCGTCCTTCGCGACGGCACGCCCGAGTCGGTCACCGACGCCGTCAGCGAGTGCTGGAAGGCGGCCGGCCCGCGCTGGATCTGCGGGGCCGGCTGCGAGGTCCCGCCCGGCACACCCCATGAGAACCTGCTCGCCATGGCCCGCTTCGCCCGCTCGCCGAACTGAACATGCCGCGCCGCGTCTCCATCGCCTTCGAGGCCGGAAAGCCGCTCGCCGACCAGTTGTTCGAACTCGGCGTCGAGTTCCCGTGCGGAGGCGGATCGGCGTGCGGTTCGTGCAAAGTGCGGGTGCTGGAGGGCGCGGTCGCGGTGACCGAAACCATGCGCTCGGCGCTCTCGGAGAACGAGATCTCGGCGGGTTGGCGGCTGGCGTGCGAAGCGGCGGCGGACGCGGCCGTGACGATTGAAGTGGCGCAGTGGACGCCGCGCATCCTCACCGACGAATCGGCGCTCGACGTCGAACCCAGGCCGGGTCTGGGGATCGCCGTCGATCTGGGAACGACGACGGTTGTCGCGCAACTGGTGGACCTGACGACGGGCGAGATCCTCGGCATTCAGGCCGAGCTCAACGCTCAGGCGCGCCACGGCGCGGACCTGATGAGCCGCGTCGAAAACGCCCTGCGCCAGCCTGGCGTGTTGACCAATCTCATCCGCCGCCAGATTGCGCGCATGGCGGAAACGCTGGCCGGAGGGCGCGCGGTGGAAGAGGTGCTCGTCTGCGGCAACACCGTGATGCACCACCTCTTCGGCGGGCTGGACGTTTCGCCGCTGGCGGCTGTCCCTTTCCGCACGCCGCATCCAGGCGCGATTGTGATGACGGGTGCGGAGACCGGGCTCCATGCGCCGCGGGTCGAGTTCCTGCCCGTGATCGGCGGCTTCGCGGGCAGCGACCTGCTGTGCGGCATCATCTCGGTGGGCATGAACACGGGCGCCGAAACGGCATCGATCATGGACCTCGGCACCAACG
Source organism: Candidatus Solibacter sp. (assembly GCA_013822245.1). GTDB lineage: Bacteria > Acidobacteriota > Terriglobia > Bryobacterales > Bryobacteraceae > PNKE01. Next base: position 37,931 of record PNKE01000009.1, read on the forward strand.
GCGAAGTGGCCGTTGCGACAGGCGGCCGCATCCGCTGCGCGTCCACCGCGGCGGGCCCGGCTTTCGAGGCCGGAGGAATCCGGCGCGGCATGCGGGCCGGCGACGGCGCGATCGACCATGCATGGATCGAGGGCGGCGCGATGACGTGTCACGTTCTCGGCGGCGGCGCCGCGCACGGCATCTGCGGCAGCGGGCTTGTCGATGCGGTTGCGGCGGCGCTGGATCTCGGCCTGCTCAGAGCGACCGGCCGCATGGCGAACGGGGAGATTCCGCTGCGCGATGGCGTTTCGCTGTATCAGTCCGATGTGCGCCAGCTTCAACTCGCCAAGGGCGCGGCGGCCGCGGCGCTCACGCTGCTGGGCGGCGCGGGCACGCATCTTTATCTCGCCGGCGCATTCGGCAACTACCTGCGGGAGGCGGGCGCACGGCGCATCGGGCTTTTGCCCGCCGAGGCGCGCGTCACGCCGTCAGGCAACACGGCGCTGCGCGGGGTGAGACAGTTGCTGCTGAAGCACGTGGGACGGGACGATCTGATCCAGGCTGTTCTCGACCGCACCGAACACGTCGAACTCGCGGCCGACCCGGGATTCCAGGACGCCTTCGCCTCTCACATGGCGCTCGATCCGGTGAGCGAAGCCACCGGGATGTAGACGCATCGCGGGTCCGATTCAAGATAGTCGCCTGTCAGCGCATAGGCCCTTGAGCGCGATCCGCCACACAGGTTCTTGTACTCACAGCCGCCGCACTTGCCCTCGAGTTGCGCGCTGTCGCGCAGCGAAAGAAACATCGGCGCCGTGCGGTAGGCGTGGCCGAGTTCGGTGTCGCGCACATTGCCGCCGGAGATCGACAGAAACCCTGACGGGAAGATCTCGCCGCGGTGCGAGACAAAGACGAAGCCCTTGCCGTCGTTGATGCCGGCCTGGCGGGCGATGGCGGGCGGCGCTTCGCCGCGCCTCGATGTTCCCGCAAAGCCATCCTTTTTTCTGCGCTGCGCGACGTAGCGGCGGTAGTGCTGGGCTTCGGTCGTCTTGATGTCGAACGGTGCGGTGAGGCTCAGTTCGTACAGGAACTCGAAGACCTGCTCGTACTCCTCCGCCGTGAGGTCGTCTTCGAGTTGCGCGCGCCCGGTTACGACGAGGAAGAACACGCTCCAAAGCTTTGCGCCGCTTGCCGCCACCAGCGCCGCGATCTCACCCAACCGGTGCATGTTGCCGCGCGTCACCGTTGTGTTCACCTGCGTCTCCAACCCGCTCGCGCGCGCGGCGTTCAAGGCGTCAATCGACGTCTGGAACGATCCGGCCACCTGGCGGAAATCGTCGTGCGTTTGCGCGTCCGGGCCGTCGATGGAGATCGCCATGCGGGCCACTCCGCAGTCCTTGATCCGCTCGACGGCCCCGGCCGTAAGCAAGGGCGTGGCGCTGGGCGTCACGGTGGTCCGAAGCCCGATGGCGACGCTGTATTCGAGCAATTCAAACAGGTCTCCGCGCTTCAACGGATCGCCTCCGGTGAAGACCATCAGCGGGTCGCCGAGACGCTTCACTTGCCGGAGCAGTCCCTTGGCCTCGCTGGTCGTCAGTTCCTCCGCGTCGCGGTTCGGCTGCGCCGACGCCCGGCAGTGTTTGCACGCCAGGTCGCAGGCCTGGGTGGTCTCCCAGATGACGAGGAAGGGCGCTTCGGAAAAGTCTCTCACGGCGGTCTCCTACTCCGAGACTAATCTGTACGTTTTGTGGTCGATATGACCAAAGTCACTGAAATCGACGACCAAACCGGTCCAAGATCGAATCAGGGAGACACCATGGATTACATCTTTCACGACAACCTCGCCGATCACGGGCCCATCCCGGCGAACGGCATTTTGAGCCGCACGATGCAGGCCGACGACCGTTCGAAGGTCGTCCTGTTCGTCTTTGCGCCAGGGCAGGAATTGAGCGCGCACACAGCGCCGATGCCTGCCACGCTCTATTTCGTTTCGGGCGAGGGCACGGTGAAGCTTGGCGAGGACACGAAGGAGATCACGCCCGGCGCGTTCGCCTACATGCCGCCGAAGCTCGAACACGCCATCAAGGCGCGCACCGAGGTCGTCATGCTGCTGACCATGGTGAAGGGTGTCGCGCCGGCGCCTAGCGCTTGTTAGCCATAGTGTTCCGTAACCCCAACAAAACAGGCAGGCGAGTTTTGAGTTTGGTCACTAGTGTCTTGAAAGCTAATTATCTGGCAATATCGGAGCCATCAGTACCATGCTTGGGCATGGCGCGCCCCGTATTCGTAGTTGCAGTCACTCCCGTGGAACGCGCAGTGTTGCTGAGGCGCGCCTCCAGTCCCGCGTCAACTCAGCGGGATGCCCTCCGCGCGCGGATGGTGCTGCTCCGCGCAGAGGGCAATCGTTTTCTTGCCGATCTGACCAGCGAATGCATTCGCGGCGGCAGCTTCCAGCGCGCGCGGGAATTGGTGGCTGCCATCGAAGAATACCTTGCCGCGAGAGATCGAAACCCCAAGCGCTATGTGCGGCGAGCAGCCGAAGAAGGGATCCTTCGGCGGATTGCCTGCGCGAAGGAAGCCCTAAACGCCGTAACAATAAGCTAATTAAATGTCAGAACCCTAGTCTTCAGGATCGACTGGTTTGGGCTTCGGCCCGCTGCGCGCACTGAAGCCGGGACAAGCCATCTTGCCCACGCCGGCGCTGTCGCCATAGGCATGGGAATCAGTATTGCAGACCAGGTCCTTGCCGGGGTTCGCGGTCACGGTTGAGTTGGTGAGTTCCAGGACGGACAGGTGGCTGACCACGATGCCGGATCCCAAGTTGCCGGAGATCCTTGAATTGATGACCTCAGCGTTGGCGCCTCGTTCTAATGCGACGCCATGCCCGCCGTTGGCGGAAATGTCGGAGTTATAGAGCAGGATCGAACCTCCGGCGACCACATCGATACCGTTCTGGACACTCCCCGTGACCTTTAGGCTACCAGGGGGGCTGACCAGGAGCAGGCCGTCGCCGGGGATGAAGACGCCGTTTGTCCTGCTGTCCGCCACGGTGACGGGCGCCAGGATTCGCACCTCGCCACGCAGGTTAACAAGTATTCCCAGGTCGGCGCGCCGGATGATGGCCGGAGTGGCATTGGGTGAAGTGATGCGGACGATTCCGCTATTCGTGGCAATCGCCGTACCGGAGATGTCCTCTGCCAGGAATGGCGCGGTGATCCAGATATTGCTATTGCGGTCGGCGAAGGCGGCACGGCCGGAATGGCGCACAGTTACGCCCGGTGCACTCAGGCTCCCGCCATCAGAGGCCACGAGCGCGACGCCGCTCAAATCGTCGAAGGTTGAGTTATAGACCATGACCTGGGCGGCGATGCCCGCAACGACACCGCCGCCGCCGTGGACGAAGCGGCACATCCGGAAACTGACATCAGAGGAGTAGATGGCGCGGGCAAGCTGAGGCCTTACACTCACTCCCGACGCTTCCGAGATTTGCAGGCCAAAAACGATGATCGAATGAGAACGCTTGATATCCACGACGGGATTGGTAAACCACTCAACCGCGGCGGAAGTGTCGATGCCGGTCAGGGTTAGGTTTCGCCGGTCGTGAATGAGAACTTGCTCCCGGCAGAGGCCATCAACCGTGACGGTATGAGGGCCTTCAGGAGAAAGGGCAGCGAGGGCGGCGGCTATCGTTGAGTACTCGCCGGGCGGCGGAGACGGATCTCCACAGCGAACGGTTACGTTTGTAGCGAAAACTGGTGACAGCATGGCGGCAAGGATGCAGCCAAGGAGGGTTGTTGGAAGAGCAAGGCCATTTGGCACTGTAACTCCGATCAGTCGGGATGATACTCCACCCAAATGAGGAGGGGAAGGGGGTAGGATCCAAACCAAACAGGGTGCGTACTGGTACCTGGCTGCCGGGTCAACCGAGGAGAGCCTGGTCGATGTCGGCGATGATGTCTTCGACGGCTTCGATGCCGGCGGAGAAGCGGACCAGGGATTCACGGACGCCCATTTCGGCCTTGAGCGCCGGCGGGACGTCGCGGTGGGAGCTGATCCAGGGATAAAGCGCCATGGTGTGGACGTCGCCGAGCGAGGTGGCTTTGACGACCAGGTTCAGGCGGTCGAGGAAGGCGAAGACCTCGGGCTTGGCCGCGCCCTTGATCTCGAAGCTGACCATGCCGCCGTAAAGGCCTTCGGGCAGGAGGCGGCCGATGACGGCCGAGTCGGGGTGGTTCGGGCAACTGGGGTGGTAGACGGCGGCGACCTTGGGGTGGTTCTTGAGCCACATGGCCAGGGCGAGCGAGTTCTGGCACTGCCGCTCCATGCGCAGGGCGAAGGTCTTGATGCCGCGCATGGTGAGGAAGCACTCCATGGGGCCCATGACGGGTCCGGCGATGCGCGAGAGGCGGCGGACGGTTTCGTGGAACTGCCCGGTGGTGGTGATGAGGCCGCCGAGGGTGTCGCCGTGGCCGCCCAGGTATTTCGTCGAACTGTGGACGACGACGTCCGCGCCGAGTTCGAGAGGGCGCATGAGCAGCGGCGTGGCGAAGGTGTTGTCAACCATCAGGACCGTGTTGCGGGCCTTGCAGAGGGCGGCGATGGCCGGCATGTCGCCGACACGGAGCAGGGGGTTGGAGATGGTCTCCATGAGCAGGCAGCCGGGCTGGAATTCGTCGAGCGCCTTTTCGAGGGCGGCGAGGTCGTTTGTATCGACGAACTTGGTTTCCAGGCCGTAGGGGCCCATGACGTCGAACAGCAGTTTGATTGTGGCGCCGTAGATGTCGCGGGCGCAGAGGACGCGGCGAGGGCGGTCGAGCAGGACGGCGGTGAGCGCGTGCTGGAGGGCGACCATGCCGGAGGCGCAGGCGAGGGTGCCGTGGCCGTTTTCGAGGGACGTGACGAGTTCCTCGAGGGCGTCGGCGGTGGGGTTGCAGTAACGCGAGTAGGCGTAGCCTTTTTGTTCGGCGGCGAAGATGCGGTCCTGCTCGGCCTGGGATTCGTTGATCCAACTGGCGGCGAAGTGGACGGGCGTGGAGACCGGGATCTGGGTCTGGGGTTTCTTGCGGTCGCCGGCGTGGACGGCGCGGGTTTGAATTTTCATTCGATTATTTCCGTTTCCAGCGGACGCCGTCGCGGGTGTCCTCGATGACGACGCCGGAGTCGAGCAGTTCGGCGCGGATCTGGTCCGCGCGGTCGAAGTCGCGGGACTTTTTCGCTTTGCTGCGATCGGCGATGAGGGATTCGATCTGTTCGTCAGAGATGGAAGATTCGGCGGCGGTGGGCTTGAGGACGTCGAAGATGGAGTCGAAGCGCGAGAGCAGGGCGCGGGCGGAGGCTGTGTTGGCCGAGAGGAAGGCGCCTGAGTCCATGGCGGTGTTGGCGTCGCGGATGTATTCGAAGACGGCGGCGAGGGCGTCGGCGGTGTTCAGGTCGTCGTCGAGGGCGGCGTCGAAGGCGGTCAGGGCCTGGGCGGCGCGGGCTGACATTTCGGGGTTTTCGCCGTCGGGGAAGACGCCTCCGGAGACGCGGAGTTCGAAGTTGCGGAGGCGGTCGATGGAAGCGGCGGCGCCTTTGAGGCCGTCGAAGGTGAAATTGAGCTGCTTGCGGTAGGGCGACGAGGCGAGCAGGTAGCGGACGGCCTCGGGCGAGTAGCCTTTTTCGAGGATGTTGCGCAGGGTATAGAAGTTGCCGAGCGATTTCGACATCTTCTGGCCCTCGACCATGAGGTGTTCGGCGTGGAGCCAGTAGCGGACGAACTGTTTGCCGGTGAGGGCTTCGGACTGGGCGATTTCGTTCTCGTGATGGGGGAAGACGAGATCCACGCCGCCGGTATGGATGTCGATGGTCTCGCCGAGGTACTTCATCGCCATGACCGAGCATTCGATGTGCCAGCCGGGGCGGCCCTCGCCGCAGGAGGCGGGCCAGGCGGGTTCGCCGGGCTTGCGGGCCTTCCAGAGGACGAAGTCGCGGGCGTCGTCCTTTTCGTATTCGTCCACGTCGACGCGGGCGCCGGCGATGTTGCCGTCGAGGTTGATCTTCGACAGGCGGCCGTAGGAGGGGAACGAGCCGATGCGGAAGTAGACCGAGCCGTCGCTTTCGTAGGTATGGTTGGACGCCGAGAGCTTTTCGATGGCCTCGGCCATTTCGGTGATGTGTTCGGTGGCGAAGACGAGGCGTTCGGGGCGCTGGAGGCGGAGCGTGGCGGAATCGGCGAGGAAAGCTTCGGTGTACTGGGCGGTGTACTGCTGGATGGACTGGTTGTGCTGGACGGCGTTGCGGATGATCTTGTCCTCGACGTCGGTGATGTTCATGACGTGGTCGAGGGTGAAGCCGCGGGCGCGCAGGGTGCGGCGGAGGATGTCCTGGAAGGTGAAGGTTCGGAAGTTGCCGATGTGGACGTAGCTGTAGACGGTGGGTCCGCAGGTGTACATGCGGACGGTCTTTCCGTCGAGCGGCTGGAAGTCTTCGAGCTGCTGGGTGAGCGTGTTGTGGAAGCGCAGGGGCATGGGGGTCTACTAAACTTAATAGTTTAACCCTTGCCAGCACTCAGATTTGAAATCGAAGCGGTTTGCCCGGAGACCGGCGCCAGGGCCGGGCTGCTGCACACGCCGCATGGAACGATTCCGACGCCGGTCTTCATGCCGGTAGGCACGCAGGCGACGGTGAAGGGCGTGTTGCAGCGCGACCTGGCCGATGAACTGGACGCCAGGATCATCCTGGGCAACACGTATCACCTGTTCCTGAGGCCGGGGCATGAGCTGATCCGCGGCTTCGGCGGGCTGCACGGGTTCATGAAGTGGGACCGGGCGATATTGACCGATTCGGGCGGGTTTCAGGTGTGGTCGCTGAGCCAGTTGAGGAAAGTGCGGGAAGAGGGGGTGACGTTCCGGTCGCATCTGAACGGGGACGCCCACCTGTTCACGCCGGAGCGGGTGGTGGACATCCAGATGGCGCTGGGCAGCGACATCATGATGGTGCTGGACGAGTGCACGGATTATCCGGCGGAGCGGCGGAAGGCGAAGCAGTCGATGGAGTTGACGGTGCGGTGGGCGCGGCGGGCGTTTGAGCATTACCGGGAGAAGACGCGGGGCGGGGAAGTGAGAAACGCGCTGTTTCCGATCGTGCAGGGGTCGATGCATGAGGATTTGAGACGGGATTGTGCGAGGGCGCTGGTGGAGTTGGATGCGGAGGGGTATGCGGTGGGCGGGTTGAGCGTGGGCGAGCCGCGGGAGTTGAGCATGGAGATGACCGAGGCGGCCGTGCCGCTGCTGCCCTTCGACAAGCCGCGGTATGTGATGGGGGTGGGGATGCCTGAAGAGCTGCCGATGTATGTGGCGCGGGGTGTGGACATGATGGACTGCGTGATGCCGACGCGGAATGCGCGCAACGGGTGTCTGTTCACGAGCCAGGGGAAAGTGATCATCAAGCAGGCGCGGTACCGGGAGGATGGGGGGCCCGTGGATGCGGCGTGCGGGTGCCTGACGTGCAGGACGTATTCACGGGCCTATCTTCGCCATTTGTTCGTAGCCGGAGAGATGCTGTATAGCACGTTGGCGACCATACATAACCTGGCGAACTACCTTGACATCATGCGCCGGATGCGAGAGGCTATCGTACTTGGGACGTTCCCTGCGTTCCTGAAGTCCGCCCATGCGATGGCGGCTGGCGAATCGGATGCCGGATAAGCGAAAAGATCCGGCGATGAGGAGCCGGACCGCCGGTCGATTCCCCAAGATCGATCTCGCGCAAGGATTGGATTGCGGGACGAAGGAAGGGAACCGAGAGACAAGATGAGCTTCATCCTCCTTCAAACAGCCGCGCCGTCGAATCCGCTGATTCAGTTCCTTCCGATCATCGTCATTTTCGGCATCTTCTACTTCCTGCTGTTTCTTCCGATGCAACGGCAGAAGAAGCAGCAGAAAAAGATGCTTGAAGAGTTGAAGTCCGGCGACAACGTGCTGACCAACGGCGGGTTGATCGGGACGATCGTGGATGTGAAGGACGATGATACGATTGTGTTGCGGGTCCGGCCCGATGGCGTGAAACTGCAGATGTCGCGGGGTTCGGTGGCCAACGTCCTGAAGGACAAAGGTTGAGAGCGAAAACCCGGGCGCGGCGAGCAATTCCCAAGTAGAAGAGAACCAAGCAGGAAGTAGACCGCAAAATGAGCAACCTGAAATGGAAAGCGCTGATCATCCTTGCCGTGACGCTGGTGTGCTTGTACGGCGTCATCGGGCTGCCGAAGTCGATGGATGAACTGGCTGCGAATTGGAACAAGAACATCAAGCTGGGCCTGGACCTGAAGGGCGGGTCGCTGCTTGTGCTGCAGGTGCAGTTGCAGGACGCCTTCCGCAGCGAGGCGGTGCTGCAGATCGAGCGGCTGAAGGAAGAGATGGGCCGGCAGGGGATCGCGCATGGGGAGTTGGACGCGAGCGATCCGAAGACGCTGGCCGACGCCGACAAGATCGAGATCCACGTGAAGGGGATCCCGGTGGACAAGACGGCGGCGTTCCGGGCGATGGTGAGCGAGCAGTTCGCCAGTTGGAACCTGACGCCGGTGAACTCGACCGACTACACGATGACGATGAAGCAGACCGACGCGATCGCGCTGAAGCGGGACACGCTGGAACGCTCGATCGGGACGATTGAGAACCGCATCAACGGGCTGGGCCTGGCCGAGGCGTCGGTGCAGCAGCGCGGCGGGGCCGACACGGAAGCCGAGATACTGGTTTCATTGCCGGGGCTGGACGATCCGGCGCGGGTGAAATCGATCCTGCAGACGGCGGCGATGCTCGAACTGTATGAAGTGAGGGACGGGCCGTATGCGACGCAGGCCGATCTGCTGGGCAAGTCCGGCGGGGTGTTGCCGCCGGGGTCGAAGATGGTCCGGTCCTCGGCGCGTTCAGGCGAGCAGGGCGAAGGCTGGTTTGTGGTGGCGCGGACGCCGGTGATCACGGGCAGGGATTTGCGCGACTCGCGGCCGACGCAGGATGAATACGGCAAGTGGGAGACTTCGTTTGTACTGTCGCAGGATTCCAAGGGCCGGTTTGGCCGGTTCACGGAAGCCAACGTGGGCAAGCGGCTGGCGATCGTGCTTGACGGCCAGATCAAGAGCGCGCCGGTGATTCAGAGCCGGATCGAGGATTCGGGGAGGATCACGGGCGCGGCGTCGAATCAGGAAGCAAGCGATCTGGCGCTGGTGCTGAGGGCCGGTTCGTTGCCCGCGGGAGTGCAATACCTGCAGGAGCAGACGGTGGGCCCGTCGCTGGGCAACGATTCGATCCGGCAGGGACTGATGTCGGGGCTGATCGGGTTGATCGTCATCGTCATCATCATGCTGGCGTACTACCGGGGCAGCGGCGTGAACGCCACAGTGGCTCTGGTGATGAACGGGCTGATGCTGATCGGGGTGCTGGCATACGCCGGCGCGGTGCTGACGCTGCCCGGCATAGCGGGCATCATCTTGCTGATCGGCATGGCGGTGGACTCGAATGTGCTGATTTTCGAGCGCATCCGCGAGGAGTTGCGCAATGGCAAGGCGGTGGTGGTGGCGATGGACAATGGATTCAACAAAGCGTTCCTGACGATCATCGACACGCACGTGACGACGATTGTGAGCTGCGCGTTCCTGTTCATGTTCGGCACGCCGTCGATTCGCGGATTCGCGGTGACGCTGGTGATCGGACTGGTGGCCAATGTGTTCACTTCGATTTTCGTGTCGCGGGCGATTTACGAATACGGATTCTCGCGGCAGGGCAGCCGGCCGTCGTTGAGCGTTTAGGACGGGTTGTGATAAGGTCTAGGGGTTTCCGAGACGAGGGGCCCCGGTGAGAGGGACGACCCAGGCGCGGTGAAAGCGCCGGGGGGCGGTCCGAGGTCGTACATGGAACTGTTTAAGAACTCAAACATCGATTTTCTCGGCAAACAGAAGCTCTTCTACTTGGTGTCGGCGATTTTACTCGCCATCGGGATCGGCAGTTGGATCACCAAGGGCAGCCTGAAGTACGGTATCGACTTCACGGGCGGAGCCAACGTGACGGTGCGATTCGCGAGCCAGCCGCCGATTGACAAGATCAGGGCGGCGGTGGCGGCCAAGCTGCCGGGTGAGTTGTCTGTCCAGGACGTGTCGGGGACCAGCGAAGTGATCATCGGCACGGGGCTGAAAAGCGATGCCGAGCTTCAGGCCGCGCGCGGGCTGATCGTCGAGGCGCTGCGGGATGCCTTTGGGGCGACGGGCGGCAAGCTGGACCTGAACAACGCCACGGCGCAGAGCCTGGCCGACCGGCTGAGGGAACCGCTGCAGCGGGCCCCGGTGGCGGTGAACGAGCAGGAGTTGATGGAGACCGCGCAGCGCATCATGGAGTTCAAGAACTCGGCGCCGCGGTCGGGCGTGATGACGTCGCTGGACGATCTGCGGGGCGTGCAGGGCGTGAGTCCGACGTTTCTGAACGTGGTGAAGCAGGAGTGCGGATTGGGGTCGTTCTCGATCCGGGGCGCCGAGGTGATCGGGCCGAAGATCGGCGCGGAGATGCGCGACAAGGCGGTGCTGGCGACGCTGTATGCGCTGGGCGGGATGCTGATTTACATTGCGTTCCGGTTCGAGTGGATCTACGGTCTGGCGGCGGTGCTGGCGGTTTTCCATGACGTGGTGATCACGCTGGGGCTGTTCTCGCTGTTCGACAAGGAGATTTCGCTGAACGTGATCGCGGCGTTGCTGACGCTGGTCGGCTATTCGATGAACGACACGATCGTGGTTTTTGATAGAATTCGCGAGCACCTGAAGATGAGCCGCAAAGACGCCTTCGCCAGAGTGGTCAACGACAGCATCAACGAGACTTTGTCGAGAACGGTGCTGACCTCCGGCTTGACGTTCGTTGCGGCATTGTCTTTGCTGCTGTTTGGCGGGCCGGTGTTGAACGGCTTCAGCTTTGCGCTGGTGGCAGGCATTCTGGTGGGGACCTATAGCTCGATTTTCATCGCCAGCCCGATACTGGTGTTCTGGTACAACCGGGCCGAGAGGGGCCGGCGGGCGAAGACGGCCGAGAGCGTGAAGAGATAGGATTAAATGCGCGTCATGATCCAGTCTGGACGGAACTTACCGGGGAGACTGGTGTCAAAATCGATGAGAAGATACGGCCTGACGAGGCCGGGACTCTAGGATCCGAGGAGAAGGTAGACAGATGTTCGAACAATCATTCGTCGAAGGAACCGGGAAGACAAACAAGAGCTGGACTGTAATGGTCTCGCTCGGGCTCCAGATCGTGATGATCATCACGGCCATCATCATTCCGCTGTTGAACCCCGAATTGCTGCCGAAGACGGCGCTTTCGATGATGCTGGTGGCGCCGCCGCCGCCTCCTCCGCCGCCTCCTCCTCCGGCGCCGGCGCAGGTGATCAAGGTGCAGCGCGTGATTCCGAAGCAGTTTGACGGCTCGAAGCTGGTGGCGCCGAAGCAGATCCCGAAAGAGATCGCGATGATCAAGGAAGATGAACTGCCTCCGTCGACCGGCGGCGTGGGCGTGGTGGGCGGCATTCCCGGGGGCATGCCTGGCGGCACGCCTGGCGGCGTGATCGGCGGCATCATTGGCGCCGTACCGCAGGCCGCACCTCCTCCGCCTCCGGTGAAGGAAGCGCCGAAGGTGGTGACGCCGAAGCGCATCACGGTGGGCGGCAACGTGCAGCAGGCGAGACTGATCGCGCAGCCGAAGCCGGTCTATCCTCCGCTGGCCAAGCAGGCGCGCATCTCGGGCTCGGTGCGATTCACGGCGATCATCGGCCGCGACGGATCGATCATGAACTTGACGCTTCTGGGCGGCCACCCCCTGCTGGTGCAGAGCGCGACCGAGGCCGTGAAGCGGTGGCGCTACCAGCCGACCCTGCTGAACGGGGAGCCGGTCGAGGTGGTGACGCAGATTGATGTGAATTTCACGCTGAGCCAGTAATGCTGGCCAACGGCGGAGTGTGGTAGAAGTTTGTTTGTCCGTTAACTCTGATTCAACTCGCAGGAGATAAAGAAAGATGTTGCTTCAATTGCAGATTTGGGCGTTCCTGCTGCTGCAGGAAGGCGCCGCGGTTGGTTTCGACCTCCGTTCGATGTGGGCGCAGATGGGCTTCTTGGCGAAACTCGTCGTGGTGATCCTCTTCATCATGTCGGCTTGGTCGATTGGCGTCATGATTGACCGCCTGATCGTGTTTAACGCGGCCCGCAAGCAGTCGCGGCTGTTCGCTCCGGCCGTGGCCGGGGCGCTGCGCGAAGGCAAGCTGGACGAAGCGATCAAGATCGGTGACCGTTACAAGAAGAGCCACCTGGCGAAGGTTGTTGTGGCGGGTTTGCAGGAATTCCGCGCGCATCAGGCGAGTAGTGAGATTCCAGGCGAGGAAGTGGAAGCATCGCTGCGCGCCCTTGAGCGCGCGCAGGCGATTGTGCACTCGGAGCTTGAGCGCGGCGTGGCGAACCTGGCCACGATCGGTTCGACGGGCCCGTTCGTCGGCCTGTTCGGCACGGTTGTCGGCATCATCAACGCGTTCCAGGGCATTTCGAGCGAGAAGTCGACGGGTCTGGGCGCGGTGGCCGGCGGTATTTCGGAAGCCCTTGTGGCAACCGCCATCGGCTTGTTCGTGGCCATTCCCGCGGTCTGGATGTACAACTACTTCATCACGCGCATGAAGGGCTTCGATGTTGAGATGTCGAACTCCAGTTCGGAACTGATTGACTACTTCCTGAAGCGCGCGCAGAGCAAGGGCGCCTCGAAGTAAGCAACCCGTTGCGCAAGGCTGTACGGCACGACCTGCGAAGTTGAACTCAAGCGTTCTGGAACCGGCCCGATGAAGTGAAGCCGGTTCCGGGGCGCGAGGGGTCCAACAAATGGAAGGGCCGCTGGCGAGTGTGCTGGAGGATGAAATGAAACTGAAAATCACGAAACAGAAGGCCGGGGCGGTTGTGGTCGAGCCCAACGTGGTGCCGATGATCGACGTGATGCTGGTCCTGCTCATCATCTTCATGGTGGTTACGCCGATGCTTTCGAAGGGCGTCAGCGTGGACCTGGTGAAGACGATGAACCCGATCGCGATGCAGGACGCCGACAAGGAAGACGCGGTGCTGGTTGCGATCACCCGCAACGGCGAGGTCTTCCTGGGTTCGACGAAACTGGCGCCGGCCGATCTACCGGGGAAAGCGAAGGACATGCTTTCAAGCAAGCTGAATAAGACTTGCTATGTGAAGGCTGACTCCCGGGCCCGTTACGAGAAGGTAGTGGAAGTGGTAGACAACCTGCGGGCCGCCGGGGTGGACAACATCGGACTGCTGACGGATCTGGACGCGAAGTCTAAGAACAAGCCGCTGGCAGATGCCCCGCCCGTGGCGATGTAAGAGGTAGTGGCGCCGCGGCGGGCTTGCCCGGGATGATCGCGGCAGCGGGCGGCGTTGGCAGGCGAGAGCCGCCGGCGCGCCGGAACAAGGGTTAATAAAGGAGTTTTCCTATGGGAATGAAAGTTGGCGGTGAGGAAGGCGGGGCCGTTGCGGACATCAACATGATTCCGCTGATCGATGTCCTGCTTGTGCTTCTCATCATCTTCATGGTCATCACTCCGCTGACGCCGAAGGGCCTGGAGGCGCTGATACCGCAGCCGCCGCCGCCCGGCACTCCGCCGAACACGGGACCGGACCGCACAGTGGTGATCATCGTGAACAAGGACCGCAGCATGCAGCTCAACACCGAACCGGTGAGCGAGGATTCGCTCGCCGGACGGCTGCTCGACGTGTTCAAGACGCGCGCCGAGCGGGTGTGCTTCGTTAAGGGCGATCCGGACCTGGAGTTCCAGTATGTGGCCAAGGCGATCGACATCGCCAAGGGCGCGCAGCTTGACAAGGTTGGGCTGATCACCGCGAAGATCGAGGCGGGCGAGTGAGAGGAGCAGGAATCCGATGTTGAACAATAAATTCCGCTTGGTTTTGGCCCTGTCGGCCGCACTCGCGCTAGCGCTGGTCTCCACGGGTTGCCGGAAGCTGGAAGCCAGGGACAATTTGAATAAGGGCGTGAACGCGTTCAAGAACGCCAAGTACGCCGAGGCTTCGGACTTTTTCGTGCGTGCCATCGAACTGGATCCGGAGTTCCATACGGCCCGCCTTTATCTGGCGACGGCTTACATGAGCCAGTACATTCCGGGAGCAGATTCCCCCGAGAACCTGAACTACGCCAAGAACGCCGAGGACCAGTTCAAGAAGGTGCTGGAGAGCGATCCGAAGAACACGACGGCCATCGAGTCGATTGCGTCGTTGTACTTCATGCAGTCACAGGGCAGCCAGAAGCTGGAAGACAAGCTGGCCCGGCTGGATACCGCCGCCGAGTGGTACAGGAAGCTGGCCGAGGTTGAACCGACGCGCAAGGAAGCCTGGTACAGCCTGGGCGTGATTGCGTGGGGCAAATGGTATCCGGCGTGGATGGAAGCCCGCAACAACGCGGGCATGAGGCCCGAGGATCCGGGTCCGCTGAAGGACAAGAAGTCCAGGGACGAACTGGCGGCGAAGTACTCTGAAGTGATCGAGAACGGAATCAAGGGCCTGGAGAAGGCGCTTGAGATCGACAAGGAGTACGACGACGCCATGGCCTACATGAACCTCCTGATTCGTGAGCGGGCCGACCTGGCGAGCGACAACGCCACGTACGAGAAGGATATCGAAGCCGCCGACATGTGGATGCAGAAGGCTCTGGAGACGCGCAAGATCAAGGCCGAGCGCGCCCCGAAGACCCAGGGCATCACGACGGAAGAATAGCTTCACCGCTGCTTCAGCTAAAATAGGGCGAGGACGGCCTCCAGCCGCCGCGCCCTATTTTTTTAGGCCCGCATGGATGAATCCAAAGCAACCCCGCCATCGAATACGGCCCGTACGGCCGCGCTGAAAAGCGTTCCGCCCGCAAGCGAAGCCGAGATGGACGAGCGGCTGGAGGCCGAATACGCGGAGCTGGCCGCGACGGTGCTGAAGTTCCGCCCGGCTGAGGACCTGGGCGGGTTGCGCGAGGCCTACGAGCTCGCGCGGCGCAGCCACGCAGGGCAGTCCAGGATGTCGGGCGAACCCTACATGAGCCACCCGATGCAGGTGGCGCAAATTCTGGCGGAGCGGAACATGGATCTGGTGACGCTGCAAACCGCCCTGCTGCACGACGTTCTGGAAGACACGCCAATCACGGTCGAGGATCTGAAGAAGAAGTTCGGCGAGGATGTGGCGCGGTGCGTGAACGGAGTTACAAAACTGTCCAAGATCGGATTGGCGAGCCGGGAGGCGCGTCAGGCCGAGAGCCTGCGGAAGATGCTGCTGGCGATGGTGGACGACATCCGCGTGATCATCGTCAAGCTGGCCGACCGGCTTCACAATATGAAGACGCTGGATTCGCTGCCGCGCGAGCGCCAGGAGCGGATCGCGGCGGAGACCATCGAGCTTTACGCGCCGATCGCCCACCGTCTGGGCATGGGCAAGATGCGCGGCGAACTGGAGGATCTCGGTTTCAGGTACCTGGACCCGGAGGCGTTCGCCGAGGTGACCGAGGCCATCGAGGTGCGGCGGCAGGCGAATGAACTGGTGCTGGACGAAATCCGGCGGACGGTGGAGAAGAAGCTGTCGCACGAGATGATCCCGGCGAGGATCTCCGGCCGGGTGAAGCGGCCGTGGTCGGTCTATCAGAAGCTGCGGCGGCAGAAGATCGACATCGACCAGGTTTACGACCTGCTGGGCATACGGATCGTGACCGATTCGGTGAAGAACTGCTATGCGGCGCTGGGGGTGATCCACAACGAATGGCATCCGATACCGGGGCGGATCAAGGATTTCATCGCCATTCCGAGGCCAAACCTGTATCAGTCGTTGCATACGTCCGTGATGGGCCCGAAGGGCGTGGCGTTCGAGGTGCAGATCAGGACCGAGGAGATGAACCGGATCGCCGAGGAAGGCATCGCGGCGCATTGGAAGTACAAGGAAGGCAAGAAGGGGGCGATCGACGACGACCAGCGGGTGGCGTGGCTGCGCCAGTTGGTGGAGTGGCAGCGGGAGATGCGGGATCCGGGCGATTTCATGTCGAACCTGAAGGTGGACCTGTACCCGGAAGAGGCCTACTGTTTCACGCCGCGGGGCAAGGTGGTGGTGCTGCCCAGGGACGCCTCGCCGATCGACTTCGCCTACGCGATTCATACCGACGTCGGGCATAGCTGCACGGGGGCGAAGGTGAACGGGCGGATGGTGCCGTTGAAGCACCAGTTGCGCAACGGCGACATTGTGGAGATTCTGACGCAATCGGGCAGCCAGCCGAGCCGGGACTGGCTGGGGTTCGTCAAGACGGCGCGAGCGCGGAACAAGATCCGCCATGTGATCAACGCCAGCGAGCGGGAGAAGGCGATCGACCTGGGGCAGAAGCTGATCGAGCGCGAGGCGCGGCGGATGGGGGTGGGGTTGAGCCGGGTGACCAGGGCGCAGATGGAAAGCGTGGCCGCCGAGTATGGGTACTCGAAGATCGAGGACTTGCAGGCGGCGCTGGGCTGGGGGAAGTTTTCGGCGCGGCAGGTGATCGCCAAGCTGGCGCCGGAGTCGGCGGCTCCTGATTCGCAGCCGGCGGCCCCGGCAGTGGACCACACCGGGCAGGATCAGGGCAAGGACTACGTGATTCAGGTGAAGGGGATCAACGATCTGCTCACCTACCGCGCCAAGTGCTGCAACCCGATCCGGGGGGAACCGATCGTCGGATACATCACGCGGGGCAAAGGCGTGGCCGTGCATTCCAAGGCCTGTTCGAACGTCCAGAACCTGATGTATGAGGCAGAGCGGCGGATCGAGGTGGAATGGTCCCGCGGAGCGGGGGAGAGTTTCAACGTCCGGCTGGTGATCCACACCGACGACCGCACGGGGATACTGGCTCAGATCACGCAGGTGCTTTACGACGAAGAGATCAGCATCCGCAGCATCGAGGCCCGGGCCGACGACCGGCGGTTCGACGTGGCGGTGGTGGAACTGACCATCGAGGTGCGGGACAAGAAGCAACTGGAGCGCGTGGTGACGACGATGAGGCGGGTGGCGGGCGTCCGAGACATCGAAAGGAAGCACTAGAGCAATGAGTTCGGCGTTTTCGACCGATCCGCTGCATGTGGCGGTATCGAAGTCAAAGGGAATCACGATCGACTGGTCAGACGGGCACACGAGCAAGTACAACTGCGCGCTGCTGCGCGACGTGTGCCCCTGCGCCGGTTGCACGGGGGCGCACGGCGCCGAGCCGGAAAAGACGAATTACTCGAGCCCGGCGCAAACGGACCCGTCGAATCCGTTCCCGATGTTCAAGCCGGCGATCAAGATGGACAGCATCGAAGAGGTGGGCTCATACGCCGTACGGGTGCACTGGAACGACGGTCACAGCGCGGGGATCTACTCGTTCACTTACTTGCGGAGCATGTGTCCGTGCCAGGAGTGTGAAGAGGAGCGGCGGCAGGGGCGGCTGACCGTGATGATGTAGGCGGCGCCGGCTGTCCCCGGGTTCGACACTGGAAAATGCCGCGCCCGAGGCGATGCGCGCGGCCTGGATTCCTGAGTCCGGAGCTGATCACAGCAGCCGGAAGCTGACTTCGACGTTGGCCTGAACCGGGACCGGCTTGCCGTCCTTGTAGCCGGGGCGGAAGCGCCACTTGCTGACCGCCTCGATGGCCTTTTCGTCGAGGCCCATGCCCAAGGGGCGGAGGACACGGATGTTGCGGGTGGTACCGTCGACGTCGACGACAATCGCCAGCAGCACGGTGCCCTGGAACTTGGCTTTCCGGGCTTCCTCGGAGTACTCTGGCTCGACGCGGTGGATCGGAACCGGGGCGCTGACGCCGCCGCCGATGCGGAACGCTCCGCCGCCGACGCCGCCGCCTTCACCCGGACCGAAGCCGCCGCCGCGGCCCGAACCCACGCCGCCGCCGGAACCACTGCCGATGCCGGCGCCGGAACCGGGGCCGCTTGATGGCGGACCGATGCGGGCAAGTGGATCGCCATACTGCGCCATGTTCACGTTGGGCAGGGGAACGTCAGGGGGAACCAGGATCGTGGGTTCCATGACGAGCGCGGGGTTGGGGTTGTGGACCACGGCCATGGGCGGAGTAAACTGTTTCAGATCAGCGCGTGGCAGGCGGCCCTTGCTGGCCGGAAGCGGAGAACGGTCACCGCCACCGCCGCCGCCGCCCATGGCCCTGTCCTTAGGCGCCATTTCGGGGGTGTAGGGGGCGAGATCGACCGGCGAGAAGACGGTCATGTCCTTTACGGCGTTCTGGACTGTCTTGCTGGCGCCGACGGTGAAGGCGAGAGCCACCACGCCTATGTGAACAAGGACGGAAACGAACTGCGAACGGCTCTGGTATTCGTTCTTGGCGAAGAGTTCCTTCACCTGGACAGGACGGGAGGTGACCTGCAGGGGAGGAAGCTTCTGCGGGAAGAGGAAGTCCTTGATGTTACCTGCCAGGTTGCGGTACCAGGGCATTTCGGTCCGGTCCAGGTCGGCCAGGGAGGAGCGGGACGCGGTCATCTCTTCCTTGGTGAGGGGCCGGGATGTCACTTGCAGGTCGGAGTGCTTGGGCGGCGATACGAGCGCCTTGAAGTTCTCCGAGACGCGCGCGAAGAAGCCCTGCCGGGGGCGGATGTATTCGGCGATCTGTTGGAGGCTGGGGTCGCCAGAGTCAAGGATCTCCTGCTCGCTCATGGGCCTGAAGGTGACCTGCAGAGGAGGCTGGGCCGAGGACGTGAAGGCTTCCTTGATGTTTCTGTAGAGCCGGACGACGAAGGGCGTGGTGTCCTCGAGCAGAAGGAGTTTGCCTTCGGCGAAGCCATAGCCCGACGCCTGCTCAGGCCGAGGAGTCTGATCCGGGTTGGGAGGATGTGCCGCCATAGCTTTAACTAACGCCGACGCGCCGGTTTACACGAACAAACCGCTGCGTCCTAGCTCCTTAGACGCGCCCACTAAACGCAGGTTGCAGGAAATACCCGATTCAGGCTTGTCCAGCTACCAAAAATTGTATCACTGTGCCGCGACGGAGCTTGCCTGTCCGGAAATCCATAGCCGCGGGCCGCTTCATCAGAATGGGCGAAGCCTGGTGGGCGGAGGGTTACCCGCGGCGGGGGCTGCTACCTGCCGAGAATCCGATTCAGGACGGACGCGGTGCGCAGGCCGGCCCGCCGGAGCTGCCTC
The DNA here is from genome assembly GCA_013822245.1 of Candidatus Solibacter sp. Classification (GTDB taxonomy): domain Bacteria; phylum Acidobacteriota; class Terriglobia; order Bryobacterales; family Bryobacteraceae; genus PNKE01. The sequence continues at coordinate 57,106 of PNKE01000009.1, forward strand.
TCGACGTGGGGTCGGGCGGCGCGGGCGTAGTCCTGGCCAAGCAGGGCGGGGCGCTGTTTGGGCAGGTCGGGGTAGGCGACGTCGCGGGAGATGGCATGGGCCTCCCAGATCCACTGCTCGGGACCGCCACGGGTGATGCGGCGCCGTTCCCAGAAGCCGGCGCGGAGGGCGATGCGGTCGAACATGGCGGCGTCGGTCTGCTTGTAGCCGAGGATAAGGCCGGTGTCCCAGGTGCCGTGGAGATTGCCGGCGTAGCTGTTGTAGACGGTGGGCACGTCATTGCCGCCGCGGTCGCCCATGTCGGCGATGTGCATGGGCTGGTGGAGGTCGGCGATGAAGTGAACCAGGAAAAAAAGGGCCTCGCGGCGCTGGTCGCGGGAGAGAGACCTGTCGGCGAGGCGGCGCTCCATTCCGGGGATGATGGAGACCACGCAGCCGGAATCCGGGCAATACTTGCGCCACGAGCTGTTGGCGGTGATGGGGATATTGATGTAGTGCCAGGTGGATGACTCGGGGCGGTTGGAGCGCACCTCGTCGGCCCAGGTGGAGACGGATTCGAGTGTTTCGCCGGGGTTGAGCAGAGCCGCAACCTGAGACCTCGCCTGGGAGGAGAGATGGAGGCTGGCGAGCTTGCCGATGATAATGTGTCCTTCGCGTCCCCAGCCGAAGGCCGGCGTGGAGGAGAGCAAGGCGGCCGTGGCGAGCAATGCCGCCAGTTGAGTTTTCACGCTTCCAGTATCCGGGATCGAAGGCGGGGCGAACAACCTCGCTATTGGAGAGCCGGGCGCCGGGCCGGCGCGGGTCAGGGTTTCGCGAGCAGTTGGTCGGCGAGAGAGAAAAAGGCGTCGATGTCCTCGGGCCGGGTGTGGATGTGATGGGAGAGGCGAAGGCGGGTCCCGCCGTAGAGCCAGATTTTGCGTTCGCGGGCCTTGCGCCACAGCTCGTCTGGCCTGGCTCCGCGGAAGCCGACCGTGACGAGGCTGCCGTAGAGGGCATGGTCGGCGGAACTGACGAGTTCGAGATAGGGGCGCGAGGCGGCGAGCGAGTAGGTACGGCGGGCGAGCGAGTGGATGCGGGTGTAGACGTTTTCAGGGCCGAGGGATTTGAGGAAGCGCAGGCCGGCGATGAGGCCGGTGACGATGGACCGGTTGTTGGTGCCGACCTTCATGAAGCGGGCGGCCTTGTCGGCTTTGTTGTCCCAGCCGCCGGTGACGATGGTGGGCCAGAGACGGTCGAGGTTCTCTTCGCGGATATAGAGGATGCCGGAGCCGGCGGGCGCGAACATCCACTTATGGGGACTGCCGGCGTAGTAGTCGCAGCCGAGCTCATCGAGGCGGCATGGGATCTGGCCGTTGACGTGTGCGCCGTCGATGACGGTGATAACTCCCTTGGCGCGGGCGGCGTGGCAGATTTCGGGCATGGGCAGGATGACGCCGGTGTTGGTCAGGATGCCGCTGAAGCTGAGAACGCGGGTGCGGGGGCCGATGGCGGAGATGACGAGGTCAGCGAGTTGGGCCGAGGACCGGGGCGGATGGGGGATGGCGACTTCACGGACCGTGACGCCGTCGCGCTGGGCCCGCCGCTGCCAGGGGGCGATGCCGCTGGGGTGTTCCTCGTTGGTCATGAGCACCTCGTCGCCGGTTTTGAGGTCGATTCCGGCGGCGATCATGGACATGGACTCGGTGGCGCAGTGGGTGAGGGCGAGGGAGTCCTTCTTGCAGCCCAGGAAGGCGGCGAGTTCGTTGCGTTCCTCGTCCAGGGTTTCATAGCCCCAGCGGGGGTAGTCGTCGCCGGTGCGGGCGACGCCGGCGCGTTCGAAATTGAAGACGGCGTCGATGACCGGGCGCGGCGCAACGCCGAGGCTGCCGTTGTTAAGGAAAATGCGCCAATCGGGAAGCAGGAACTGGTCCTTGCGGACCTGTCGCCAGTATTTGTCGGCGTCGGTGGCGAGCAACGATTGCGGCGGAAGAGCGCGGGCGGCGGCGCGGGGTGCGGCGGCGATGCCGAACAGGCTGGAGGCGATGAGTGCGCGGCGGTTCATGGCGATGAGTCCTTCGTCTCAGTCTAGCCGCAACCGGTTTGGACTATGATGTCAGCCATGGCGACGACACGGAGAGCGTTTCTCGGCACGGCGGCGGCAGGCGTGCTGAGAGGTCAGGGCGGGCAGCGGCCGAACCTGCTGTTCCTGCTGGGCGACGATCACCGTTGGGACGCGCTGGGGTGCATGGGCAACCGGACGATCCAGACGCCGAATATCGACGGGTTGTCGAGAGGCGGCGTGACGTTCGAGAACAACTTCGTGACGACGGCGATCTGTGTCACCAGCCGCGCCAGCTTCTTCAGCGGGCTGTATGCGCGCAAGCACGGGATTCTGGCATTCAACCAGCAGTTCAGTGCCGGGCAGTTCGACCGGACGTATCCGGCGCTGCTCGGCAAGGCTGGCTACAAGACAGGGTTCATCGGCAAGTACGGGCTGGACGGCGGGACGCTGCCTGAAGAACGATTCGACTACTGGCGGGGATTCCGTGGGCAGGGCAGGTACTTTCCGAAAGGCGAGCCGGGTCCGCACCTGACGCAGGTGATGGCGGACCAAGCGGTCGAGTTCATCGACACGGTGAAGGCGGGTGATCCGTTCTGCCTGTCGGTGAGCTTCAAGGCGCCGCATGTCGAGGACGACGATCCGCGGCAGTTCCTTTATGATCCGCGGGACGAGGGGTTGTACAGGGACGCGACGATTCCGCTGCCGAAGACGGCGGATCCGAAATACATCTCGATGCTGCCGCTCAGCGTTCAGAGGAGCGAGGCGAGGAAGCGCTGGGCGGTGCGGTTTGCGACGCCGGGGCTGTATCAGGAGTCAGTGAAGTCGTACTACAGGCTGGTGACGGGCGTGGACCGGGCGGTGGGCGAGATGTTGAAGGCGCTGGAGGCGAGGGGACTGAGGGAGAACACGGTGATCGTCTACACAGGCGACAACGGATTCTATCTGAACGAGCACGGGCTTGCAGGGAAGTGGTTCATGCATGAGGAGTCGATCCGGACGCCGCTGATCGTGAACGATCCGCGCAAGGCGGGGATGCGCGGGATGCGGACTCGCCAGATGGCGTTGAACATCGATATCGCGCCGACACTGCTGGACATGGCGGGCGTGGGCGGCGGCGAGCGGATGCAGGGACGGAGCCTGATTCCGGCCTTGCGCGGGAGCAGGGAGGCGTGGCGGAGCGAGTTCTTCTACGAACACAACTTCGCGCATGCGTGGATTCCGCAGACCGAGGGGGTGCGCGACTCGCGGTGGAAGTATACGAAGTACGTCAACAACAAGCCGCCGGAGGAAGAGTTGTACGACTTGCAGGCGGACCCGCTTGAGGAGAGGAATCTGGCCGGCGAGGCGGCCGGTGCGGCGGAGTTGAAGCGACTGCGGGGCAGACATGCCGCGTGGCTGAAGACGATGAACGAGTGGGATGGGACGCGGCCGTGGGTGGACCCGGCTTAGTAGTGATAGCGGGCGATGAGGAAGTCGATGCGCTGGGCGGTGACGCGGTAGACGAGGCGGTGTTCCTGGGCGATTCGGCGTGACCAGCAGCCGGAGAGGTCGAAGCGCAGGGTTTCGGGCTTGCCGGGGCCGTCGAAGGGATCGCGGAGCACGGCTTCGACGAGATCCATGACACGGAGTGCGGTGCGGCGGTTCTGTTTGACCCAGTAGCGGAGGTCGGCGAGGAATTCGGGTTGGAAGACGCAGTCGCGTTTAGCCGGCGGTTTCAACGTTGAGCTTCCGGCGGAGAGTGGCGGGGGTGGAAGGCTTGCCGGTTGAGGCCTTGGCGCGATTCAGGGCGGCCATGAGGCGGCTGGCGTTGCGGGGCGAGCGGAGAAGGTGGGCGGTTTCCATCAGGCCGGCGAGTTCGGAAGCCGAGACGATGGCGACGTCGGGGGCGTTGCGGCGGCGCACGACGACGACTTCCTGATCGGCCGTGACGCGGTCGAGGAATGCGGCGAGCTCCTGGCGGAGTTGGGTGTAGGTTGTTTCGACGGGCATGCCGGGCCTCTGTGTGTATTGTACATGAAGCCTGTACATATGGAACACAAGGATGGCAGGCCCGCCCTCTGTGATCGCGGCATCCAGGGGTCCGCGGTTCCTGTTCAGGCCCGCCGCATCTAGCCGAGGTGTTCGCGCAGGATTCGGACCATGCGGCGCAGCGGTTCGGCGGCGCCCCAGAGGAGTTGGTCGCCGACGGTGAACGCGCCGAGGTAGTCGGGGCCCATGCGGAGCTTGTGCAGACGGCCGACGGGCACCGTCAACGTACCTGTGACGGCGGTGGGCGTCAGGTCGGTGATGGTCGCCTGCTTGTTGTTGGGGACCACTTTGGTCCAGGGCGTCGATGAGGCGAGGATGGCCTCGATGTCGGCCATGGGCACGTCCCTGGTGAGTTTAACTGTGATGGCCTGGCTGTGGCAGCGCAGTGTGCCGATGCGGACACAGATGCCGTCGACGGGGATCGTCTTCGAGGCGCCGAGGATCTTGTTGGTCTCGGTCTCGCCCTTCCATTCTTCGCGAGTCTGGCCGGCGGGCATTTCCTTGTCGATCCAGGCCAGCAGGCTGCCGGCGAGCGGGGCGCCGAATTCGCCAGTGGGCATTTCGGCGGAGCGCTGCATGGTGGTGACGGCGGTTTCGACGGTGAGGGCGTCGGACTTCGGGGCGGACTTGGCGGCCGCGGTGAGGCGGTCCATCTGGGCCATGAGTTCGAGCATCTTGGCCGCGCCGGCGCCTGATGCGGCCTGATAGGTCATCGACGAAACCCATTCGACCAGGCCTTCGCGGAACAGCCCGCCGAGGGCCATCAACATGAGGCTGACGGTGCAGTTGCCGCCGACGTAGGTCTTGATGCCGCCGGCCAGCGCGGCATCAATGACGCCGCGATTCACTGGGTCAAGAATGATGACGGCGTCATCAGCCATGCGCAGCGTGGATGCGGCGTCGATCCAGTAGCCTTTCCATCCGCCGCTGATCAGGTCGCCGTAGACTTTGCCGGTATAGTCGCCGCCCTGGCAGGAGAGCAGCACGTCGCAGACGGCGAGCGCTTTTAAGTCATACGCGTCGAGCAGCGTGGCGCCTGCGCCGGCTTCTGGCGGAGCCTGCCCGCCGACGTTCGAGGTAGTGAAGAAGATGGACTCGATGCCGGCGAAATCCGACTCTTCACGCATACGCTGCAGCAGCACGGATCCGACCATGCCGCGCCAACCGATGAAACCAACTTTGAGCATCCTGTCTAAATGATAACGGACCCGGCGGGCGCGTTTGCCGATTGCGGATTCGGCCATCCCAAATGACGGCCGCATGTTGATATGCTCTGAGCCAAGGAAAGACCTATGGCCCGCATCCTCTTCTTGTTCCTCGTCCTGATTCCGATGCTTGCACAGACGCCGCCGGCGGCGCCCGAGCGCGTGACCGTGAAAGAGATCGACACAGTGATCCCGACCTACCCGGCTGGCGAGCCGGACCGCAACCCGTTCTTCTACACGGGCCGGACCTATCAGGGCGCGAAGGGCTACATCTATCCGTCGCCGATGTACGACACGCTGACGGAGAAGAAGGTGGACAAGACCTACAGGCTGGTATGCCTGGAGAACGAGTACATCAAGGTGTGCGTGATGCCGGAGATCGGCGGGCGCATCTGGGAGGCGGTGGACAAGACCAACGGCTACAACTTCTTCTACAAACAATCGGTGGTGAAGCCGGCGCTGATCGGCATGCTGGGCGCGTGGATTTCAGGCGGCGTGGAATGGAACATCCCGCACCATCACAGGACGTCGAGCTATCAGCCGTCGCTGTACAAGACCGAGACGGGCAAGGATGGGTCGAAGACGGTGTGGGTGGGCGAGATGGAGATTCGCGACCGGATGCGGTGGGCGATCGGGTTGACGCTCAGGCCCGGCTCGTCGGTGCTGGAGGCGACGGTGACGGCGCTGAACACAACGCCGCTGGCCAATTCGCTGCTGTACTTCGCCAACGTCGCCGTGCACACCAACAACGACTACCAGATCATCTTTCCGCCCAAGACGCAGTGGGTGACCCAGCACGCCAAGCGCGAGTATGCCAAGTGGCCGGTGGCGGATTCGATCTACAACGGCATCGACTTCCGGAAGGGCGTGGACGTGAGCTGGTGGAAGAACCATCCGAGTTCGATTTCGATGTTCTGCGTGAACGACGGAGAGGATTTCATCGCCGGCTACGACCACGGCAAACACGCAGGCACGATGCATGTGGCCGATCATCACCAGGTGCCGGGCAAGAAGTTTTTCACCTGGGGGACGGGGCCCTCGGGTCGGATGTGGGACAACATCCTGAGCGATACGGACGGGCCGTATCTGGAGTTGATGGTGGGCGCGTGGTCGGACAACCAGCCCGACTATTCATGGATGCAGCCGTATGAAGGCAAGACGCTGAAGCAGTATTGGTATCCGTTCCGCGGCATCGGCGGCGCGAAGGGAGCGACGACTGAGGCGGCGGTGAACCTGGAGATCAGGGACGGCAAGGCGAAGGCCGGGTTCTACACGACGTCTGTGCGGAAGCAAGCCAAGGCCGTGGTGACGGTGGCGGGCAGGGAAGTGTGGTCGAAGGTGGCCGACATCGATCCGGCCAGTCCGCTGCTGGAGGAGATTGCCCTGCCTGCCGGGACCAAGCAGGACAACGTGAAAGCGGCGCTGCTGTTCGGCGGGCGGGAACTGGTTTCCTACACGGCGGAGACGTTGAAGCCGGAACCGCGGCCGAAGGTGGTTGTGCCTCCGGGTCCGGCGGAGAAGTATAAGACGGTGGAGGAGTTGACGCTGGCTGCTTTGCGGTTGGAGCAGTTCCATAGCCCGGCGCTTGAACCGGATACTTACTACGAAGAGGCGCTGAAGCGCGATCCCGACGATGTGAAGGCGAACACGGCGCTGGGCATCCTGTACATCAAGCGCGCCAAGTATGCCGATGCCGAGAAGTTGCTGCGCAGGGCTGTGGAGAGGTTGACCTACAATCACACGCGGCCGAAGGACGGCGAATCGCTGTACTATCTGGGACTGACGCTCAAGTTGCAGGAGAAGTACAAGGAGGCTGAAGACGCGCTGCAACGGGCGGCTTGGACGTATGCGTGGCAGTCGGCGTCGTATTTCCAACTGGCGGAGATGGCGTCGTGGAAGGGGAATCTGGACAGGGCGCTGGAGTTGCTGGACAGGTCGCTGGTGACGAATCAGTGGAACACGCGGGCGCTGTCGCTGAAGTCGACCATCCTGATGCGGTTGGGCCGCGGCGGCGAGGCGCGGGAGGCGCGTCAGAGGATTGCGGCGATCGATCCGATCGATCCGCGGGGCTTCCGCAACGTGGGCGAACTGGTGCCTACGTTCAGGGCATTCCCGGACGAGGGGCTGGAGTTGGTGGTGGATTGCTTGAACGCGGGCATGAACCAGGAGGCCACGTTGCTGCTGGACCAGATGCCCGTGCAGTCGCCGATGGTGGCGTACTACCGCGGGTGGCTGGCGCTGCGGATGAATCAGGCGGCGACGGCGAAGGCGCATTTCGAGCGCGCGGCGAAGATGGGCCTGGACCTGGTGTTCCCTTGGCAGCGGGAATCACTGCCGGCGCTCAAGGCGGCGATGGAGTTGAATCCGGCCGATCCGCGGCCGCCGTATTTGATGGGGCTGTATCTGTACGACCGTCAGCCGGCAGAGGCTGTGAAACTGTGGCAGGAGGCGCTGAAGCGGGACCCCAACATGGCGCTGGCGCACCGCAACCTGGCCGTGGCCTGGAGCGCGGACGAGAAGACCGTGCCGCAGGCGACGGCGGCGCTCGAAAAAGCGCTGTCGATCGAGCCGGCCGACGCGCTGTGGTATTACGAACTCGACCGGCTGTATGAGTGGGCGCAGGCTCCCGTGGAGAAGCGCCTGGCCGTCATCGATAAGAACAAGGAGCACGTCCGCAAACGTGACGACGCGTCGGCGCGTGAAGTGCAACTGCGGCTGCTGGCCGGCCAGGACGACATCGCCATCGAGATCATGAAGAGCCGCCATTTCCATATCTGGGAAGGCGGGGCGCGATTCTCGGTGACCGACGCCTGGACGGACGCCAACATCCACCAGGGCCACAGGAAGATGGCCGCGAAGGATTACGCCGGGGCGCTGGCTTCGTACAACGCGGCCATCGAGTATCCGGAGAATCTGGAGACCACGCGCAGCTACCGCGGGTCGCGGGCGCCGGAGGTCCATTACTGGGAGGGCAAGGCTCTTGCGGCGATGGGCAGGAAGGACGACGCGGCGAAGGCGTATCGCGAGTCGGCCGCGGCGCTGATCGGCGCCGAGGACAATCCGCGGGCGACCGTGGATTCAGGCGCGGTGCTGCTGTATTTCCGCGGCATGTCGCTGGTGGAACTCGGCGAGAAGGCGCGGGCCAGGCAGGTGTTCGAGGCGCTGGTGAAGGCCGGCCAGGATGCGATGACGCGGACGCCGAGGCGGGACTTTTTCGCAAAGTTCGGCGAGGCGCAGTCGCGGCAGTTGCGGCAGGCGATGGGGTTTTATGTGACCGGACTCGGGCAACTGGGGCTGGGCCAGACTGCGGCGGCGAAGGCGTCGCTTGCCAAGGCGGTGGAGTTGAACCGCTATCTGACCGAGGCCAAGGCGCTGCTGGCGGACGCTGGCGCCGGGATCTAGTGTATTGACATTGTAAGTACATCAATATAGGATCGGGTTGTGAGTGAAGACTCGCTGTTCGACTGGGATCAGGCGAACATTCGACATTTGCGCCGTCACAAGGTCAGCACGTCCGAGTTTGAAGAAGCACTGCTGAACGATGCAATCGAGCTTGAGTATGAGGACGAGGATGGTGAGCCGCGGTTTAAGTCGTTGGGGCGAACCAACGACGGAAGGATACTGGTTCTCGTCTGGACAATTCGAAGTGAGCGGGTCAGGGCGATCACAGCCTACAACGCCGGACCGGGCCTGCGACGGTTATGGCCGAGAGTGAACTGAGGGTGAGATCGATGTCGACAACGAAAGTACCGCGATTCAAGGATGAGGCCGAAGAGGCCCGGTGGTGGGACAAGAACCGAAAACAACTGGATGCGGAGTTTGCCGGGCAGATCAACGAGGGCAAGGCAAAGCTGCGTACCCGGGCCGATCTGCTCCAGCGGCTGAAGCGGCCGACCAGGGCCGTGACGATCCGCCTGTCGGAAGCCGACATCGCGTTGGCGAAGGCGCAGGCGGAGAAGAAGGGATTGCCATACCAGACCCACATTAAGTCCCTGCTTCATGAAGCGCTGCGAAAGGCGAGCTGAGAGGTCTGCTTAGTCGCAACCCGGCGGGGTGTTGCCGATGAAGTGGCGGGTGCGCTCTGATAGAGCCATGACGTCGAGACAACGCGTTGCGGCAGCGCTGGCTAGGCAGCCGGTGGACCGCGTTCCCGTCTTCATGTGGTTCCACCCGGACACCGCGCGCAAACTTGCGGCGATGCTCGAAATCCCCGTCCACGCCCTGGCCGAGGCGATGGGCAACGATGTCCGCCAGACGTGGGTGAACAACAACTATGCCATGGAGGGCATCGTTCACGATCTCGATGGCGAGACGCACACCGATTGGTGGGGCATCACCTGGTTCCGCCAGTTCTCGTTCAATCAGATTTCGCATTACCCGCTTGCCGGTGTGTCGCGAGAGCAGGTGCTCGCCTACGAGTTTCCGTACGAGCGGGTTGAGGATTTGCTGGACCTGATGAGGCCGGTCGTCGAGAATCCCGGCGACTGCTTCATCGGCTGCGACGTCTCTCCCTGCGTTTTCGAAATGTACTGGCGGTTGAGGGGCATGGAGGACGCCATGGCCGACATCGCCGGCGACGCCGGACTGGCGGATGAGATGTTCGGCCGCTGCGCCGACTTCGCTGTCCGCCTCGGTGAGGAGGCCTGCCGGCGGTTCGCGCTCGACTGGTATTGGACGGGCGACGACGTCGCCGGGCAGCGCTGCCTCATGATGAGCCCGGCGAGTTGGCGGACCCTGGTCCGCCCGCACCTTCAACGCGTCATCGATGTGGGCAAGGCGCACGCGCTGCCCGTCGCCTACCACTGCTGCGGCGCGCTGCGGCCCATCATTCCGGACCTGATCGAGATGGGCGTTGACGTGTTGAACCCGGTCCAGGCCAATTGCCCCGGCATGGACGCCTTCGAGTTGAAACGCGAATACGGCGCCCGGTTGGCGTTCATGGGCGGCGTGGACACGCAGGAACTCTTGCCGCGGGCCAGTGCCGCCGAGGTCCGCAGGACCACCGGAGCGCTCATCGAAGGCATGACCGCGGACGGCGGCGGCTACATCCTGGCCGCGTCGCACACCGTCTCGCCCGAAACCCCGGACGCAAACATCTTCGCCATGTATCAGGCCGCAGGCATCAGCCGCGAGAGCATCTTCGACTCGGCCGCGGCCATCCGGACCCGGCTGTCACACAGCGCGTAGAACTAGACCGCGCTCAGTCCCGGGCGGTTAAGGATGGACGTGTTCATCTGGCCATCCTTGACGTTGAAGATGCCGGGGAACTTGGCTTCCCATTTCTTATTCGCTGCCGGGACGTACTGGCGCGAGTTGGCCTCGATGGCGGCGACGCCGGGGACGTGGGCGGCGAGTCCGGCCGAATGGATCAGCGAGGCGCCGGGGCAGGTGAGGTCCTGGACGCAGAGGAACATCTTCCACTTCTGCGCGGCGGCGGCCATGAGCAGCGCCTGTGACTGGCCTTTGCAGGCTTTCAGCGCCGCGCCGGAGTAGCCCATCTCCCTGGCCATCGCAAGCGACTCAAGATCGACCAGCGATTCGTCGATCACCACCGGCCGGAGTTTGGCGGCCTCGTGCATGACGTTGTGTTTGTCCGCCTTCAGATCGCGTTTGGTGGGCTGCTCGATGTACTGGATGCGTTCGAAGCCGGCGGGCGAGGTTTCCTTCACCTGGCGGAGCATGTCGAGCAGATACTCGACGCTCTGGCACTTCTCGTTGAAGTCGAGAGAGTAGAACCATTTCTCGGTCTTGCGGCGGGCCATGACTTCGGCGGCGACGCGGTCGACGGTGAGGATGCGGTCGCGGTCCCAGGCCAGATTGTCGCCGTTCAGCTTGATCTTGAGATGGGTGAGGCCGTTGTAGTCGATCCACTCGGGCAGGGTTTCGGGCAGACCGTCGTTGAGGCGCTTGGGGATGTCGGCCTCGACGATGGGGTCCACCGCGCCGACCAGGTGATAGAGCGGCATGCGGGGCTTGGGTTCGCGGTTGACGAACTGGCCGAGGTAGAGGCCCTTGAACTCGGCCCCGAGATAGCGGGACAGATCTTCGCGCAGGAACTCGCGCCCGTAGCAGTGGTAGGCGGAACGCTTGTTGAGTTTTCCGTAGGCGTCGTTGAGGGCGGCGTCGAACGGCGAGGCGGTGACCAGAGTGCAGAGCTTCGGGATGGGTTCGGCGAGTTTGAGTTCGCGCGTTGCATCGTCGCCGGCGCGGAGCCAGGCGGGTTCCAGGATGTGGTTGAGTTCGACAGGGTGGGCGTAGTCGGTGCAGGCGGCGGTGATGGCGCGGATCTTGGCGGCCAGGGTCTGCATGGCGGCCAGGGTCTGTGCGTAATTCATGGTCTTCGACGGGAAGGCCCAGATGTTGCCGAGCGGCATGGACCCGAAACCCTTGGCGGTGCGGCCGGCGCGGTCCGAGATGGTGAGGTTGACGTTGAGCAGGGTGACGCGGTCGACGATGGCGCCGCCGAACTTGAGCGGGGCGCGGTAGATATAGTCCTCGCGCGAAGTGGCGACATCAACAATGCGGACATCGCGGGGATTCTGGGCGAGTACTTGGGGGGCGGCGGCGAGCGAGGCGAGGAATCCGCGTCGAGTGGTGTTCATGCGCACCAGTGTATAACTGATAGCCGGAGATGGAGCGGCGAATCGAGCACACGTTGTTAGCACTCCTGCGTTGGGATACGTCTTTGAGGGCATACGTTGCAGCCCAAAGGAGGGGCGAACAAGATGCGCAAATTGACGATGGCATGCCGGGCGGCTCTTGCCGTGGCGGCGGTATGTGTTCCCATGCTGGCCGGCGGGTTTTGGATCACGCTGGGCAATCCGGACGCCAGCCCGGAAGCGCGGGCCATGAACGCGGTAGTGACGCTGATGCCGACCGGGTGCGGCAACCCGAGTGCGGCGAAAGTGACGGCTACGGCGGAAGGTATCGCGGGCGGCAAGCGGACCAGTTTGCCGCTGGTGGTGAAGGCGTTGTCCAAACCGGGATTGTTCGCGCTCACGCGCCAGTGGCCGGCGGAGGGCAAGTGGGTGATCCGTGTGGTGGCCAGCTATGAAGGCAGCCAGACATCGGCGCTGATCCCGGTGAAGAACAACGAGCCGGCCCGGCAACTGGCGAAGTACGTCAGCGGCGCCGCGGGCGACCGGGACGTTGCCGGCCTGCTTGCGTCTAATTGAGGACATGTCGCCAATCCTGGCGCTTCCAGCGAACGCGGCCCGGATTCTCTCACTCGTGCACTGCGCGAGCGCGGGAGACCGAGCCGCGTTTGGGGAACTGTACACGAGGTACGTGAGGATGGTCCACGGGATTCTGCTGGCGCGTGTGCCGGCTCCGGACGCCGAGGATCTGGTGCAGGATGTCTTCCTGGCGGTCATGGATCGTCTGCCGGCGTTGCGGGATGGAGGGGCTTTCGGCGGGTGGTTGGCGTCGATTGCCAGGAGCAAGGCGGCCGATCATATGAGGTCCAGGAAGTGGATGGTTGAGGTCCCGGCGACTCTGGCCGCGGCGGGCCCGCCGGCAGAGTCGAGGCTGGAAGCGCTGCGCATCCTCGCGTGCATTCAGCAACTGCCGGAGGCATACAGGGAGACGCTGGTTCTGAGGCTGGTGGAAGGACTCACCGGGCCGGAGATCGCCGAGCAGACGGGACTTACGTCGGGTTCGGTCAGGGTGAATCTGACACGGGGCATGAAACTGCTGCGGGAGAGAATCAACGTGGGGAAGGCGCCATGAAGGACGATTATCTTTGGGATGGCAGCGGCGAGGCGGATCCGGCCGTGCTGAGGCTGGAATCGGTCCTTGGCCAACTCAGGCTCAAGCACTCGAAGGCGCCCGTGCCGCGAATGCGGTGGATTCCCGGGGCTGCCGCTGCCTGCCTGCTGGCCGGGGTGGCACTCTGGCAGGCCACATCCGTACCTTCACCGCCGGACACCGCCTGGAAGATCGGGGACCGCGCTTTGACGGCCGGCGAAGTGGTCATCACCGGAGCCGGTGAGACCAGAAGTCTTTGGGCCGAGGGGTTTGGGCAAGTTGAACTTGAGCCGTCGGGCGAGATGAGGATTTCGGAATCGCGGTCAGGGTATCACCGGTTCGACCTGAGGGCCGGGACGATGCACGCGCTCATTCTGGCGCCGCCGGGGGCGTTTGTCGTGGACACGCCGTCGTCGAGGGCGGTGGACCTGGGATGCCAGTACACGCTTTCGGTTGACAGGAGGGGCAACGGAACGCTGGATGTGGAGAGCGGGTGGGTGGCATTCCTTCATGCCGGTATGGAGTCGTTCGTGCCGGCGGGAGCGCGCTGCCTGACAACGAGGGACGCGGGTCCGGGGATCCCGTTTTTCAGAGATGCGCCGGCTGGGCTGGCTGAGGCTGCGCGGCGGTTTGCCGAGACGCGGTCAGAGACAGCGATGCGGGAGATCCTGGACAACGCCCGGAAGGAAGACGCCCTGACCGTGTGGCACGTCATGACGCGCACGAAGGGGCGGCAGCGCGGGATGGCGTTTGAACGGCTCACGCAGTTGGTGAGCGTCCCGGCTGAGGTCACGGCAGAGCGGATCGAGCGCGGGGAGGAGGCGGCCATCGACCTGTGCTGGAATGCTCTGGGTTTGGAAAGTGCGCAGTGGTGGCGGGGGTGGCGGCGGAACTGGTAAGTCAGGCGGGCCTGCCCGACCCCGATGTTACAATTGGGAGGTTTGCCTGTAGTTCCCGATCCCCGTCCGTCGAGGCGCGCCCGGCTGCTGGAGACGCTTGCCTTGTCGAAGGCCGAAGCGATGCTGGTATCGCATCCGCCCAATGTACGCTACCTCTCCGGGTTCACTGGCAGTAACGCCTTGCTGCTGGTAACGCCAAGGAAATCCGTCCTTTACACAGATCCCCGCTACGACTTCCAGGCATCGGCCGAGTGCGACTGCGCCGTCAAGGTGCTGACCGGGCCGACATGGACCGACGCGGTAAGTAACATCGCCCGCAAGCGCATATCGAGGCTTGCCCTGGAGGCCGCCCGCGTCACCCACAATCAGTGGATGTCGGCATCGGCGGTGTTTGGAAAGAAGACGAAGCTCACCGGCGTCGGCACGCTGGTGGACCGGCAGCGGATGGTGAAGTCGGAGGCGGAGATTGAGCTAATCCGGCGGTCGGTTTTGCTGGCGTCGAAGGTCTACGAGAAGGCGATCCGGAAGGTGAAACCGGAGACTACGGAGTTGGCGCTGGCGGCAACCATCGATTTTGAGATGCGCAAACTCGGCGCGTCGGGTCCGTCGTTCGAGACCATCGTGGCGTCGGGGGAGCATTCGGCGCTGCCGCATGCCCGTCCAAGGGCGGTTGAGGTGGGACGCGATCGGTTACTATTGGTTGACATGGGCGCGTGGCTGGACGGCTACGCCAGCGACATGACGCGCATGGCTTACCTGGGGCGTCCCACGGCGAAAGCCGCAGATCTTCATTCAGCCGTTCTCGAGGCGCAACTGGCGGCGATCGGCATGGTCCGTGCGGGCGTGCAAGCCCGCAAGGTGGACGAGGCCGCCCGCCGGTCCTTGAAGAAACGGAAACTCGACAGGGCCTTTATGCACTCCACCGGCCACGGATTGGGCCTGGAGATCCATGAAGACCCGCGCATTGGCCGGACCTCGGACGAAACACTCGAGGCCGGCATGGTAATCACCATCGAACCGGGGGCATACCTGGAAGGATACGGCGGAGTCCGGATCGAGGACACCATCCTGGTGACCGAGTCCGGAGCCGAGATCCTCACCCCCACCACCAAGGAACTTTTGGTACTCGCATCATGACCATTGAAGAGATTCAAGACCTGATCCACACAGTCGTCGCATCCGGCATTGCCGAACTGGAAGTGCAACGCGGCGAGAACCGCGTCTGGATCAAACGCCATGGAGGCGTGACGCAGGAGATCATGATCCCCGCGCCCGCGCCCGCGCCCGCGGTGCATGTCGCGCCGCCTGTTCAAGCCGCACCCGCGGCGGCTTCGTCCACGGGCTCGGGCGGTGGACTTGGCGATCTGACCGACCCGGCGCTGCTGACGGTGACGTCGCCGATCGTGGGGACATTTTATGAGTCGCCTTCGCCCGGCTCGCAGGCCTTCATTCAGCCCGGCGACAGGATCCAGCCGGGCAAGGTGCTGTGCGTCATTGAATCGATGAAACTGATGAACGAGATTGAATCCGAGATCTCGGGCGCCGTTGTGAAGCGGCTGGTTGATAACGGCCAGCCGGTGGAATACGGCGAGGCGCTGTTCCTGGTGAAGCCGAACTAGGCGGGTAGACCGGCCAACGACATGTTTCAGAAGATCCTGATCGCCAACCGCGGAGAGATCGCACTCCGCGTGATCTGCGCCTGCCGGGACCTGGGCATTAAGACGGTTGCCGTCTATTCCGAGGCGGACCGCAATTCGCTTCATGTCCGGTTCGCCGACGAGGCCGTCTGCATCGGTCCGGCCAAGAGCGCCTTGAGCTATCTCAATATCCCCTCGGTCATCAGCGCCGCCGAAATCACCAACACCCAGGCCATCCACCCGGGCTACGGCTTCCTGAGCGAGAACGCCGATTTCGCGGAAGTCTGCGAAACGTCGGGCATCAAATTCATCGGGCCGAGCCCGGAAGTGACTCGCCTGATGGGATTGAAGCAGCGCGCGCGCGCGGTCATGAAAGCCCACGGCGTGCCGATTCTGCCTGGGTCGGAAGGCATTCTGCGTGATGCCGGCGAGGGGCTGGAAGTGGCCGCCGGGATCGGCTATCCGGTGATCCTGAAGGCGTCGGCCGGCGGCGGCGGCAGGGGGATGCGGGTGGTGCACGAGCCGGGCGAGTTGCCGAAACTGTTCACGCAGGCGTCGCAGGAGGCGGGTTCGTCGTTTTCATGCGCCGACATCTACGTGGAAAAGTTCATCGAACGGCCGCGTCACATCGAATTCCAGGTGATCGCCGACCACCATGGCGACGTTGAGGTGCTGTTCGAACGCGAATGCTCGGTGCAGCGCCGCCATCAGAAATTGATCGAGGAGGCGCCGTCGCCGGTGCTCAAGCCCGAGGTCCGCGCGGCGACCATGAAAGCGATCAAGGACGCTTTCCAGGCGATCGGCTACACCAACGCCGGGACGGTGGAGTTTCTGATGGACACCGACGGCAGCCTCTACTTCATTGAGGTGAACGCGCGCATTCAGGTGGAGCACCCGGTGACCGAGTTCATCACCGGCGTCGATCTGGTGAAAACGCAGATCCGCGTGGCGGCGGGCGAAAAGCTCGCCGACATCCTGGATAGGCCCATCCAGATGCGCGGCCACGCCATCGAGTGCCGCATCAACGCCGAACATCCCGAGACGTTCACGCCCTCGCCGGGCCGCATCAAGGCGATGAACGTGCCGGGCGGCATCGGCATCCGGGTGGACACGGCCGCCTACGTTGATGGCGTGATTCCGCCGTATTACGATTCGATGATCGCCAAACTCATCGCGTACGGGTCGACGCGCGAGGAGGCCATCGCCAGACTGTTGCGGGCGCTGGATCTGTTCGTGGTCGAGGGCATCCATACGTCGATTCCCCTGCACCAGCGCATCCTGAACGACCAGGCCTTCCGCGACGCCGAGATCGACACCAACTATATCCAGCGCTTCCTCGAGAAGTCGAAGAAGGCAGTCCGCGAGGATGAGTAAATAAGGCGGAACAGGTGTTTCGGGTCTGATTCAAGACTTTCTAGGCTAGGGTCAATTACATAAGTCGTCATCGACTTCATGCATCCCGTCTCAGGCTGGACGCGGATTCCGGCATGCTGGAGGCCGAGGACGGGCTTGACCTCCGTCAGAAGAACCGCGTCGAGGAGACTATCGGAGTCTGCGGCTTCAACAGAGGAGAATTCTGCAGCGCGCGCTTGAAGGTCTGGGAGGCGGCCAAGCGGGCTTTGATCAGCGTAGCCAGTGAAGCATCAAACCTGCCCGCCGAGACTCGCGCCGACATGCTCATACCTCTGGGCCCGGCGCAAGTCTGCAAGTTCGCCGCCAGATCCGCCCTCACGCGAAATGACGAGGAAGAGCTTCCGCGGAAGGATAGAGCGGACTTCGAGGCTGCCAGCAGGCCCAGCTAACGCCAACAGTCCGTGGTGGAAGTCCCGCTTGTCCGCGGTGCGCTCGCCGCCGGGCCGGGATGCGAGCAGCGGCGTCGAAAGCCATGCCCTCCATCGGAAAGGAGCTGCCGTGAAGCAGATCGCCCTGCGCCGCCGCAGCCCTTTGGGCGGCGACTCGCTTGCCGCGATAGCTTCGTCGGCCGCCGTCGCGGATGAAGAGCATCGACGTCCTCCTCCCGCCTCGCTCTCACGGCAAGTGTTCTGGTCCGGGCGGCCGCACGCGACTTCTACCACGGGCCGCAAACCAAGCCGTGTGCGGGTGAAACATGCAGGTTAAACTCAGACCAAATGCTCAATCGGGGCTACGCCTTCAACTCAGTCATCGCCGCCGGCCACCGCGGTCAAACCCTGCTTTCCCACTTGGCGACGCATTACCCGCATTCCACCCCGGAAGCCTGGCAGCAGCGCCTCGATAACGGCGAACTCACCCTCGACGGCCTCATCGCCACCGGCCGCGAACCCCTCCTTCCCGGCCAGACCCTCGTCTGGAACCGCCCGCCCTGGATCGAACCGCCCGCCCCGCGCCACTTCGAAATCCTCTTTGAAGACCCCCACCTCTTGGCCGTCAACAAGCCCAACGGACTGCCCACCCTGCCCGGCGCCGGCTTCATGGAAAGCACCCTCCTGCGACTGGTGCGGCAGCGCGCCCCCACGGCCAACCCCGTCCACCGCCTCGGCCGCGGCGCCTCCGGCATCGTCCTCTTCGCCAAGACGCCGCAGGCCGCATCCCGTCTCTCCGCCACTTGGAACACGCCCAAAACCGAAAAGATCTACCGCGCGCTGGCCCAAAACGTCGCCCTTGACGGCGCCTACGAAATCCTCACCCCCATCGGACTCGTCCCGCACCCGCGCCTCGGCCGCGTCTGGGCCGCCGACCCCAACGGCAAACCCTCGAAGTCACTGGCCACGGTAATCGCCCGCTCCGCCGCCACAACCACCTTCGCCGTCGGCCTCCATTCAGGCCGCGCTCACCAGGTCAGGATTCACCTCGCCTCCATCGGCCATCCCCTCGTCGGCGACCCCCTCTACGGCCCCACCGGCCACCCCCTCGAAAACCTCCCCGGACTCCCCGGCGACCTCGGCTATCTCCTCCACGCCCAGTTCCTCCGCTTCCCTCACCCCATCACCGGCCAACAAATCCACCTCGCCGCGCCCCTGCCCCCCGGCCTCTGACCGCACCAGCAGCCTGTGGCCACCGTGGCCCGCGACGGCCCGGTCCTCTCCCAAACCGCTGCGCCCCGCCCCGGCCCTTAACCCTGCGCCATCCCCCTGAAAAACTTGCACTTCTCAGTATTGACCCAGCCCACCGCCCAATGGTACTGTGCAAAAATGACCATGAAAACCGTACTCCTACTTCTTGCTCTCGCTGCGACTTCCATGCTCTGGGCTGCTCCGGTAAACCCGGGTGTCACTGTCAACTCCGGCGTCTGGACTCAAATCGGTAACAACTGCCGGGGAAACGGTACGGGCTTCTGTGTCGCCGACGCCATCGCCGACTCCTATGACGGCGCGGCCCACCTCCGCGTGAACGGCGCCAACTACAGCGCCTCGAATCCGTCAGACCTCACCGGCAACACCTACACCGGCGGCGCCGCCTCCATGTCCGGTCTCGACGTCTCGCTTCAGTACACCTTCCTCGACTCCACTCTCATGCGTGCCCTGGCCACCTTCACTAACCCCACCACCGGCCTCATTTCCACCTCCTTCGAATTCGAGTCCAACAGCGGCGCCGATAGCAGCATGCAGTTTGTCACCACCAGCAGCGGCGATGCCATCTTCTCGGCCGCCGACATGTGGGCCGTCGTCGATGACGGCAACCTCTCGGGCGGCGACACTTCCACCCTCTACGTCTTCTTCGGACCCGGAGCCCCCAGCACACCCAACGCCGTGTTCAACACCACCACCTTCGTTGGCGCAGGCAACCAGGGCGTCCGCGCCCAGTTCAACCTCGATGTCGCCGCCGGCCAGACCCTTCGTTACCTCTTCTTCCTCGGTCTTGACAATACCGCCGCCGGTGCCACCGCGCTCGCCCAGCAGTTCAATTCCAACCCCGGCCCCGCCCTGCTCGGCGGCCTCTCTCCCTCCGAGTTGAACTCGATCCAGAACTTCAACTTCGGCGTGAGCGAGATCCCCGAGCCCTCCACCGTAGCCATGGCCGCTGCCGGCCTGGTTGCGCTGCTGGCTCTCCGGCGCCGCCGCTAACTCGATTACGGGGGCTGCCACACACGCAGCCCCCGACTCCACACGCGCCCGGCTCACTCGCCCGCGTACTTCGCCTTCGCCTCCGCCGTCACCGTCCACACATACACCGTCCGCCACTCCATCTGGATCTGGTCGTCCGCCTCCCAGTCGCCCATGTCGAACTGGTGCGACACGATCCGCGAACCCACCTTCAAATCCTTCAGCAATTTCGGCCGCAGCCGCATGTTGACCTCCGGCAGCAGGTACAGCGTCACCAGCGTTGCATCGCGGAAATCGGCGTCGAACAGGTTGCCCTGGATGAACTTCACCTTGCCCGTCACGCCCGCATTTTCCGCGTTCTCGTTCGCTTCCTTGATCCGCTCCGGATCGATGTCATAGCCCGTCCCGCGCGCCGCGCCGAAATTCTGCACCGCCGTGATGACGATTCGCCCGTCGCCGCACCCCAGGTCGTAATGGATATCGCCCTTCTTGGCCTTGCCGAGTTTCAGCATCCTCTCGACCACCTCGACCGGCGTCGGCACATAGGGTACGTCCTTCTGGACCTCCGGCTCCTGAGCGGCCGCCGTCATGCCCATGGCGAGCGCAATCGAGAACGCCGCCAGCACCCGCGCTCCGCGCCCCCATCCGCGTACATCCTCCGAACATTTCAGTCTCATGGGCCAGAGTCTATCATGTGCCGGCGTCTGGACTCCATGCCCGCTTCATTCCTGTCGCCGCCAATTGAGAATGTCCCGCTTGCGCCAGTTGGACCCTCATCGCTCGATAACGCCCGGTGCCCCGCCAGAGCCGCGAGGATTCCCCTGTATAAGGCGCGTCGGCGGGTCGGCGGCAGGGGAACGGCGGTGCTCCGGAGTTTGCGGCATCTCCAGGCCCACTTCGGCGTGTGCCCTTTACCGGCTAAAGAGGTCCGCTTCCCGTTGAGAGGCGCACCCCGGCCGGTCTTCCGCAAAATAAGGGGGCTCGAAATCCATCGGACCGCCGCCAGGAGGTCGATGGCGTCCTGGCAGATGTCATCGAGGAGGTTTACGTTCTGCCGGATGCCGGAGACGCTGTCGTCTAACGCCCGGGCCATCCGCTGGCTGGAGACCCCGTTTTGGTTCGCCTTCAGGATCATGTAGTGCTGCTGAATCGTGGCGAGCCATCCTCGGCGCAAAGCGCGGAATCGTCTCACGGAAGTACAATACGGTCTTCGATTAGCTCACCCGAAGCACAAGTGGTGGGCGGCGCCCCATGCAAGCACAAGCCCTCCAACTTCTCCGGCAAGCGCTCGGCGACAACACCGCGGCATTCCGCGATGGGCAGTGGCAGGCGATCTCCGCACTGGTTCAGCGGAGGGCGCGCCTCCTCGTGGTCCAGCGGACCGGGTGGGGCAAGAGCCTCGTGTACTTCCTCGCCACGTGGCTTCTACGCGATCAAGGCGCGGGCTGCACAATTCTCATCTCGCCGCTTCTATCTCTGATGAGGAACCAGATCGCCGCGGCCCGAAGGATCGGAGTCAGAGCGGAGACAATCAACTCAACGAACGAGACAGAATGGCAGCGGATTGAAGCCGGTTTGCACCGGAATGAAATCGACGTGCTTTTGATCTCGCCTGAGCGGCTCGCCAATGACGGCTTCGTCAACCGTTGCCTCCTGCCCATCGCAAACAGGGTAGGTCTGTTTGTGGTGGATGAGGCCCACTGCATTTCGGACTGGGGCCACGACTTCCGCCCGAATTACCGGCGGATTGTCAGAATACTCAGGGCGCTTCCGCGTACCATCCCGGTTCTAGCCACAACCGCGACGGCGAACGATCGGGTTGTCGGAGACATCATCGAGCAACTCGGACCGAATCTGGAGGTCCAGCGCGGCCCGTTGACGCGGGCGAGCCTCAGTCTCCAGAACATCAACCTGCGTTCGCAGGCGGAGCGCATGGCTTGGCTTGCCAGCCTCCTTCTCAAACTGCCCGGAAGCGGCATCGTTTACACGCTGACGGTTCGGGACTCGGAAGGCCTCGCCTATTGGCTCCAGTCTCAGGGGATCGATGCCGAACCCTACTACGGCGCCATGGAGACGATCCAGCGGGAAGCCCTGGAAAACCGCCTGCTCAACAACGAGGTCAAAGCCCTGGTGGCTACCGTCGCTCTCGGGATGGGTTTCGATAAGCCCGACCTCGGATTCGTCATCCACTACCAGCGGCCCCCCTCGGTTGTGCACTATTACCAACAGGTTGGGCGGGCGGGACGCGCTGTCGACAATGCCTATGGCATTCTGCTGAACGGCGAAGAAGATGATGCCATCGCGGATTATTTCATCCGGACGGCCTTTCCAACGCCGCAAGACGTGGACCAGCTTCTGGCCGCTATGCGAACCGCTGACGGCGCGCTGACCATCCCAAAGCTTCAGCAGCGAGTCAATCTCTCGAAGGGCAAGATTGACAGAATCCTGGACTTTCTGTTGCTCGAATCGCCTGCGCCCATTCAGAAGACGGCAGGCAGCTACGTGCTGAACCCGGTGCGCTGGCAGATGCCCGCGGACAGGATTGAACGGATCACCAGCCTGCGCCGGGCTGAGTTGGAGCGAATGAGAGTCTACGTGGGAAACCAGGATTGTCTCATGCAATTCCTGGCAGAAGAGTTGAACGACCCAAACGCCGGGCCGTGCGGTAAGTGCGTGAATTGTAATGGACAACTCCTGGCTGAAGACTATCCCGAAGAGCTTGCTCAGGCGGCGGTGGAATTCCTCGATCGTATGGAGAATCAAATACAGCCACGAAAGCGTTGGCCGGCGGGGCTGGCCAACCCGGAGATGCGCGGGAATATCTCAATCAACGAGCAAGCGCGCGAGGGTCGTGCTTTGTGCCGGTGGGGTGATGCCGCTTTCGGCGCGCTCGTGCGCCGGGGCAAGCAGCACGATCATCGCTTCGACGACCGGCTCGTCGATGCCGCCGCCCGGCTGATCGCCAACCGTTGGCGGCCCGATCCGGCGCCGGCTTGGGTGACCTGCGTTCCCTCGAGACGGCACCAGACTCTTGTCCCTGATTTCGCGCGGCGTCTTGCCCGCCGACTGGAACTCACGTTCGTGGAGTGCATTCGCAAGGTGAGGGATACTGAACCCCAGAAAACTCGCGCCAACAGCTTCCAGCGGGCTCAGAACCTGCTGGGGGCGTTCGCTGTCGGCCAGGCGACGGTTAGGCCGGAGCCCGTGCTGCTGATCGACGACATGGTCGATTCGAAATGGACCTTCACTGTGGCCGCGGCTTTGTTGCGCCGGGCCGGAAGCGGCCCGGTTCATCCGTTTGCGCTGGCGGACAGTTCTTCGGAGGATAATGACTAGGAGATGCAATTGGAGTCGACTCTGACGGCTGATACCCAAGCGGTGCTCCTCCTGTGCGGGGAACTCGGCCAGCGCGGAGGCAACAGCCTGAAGCCCCTCGGCCTGCGGCAATACAACAATTTGGCCACATGGCTGAAAACAGAAGGCTTGCGTCCAGGCGATCTCCTGACGTCAGAAGGCAGAATAAGGCTCGGCGGACTGCAAACCGCCGAAGTCAACCCTGACCGCGTTTCGCCGTTGCTGGAACGCGGCACTGCCCTTGCCCTTGTCGTCGAGAGGTGGGAACGAAGCGGCCTCTGGGTGATCAGCCGTAGCGATAGCTGTTATCCCGAACGTCTCAAACGGTACCTCGGGCAGGCAGCCCCACCCCTCCTCTACGGCGTCGGTTCGAAAAGCCTGCTCAGTCGTGGGGGCCTCGCCGTCGTCGGGTCGCGTGACCGGTCGGAAGAGGACGGCGAGTTCGCGCGCCGGGTAGGAAAGCATTGCGCCAAGGAAGGCATCGCGATCATCTCGGGCGCCGCCAAAGGGATCGACCGGGATGCGATGACGGGCGCCCTGGATGTTGGGGGATCGGCGCTGGGGGTTCTCGCTGAAGGCCTTGCCAGGACCGCTACGTCGGGCCAGTACCGCGCGGGATTGGTGAGCGATCATCTGACCTTGGTCTCGCCGTTTGATCCCGATTCGAGATGGTTCGCCTACAACGCGATGGAGAGAAACAAACTTCTGTACGGTCTCGGCGATGCAGCGCTGGTGGTTGCGAGTTCAGCCGATTCTGGGGGCACATGGGCAGGTGCTACCGAGGCGATCCAGGTCGGCAAGGTAAAGGTCTTCGTGAAATCTATAGGCGTCCTTGCGCCAGGGAATCCGAAATTAGTGCGCATGGGAGGAGTTCCCTTTCCCTCGGAGCCATGGGAAAACCTTCTATCGTTGTTTAGCGCGCCTGAAGAGAAAAACGGACAACTGTTCTCCGCGGATGCCTGGCAATCTGTACCCGCCGTGGAACCGGGCGCTGAGGCCGCGGCCGCTGCTCCGCCGGACTTTCCTCCTACTGAGAAGCAGATGGCGCCCGCTGAAACGCTGGCCGGGGAATCGGCCCCGTCCGCGGAAACCGAGCCCACCCGCGACGGCTACACACTGGGGATCAACGCCGTGCTGGCGCTTCTCCAGGAGCCACGGTCCAATGAGTGGCTTGCGAACAAAGTATGCGTTCGCACGGCGCAAATGAAGGACTGGCTGGACAGAGGTGTCCGTGAAGGCCGAATTCTAAAGTTGAAAAAGCCAGTACGTTACGTGGCACATACGCCGACTCTTTTTACGGAGTAACTTGCCGGGCAACTCGAACAGCAGCCGCCCGGCCACATAGACCTTCTCGTGCTCGGGCAACCGCACCGGCAGCGTGTACATCGAGTTGCCGCTTTCCCAATCGATCCGGTACACCCCGATCTCACTGTGGGGCCAGCGCCTGCGCCCGGAAACCGGTTGACCACGGTGAGCACTGTTGACAACCCGGCCGTTACGCCGCCTTCACTGTCAGCTTCACTCCGGTTGTCTTCTGGAGCACCAGGAGAATCGCGAAGAAATTCGCCGTGTTGGGGTTGCCCTTTGGCCCCAGCATCCGGTGCAGGCTTTTGCTGGGTTTCCCAAGCGCCGCTGCCAACTGCTCGAAGCCGATCGTCGCGTTGATCACATCGCGCAGGACTGCCTTGCCCGTGGCTTCGTCGCCGCCCAGATACGCATTCATGGCTTCCGTCAGCAGCGCCTTGCGAAACCCGCCATCCCGCTGGGCACGCTCGTAAACCGTCTCCCGAAACGCTTTGGTCAGTGCCATCTGCCTTATGCCTTTCCGCTCTTGCGTCGCTTGTATTCCACCCAAGCCGCCTGTGCCGCCATGATCGCGGCACTCTGTCGCTTCTTCGAACTGCCGCCCAGCAGGATCACGATCCGTTCGCCATCCTTACCGAAGTAGATCCTGTATCCCGGCCCGAAGTCGATCTTGAACTCGAACACGCCACCGCCAACACCCTCAACGTTCGAAAAGTTCCCTTGGCCGAGCCGCGTCAGCGCCACCGCCACCCGGGCCGCCGCAGCCCCACTCAAGCCCTCGAACCAGCGTCCGAACGCTGACCGGCCCGATGCGTCCAGGAACTCCCGGATTTCAGTTCCCCGCATATCAGAATGGTAACACCTTCGTTACCACAAGGGCGTGGTACAACGGACAACCCGTTCTCGAAATCCCTGGCTCGCGTCAGCCGGAAATTCACCCCAACCCGCCGGCCCGAGGTCCAGGATAGCCGCACCGCCGCCCGGCGTCCGGCATCTCCAACCGCACCCGCGCCACGCCCATCGAATTCGCCGTGAACGTCACCGAGAGCATCTGCCACGCCGTCCCCACCGTCTGCACGCCGG
>PNKE01000061.1 GCA_013822245.1 Candidatus Solibacter sp.
ATCAACCGTCGCGTAGGCGGTGATGATGATGACCGAAGCGTCCGGCCGCAGGCGGCGGATCTCCATCATCGTCTCGATGCCGTCCATGCCGCCGGGCATTTTCAGGTCGACGAAGTAGATGGCGTAATCGGTCTCGCGGGCGCGCGACACCGCGGCGCGGCCCGATGGGGCCGTATCCACCGTATAGCCGTCCTCGCTCAGCCAGGCGGCGAGCGATTCGGCCATCACCTCTTCGTCGTCCACGATCAGGATCTGCCAGCGCGATTTCATTTCACAACCTCACTTATCATTCTCCGTCAGCTTCCGTCAGCGATCTCATGCGCGCGCCGGCCGCCGCCGCGCAGGCGCGGCATAAACGGTCGAGTTTGGCGTCCACCTGCTCCAGGTTGGTTGACAGGCACATGGCGCAGGAGCGGTCCGGGCAATGGATCAGGCCGAGCGTGTGTCCCATCTCATGCAGCGTCTCCTTCCGGACGCGCGCCATCAACAGGTCCCGGCTCGGCGGCAGGCCGTAGAACTCCTGCCGCAGACGGGCGGTGGAGACCAGCGCGGCGGCGCCGTTCAACTGCGCCTGACCGAACAGGAAGCTGAGCATGGGGATGAACAGATCGCCGGAGGTGATGCCCAGGATCCGGGTTGCCGCGGGAGGACGCGATGCGACCAGGTCCTTCATGAACTCGATGGCGCTCCACTGGCCCCGCGCCTGGTCAAACCACCCGGCGGGCGTGGGCCGGGCCGGCAGCCGCCGGGTCTCGAAACCGAACCTGTCGCGGATCGCCATCTCGACCTCCGCCAGGACGTCATCCTCGACCAAGCCGACGGGCGCGATGCAGGCCAGCTTCACCGGGGTCCTGCCGCCTTCAGGCGCGCGCCTCCGCGTGGGTGGCGGCCGCCAGGGGCAGCGTGACCGTGAAGGTGGAGCCCAGCCCTTTCGAGCTTCTGACCTCGACATGGCCGTCATGCGCCTCAACGATGCCGTACAGCACGGCCAGTCCGAGCCCGACGCCCTTGCCGTCGGGTTTCGACGTGAAGAACGGAGTAAAGATCTTATCCAGATTCTCCTCGGGGATCCCTTCGCCGTTATCCTCGACGATAAGCTCCACGGCGTCCTTTCTCGAGTTGATTCGCGTGGAGACAGTCACCTTGCCGCCGCCGGCCGGCTGGATGGCCTCGGCGGCGTTCAGCACCAGATTGAGAATCACCTGCTGCATCTGCGACGCGTCGCACGGGATCAGCGGCAGGTCGGGCTGGAGGTTGAATTGGATGGACGCCTCGCTCAGCCGCAGTTTATGCTCCACCAGCGATACTGTGGATTGGATCAGGCGGTTCAGATCGGCGCCGGCCCGCTGCGGCTTGGATCGGCGCGAGAAGGCCAGCAGGTCGCTGACGATACGCCCGACGCGCGAAGTCTCGCGGCTGATCTGGTTCAGGTATTTCTTGAGTTCCGGTACTCGTTCCGGGGGCAGCGAATCGTCCTTGAGGATGCGCTGGCAGAGCATGGAGAGGTTCAGCACGCCCGAAATCGGGTTGTTGATCTCATGCGCCACGCTGGCCGAAAGCTGCCCCAGCGAGGCGAGCCGGTCGGAGTGGAGCAGCTTCTGGTGGGCGGCCTTGAGTTGCTGGGTGCGCTCCTCCACTTTGTCCTCCAGTCCCTGGGTGAACTGGTTTACCTTATCCATGGCGTCGCCAAGCCGGTCGCGCATGGTGTTGAAGCTGAACACCAGTTCGTCCATCTCCTGGCTGCGGTGTTTGATCTCGATCGGCTTGTCCAGTTCCATGGCGCTGACGGCCTTGGTTCCGGCGATGAGCTCATCGATCGGGCGGATCACGAAGAAGCGCGTGAAGAAGACGATGCAAAGCGCGATGAGCAGGATCTGGATCAGCGTGGACAGCACGATCTGAAGCTTGATCGCCGCCTCTTCCCGCGCGATGGGATCGGTGCGCAAAGCCACATCGAGCACGCCCAGGACTTTCACGTTCGATGGATGGGCATGGCAGGCGGCCTGGCTGCACGCCGGCTCGTTGTAGATGGGCGTGATCATGCTCAAGGTTCTGAATCCCGCGGTCGAATCGCTGATGCGCGCCCGCGCCTCGGCCGACAGCTTCTCCTTCTCGGCGCCCTTGCCGTGGCAGGACGAACAGGGCGGGCCGTCGAATGGCCGCTTGTCGCCGGCGTCCTCGGCCCTGGTCGAGAACGTCAGCTCGCCGGCGCCGTTATACATGCGGATGCGGTCGACGCCCTGCTTCTCGGCGATCTTGGTCATGATGTCGTACGCCGCTACCCGGTGGTCGTCGAGCATCGCCTGCCAGGTGGCGCTGGTGATGCTCTTCGACAACTGGTCCGCGCCCAGAATCATCGTGTCAAGCAGGTGGCGCTGCTGCGTGTTCAGGGTGATGAAACCGAAGATCGACGTGATCACCACCACGATCAGCGTGAGCGAGACGATGAGCTTGACCGAAAGTTTTCGCCTCATGACTGGACTCTATCTCTTTTCGGAGTTGGACGTCCAGTATAGGAGCGCGGCGCCTGCACTGATTGCGTCCACGAGGCAAGTGGCGCCGCCCGGCCGCTGTTGTGAAGACTGAACTTCGCCAGTCTTCGGCAAGACTACAGTTCAATCGACGCGCGGTTGATGGCGTCGAGATTGGGGAACGATGCCTCGAGATAGGAGTTGCCGAGCCGGCGGACGCGCCCCTGGTCCGGTCCATTGCCGTGAGGGGCGCCCTCGCCGTAGCCGGCGTGCAGCGACTCCACGATCTCCATGCCCTCGACAACCTTGCCGAAGGGCGAGAAACCCATCGAGTCCAGCCGCTTGTTGTCGGCCAGGTTGATGAAGACCTGCGAGGTGCGCGTGCCCGGGCCGGCCGTGGCGAACGTGATCGAACCCTTGAGGTTGGACTGCGTCACCGGGTCGTCCTGGATGTTCGGCACGTCGGGCGCTGAGACTGGGTCGGCGGGCAGCCCAAACTGGACCACGAAGCCCGGCAGCACGCGGAAGAACTTGGCGCTGTCATAGAAACCCTGCTCGACGAGTTCCTTGAATCGCGCGGCGCCGAGCGGCGCCCAGGCCGGGTTCACTTCAATGGCGAAGTCGCCCTTCGTGGTTTGAAACTTGACTTTGAATGGTTCTGTCATGCCCTTTCATTGTGGCATCGTTCAGGCGGCTTCCGGGCTTCGGCCGCCGGGCCAGTGCGTGCGGACGCGCTCCGGATTCACCGTGGCTTTCCATTTCTCGTCGAACCGGCGGGCGATGTCGGCTCGGTCGCGCAACGTGAACTCGAGGCCAAGCTGGGCGTGCGGCCGGGTCACTTCGTCCTCGAAGCCGAGGCGGTCGGCAATCTCGTCCCAGTTGTCGGTGAGACCGCCCGCATCGAGCAGCACGACCCGGTCGCTGGTGACGCCGAAGTTCTTCAAATGGGCGTCAAGCGAGAAGACGCCGCGCTGCCAGACCGCCTGGCGCGTTTCGAGGAAGCGGTCGAGCCAGACCTCGATTTCGTCGAACCGCCTCGCGCGCGCCAGGTCGCTCAGACGGTCCTGCAGCGTGCATTCCACTCTCTCCGTGGCCTCCGCTACCATCAGCCAGCCGGGCCAACCGCCCACGCGGACCCGGGTGGGCGGGAACGAGACGGTCTCCGGCACCACCGGCGTGCCCGTCAGCAGCGTCCGCGCCAGATGCTCGCCGCGGCTGTCGCGTGAGCGGTAGAGTTCGAAGACCTGGCCGATGTGGGAGGCCATCCAGAACGTGCGCGGAACCGGGTACATGAGCGCCTGCACCATCACCCGCAACGCCCTCAGTTGAATCGACGGCCGGCTCAGCAGGTTCCGCCCCAGCCGTCCGGGCAGCAGCCGCTCCACTCGGCGCATGGCTTTCCAGATGACGATCAGCGCCACGATTTCGGATGGTCGCCGCTCCCGCTTCACCACCCAATGCCTGGAGGCATACACCACCTTGCCGATGCCTTCGCCCAGGCGCTCCAGTTTCC
The DNA here is from genome assembly GCA_013822245.1 of Candidatus Solibacter sp. Taxonomy (GTDB): domain Bacteria; phylum Acidobacteriota; class Terriglobia; order Bryobacterales; family Bryobacteraceae; genus PNKE01. Next base: position 3,985 of record PNKE01000061.1, read on the forward strand.
CATCGCGAAGTTCCAGCGGCGGTTGCGCCAGCGTGCGGGCGTGAGCGGATGCGGAAGCCGAGTTGCGGTTCTGCACCATTGATTCCATTTATTACTCCAAATCTCCGCCGGCGCAAATCGCCGCCGCTTCGATCATCGCCGGCGCCTCCCCAGCCCCGACGCGCAAATCGTTCAAAACACAACGCCCTCTTCCCCTTGGACGGACGAATTGCGACAATTAAAGTTTCCCCTTCATGCTTCAAGACCTCTGCCGCCGCGCCGGACTGCAAACCGAATACTGGGATATCTGGGGCCAGCGCCACGAACCCTCCGAGGAGGCCCTGCGGGCGATCCTCGCGGCCCTTGGCCTCGACCCCGATCACCCGCCGCCCCTCGCCGCCGTCCGTCCGCTCCACCCGGTGGCCGTCCTGCTGGCATCCGATGCCTCGCCCTCCGTGTCTGTTCGCCTGCCGGCCGGTTACCAATCCGGAACGGTCTCGACGGCAATCTATTGGGAGGATTGCGGCGCCGTCAGGCGCGATCATTCCGCCGGTTCCCTGGACAGACTGGAAGATGCCGGCCAGCTCCGCCTCCCCCTGCCCGGACCGCTTCGACTCGGTTACCACGACTTCGAGATCGCCATCAGCGCTCCCGGCAAGCCCGACATCCGCGCTTCCATGCGCATCATCGCCGCGCCGGACCGCGCCTGGCTGCCCCCCGCGCTCGCCGCCGGCCGGAAACTGGCCGGACTGTCGCTCTGCCTCTGGGGCATCCGGTCGAAGCGCAACTGGGGCGCCGGTGATTTTACAGACCTCGAGGAACTCGTCCGCTGGGCGGCCGCCAGCCTCGGCGTCTCTTTCGTCGGCCTGAACCCGCTCCACGCGCTCCACAACCGCGAACCCTATAACATCTCGCCTTACCTTCCGCTGACCGTCTTCTATCGCAATGATCTGTATCTCGATCCGGAGCGCATGGAGGAGTTCGCCCGCAGCCGCTGGGCGCGCCGCATCGTCGAGTCCGAGGGCTTCAGGGCCGAGATCGACAGGCTGCGGGAGTCCGATCTGGTCGAATACGAATCGATCGTGCGGGTGAAGCGGCTTGTGCTCCGTACCCTGTTTCGACAGTTCCTGCGCGAGATGCGCGCCAACTCGCCGCACGCGCGGGATTTCGCCCGCTGGCGCGCCGCCGAGGGCGACCTGCTGGCCCGATACGCCACCTACCGCGCGCTCGATGAGCATCTTCACAGGCTGAATCCCGACCTTTGGATCTGGCCCGACTGGCCCGCCGCCTATCAGGATCCCGATTCGCCCGCCGTGGCGGAGTTCTCGCGCAACAACCAGCGGCAGATCCTTTATCACCAGTGGTTGCAGTGGCACATCGACCGCCAGTTGGAGCGGGTCCAGCGCACGGCGCAGGATGCCGGCATGCCGCTCGGTCTTTACCATGACCTCGCCCTGGCCACCGACCGCTGCGGCGCCGATCTTTGGGGCTACCGCCGTTTCTACGCCAATGGCGCCCGCGTCGGGTCGCCGCCCGACGATTTCGCCCCCGACGGCCAGGACTGGGCCTTTCCGCCGCCGCTGCCCGATGTCCACCGCGACGACGGCTACCGCCTGTTCGCCGAATCGATCCGCCGCAACGCCCGCCACGGCGGCGCGCTCAGGATCGACCACGTCATGCGGTTCTTCCGCCTCTTCTGGATCCCGGACGGCATGGCGGCCAAGGCCGGATCGTATCTCCATGACCACTGGCAGGACCTGATCCGCGTGCTGTGCCTGGAATCACACCGCGGCAAGTTCCTGGTGGTCGGCGAGGATCTGGGGACGTGCCCCGGCTGGGTCCGCAATGCGCTGCGCGGCCACGGCATCCTCTCCTACAAGCTCTTCTACTTCGAGCGCGGCCACGAGGGCCGTCCGAAGTCGCCTGTCGAGTACGACACACAGGCGCTGGTCTCATCCACCACGCACGACCTGCCCACGCTGGCCGGCTTCTGGTCCCTGCGCGACCTGACGCTCAGGCGGGAAACCGGACTCCTCCCCGATCAGCAGTGGTTCGACAGCCAGACCGAACAGCGCCATCGTGATAAGGCTGCCCTGCTCGACGCCCTCATCCGCCACGGCTTCCTGCCCGAAAACTTCCCCCGCGACGCCGCCAACTGGACCGAACTGACCGGCGAACTCCACAACGCCATCATCGGCTTCCTCGCCTCCACCCCCTCCATGCTGTTCCTCCTCAATCAGGAAGACCTCACCAAGGAGTCCGAGCAGCAGAACCTGCCCGCCACCACCTGGCAGTACCCCAACTGGAAACGCAAGATGGCGCTGACGCTCGACGAACTCGAAGGCGCACAGGCCGCCGGCTTCGCCCGCATGTTCCGCGCCTGGCTCGAACGCACCGGCCGGCTGGCCAAATAGAAGGCGGCGGCGCCTCAACTCCGGCGGTCCGGCCAACGGCCGCCGCCCCCCAACTGATCGATCACATGGGATATATTGAAGGCGGGAATCCACTCTCCAAGGAAACGCTAACACTATGTCTATCCAGTCCAATCGCAGGCAGTTTGTCGCCGGCGCCGCGGCCCTCAGCCTCGCGTCGGCCGCCAAGGCCGGCCCCGCCAACCAGGGCCGCGTGATCGGCGCCAACGACCGCATCAACGTCGCCGTCATCGGTACCGGCGGACGCGGCTTCTATGTCGCCGACAAGTTCGACAAGTACAACAACATCAAGGCGAACTCCTGCCAGGTGGTAGGCGTTTGCGACGTCTGGCAGCGCCGCGTCACCAACGGCAAGCAGCGCTTCAAGTGCGCCGGTTCGCTCGATTACCGCGAGATCCTGAACCGCAGCGACGTCGACGCCGTCATCGTCGCCACCCCCGACCACTGGCACGCCCGGATCGCCCTCGAAGCCATGGATAAGGGCAAGGACGTCTACCTCGAAAAGCCCATGTGCCACACCATCGAGGAGACCAAGGCCCTCATCGACACCGTCCGCGAAACCAAGCGCGTCGTTCAGGTCGGCTCCCAGACCACCTCCGGCGACCAGTGGTGGAAGGCCCGCAAGGCCATCGCCGACGGCATGATCGGCTCGCACCTGATGAGCCAGGGCTCGTACCACCGCAATTCGACCGAAGGCGAGTGGAACTGGAAGATCGATCCCAACGCCGGCCCCACCGGCAAGGGCGACGACTTCATCGACTGGAAGATGTACACCGCCGCTTCGGCCAGCCCCAAGCGCCCCTACGACGCCGACCGCTTCTTCCGCTACCGCAAGTATTGGGACTATTCCGGCGGCGTCGCCACTGACCTGTTCTTCCACGTCATGGCCCCCATGAACATCTGCTGGGGCGAGGCGCAGTTCCCGCAGCGCGTTGCCGGCTCCGGCGGCATCTACCAGTTCAAGGACGAGCGCGAAGTGCCCGACACCTTCCACTTCATGGCCGAATACGCCAAGGGCTTCTCGGTTGTTCTCAGCTCGTCGATGGCCAACTCCGAGCACATCCCCGGCACCGTCCGCGGCCATGAAGGTACCATCGTGATGGTCGAGCACGGACGCTTTGAAGGCTTCGCTCCCAACATCACCGTCAAGCCCGAGCCCCGCGTCATCAGCGCCGACTACAAGGCCAAGTTCGGTGCCGAGCCTATCAGGATCGCCGTCGACAACAAGGACACCATGGACACCCACGTCGGCAACTTCCTCGACTGCATCCGCTCGCGCCAGAAGCCGACCCTCGATGTCGAAACCGCCGCCCGCGCGCAGGTCGTCATCACCATGGCCGTCCACAGCTACCGCCAGGGCAAGGTCCTCTACTTCGACGAGCGCACCTTCAAGGTGTCCGACAAGGCCCCCAGGGCGTAATCGGCGTCTTTCAAACCAACTGACACTCGGCCGGGCGGCAACGTCCGGCCGTCTTGTAATCAGCCGTTCCCGCACCGGCCGCCTGCGGGGCGATATCCTGGATAGTTAACAGTCATGGGCAACATCCTTCAATCGCTCCCCGCCGGCGAAAACGTCGGCATCGCCTTCTCCGGCGGACTCGACACCTCGGCCGCCATCTACTGGATGCGCGAAAAAGGCGCCATCCCCTATTGCTACACCGCCAATCTCGGCCAGCCCGACGAGCCCGACTACGACGCCATCCCGCGCCGCGCCATCGAGTGCGGAGCCGAAAAGGCCCGCCTGCTCGATTGCCGTAAACAGCTTGTCCATGAAGGCCTCGCCGCCTTGCAGTGCGGCGCATTCCACATCACCACCGCCGGCGTGCCTTACTTCAACACCACGCCCATCGGCCGCGCCGTCACCGGCACGCTGCTCGTTCAGGCCATGCGCGAGGACGGCGTCAACATCTGGGGCGACGGGTCCACCTACAAGGGCAACGACATCGAGCGCTTCTACCGCTACGGCCTGCTGGTAAACCCCGGCCTCAAGATCTACAAGCCCTGGCTCGACCAGCTTTTCATCGACGAACTCGGCGGCCGCAAGGAGATGTCCGAACTCCTCGAACGCGCCGGCCTCGCCTACAAAATGCCCAAGGAGAAGGCCTATTCCACCGACTCCAACATCTGGGGCGCCACCCACGAAGCCAAGGACCTCGAGTTCCTCAACAAGGGAATCAAGATCGTCGAACCCATCATGGGCGTGGCCTTCTGGAAGCCCGAAGTCGAGGTCAGCGCCGAGGAGGTCACCGTCACCTTCGACGCCGGCCGGCCCGTCGCCATCAATGGCAGGACATTCGAATCCGCCGTCGACCTCGTCATGGAAGCCAACGTCATCGGCGGACGCCACGGACTCGGCATGTCAGACCAGATCGAAAACCGCATCATCGAAGCCAAGAGCCGCGGCGTCTACGAAGGCCCGGGCATGGCCCTGCTCTTCATCGCCTACGAACGCCTGGTCACCGGCATCCACAACGAGGCCACCATCGAACAGTACCGCGACATGGGCCGCCGCCTGGGCCGCCTGCTCTACGAGGGCCGCTGGTTCGACCCGCAGTCGATGATGCTCCGCGAAACCCTCCAGCGCTGGGTCGCCAAGGCCATCACCGGCGAAGTCGCCATCGAACTCCGCCGCGGCAACGACTATTCAATCCTCGATACCCGCAGCCCCAACCTGACCTACCACCCCGAACGCCTGACCATGGAAAAAGGCGAAGGCGCCTTCACCCCGCAGGACCGCATCGGCCAGCTCACCATGCGCAACCTCGACATCACCGACTCGCGCGGCAAACTCTTCGTCTACGCCAACGCCGGCCTGCTCGGCCCGGCGTCAAAGGGCTTCCCGCTGCTGGAAGAGTAAGGCAGTCTGCGCAGCCAAAGGCCGTCCGATGAGCAATCACTCTCGGTCACGGAACCATACTCGATGCTGGTCCATCGTATGGTACTCTGAGGGCATGGAAACCGCGCGAAAGATCACAGTTGAGATTCCAGCCGAGCTGCTGGAAAGGGCGCAGCGGGCCAGCGGTGGCGGCATTACACAGACAGTCCGCACGGGGCTGCAACTTGTCGCGGCGTCGCAGGCCTACGCGAAGCTGCGGCGGCTGCGCGGCAAGGTCCGTTTCCAGGCCACGATTGAAGAGTTGAAGGCTGACCGGTGATTGCGGCCGATACAAGCACCTGGGTCGCCTATCTTGAAGGCGCGGGCGGCGAGGATACGAACCTACTTGACCAAGCCTTGGCCGACAGGCAGGTGGTAATGCCGCCTGCTGTTCTCTCCGAACTGCTGAGCAATCCACGGTTGGATCGTCCCGCAGCCGAAACGCTCATCGAACTGCCGCTGATCGAGATCAGCGAGGGCTATTGGGAGCGCGCCGGCTTGCTGCGCGCGAAGGTGGTCGCGAAGCGGATGAAGGCGAGGCTCGGCGACGCCCTCATCGCGCAGAGCTGCATCGATGCGGGCGTCGCGCTGATCACGCGTGACCGCGATTTCCTGGCCTTCACACGGGCTGCCGGGCTGAATCTCGCTGCAACCCGTTAACGCTGCACCCGCCCCGAGCCGCCCTCTTTGAGCAGCGCCTCGACTTCCGCCTTCGTGAACCGGTTGAAATCCCCCGGGATCGAATGCTTCAAACACGACGCCGCCACGGCGAACTCCAGCGCGTCCTGCGTCGTGGCCAGGTTCAGCAGGCCGTAGATCAGCCCGCCTCCGAAGGCGTCGCCGCCGCCCACGCGGTCCACGATGTGCGTGATCTCGTAATGGCGGCTCAGGTAGAACTGGCTGCGGTCGTGCAAACAGGCCGACCACCCGTTATGCGACGCGCTCTTCGATTCCCGCAGCGTGATCGAGATCATCTTCAGGTTCGGATATGTCTCCAGCACCTTCTCGGCCAGCGCCTGGTACTTGTTCCGGTCCAGTTCGCCCGAATGAACATCGACGCCCGCTTCAATGCCGAGCGCCTTTTGGCAGTCCTCTTCGTTGGCGATGGCGACGTCCACATACTTGGTCAGCTCCGACATCACCTCCGGCGCCGTCTTGCCGTATTTCCAAAGGTTCTTGCGGTAGTTCAGGTCGCAGGAGACCGTCAGGCCCATCTCGCGGGCCGCCTTCACCGACTCAATCGACAGATCGGCACAACTCTGCGACAGCGCCGGCGTGATGCCGGTGATATGGAACCAGCCGCCGCCGGCGAAGATCGTCTTCCAGTCCAGGTCGCCCGGCTTGGCCAGGGCGATCGACGAGTTCGCCCGGTCGTAGACCACCTTCGACGGCCGCTGGTTGGCGCCGGGTTCGACGAAGTAGATGCCAAACCGTCCCGCCTGGCGCTTGATGTGATTGGTGTCGATGCCGAAGCTCCGCATCTGGCCAATGAATGCGTCGGCGATGGGATTCGACGGCGGCAGCACGGTCACATACCGCGCCGGCTGCCCGTAGTTCGCCACTGAGACGGCCACATTGGCCTCGCCTCCGCCGAACGTCGCCACCAGCGAGGGCGACATCAGGAATCGTTCATAGCCTGGAGGCGCAAGGCGCAGCATGATTTCGCCGAACGTCACAACGGGTTTGGATGATGACATGGGGATTCTCCTATGAACTGCTTTCTCTCATTTCGCCGCCTCGTTGGGCAGCGCCACCACTTCCAACGCGAATGCCGCGTCCATCGAAGGCAGCCCTTCGAGGATCATCAATGTGCTGGCCGGCGGCGCGGCCTCGTCGAGAAATTCGAGCCAATACTTCCGGACCAGCCCGGCCAGTTTCGGCGATAGCGGGTAGGCGCCGATCATGACCGTCCGTTTCATGCTCGAACCCGCCGAAGCCAGGGTCTTTTCCAGCCGCTCATAGGCCAGCTTCGCGTCGTCGTCCTCGAAGTTGAACGCCATCTGCGCGCCCGCGAAGACGAGCAGGGGCGAGTTCACGGCGACGACGTGGGAGTACCGCGTCGCCTTCGGCAGGCCCGCGGGGTTGATCCGGACAACGGGCGCGGCGGGCGCGCGGGCCAGCGAGGCGACCGCCTCGCATTCGGCCAGCGGGCGCGCAAAGCCGCGCTGCGCCTGCACCAGCGTGAACGGCGTCCTCGGGAACATGGCCGCGGCGGTCTGCCGGATCTCGGCCGCGTTCTCGATGTTGCTCACAAAGCACGTGACGCGTCGCGCCGCCTGCGCCCCGGCAGCCTCCATGGCGGCCCTGACGCGCGTCATCGACTCCCGCGCCAGCACGGCCGGTTTCGCCGTGCCCGCTTCGCCTTCCACCAGTTGCCCGGCGATGAAGGCAAGCCCGGCGGGATTCGCCGCTTTGCGGTCCTCGGCCGTGACCTCCATCTGCACCTGCGCGCCCGTCTCCGGCAGCGCGCCCACCAGCAACACGCTGAGCACCGGCAGCGCTATCCGTTTCTCGCTGAACATCTCGGCAACCACCGATTGCACCCGCCGCAGGTCGCCCGAACCCGCCACAAAGGCCCGGATCTTGATGATTCGCCTCCGCCCGTGGCGCGACAGAATCCACTTCGTCTGGTCGCGGACCTGCTGCGAGAGCAGCCCCTTGGCCGTCAGCGGCGCCACGTCGAACACCAGCCTCGCGGGATCGGCCGTCAGCGCGGCCGGCGGGTCCGGCGGCAGTTCCAGAACCTGCGTCACCGGCTCCTCGTCCTTCTTCTTGCCGCGCTGCGCGTCGGCTGCCAGAGAGAAACAGACCAGCCCGGCTACGGCGATTCTGAAGTTGCGCATCACTCGGATGCCATCTTATCAAAGACGATTCGCCGCGCTGCCCGCCGCGCTCCGCTCACTTCTCCGCTGGCTGGCGAGCCTGCACGAATGCGTCCACCGCATACAGCTTGCCGAAGGCGTTCAATGCGTAGACACGCAGCATCAGCGTGCCGGTTTCCTGCTTCAGCATCACCCTGGGTATGCGGAATGTCCCCTTCGGCCCGGCCGCCAGCAGCCGCAGTCCTTCGCCGTCGCGCGCGATGTCGCCCTTGATCATGTAATACATCCGGCGCGTGCCCAGCGTCTCTCGCTTCAACCTGATCTCATAGGCGATGTCCTCGCCCGGGGTCAGCACGGTGTCCTTGGTGGGTGTGACCAGTTCGAACGGCATCTTCAGCGGCGCCAGTTCCGGCTCCTGCGGGATGTTGCGCCGCGACTCGAACTTAAACCCGCGGTAAAGCCCTTCCTTGCGGCCGTCGCGCGAAAGGTGCAGCACCCATTCCTGCGAATTCGCCGGCGGCTGGCCCTTCCATAGAACCATCGTCGGCGCGTTGTCCTCGTCCAGCGACGAGATGTTGCGGCGGCGCTTCTTTTCTTCCTCCGTCTCCTCGCCCTTCCAGTCTTTCTTCTCCTTCACGATCTCGCCGGTGACGGGATTGAACCAGTACACCTGATAGCTCCGCTTCACCACCTTGATCTCCACCGGCCCCGGCTTCTCGATATAGACGACATACTCCACGTCCGGCGTCGCCAGCGCCCGCGCGCCCTCCACGTCAAAGTACGGCTCCAACTCAAACCAGCGCGTGCGCGAGAAGAAATCAAACCACGCCGTCATCGCCTTCGCGCCCGGCGAATCCAGATACTTCACATCCTGCCCGATGCGCCGCGATCCGTATGTCCCGGTATTGCCGAACGTCGGATACTGGCCGTTCATCGTCGCGTTCCACAGCCGCTTCCTGAACGTCCCGGAATCAACGTGATGCGCGTGCGTCTTGCCCGCGCCGGAATCTTCGTAGCCGAATTCGGAGTTCACCTGCGGCGCCGGATAGGCCTGGTGTTCGATCGCCCCGACGTCGTCGCGCGACGACTGGTACAGGATGTGGTCCATCCACCCGTCGTTCAGGTACGCCGACGAGGTCTCCACCGTATGCGTCGTCCTCGGATGGCCGTAGGGGTCGAATTCCTTCACCGCCAGGCCCATCGTTTTGACGAACTCCCGCGGGTTCTTGTACTCCTCGATCTCCTGCACCATCTGCCACGTCACCTTATACGCGGCATAGCGGGCAGTGATGTACTTCACATACCGCCGCAACTGCTCAGCGGCGGGGAACATCTCGGCCAGGCGGTTGTCGTCCGTGCCCAGGATCAGGTCGGCGATGATGCCCTTCGCGTTCATCGCCGCCAGCCGGGCGTCGAGTTCCTGAAAGTAGGCCGGGTTAGGCTTCTCCGTCGTCGGAAACGCCAGTTTCTCATCGGCGTCCCAGCCAACCACGGCCAGGCGGATGTGGTTGAACTTCTGCTCTGCCCGCTTTCCAATGTGCTGGTCGAATGCCGCCCGCTCCATTGAACCGCAGCGGTAGCAGGTGTCGCCCATCCAAAGATGCGGCTTGAACTTCTCGGTGTACTGCCAGTGGTGCAGATTCGCCCGGCGGATGAAGCCCGGGTCCTCTGACGCCGTCGCCTGGAACGAGCCGCTCCCGCCATCCATCGCCGCAATATTCGATGTGACCCTGAACGTCCAGTTGCCCACTTCGTTCGGCGAAAACCGGATCACAAACCGCCCGCCGCCATCCCAGAATCCGTACACCTTATAGGTGCTGAACCCCGGCGACCGGATCTCGGCCCAAAGGTCCGTGGTTTCATACGGGTTCGGATGCGCCTTCACGGCCTCGGCCGGCAGGTCGAAGACGATATCGCACCGTCCGTAAGTGGGCGTGGGCCCGCACACGGTCTGAGCGCCGGCCGTCATGGCGCTGATGGCAACAATCCAGAAAATCGCCCTCATGGTTACAAGTCTAGCTACCCATTGAGATGAGGCAAGGCGGTGATCCGTTCCAGCCGGCTGTGCCAACCTCCCGCTGAGCGCCCCTTCAGCGCAATTCGCGTTGAAGCTTCAGGAATCGGCTGTCGATTCAGCAGGCCCGCCTGCACGCCCGGACCCTATCGCTCGTCGCCGCCCGGCGTCACTGAGGATTCCCGCGGCTCCGCCTCCAGGCAGAACCGCTTCCTCACCCGGTGGTTGGCAAACTGGATCACTCCGGCCACGGCCAGCCACACCTGCCAGCGCGAAAACGGCCCGTCGGCCACGGCGAACGGATGCGCCGCGCCGAAGTCGGCGCTCAGCGCCCAGCCGCCCAGCGCCACCGCCAGAACCGATGCCGGATTCAGCAGTTGCGTCAACGCCTGGACCAGTTCTGCCGGCGTCACCACCTCCGGATCCCGGCTCTTGCCAGGCCGGATCGGCAGAACCTCAGCCCTTTGAGCCGGCGGTTCAACCCGGATCGGAACCACCTTGTCGTTCGTTTCCCCACCCCTGACTTCGTATCGCGGCGGAGACTGCCAGCGCTCCTGCGCCGGCTCGTCCTCGGGGATGGCCTTGGGCGCCGCCGAGCCTCGCACCGGATAGCCCGTGTCCCATCTGCTGAACTTCACCTTCACTTTCATCGGTTTGTGAGCCCCGCCCCTTTCTGCCGGCTCGCCGGTTGCGATAGAGTGGAAAGGGTTTTATCGAGACCCCTTCGAACAAGTAATCGGCACGACAGGATTTCAACTTTATGCGGAAAATGAAAGCAGCAGTCATCGGCGCGGGATTCATGGGCAAGACCCACGTGGAAGCCCTGCGCCGCCTCGGCACGGTGGAAGTCGCCGCCGTCGCCGGCATCTCTCCTGAAGAGGCCCAGTGCTTCGCCGCCGCCCAGGGTATCCCCGTGGCGGCCCCTGACTACAAGGCGATCCTGGCCGACCCCGAAATCGACGGCGTGCATATCTGCACACCCAACGCCACCCACGCCCCCATCGCCATCGAGGCCCTCAAGGCCGGCAAGCATGTCCTCTGCGAAAAGCCTCTGGCCATGTCCGCCGCCGAAGCGCAACAGATGGTCGAACTGGCCGCCAAGACCAAACTCTCGAACGCCACCAACCATAACCTGCGCTACTACCCGGCCGTCCAGCACATCCGCCGCATGATCGAGGCCGGCGAACTCGGCGAGATCCTCACCGTCCAGGGTACCTATTCCCAGGACTGGCTCCTCTATGACACCGACTTCAACTGGCGCATCCAGAAGAAAGCCAACGGCCCCTTGCGCGTCATGGGCGACATCGGTTCCCACTGGATGGATATGATCCAGCACGTCACCGGCCTGTCGATCACCGAACTCTGCGCCGACCTCGCCATCATCCACAAGACCCGCAAACAGCCCAAGATCGCCATCGAGACCTTCGCCGGCAAAACCCTCCAGCCCGAGGACTACAACGAGGTCAAAATCGACACCGAGGACTTCGGCATGTGCATGCTCAAACTCGGCAAAAACTGCCGCGGCGCCTTCACCGTCAGCCAGGTCGCCGCCGGCTGCAAGAACCGCTTCGAATACATGATCTGCGGCAGCAAGTGCTCGGCCGCCTGGAATCAGGAAAACCCCAACGAAATCTGGGTCGGCAACCGCAATGAGCCCAACAAGCTCATTCTCAAGGACCCCTCCCTGCTCGCCCCCCAGGCCGCCTCCTATGCCGACTACCCCGGCGGCCACGCCGAAGGCTATCCCGACACCCACAAGATGCTCTTCAAGCGCTTCTGGGCCCGCGTGGCCGACCCCTCGCTCCCCATCGAATACCCGACCTTCGCCGACGGTCTCCGCGGCATGCAACTGCTCGAAGCCGTCATCGAATCCAACAAGCAACGCGCCTGGGTAAAGTGCGCCCCCGCCAAGGGCAAGAAGTAATCCCGGCGGTCAATCGAACTCTTCATCGAGGGCGCTGCTCCGGCGGCGCCCTCTCCCCATTCAGGACGCTTTTCGGGAGAGGAAAACCAGCCGGTCGCCGGCAAGGAATTTGGCCGCCCCACTGGCGATTTTCAGCCGCTGGCTGAAAGCCCGTCCCTTGCGCCGAGCCGCCAGTCATGTCGGGCAGGCTGCCTTCGGGGAGAATGGCAAACATAACCTCGGCGGGGGCCTTGCTCCAGATCCTCTGGACAAATCACCATGAACCCGATAGACTTTATACAATATGTCGAAACTCAAAGATCTCGAACGTCCTCTGGGCTTCAACACACGAGCCCTCCACGCCGGCTATGACCCCGACCCGTCCACCCACTCACGCGCCGTCCCGATCTATCAGACCACCTCGTTCACTTTCGACGATTCCGCCCACGCCGCGGCCCTGTTCGGCCTCCAGCAGTTCGGCAACATCTATACCCGCATCATGAATCCCACCACCGACGTGCTCGAACAGCGCGTCGCATCGCTGGAGGGCGGCGCTGCGGCTCTGGCCGTGGCCTCGGGCCAGGCGGCGCAGTTCCTGGCCATCAGTTCGCTGCTCGAAAACGGCGACCATCTTGTCGCCGCCAGCACCCTCTACGGCGGCACCTATACCCAGTTCGACGTCAGCTTCCGAAAGCTCGGCTACGACGTCACATTTGTCGAACCCGACGATCCCGAAAACTTCCGCAAGGCGATCAAGCCCAACACCAGGGCCGTCTACGGCGAGACGATCTCCAACCCCCGCGGCAACGTGCTCGACATCGCCGCCGTCGCCAAAATCGCCCATGAGGCCAATCTGCCATTGGTGATCGACAACACCTTCGCCTCGCCTTACCTCTGCCGCCCCATCGAACACGGCGCCGACATCGTCGTGCATTCGCTTACCAAGTTCATCGGCGGCCACGGCACCTCAATCGGCGGCATCATCGTCGACGCCGGCAGGTTCGATTGGTCCAAAAGCGCCCACCCGCAGCTCAACCAGCCCTCCGCCGCCTACCACGGCATGAACTTCGCCGAAACCTTCGGCGCCATCGCCTTCATCCTCCGCGCCCGCGTCGAGGGCCTGCGCGACATGGGTCCCTGCCTGAGCCCCTTCAACGCCTTCATGTTCCTCCAGGGCATCGAGACCCTCGGCATGAGGATGGACCGCCACGTCGCCAACGCCCTGGCCGTCGCCAAACGCCTTGAAAGCCACCCGCTGGTCACCTGGGTCCGCCACCCCGGCCTCGAATCCAGCCCCTACAACGCCCTGGCCAACCAATACCTGCCCAAAGGCGCCGGCGCCGTCTTCAGCTTCGGCGTCAAGGGCGGCTTCGAAGCCGGCCGGAAGTTCGTCGATTCGCTGCGCGTTTTCTCTCACCTCGCCAACGTCGGCGACGCCCGGTCACTTGTCATCCACCCGTCTTCCACCACCCACCAGCAGCTCTCCGCCGAACAGCAGGCCGCGGCCGGCGTCACGCCCGACATGATCCGCCTCTCCATCGGCCTCGAGGATGTCGACGACCTCGTCTGGGATCTCGACCAGGCTCTCGCGGCATCGCAGCAATAAGCGCGTCCGTCGGTGGAAACGGACGCAGTCGATCTTCTGGCGAATGGCAACGCCTTTGTCTCTGCACAGCCGCTCGCTTTGCGGATATGATTGGGCTGGAGCTGCTCGCGGTATTGATTCGCCGTGAGCCCAGTATTCCACTATGAGCATAGCCATTCTTATAGGCGTCCACGATGGCATCGTGTTAGCGGCCGACAGCGCATCCACTCTGACGTTGTTGCCGTCTGGGAACTTGCCGGACCAGCAGAGTCCTGTCCCTCTGATGGTCTACAACAACGCCAACAAAATAGCGAACTTGCTGAAGGGTGAACCTGTTGGATGTGTTGCGTATGGATCTGGGAGTATTGGCAACGCCTCAATATCAACACTCTTGAAGGACTTTAGGCTGAAGATAAGTGCTGGCCAGGAGCCTGGATTCTCTTTTGATGGCTATTCGATGCAGGTGGTAGCCGAACTGCTCACGCAGTTTCTCGTGGCCCACATCGACCAGCTCCCCCCAAATGCGCCCAAGCCGAGCCTCGGCATTCTCGTCGGTGGCTACTCGAAGGGAAGGAGCCTTGGCGAAGGCTGGATGGTCCAGATCGAAAATGGATCCGCACGGACGCCGCAGCTTCTACGGAAGGAACATGAGGTTGGCATCACTTGGGGTGGAGAGGCTGAGGCAATCTCGCGGCTGGTTGTAGGTTTCGGTCAGCCTCTACCGGCAATCCTCTCTTCGGTGGTCGCGGCGCAGCAGCCAGACACCGTAGCCCGCCTCATGGAAATGGTCAAGGTCAACCTGCAGGCTCCCATCGTGTTCTCGCCAATGCCCATTCAGGATGCCATCGATCTCGCGGAGTTTCTTGTACACACAGCCATTATGTATTCCCGATTCACTCCGGGCCTGCAAACAGTTGGTGGACCAATTGAGATCGCGGCTATTACAAAGCATGAGGGGTTTAAATGGATTCAAAGAAAACATTACTACAATTCAGAGTTTAACCGGGGAGATGCTAATGAAAATTGAATTAGACACAGAAAAACTTAATGCTGGTGGGCCAATAGTTAACTCCGGTGTATTCGTTGCTCCTAATTTGCAGTATCTTGAGCCGGCCGCAAGCGTCCAAGGAATTTCTTTCCCCGATATCCCCGGCAGCCCGCTGCTGGTCAAGCTCGCAATGACCGCCGGCATTGTCGTCGGAACAATAAATGCCACGGGCGAACACCGGCTTGTTCCAGAGTCTCCAGATTTTTGTATCGAGATTATCCTCCCCAACTCTGATGAATGGGCCGTTGGCGTTCCTGTATCCGACAAATATTCTCGCCTCAGGTCTTCGATCGAGCGGTCCGGCATCCCTATGCTTGACGACGAGGCTTTGCGGGCAGAGGTGGATGCGAGAAAGGGCGCCAGGTCAGAGGCTTAGCCCGGAACTTGATTAGAACCTACATCGACTCGGGGATTCTGATTGCCGCGGCTCGGGGCGCTGGCCTGCTGGCGGAGCGAGCTCTTGAAATTATCAGGGATACCCGGGCAAGAGAGTTTGTGTGTAGTGATTATGTGCGACTGGAAGTCATCCCAAAGCCTTCATTTGAAGGTCACGCGCCTGAAGTTCAGTTTTATGAAGAATTTTTCAAAGACGTCACGATTTGGGCTCCTTTTGACTCGGTTCACTTTGAACAGGCCTTCGAGGAGGCTTGTCGCTCTGGGCTGTCGGCGCTTGATGCACTTCACGTCGTAGCCGCGGCCGCCACCGGCTGCCAGGAGCTAATCACATCGGAGAAACCTACAAAGCCCATCCACCGCACTCAGCTTGTTCGAACCGTTTCAATTGACATCGGCTGAATCTGGTTTCCGAAACGTGAATGCTAATCCTTTTCGTGGCTGCCCCGTTAGTTATATGCTTGTAACAAGCTCGCGTTCAAGTGAGCCGCACTGACACCCACACGTGAAAGGGAGAATTGAATGAGCGCTCCTAACGCGGTCCGCACCCAAGCAGGACGCAGGGACTTCCTGAAAGCCGCCTCCGCGGTTCCGGCTGCCGCCGCCGTCACCGTGGTGTCCAACGCCCCGGCCTCCGCCCGTCCGCTCACCGAGGCCGGCAAGTTGGCCCGCATCGCCTCCAATACCTGGCCCATCCGATCGCTCTTCAAGAGCCGCGCCTCGGCCTCCGGACGCCAACCGAATCCCCGCACCGAGGAGTTCAAGAAGAAGTACGGCGAACTCACCATGCTCGACGTCCCCCGGTTCACCAGGGACATCTTCCCCGGCGTCACCCACATGGACCTCTGGTCGTCGCTGTTCGGCGACGTCACCGACGACTCCATGTACGCCAAAACCGAGGTGACCTTCGGCGGCAACACCCGCACCGCCTACGAATTCGACCCGTCCCTGCCTTCGGCCATCAAGTGGCTCGACAAACTCGCCGCCAACATCGCCAAAACCGGCGTCAAGTGCCACCACGTCTCCAACAACGCCCCCCGCGACATCTGCGACCTCGACCCCGCCAGGCGCCGCGCCGGCATCGAAGTGGCCAAAAAATGGCTCGACGGCAGCGCCCGCATCGGCGCCAAGACCATGCGCGTCAACACCGGCGGCCCCCGCATCGTTCCCGAAGCCCAGGCCACCCGCGACTACCCCCGCAACGACGAAATCGTCAAGTACCTCAACAACGCCATCGAGTCGTTCAAGGAGATGGCCGACTACGGCGCCAAGGCCGGCGTCATCGTCACCATCGAAAACCACTGGGGCCTCAGCGCCAACCCCATGAACGTGCGCATCATCCTCGACGAGGTGAACCACCCCTACTGCGAAGCCTCCCCCGACTTCTGCAACTGGGAGCACGAATACATGCTCTATCACGGCCTGAAAGCCCTGCTGCCCTACACCCGCCACACCGTCCACGCCAAGTATTGGAACCGCTGGAAGGAGGTCGACGTTCAGAAGTGCGTCAAAATCCTCACCGCCGGCGGCTTCAAGGGCATCATCGCCCTCGAATACGAAGACGGTCCGTGGGATGGCGTCGACGGCATGCGCTATCTCTACAAGGAAGTCATGGCCGCGCTTTAGCGCACAAGCCGTCGCAGCCCATCCGCAACATCCACGCCCTGCCCCCTGCCGCGGCCGGGGTACGCCGAACGCCCGCCCTCGACGCGTGGAATTCTACGTAGGATTCTACGTAAACCAATTCCGCCCGTACGGCTTCCGGCGCGTCCCCCACCCGCCTCGCCTGTGTAGAATTCTACGTGGAATTCTCCGTATTCAGACCCCGCCGCCGCCCCGGCCCGGCCGGCTCCAGTGCCCACGAGGCTCACCCCACCAATCTCCATCGTCTTTGCTGACATCATGTAAACCATAGATAATACACTGTTTATTGTTGACAACCCACCGGAGGGAGTTCGTTTGGTCAATTTTTCTTCGCCCTTCCCGGCCAGCCCGGCGCAGCCGCGCCCTCTCGCCGCTTCCAGTTGCGCCGTCCGCCCACTGACGCGGAGTTCTTCCGGCGTCCGTCGCCGAGTGACTTCGATCACTGCCCGGACTTCGCTTTCCGGGCGACACTGGGTTCATGGAATCCACCCGCATCGAAGGCACGGTAAACGATTGGGCGTCGCGCAGCTTCCCGGCGCTGCTGGTTGTCGAGCGCCATGGCATCGACTTCCACGACCAGGGGACTCGTTCGTTTGACGAAGTCTGCCGCGAAAAGGGGCTCGATCCGGCAGCCGTCGCCGCGGAAATCGACGGCGTTTCGGAGCCTCGCGTCCCGTCCCAGCTTGACGAGAACATCTCACTCCGGGACCTGATCCAGCACATCAACACCCGCCATCATGAGTATCTGAAGCTCGAACTGCCCCGCCTGCGCGCGCGGCTCGACCGCATGGCGATGCGCCACCCCGACCGCGACGGCGCCCTGCTGCCCCGCCTGCGCGAGGTCTTTGTCGCGGTCCAGACGGATCTGGAACTGCACCTGCACAAGGAAGAGGACATCCTGTTTCCGTCCATCGCACGCATGGAACGCGCCGTGGCCAACGGGAATCCTCTGCCGCCATCGCCGTTCGGCAGCGTCCGCAACCCCATCGACATGATGGAGCACGAGCACTCCGCCCTCCAGGAGATGCTCAAATCCATGCGCGCGGCCGCCCGCGACTATGTCGCCCCGGACTACGCCTGCGCCAACTTCCGCGCCGTCTTCAACACCCTCAAGGAACTCGAAGCCGACCTCCACGAGCACATCCGCGTCGAAAACGACATCCTCCACCGCCGCGCCGAAGCCCTGGAACGCGGCGCCTGAAGGATCCGGCAAAGCCGTCCCGGCCCGGTCGCTTTGCTCGCCCTGCATGAAACCGGAGGCCGCGCACGAAGTAGGCGGGTTGCTCCCCTCGCACACCCGCCCGCTTGCCTCCGCGGCCCGGCGGTCTTAGCGTGAGATCAACTGCCCATGCGCGGGCGGTAGCCGGGGCGGGCGCTGACGCGCAGTCTCTTGCCCGGATCGCTGACCAGATCCACCTTGATGCTGCGGAAGCCCTCGTTCGGGTTGGGCTGCGGGTAGTAGGTGACGGTATAGGAGTTGCCCAGGTCCTCGCGGATCGCCTCGAAAGCCTCCACCTGCTTCTGCCAGGTCTTGGCGAAGAAGGTCTTGCCGCCGGTGCGCGCCGACAGGCGGCGGAAGACGCCGGTGGAGATCGGATCGCGGTTCAGGTCGCTGGTCGAGATGACGTAGATCGGGATGCCCTCATCCTCGGCGACGGCGCGGACGTCGTCCGGCGCCACCATCGAAGCCGAGTCCGGGCCATTCGAAAAAACGATGATCACCTTGCGGCCGGGTACCTTGGCGGCATCGCGCAGGGCGAGCAGCAGCGCGTTGTAGAGAGCGGACTCGTCTCCGGCGACGGCCTTTCTCAAGCCTTGCAGGACTTCGTTTCGTTCGCGCGACAGGGGCGCGGCACGGCTCAGGTTGCGCGAAAACGTGTAGACGGCGACCGAGTCGGCGCGGTCCAGGCCGCGGATGAAGTCGGCGATGGCGTCAGAGGCGTAAACGAAGCCGCGGTACATATAGTTGCTGGTGTCGAACAGCACGAAGACGTTGGTGCCCACCAGGGCGTCGGTCGAGATGCCTCCGCGCTCAGCCTCGCCCGGACCGGTGGCGATGGGCTCGGTCGCGCCATTGTCGAGCACTCGCAGCGGCGGGCGGCTCCCCTCCGAGAATGTGGTCAGCTTCTGCGGGATGCCGTCCTCGGTGATGCGGAAGTCGCTTGGCTTCAAACCGTTGATGTAGCGGCCCCGGCCGTCGGTGACGGTGAAGCTCAGCACCACCATGTCCACCTTGATGCGGAAGACTGGCTGTTGCGCCGCCAATACTCCGGCCAGCGCCAGGACGGCTGTGAGCAAGGCGGTGAGGATCAGGATCTTGTTTCGTTTTTTCATCGTGAGTGTCTCCTGGCTGCTATTCGAGCGACGCCTTCTGTTGCGCGGCCGCCGGCTTGCGGGCCTCGGCTCGCGCCTGGCTGGCGATGATGCGCATGGATCGCAGCAGCGCCGGCCAATCCTCAAGGTGGGTGGCGAAGATCTGCTCCACCGTCCTTTGCGTCCACTCCGGGATGCGCAGGTTCAACTCCGACGGGCGGATCCGCAGTTCGTCGGCCAGCGCCGCGAAGAAGAGATTATTCGACTCCCAGCTCTCCGCCATGATCCGGCTGGAGTAGCCCATCAGCGTCGGAAAGGTCCGCAGGTTGAGCAACTGCGGCTTCATCGTATTGGCGAGCGTGGGCTTCGGGGTTCCAAAGGCGTCCGACAGCGCCTGATGATTCAACCGCCCGGGATCGGCGGCCGCCAACGCCGAGATCGAGCTGCCGAAGCCGCCGGGAAGGCTCAGCTTGCGCTCCACGGCGTATCTGCCCAATTGGTAGAACTCCGAGGGCGTCACGTCCTCGATTGCCGCCCTCAGATCGGCCTCGGCCAGTTCATTGGCGATGCGGCGGAGCCGGACCGGCGCCACCGACTTGTCGAGCAGGTCCAGCACCTGAGTCCGCAATTCGGGCGAGGTGACGGCGGCCGCCAGCAGATCCTCGCCGTGGCGAAGATGCAGGGCCAAAAAGTGCATTTGCGCGCCGGAGACGTTCCACCAGCGCGGCAGCTTCGCGCTGACCAGCATCTGCGGGACGAGGTCGCCCCAGATGAGCGCCTGCTCGCGGGTGGGAATCAGGAAGTTCTGCTCGGCTTCAGCCAGGGCATAGGGCAGCGTCGCGAGAGAGCCGACCAGCCTTCCTCCCGCCGACGACGGCCAGCCGCTGCCAAGCACTTCCGTGGTGCGCCACGTCTGGTGCGCGCCCTGGATGCCGATGAAGTCATGGCTGCGGGCGAACAGCGGGTTGGTGTAAAGTAGCTGCGCTCCCGGCGGCGCGTAGTGGACGTAAAGCAGCCCGACCAGGGTGTCGCGGAGGATCGGCGCCAGCAATCCGCGCGCGTTCTTCAGCTTGCCGGCATCGCCGGCCGCCTTGTCGATCACCGCGCGGAAGTTGAGCTTGCGCTGGTCTTCAAGGTGGCGCTCGGTCCAGTAGCCGAACGACGTGGCGTTGCGCTCCTGGGCCGACATCGACGCCTTTGGCAGGCTCAGGTCGGAGACGCGGGCGGCGAGGCGGTTGAGCAGCGCGGCGTTCAGCCGTTCGCCGCGGGAGAGGCTTTCGAGGTGATCGGCGAGGTCGAAAATGACCTTCAGCGAGACCAGCTTCTGGGCCTCGAAGACCCGCAGCATGTCGGCGCGAAGCTCGGCCAGGGTCTGCTGGTCCTCGGTGGTGGGAGAGCCGGTCAGCAGGTCGATCATGCGGTCCTGCGGGTTGACGTCCTCCGGGCTGCCGGTGGCCTTGAGCAGCGCCGCCACACCCGAACGCCCGGCGTCGAACAGCGGCCCGCCTTCCCTCGCTTTCAGGAACGGCTCGATGATCGCGGAGAAGACGGCGTCGGAGTCCTGCTCGGCGATCAGCTTCTGGCGGCAGAGGACCTGCCACAGCGCCGCGAGCGCCTGCATGGTTCCGGCCGTATTCGCCTTCTCGACATTGTCGCCGATCTTACTGATGGCCTCGGCGGCATCGAGGAACCGGATCATGGACGCATCACTCAGCGAGGGCGATTCGCTGAACAGCGGGTACTGCGAGCCCATCAGGCGGTAAGCGCGCGCCAGCCGGTCGACGGTCGGGGCCGCAATCGGTGCGCCGCGGCGGCGTTCGATATCGCTGATCGAGAGGAAGATCTTCAGCGGCTCGTTCTCCACCGCCTTCCGCGACAGTCCGAACAGCGCTTCCAGAAGATCATCTGGCTCCTTCCATCCGGCGGCGGCCTTGGTCAGCTTGCCGTCATACCTGCCCTGCGGGTGCTTGACGAAGAGGTTCTTCCAAACCTCCAGCCCGCCCGGCAGATGCGGCTGGTTCGGGCCCGCCATGCGCAGCCGCGTGGTGAGCAGCATCAGGTCGGTGTTGGAGCGGAAGACCGGGCGCGCCGGGCCGGGGCTGGTGACGCGTCCGCGCAGCGCCGTGTAAAACCGCTTGATCCGCTCCGGTTCCGTCAGGTAGTCCTGGACCGGACCCTCGATGCGCGAGAGCGAATCGAAGTAGCTGGCCATCCAGCCGTCGTCCTTCATGATCAGCTTCTCAATGAACTCCACCCCCTTGTCGGGGCTGGCTCCGGCCAGCTCGCTCCATGCGGCCGCCGAACGCTGCCCGCCGGGAACCACCGCTTTGCCGTCCTTCAGGCGGAGCATGCCGCCGAAGAAGTCAAAGACATGGGCGAAGGCGCGCACACGCGCCACGGGCATGGTCTTGCGCACCTGCTCGGCCGTTTCCGGATCGAGTTTCACGATGCCGAGATACAGTCGGCAGAGCGCCGGATCGCCCAGGAAGGCGTCGATCAGTTCGCCCGAGAACTTCTCCTTCGCCGACAGCCAGTATTCGGGACCATACAGAACCTTCACCCGCGTCGGCTTGTAGTCCATCTCAAAGACGCGGTTGCTGCGCAGCGCCTGTTCGAGCCCGGCGATCGGGAAGCCGGAGTCAATCGTCAGGAACGCGCGCGAGGCGTTGACGGTCTCCAGCACCACCTCGCTGCCGCAGCCGCCCCTCATCCGGAAGCCGAGAATGCGCAGCAGCTCCCCGGTCCGGGGCGATTCGCATTGCTCGATCTTGAGGATCTTATCCGGGCTGGCCAGGGTTTCGAGTTCGCGCGCCTGGCTGACATAGCGGAGGATGAGCTTCAGGTACTCGGTCTGTTCCAGGCTCTCGCTGCCGCTCACGGCCTGGTAGCCGCTGGTGACGACGTTGCGTGACAGCGCGGTCAGAATATCGGTTTCCGGCAGGTCGGGCGACAGCGCCGCCATGCGTGAGAAGCCTGACATGGGTCCGGGAATCACCACCTCGCCTGTCGGGACCTTCCGCGCGCCGGACGATTCAGCCAATGCCACGGGCGGCGCCAGTTGCGACAGCCGCTTCCCCGCCGAGGTGCGGTCGCCCTCGATCAGATCGAGCGCCGCCAGCCGGCGCAGAATCCGCTCGCGGCCGGCCGCCGCGAGGCCCCGGGCCGACAGCGCGCGCTCGTAGGCCGCGCGGGCCGCGGGGTGGCGGCGGGCGTCGAGTGCGCGGGCCCTGAGCGCCAGCAGTTGCGGGTTTGTCGGATCGGCCTCGATTGCCCGGCCCAGGTCGTCGAGCGCCGCGGCGGCCTCGCCGCGGAGTTCGGCTTGTGATAGTCGCGCCTGCCAGTCTTCGGCCGGCTGTTGCCCCCAAGCCGGTCCCGCAACGGCGGCCGCCGCAAGTACGGCCACCAACATTTGGAGTTTCACGGTCATGCTTCCCCTCCATCTCTCGGATGGTCTTCTGACAGCCCGGTTGTTGGCTATGAACTTTACCACATTCCGCCGCGGAAGTTGCGCGTCAGGCAAGTGATTACAATTTAGATGCAACGTTTCCATATTCGATCCGTGAATCGCCCAGGCTCATACCGCCGGGCGAAGAAAGAAGGAAGTTCATCCATGAAGAGACTCCTGCCCTATGCAGTCCTACTCGCCATGCCCGCCATGGCCGCCGAGCACACCATCGCGGTGGTGGGCCTTGTTCATTCACACGTCTGGGGGCACCTGGGCAAAATGGTGAAGGGCCAGCCGGCGAAACTCGTCGGCGTGGCTGAAACCGTGCCCGAACTGGTGGCCGAGGCCCGGAAGCGCGGCGTCCCGGCCGGCCTGATCCACGCCGACTGGAGGAAAATGATCGACCAGACCAAGCCCGCCATCGTCTGGGCCTTTGTCGAGAACAACCGCCATCTGGAAATCGTCCAGTACTGCGCGCCGCGCAAGATCCAC
The DNA here is from genome assembly GCA_013822245.1 of Candidatus Solibacter sp. Lineage (GTDB taxonomy): Bacteria > Acidobacteriota > Terriglobia > Bryobacterales > Bryobacteraceae > PNKE01. Next base: position 26,930 of record PNKE01000061.1, read on the forward strand.
GTCATGTTCGAAAAGCCGCTCGCCGCCACCGGCAAGGAAGCCGTCGCCATCCGCGGCCTGGCGCGCAGGAACGGCATCTACGTCATGTCGAACTACCAGATGGCCTGGTGGCCGTCAAACTACGTCGCCAAGGCGATCGCCGGCAATGGCGGCGTCGGCCAGATCTACCGCATCCGCGGCGTGGTCGGCCACGGCGGGCCGGGCGGTCCCACGGGGCTGAACAAGTGGTTCTTCGAATGGCTCACCGATCCGGTGAAGAACGGCGGCGGCGCGCTGGTCGATTTCGGCTGCTATAACGCCCTGTGGAGCCTCTGGTACCTGGGTAAGCCCACCACCGTCTACGCCACGGTGAACCACCTCCGGCCCGACGAGTTTCCGAAGGTGGAAGACAACTCGACCATCATCCTGCATTACCCGAAAGCCGTCGCCGTGCTCGAGGGCAGTTGGGACCTGCCGCGCAGCTTCCAGGATCTGGAGGTGTTCGGCCGCCAGGGCAGCATCTACATGACGCGCGATAAGGTGGAGGTCAGAAAGGGCCGCGGCCCGGCCGAGGATGCCAGGATCGAACCGCTCAAGCCCGAAGCCGCCGAGCCGATCGCCAACATGATCCACTGCATCGAGACCAAGACCGAACCCGGCGGGATGGTCGGCCTCGACATCAACGTCCAGGTTGTCCAGATCCTCGACGCCGCCAAACAGAGCATCAAGACCGGCCGCGCCGTGGCTATGAAGTAGTTCCTGATGACGCCGGCCGCGCGCGCAGGATCAGCCAGACGCCAACGGCGGTGAGGGCGAGCGCGATCAGTTGAGTCCACGTTAGGGGGCCGCCGAACGGGGGCGCCTGGTCGTGTTCCCGGAAGAACTCAGTCACGATCCGGGCCGGGCCATAGAGGGCGAGATAAAGCCCGAAGGTCCAGCCCGGATTTCTTTTTGGCGGGAAGCCCCGATAGAGGACGTAGGCGATGGCGAAGGTCAGCACGGCTTCGTAGAGTTGGGTCGGGTGCAGGGCGATGCCGAGCGGGACGCCGGTGATGTTGTGCGCGTCGGGATTGGAGAAGGTGACGGCCCAGGGCCGGTCGCAGCGGTCGCCCCAGCAGCAACCGGCGGCGAAACAGCCCAGCCGCCCGATGGCGTGGCCCAGCGCCGCGCCGGGGGCCAGCACGTCGAGCGTCTGGAGCCAGGGCAGATTCTGTCTGCGGACATAGAACCAGGCAAAGCCCATCGCGGCCAGGAAGCCGCCGTGAAAGACGCCGGCCGAGAGCAGTGTGTCGAAGCTGAATAGCGCGCCGGGATTCGACGAGTAATAGTCGAAGTTCAGCGCGAACATCATCAGCTTGGCGCCGGCGAGTCCGGTGAGGGCGCAGTAGACGGCCAGGTTGGTGATGGCTTCCGGGTCGAGTCCGGCGCGGCGGGCCAGACGCGTCGTCACCCAGACGCCGGCGAGGAATCCCAGCGCGACCATCAGGCCGTAGGTGGGCAGGAAGAAGTCGCCGAACGAGATGATCTTGGGGAACATGGCTTAGCGGGGTCTCCTGGCCAGGACGAAGAGATCTTGCCCACGCATCTCGCAGGTTTCGACGGCGAAGCCCGCTTTCTTGAGCAGCCTGGCGTAGTCCTTAAGCCTGGGCGCGTAGTAGGCTTCCAGTTGCCGGGCGGTCTCGTTGGCTCCGCCGAGGGCCGCGGCGAGCCGGCCGCCGGGTTTGAGGAGATGGAAGATGCGTTTGAGTGCGCGGTCCGGGGGTTGGATCCAGTCCAGGACGGCGTGGGCGAAGACGGCGTCGAAGGGCGCGGGCGTGGCGTAGTCGAAGAAGTCTGATTCGACGAACTCGACGCCTGGGAACTTGAAGCGGGCCTGTTCGAGCAGGAAGCCGAGGCGGTCCAGGCCGGTCACCGTTGCGCCCGATGCGGCGATGCGCGCCGACAGTTCGCCGATGCCGCATCCAAGATCCAGGATGCGTTCACCGGGCTGGGGATCGAGAAGCTCGATGAGCTGCGAAGAGGGGTCCAAACTAGAGATGGTACAGCATCAGGTAGATCACCACGCCGGTGACGCTGACGTAGAGCCAGACGGGCAGCGTGATGCGGGCCAGTTTGCTGTGGCCGTCGAGGTTGCCCTTCAGCGCCCGGCGCAGGGTGATGAGCGCCATCGGGGCGACGGCGGTGGCCAGCACGGTGTGCGTCAGCAGGATGGTGAAGTAGACCGTGCGGATGGCGCCCTGGCCCTGGAACTTCACCGATCCGACGCTGTAGTGGTAGACGAGATAGCTGATCAGGAACAGCACCGACGTGGTGAAGGCCATCAGCATCGTCTTCTTATGCTCTTCGCGGCGGCCCTGGCGGATAAGAAAGTAGCCGCGGATGAGCAGTCCGGCGGCGATGGCGTTCAGGACGGCGTTCAGCGTGGGCAGGTTGCGCATGCGGGCTCCTAGAAAATCTCTTTCTCCAGTTTTCCGATGTCGGCGGCAAGCTCGGCGAGGCCGCTTGAATCGAGCGAATCGTAGTAGCCGCGGATCTGGAGTTTCTTGTCGACCAGGGCGAACCTGGTGGAATGCTCCATCGCGCCGCCGGCTTCGGAGAGGTGAAAGGTATCCCAACTGAGGACTTTGATCGCCTCGGGCGCGCCGGTGAGGAAGCGCCATCGGACCGGGTCGGCCTTCCAACGCTTGGCATAAGCGGCGATGGTCTCGGCGTTGTCGCGTTTGGGGTCGATGGTGATCGACACCATGCGGACCTCGGGCGAGTTCTTCGTCATGCCTTGCAGCTTGTGCATCTGGGCCGACATGCGCGGGCAGGGTCCGTTGCAGGTGGTAAAGAAGAAGTTGGCTACCCAGACGCGTCCATCCAGTTCCGGAGACCCGAACGGCCTGCCGGATTCGCTGGTCAGGCTGAATTCGGGGACCGTCCCATATGTAGGCAGGCCGGAATGCCAGCCGCACCCGGCCATCGAGGCCAGGGCGAAAACAACAAGCGTATGGCGGATCATAGGCCGTCTTTTCCGAGAGGACGGCGCTCGACGTTCATCACAGCGGCCGTCAGGAACAAGATGCCACAAATTGAAGTCCAAAGCAGGCCCTCGCCGAGCTGCGGTCCGGCCCAGGACGGGTCGGCGGGGATGGTGCGCTGCAGGGCGGCGAGGAAATAGGAAAGCGGATTGAGGTCCATCACCACGCGGATCCAGCGCTGGGCCGTGGAGGTGTCGAACAGCGCGCCCGAGACCAGCCACAGCGGCATCAGGATCAGGTTCATCATGGCGTGGAAACCCTGCGGCGTGCGGCTTTTCCAGGCCATCCAGAAGCCGAGCGAGGTGAACGCCGCGCCGCACAGCACCAGCGTCCCGGCTGCCGAGAGGACATCAATTGCCGTCATCGGACGCCCGGTGATGATCAGCAGCGGCAGGAAGAGAACTCCTTGAATGCCCGACATCACTGACCCGGCCAGCACCTTGCCCGACACCAGCGCACACCTCGGCGCCGGCGCCGACAGCACAGACAACAGGAACCCCTCGCGCCTGTCCTCGATCACCGACATGCAGGAAAAAACGGCCGTAAACATGACGCTAAGCAACAAGGACCCGCAAAAAAACTTGCCCATGTCGCCGAAGCCCGCGCCCAGCAGCAGCCAGAACAGCAGCGGCGAAGCGACGAAACCGAACACCCGGCTGCGCTCACGCCAGAAATGGAGCATGTCGCGGACAAAGACCGCCCGCACGGCCAGCATGTAGATCCTAAGCACCAGCGGCCTCCGAGCCGGCCAGGCGCTCGCCGGCCAGTTTGAAGAAGACATCTTCGAGCGTCGGGCGGTGCAGCGACGCCGACGTGATCTGTCCAGGGAAAGCCTCAAAGGCGTCGGCGATAAATCGGTGGCCCGCCGGAGTTTCGACGGAGACGAATCCTCCGGCCTCCTGCGTCTCCACGCCGAAGCGCTCTTTCAGCCCGGCGGCGAAATCGGGATTCGACGATTCAAACCGCACCACGTCGCCGCCGACCAGCGCTTTCAGCTTCTCCGGCGATTCCTCGGCCACGGCCCGTCCGCGCGAGATCAGCAGCAGCCGGGTGGCGTTTTCGGCTTCGTCCATCAGGTGGGTGGTGAACAGGATTGTCACCGGGGTGCTTGCGCGGAGACGCTTCAGCGCGGCCCACATTTCCCGCCGCGCCGATGGGTCCAGGCCGGTCGAGGCTTCGTCCAGCAGCAGCACGCGCGGGCGGTGGATGATCGCCTTGGCGATTTCGACCTTGCGCTTCAGGCCGCCCGAGAGAGTCCGGGTCTCGTCCTTGGCGCGGTCTTCGAGGTTGAACTCGGCCAGCAGTTCGTCCACCCGGCCGTTGAGCGTCTTGCCGCTGATACCCTGCAAATGGCCCTGCGCAATGAGGTTTTCCCTGACCGTCAACCGCCGGTCCAGGCTGCCATTCTGAAAGACAACGCCGATCCCGCCGCGCAGCCTCATGCCGCCTGTCGACACGTCCAGTCCGGCGACAGACGCGCTGCCCTGTTGCGGTTTTTCAAGTGTGCAAAGGATTCGGAACAGCGTGGACTTGCCGCATCCGTTCGGGCCCAGGATGCCGTAGACATCGCCTTCGGAAGCGCTGAACGACAGCCCGTCCAGCGCCGGACGGCCGCCGTAGAGATGCCGTAACTCGGAGGCTTCGACGATCCGCGCGCCCATCTAGAAGTTCAACCAGCGGCTGTCGATCACCAGGGCGAGATACAGCAGCGGCAGGTACATGACCGACGCCTTCAGTACGCCCCTTGCATTCACAGCCGTCCTTTCACTTGCGCACAGCGCCGCCGATTTCAGAAACAGCCCGCCCAGAATGAGCGCCGCGGCCAGATACCAGTGGCCCGTCATCGAGAAGAACGACGGCAGTAGCGAAACCGGAATCAGAATCGCCGCCGTGGCCAGAATCTGGCGCGACGTCGATATGCCGTCGGGTTCGACGACAGGCAACATGCGGATGCCGGCCCGCGCATAGTCGTCGCGGTACATCCAGGCGATGGCGTAGAAGTGCGGGAACTGCCAGAGAAAGACGATGGCAAACAGAATCCACGCCTCGACAGTCAGCACGCCGCTCGCCGCGGCAAATCCGATCAGCGGCGGCGCCGCGCCGGGAAACGCCCCCACCGTGGTCGACCACCATGTCCGCTGCTTCAACGGCGTGTAGAAAAGCAGGTAGCTTGCCACCGTCGCCAGTCCGGCCCAGGCGGTGAGCGGATTCACCCCGAAGGCCAGTTCGATCTCGCCGGCCACCAGCAGCGCCAGGCCAAACAGCAGGGCGCTCCTCGGCGAAACCTGCCCGGCCGGAATCGGCCGCGTGGCGGTGCGCTTCATCCGCGCATCGGCGTCGCGTTCGTACCATTGATTTAATGTCGCCGTGCCGGAGGCGATCAGTGCCGTGCCCAGCATCGTATGGAAAAGGACCAGCCAGTTCAGCGGTCCCGATTGGCCGAAGTAATAGCCGATGCCCGTGCTCATCAGGATGAGCCAGGTGATGCGGGGTTTGGTCAGGGCGAGGTAGCTGTTCATCCGTTTTGCCCTGTGGCGGTCAGATTCGTCTCCGCGGCTGGTTCGACATGGCGCAGCGTCTGCGCCGAAAGCGCCATGGTCAGGGCCAGCACCACCGCGCCGGTCAGTACGTGAGAGGTGGTTGAGACCACCATCCAGGCCGAACGCGCCGCCTCATTCTCGGCGAGGCGGCCGATCAGGGCCACGACGCCCAGAATCAATTGAACCCCGGTGATCGAGATCAGCCAGATGGAGATTTTCTTCAAAGCGCAAAGGCCGCTCCGGCGCGGCTCCAATCGCCCGGGGAACTCGCATGGCGTGGGCGCCGGAGCGAGTCCGTTTTGCGCGCGTTCCTCAAAAGCGCAAAGGCCGCTCCGGCGCGGCTCCAATCGCCCGGGGAACTCGCATGGCGTGGGCGCCGGAGCGAGTCCGTTTTGCGCGTGTTCCTCAAAAGCGCAAAGGCCGCTCCGGCGCGGCTCCAACTGCCCGGGGAACTCGCATGGCGTGGGCGCCGGAGCGAGTCCGTTTTGCGCGCGTTCCTCAAAAGCCGGGTGCTCGCCGCACTGCGTCATGGTGAACGCCGCGGTCATGATGACAAACATCGCCGCCACAAACGCCCACGAGACATGCGGGATCAGACCGGTCATCTCATGCCGGTAGGCGGCTCCAAGCGCCACCTGCATCACCACCGCCGCCGGTGTCAGCCAGGCCAGCGACCGCAAGGTCGGAAACCCGCCGTCGGCCACGCCCAGTCTGGCTTCCCATGAATCAGATGTCATCGCCGCACCCGCCGCCGCCAGCGCGAATGCCAGGTGGCTGAACGCGGCGTGGGCGACTTTCACGGCAGGATCGGCCGCCGTCCCGGTCAGGCCGGAAAGGCCAACAGCCGCCAGGACCGAAAGGGCCAGCGGGAATGCCTCGGGCCTTACCTTCCTGACGCCCGCCACCCAGACCACCGTCAACACGCCCACCGCGATGCCGAACGCCAGGTGAAACGGCGCGCCCGTTTCGCGGCCCGCTTCCACCGCGCCCTGAGCCAGCGCCAGGAAAAGCCCGGCGGTGAGGGTCAGTGAAAGCCGGTGGATGAGCTTGCGGTTCATGTGGATGGAATATGGACAATCCCAGTTCAAGGGATGTGCCCTCCCTTGCTCTTGATTCTACCCTGACCGGAATTTTTTCGCACATACCGAATGCGGTGGGATTCGTTTTGATCCGCCGGAGTTACCCCGCTGGCGGGGAAGGTGACGGCCGCTGAGCGGCCCCAGGAGGAATCCAACTTACCCGGCCGCGCACGTCAGGACCGGCCAGCCGCACTCCTGCGCCGCTTCGACGGCCGCCTTGTAAGTCTGCGCATGCAGCTTGACGGTATCGGTCAACTGGTGCGCATAGCCGCCGGCCAGGGTGACGCACACCGGCACATGGCCGCGGAAGGCGGTTTCGAAGACCAGCCGGTCGCGCGTCAGCATGCCCTCCCTGGTCAACGATAATCCGCCGAGCTGGTCGTCATGGAAGGGGTCCGATCCGGCGACATACACCACCAGGTCAGGCCGGTAGCCGGCCACCACGGCCCGCATGGCGTCGCCCAGCTTGCCCACGTACTCCCGGTCGCCGGTGGCGTCGGCCAGGTGGATGTCGAGCGACGAGGGCGGCTTCTCGGACGGATAATTGTCCCGCTGATGAATGGAAAGCGTGAACACGCTGGCGTCGGCGGCGAAGATCGCCGCCGTGCCGTTGCCATGATGGACGTCGCAATCCACCACCAGCGCCTTCCTGATCCGGCCTTCGCGTTGCAGGACGCGCACCGCCACCGCGATGTCGTTCACCGCGCAGAAGCCCTCGCCATGCCCAGTGAACGCGTGATGAAAACCGCCGCCGATGTTCATTGCCATGCCGGCATCGAGCGCCTTCCCCGCCGCCAGCACCGTCCCGCCCGCGGCCAGAAAATAGGCCTGGACCATCTGCCGCGAATAGGGCGCTTCGAGTTTCAGCACCTCCTGATAGCTCAGCGTGCCGGTCTCGAGTTTCCTGATCCAATCCTGGCTGTGGACCAGCGTCAGGTCTTCGCGCGGAGCGGGTTCCGGGACATGGAAGTCGCCGTTCGATGCGCCGTACGCCTCCGCCAGCATGTCGCGGATCAGCCGGTACTTCTTGGTGGGGAAGACGTGTTTGCCGAAGTTCAGGTCGTAGCCGTCGTGATAGATGGCCGGGAAGGGAAGCACTTCGACTTACCCCGCTTGAAGGGCCGTGACCAGCGCCACGCGGTAGATCTCGTCCGACAGGCAGCCGCGCGGCAGGTCATTGGCAGGCTTGGCGAGTCCCTGGAAGAACGGGCCGGTGTTGACCGATCCGCCCAGCCGTTCCACCAGCTTCACGCCGATGTTGGCGCTGGCGATATCGGGGAAGATGAGCGTATTGGCGCGCCCGGCCACCGTCGATCCGGGGGCCTTTGAACGTCCCACGGCTTCCACCAGCGCCGCGTCGGCCTGCAGTTCGCCATCGATATGCAACCCGGGCGCGCGCGCCTCGACGATGCGCCGCGCCTCGCGCACCTTCTCCACGAACGGGTGCTTCGCGCTTCCCTTCGTCGAGAACGACAGCAGTGCAACGGCCGGCTCGACGCCGATCACCGTGCGCGTGGTCTCGGCCGTGGCGATGGCCATGTCGGCGAGCTGCGAGGCCGTCGGATCGACGATCAGCGCCGGATCGGCCATCGCCAGCACGCCGTTTGCGCCATAGGTCTGGTCGTGGACGCAGATGATCATCACGCCTGAAACCGTCTTGACGCCCTGCTTCACGCCGATCGTCGAAACCGCGGCGCGGAAGGTTTCGGCGGTGGTCGTGGCCGCTCCGCCGACGAATCCATCGGCATCGCCCGAGGCCACCATCAAACCGGCGAAGATCAGCGGATTCAACGCCGCCCGCTGCGCTTCCGGTTCGGTGACGCCCCTGGACCGGCGGCGATCGTGATACATCCTGACGTATTCGCGGAAGCGTGGATGGCCGGCCGGCTCGATCGTCTCGACCCCGCCCGTGTCGCCCTTGCCGCCGATCAGAAGCGGCTCCACCAGACCCTCGCGCTTCAGTTTGACGGCCGCTTCGATTACCCTTGGATCGTCGCCCTCGCCAAACACGATACGGCGGCGCTTGCCCCCGGCGCGAAGGCGCTCGAGCTGGCGGTCGAGAAATTGCTGTGCTGACGCTGGCGGTACCATCGGAAATAGCAATTGTACCGCTGTGGGCGGCCCAGCCGTTATAATTCGGACAGGCCGTTCCTCAAATTTCGAAACGGCCGTCAGCTCTCTGGAAGGAATCACCCATGAGAAAGAAAGTCACAGTTGTAGGCGCGGGCAATGTCGGCGCCAATTGCGCTCTGCGCATTGCCAACAAGGAACTGGCCGATGTCGTCCTGGTCGACATCATGGAAGGCGTCCCGCAGGGCAAGGGACTCGACCTGCTCGAATCCGGCCCCGTCGAGGGCTACGATGTCATGGTCACCGGCTCGAACGGCTATGAGCCGACCGCCAATTCCGACATCGTCGTCATCACCGCCGGCTTCCCCCGCAAGCCCGGCATGAGCCGCGACGACCTGCTGATGGCGAACTACGAGATCGTCAAGAACGCCACCGAACAGGCCGTCAAGTATTCGCCCAACGCGATCCTGATCCTGGTCACCAACCCGCTCGACGCCATGTGCTGGGTCGCCCAGCAGGTGTCGCAGTTCTCAAAGAACCGCGTCATCGGCATGGCCGGCGTGCTCGACACCGCCCGTTACCGGACATTTGTCGCCATGGAACTCGGCGTTTCGGTCGAATCCATCTCGGCGCTGGTGCTCGGCGGCCACGGCGACACCATGGTGCCGCTGCCGAGATTGACAACGGTCGGCGGTATCCCGCTGCCCGAACTGCTGCCGCAGGACCGCATCGACGCCATCGTCGACCGCACCCGCAACGGCGGCGCCGAGATCGTCAAATATCTTAAAACCGGTTCGGCCTACTATGCCCCGTCGGCCGCCACCGTCGAGATGGTCGAGTCGATTCTCAAGGACAAGAAGAAGGTTCTGCCCTGCGCCGTCTTCCTGGAAGGCGAGTACGGCCTCGACGGGCTGTTTGTCGGCGTGCCGGTGAAACTCGGCATCAATGGCGTCGAAAAGGTCTATACAGTCGAGTTGAACGATGTCGAGAAGGCTCAACTCGACAAGTCCGCCGCCGCGGTCCGCGAACTGATCGAGGTTCTGAAGCAGAAGACCGGCGCCTGACCCCGTCCAAGTCCCCATGACGCCTCCGGCTGCCCGAAGCCGCCGGGGGCGTCTGTTGTATCCGCGCACTCAACCCGCCGTTGCCCGACATGCCATCCCCCGAACAGCACAACGATCCCGCCCCCAAGGACGGCGCGCCCGTCATCGATCAGCGCTACGCCGCGTTCAAGATCCGCATCGAGGCCTCGCCCATCCATCGCTGGGGCGTCATCGCCGGCGAGTTCATCCCTAAAGGACATAAGGTGATCGAATACACGGGCGAACGCATCAGCCGCGTCGAGACCGCCCGCCGCGCCCGGATCAGCACGAAGCTGAACTACCTGTTCACGCTCGACAAGTACTGGACCGTGGACGGTTCGGTCGGCGGCAGCGGCGCCGAGTTCATCAACCACTGCTGCGAACCCAACTGCAAGGCCCGCGTCACCGGCGGCCACATCTATTACTACTCGAAGCTGGACATCCAGCCCGGCGAGGAACTCACCGTCGACTATCGCTTCGACCACGACGTCGAGAAGGTCCCCTGCTCCTGCGGCGCGCCCAAGTGCCGCGGAACGATCAATCTGATCCGCGAAACGAAACGCTCAAAGCGGATCGCCGCCCGCCAGGCCAAGCGGGACGGGCGGAAGTAACCCGCCGCCGGGCCACGCCAGGCCGCTGTCCCGTTCCAGCCACAACAGGTGGTTGTACTTCGCCAGGCGTTCCGAGCGCGTCACCGACCCGACCTTGATCTGCCCCGCGCCTGAAGCCACGGCCAGGTCGGCCAGGAAAGCGTCTTCGGTCTCGCCGCTGCGGGCCGAGATCACCGCCCGCCAGCCGGCCGCCGCCGCCAAGCGAACCACCTCGAAGGTCTCGCTCAAGGTTCCGATCTGGTTCATCTTCACCAGGACGGCGTTGGCGGTCTTGCCGCCGATCGATTCGCGGACGCGAGCGGGGTTCGTCGTCAGATAATCGTCGCCGATCACCTGCATCTTCCCGCCGAGACGGGCGGTCAACTCCCGCCAGCCCGCTTCGTCGTCCTGGTCCAGGCCGTCTTCGAGGCTGACAATGGGGAATCTCCGGCTCCAGGATTCGTAAAGGCCGATCAGTTCGGATGGCTGGAGCGTCCGCTTTTCGCTTTGAAGGTGGTAGGCGCCGTGGCGGTGGTAATGCGACGCGGCGGCGTCGATGGCGATGGCGATCTGCTCGCCCGGACGGTATCCTGACCGTTCGATAGCCATTGTCAGGACTTCCAGAGCCGCTTCGTTCGACGGCAGGTCCGGCCCCCAGCCGCCCTCGTCGGCGACGCCCGTCATCCGCAGGCCACGCTCCGCCAGAATCTCTTTCGTTGCGTACAGAACCTCGCGGACCGCCCGCAGACTCTGACCAAACGAGCTTAGTCCGATCGGGAGTGCAAGAAAATCCTGGAGTTCGACGTTGAACCCGGCATGATGGCCGCCCGACATGATGTTCACCATCGGCACCGGCAGGCAGGGGCGCAGGCCGCTGATCTCCCCCAGTCGCTGCCAGAGAGGTATTCCCTTGGACAGAGCCGTCGCGCGGGCGGTGGCGCAACTGACGCCGAGGATGGCGTTGGCGCCGAGGCGCGACTTGCCGGGTGTGCCGTCGAGTTCGATCAGCCGGCGGTCGAGGTTCATCTGGTCTTCCGCATCCGCGCCGATCAGGCCCTGTGCGATCTCGGCTTCGACGTTGGCGACCGCCCTCAGCACGCCCTTGCCACCGAAGCGCAGCGGATCGGCGTCGCGCAGTTCGAGCGCCTCGCGGCGTCCGGTGGAGGCGCCGGAGGGGACCTGGGCGCGCGCCGAAGTGCCATCCGACAAAGTGCATTCGACCTCAATTGTCGGATTGCCGCGCGAGTCGAGAATCTCCATGGCGCGCAGGCCGTGGATTCTTAAACTCATGATTTAAGACACCTTTCAAAGGCAGCTTCGCAGTCTGGCGGCGGGTTCGCAAGCAGATCGCGAGCACGGCCGCGGACCGCTGCTTTCAGCTTTTCATCAAGATACTCGGCGGGGGATTTGCCGTCCACCCGGGCCAGCATGAGTCCGCCGAGGTGCTCCATGGCGGCCTGCTCGATCCAGGCCAACTCCGCGGGGATGCCGCCGAGCAGCGCGTCCCAGTAGGCGCGCGCCAGCGCCAGCAGACGGGGCGTCTGGTTGCCATGATAAAAAGCCTTCAGAATCAAATGGTTGGTGAGAAAGGCGGCGTCGAATGCGGGATCGCCCCAGTGGATCACCTCATGATCGATGAGGGTGACGGCGGCGCCGTCGACCAGCAGATTCTTTGGGCTGAGGTCACCATGTACGAGAGAAATCCGGCGTTGCAGGCACTTGTTTTCCAGAGACGCGAAACGCCCGGCGAGGTCCGGGTGGCGGGCGGCGGTTGACCGGAAGTAAGGGTCCAGCCTGAGGTCAACAAACGTCTGAACGCCGCCGAACTCCTCACCCCACTCGGGCCTGAGGGCGCTTTCGCGGATCCACGCCGCGTGGAGCAGGCCGGTGACGCGAGCCGGCCTCTCGTCGAATTCACCGCGCATCAGAAGTTCTTTCCAGGGAAGGGCTTGGGCCGCGGCGGCCTGCATGCAGATGATGCCGCTTTCGAAGTCCTCGAACAGCAGCGCCGGAACCGCTCCGGCGGGAAGCACGGGGCCGAGGGCGCGCATGGCGGCGGCTTCGAGGTGGATGCGGCGCGGGGAGCAGAACCAGTCCTGCTCGACGCGGAGTTTGCCCAGTGCCTGCTTTGCGACGCAGCGAAGAGTTGGCGTTTCAATAAGATAGACGAGGTTGGAAACGCCGCCGCCAAGCGCCGTGAGCGTGAGCGCCTCTGGCGCGCACCCTAACCGCGACGCGATGAACGGGAGGGCTTCGGCGGAATCGAGCGCGATCATCCTGGGGCTGATGATAGCAGGCGGGCTGGATGTAAGTTAACGGCGGAGCAATCCGAACAGGTTGGTCAGGGACGACGATTTGGGCTTGGGCCGGCAACCGGTCTTGCCGGTCAGCTTCTCGACCAGGGCCTCGATGCTCCGGCCAATGGCGGTCGTGCTGGGCACGGCGCGGCCCTCGACCAGGGAGCGGTTGATGGTCTCGAAGTCGCTAGGGATGAGGTGGTAGACCTCGGTGTGCAGCGCCGCCTCGATGACCTCCTGGCTGAGGCCGACTTCCTTGCTGAAGCGGTTGACCACGACATGGACCTTCGACCGCTCGATGTGGTTGCGGTCGAAATAGGCAAGCGCTTTCTGGGCAGCCTGGAGGCTGGAGAGTTCGTTGGTGGTAACCAGCAGCAACTCATCGCAGTTGCGGGCGATGGAGAGCGGCCACGGGCCATAGGGGACGTTGGTGTCGGTGACAACGAGATCGTAAATCATCCCGGAGAACTGGAGCATGGCCGAAGCATCACTGTGGCCGTCGATTCCGTGGACTGGCTTATCGGGGGAGAGCAGGACGTCGATGCCTCCCCAGTTGGCCACCAGGCCTCGCCAGATGTCCTCGTCGAGGGAAGTGGAGCGGGTGAGGGCGTCGACGAAGCTGTAAAGCGATTTCAGCTTGAGCAGGAAGGGGATGGTCCCGGTCAAGGGGTCGAGGTCGGCCAGCAGGACGCGGGAAAGCCCGGCGCGGCGGGCGTAATGGGCGATGTTGCAGGAGATCGTCGAGGACCCGCAGGCGCCTTTGGCCGGGATCATCGCAATGAGCTTGCCCGTATGGTGGTTTGCGCCGTGGACGGCGTGCAACCGCTCCAGGACCGATATGAACTGGTCCTCACCGAGCGGCTGAATCAGGACTTCGGTCGCTCCGGCGCGGAGGGTGCGGAGGATGAAGTCCGGATCGCTCTGGCCGTGGACCGCCACCACTGGAAGCCTTGAGTTGAGCATGGCCAGGTCGCTGAGCAGGGCCTGGGCCCAATCCTGGTTCGACGAGGCGTCAACAAAGCAGAGCGTGGTTCCGTATTCGATCAGCGCTTCCTCCAGCACGGCGCGGGTGGGATAGCTGGTCAGTTCCCCGGCCGGGGAGAAGGGCAGCAACCGCTGCAGAAGGCCGTGCATGGCGGTTCGCGTCTCCTGGTCGGGGACGATGAGCAGAATTTTCCAATGTCCGAGGCTTCTGGGCGTGGCCGCCACGGCATCTCCTGAACCGTAACTGGGGTGACCTGGGCTTGTGGCTCAGGTCTCACTTGGTCTATCGTCGCGGGTTGGCAAAAACTTGAGAGCTTTCCGTTGTTGCCGCGACTAATAAGCGAACGGTCAGAGAGCCGCGGTTCTCAAAGGCCGGCTATCGCTATGTCACCCGAACCAACACCGAAAACCATCGGCCTCCTCGACACACAGCCCGCCACGGTGGAGGGCATGAAGGCAATCGCCGCCGGGACTGCCAACTTCCGCATCCGCTGGAGCGCGGGCAGCCTGATGCTGGGATTGCAGTTGGTGAGGCAGGATCCCGTGGACCTGCTGGTCATCGACAAGACGCTGGGTTTGCAGGCTGTCGTGGACGCTCTGGCCTCCGCCGGCGCGCTGTCCTCGAGGCCGCCGGGCATCATTGTCTGGGGGAATTCGATGAGCGAACAGGATGCCCTGAGGCTGCTCCAGGCCGGGGCGAGGGGCATCCTGAGCAAGACCGCCGACGTCAGCACCATTCTTGCCTGCCTGAAGGCGGTGGCCGGACACGCCACCTGGATGGAGGGCTGCGTGTTCAACGATTCCGGCCGCGAAGACCGGTTCGGGCGGAGCGAGTTGACGTCGCGGGAACGGCAGGTGCTGATGCTTGTCGAGCGCGGCATGAAGAACAAGGAGATCGCGCAGGAGCTGGGCATCCGTCCGGGAACGGTCAAGATCCACTTGAAGCACATTTTTGAGAAGACCGGCGTCCGAGGCCGGTACGGACTGGCAATCAGCGGCTTCCGGAGCAAAGGCGAATTCAGCGCCGGGACGGCTCCGGCCAACGCGGCCTGAGTCCGGACCGGACGGCGCCGAACGGCTGTGAACACGCGTGCTATTCTGCTAACGTGTTGCGCAAACCACTGGGAGCGCTGGGAGTTCTCACTCTCTACGCGCTGACGCAGGCGCCCGGCGCCTTGAGCAGTCAAGGGGCAAAGGACCGGACCGCGCCGGCCCGGCCGGCACTGGCCCAGATCCTGTCGTCCGAGTTGAACCGGAACCTGGAGGGTCTTTCGAAAGCCGAACCGGCGGCATACTACATTTCCTACCAGGTGACGGAGGTCGAATCCCACGACATCTCAGCCGGTTCGGGATCGCTGCAAGGATCGAGTTCACAGCGCCGGCGGCGGCTGGACGTGTCGGTCCGGGTGGGTTCGCCAAAGTTTGACAACTACCGGGTCTCAGGCGGCGAACGGCAAACCTTTTCGGCTTCCGCCGAACTGCCGCTGGAGGACGGCGACGCGGCGGTTCGCCGGATCCTGTGGCGGGAGACCGACCGGGCATGGCGCGTGGCGGCGCAGAGATACATCAAGGTGAAGAGCGCCACCGGCCTGGCGGTCTCGCCGGCCGAGGTGCCCGATTTCTCGGCCGAGAAGCCGGTGACAGGCACTGCCGTGGCGCCGCCGGGCAAACTCAACGTCCAGGAATGGGAGAACCGGCTGCGCAAGCACTCGGCGGCAACCGGGGTATTCGGCGTGATCACGGCCACGGTTGCGCTCAACGCGCGCAGCGAGCACCGGACGATGGTCGACTCCGAAGGGACCTCGGTGAGCCACGGCAGGGGTTTCGCGCGCTGGGGCGTGGTTGCCCGGGCGAAGGCTCACGACGGCCAGGATCTGGTCAGCGCCGAGAGCTTCGATGCCGCCGATCCCGCCGCATTGCCCAAGGACGACGTGCTGATCGAGACCGCGAGGAAGACAGCGGTGACCGTGTCCGCGCTGCTGAAAGCGCCGCCGGTGGATCCCTATGTCGGGCCGGCGGTGCTTTCGGGCCGCGCGGCGGGGGTGTTCTTCCACGAAATATTCGGCCATCGGGTCGAAGGCCACCGCCAGAAGGACGAAACCGAGGGCCAGACCTTCACCAACAGCCTGAACAAGCAGGTGCTGCCGCCGTTTCTGTCCGTCGTCTTCGACCCCACGCGGAAATCCGCGGCCGGCGCGGACCTGAACGGCTGGTATGCCTTCGACGACGAAGGACGCCCGGCGCAACCGGTCCGCGTTGTGGAAAACGGAACCCTGAAGAGCTTTCTGGTATCGCGCGAACCGATCGCCAGCAGGCTGAATTCGAACGGCCATGGCCGGCGGCAGCCGGGCTATGAGGCGGTTGCGCGCCAGTCAAACCTGATTGTGGAATCGGCCAGGCGCGTCAGCGACGAGCAACTGCGGAGGATGCTGATCGAGGAGGTCATCCGCCAGGGCAAGCCGTACGGGCTGTATTTCGACACGGTCACCGGAGGCTATACGACGACGAGGAGGCGGGGCTTGCAGGCGTTCACAGTGGTTCCGCTGGTGGTCTACCGGATCTATCCGAACCGTCCGCCGGAACTGGTGAGGGGCGTGGACATTGTCGGCACGCCGCTGGCGAGTTTCGAGAAGATTCTGGCCACCGGCGATAAGGATGAAGTGTTTAACGGATACTGCGGCGCGGAATCGGGACAGGTGCCGGTTTCGGCCGTATCGCCGGCGTTGCTTGTTTCCGAGATCGAGGTCCAGCGGAAGCCCACGCAAAACGACCGGCCGCCGCTGCTGCCGCGGCCGATGATCAGCGGAGGGGCGCAATGAAACCGGGAATCGTCATCGCGGCGCCGCTTCTTCTGGCCTGCGGCGCGTCCTGCCTGGGGCAGGGCGCGGCTCAGCAGCCCAAGCCCGACCCCGCGGCGGCGAAACTGCTGGCGGCGATCAATTCGGACCCCATCCTGCGGGCCGCCGCCGAGGAGTTGGGCCGGGCCCGCGACCTGCGGTTGATGAGCGATCCGCCGTACTTCATCGAAATCAGCGTCGAGGATGCCAGGACCATGGCGATATCGGCCACCTTCGGCGCAATCTTCGATCTGAGAGAGAACCGTTTCCGGCCGCTCAGGGTAGGCGTGCGTGCCGGCAGGCCGGAGTTCGACAGCACCGGGTCCATCTACAGCGACTTCTACGCCGGCACGCGGTATGACTCGGAACTGCTGCCGCTGGACGACCACCTGATGAACCTGCGAGGCGCCATGTGGCTGAGTCTCGACCGGGCTTACAAGACCGCGGTGGAGGCGATCGGGCGCAAAACGGCGTCCCTGCGAGGCGTGACGGTGCAGGACAGGCTGCCCGATTTCAGCCTGGCGCCGCGGACGGTACTCGTCGAACAGGTGAAACAGGCTCCGGCGGACAAAAATCTCTGGTCGCGGCGTGTGAGGGAGTTGTCGGCGCTGTTCTCGGCCTCGCCGCAGAATACGGGGGGGCTGGTGGAGTTCCAGTCTTCGCAAGGCACGTTCTACTACGTCAACAGCGAGGGGAGTTGGGTCCGGACGGGCGACCAGATCGCCTACCTCCATGCTCGCGGAAGCCGCCAGGCCAAGGACGGATTCATGGTCTATGATGGGGCGACGCTGGCGGCGTTGAGCCCCTCGGGGCTGCCTTCCGAGGAGGCTCTGACCGGGCATGTGCGGGAGGTGGCGCGGAATCTGGACCAGCTTGCCGAAGCGCCGCAAGGCGAGACCTACGTGGGGCCGGTGTTATTTGAGCCGCGGGCGTCGGCGCAGATCTTCGGCGAAATCGTGGGCGCGCATTTATCGGTGGTCCGCCGGCCGGTGGCTGAACCAGGACGGTCGGTTCCGTTCGGCGGCAGTGACTTTGAGGCGCGCCTGGGGTCGCGGGTGCTGCCGGAGTGGATGGATGTGACCGACGATCCCACGGCCGCGGCGCACGACGGCCAGACGCTTGCGGGCCAGTACAAAGTGGACGTGCAGGGCGTGACGCCGCAGCCGTTGAATGTGGTCGAAAAAGGCGTATTGAAGACGCTGCTCACCACGCGCCAACCGGTGCGGGGCGTACTCACCTCGACGGGCCGGGCGCGGCTGCCGGGGGCGTTCGGGGTGCGCCAGCCGAGGATCTCGAACCTGTTTGTCAAGGCCGCCGAGTCCGAGCCGCTGAGCGCGCTGAAGACCCGGATGCTCGAGATGATCAGGCAGCAGGGCAAACCCTACGGGATCATCGTGCGGAAGATGGACTTTCCGTCGCATGGGTCGATCGACGACCTGCGGCGGCTGAGCCAGCGCACGGCAAGCGGCGGCGGGGGGCGCCCGGTGAGCAACCCCGTGCTGGTCTACCAGGTGTTCCCGGACGGCAGCGAGAAGCTGGTCAGGGGGTTGAGGTTCAGGAACCTGGGCACGCGATCGTTCCGCGACATCATGGCCGCCTCGCGCGAGACGGCCATCTTCAGTTATGTGGACAACGGGATGCCGCTGGCGTTGTCCGGCGCGGGCAGTTCCGTGGTGGGATGCTCGGTGGCGGCTCCGGGCGTGCTGTTCGAGGATCTCGAACTCGAGCCGTCCAGCGATGACGCGCCAAAGCTGCCCGTGGTTCCGCCGCCGCCACCGGCGCCCTAAAGAGGGGAACGCATGGGCCTGATCGGGCGAACTCTTTTTGTCGAGATTTTCGCCAGCGCCGTGCTGGGGTCGGTGCTGTTCGTGTTCGTTCTGTTTCTGCAGAAGGCGGGCCTGCTGTTCTCCATCCTGGTGAACGCGTCGACAAGCCCGGCCAACGTCGGCTACCTGTTTCTGCTGCTGCTGCCGGCGACCATGCCGCTGACGATACCGCTTGGCGTGCTGTCGGGCACGTTGATCGCGTTGTCGAGAATGTCGAGCGACGGCGAGATCATCGCTTTGCGCGCCTCCGGGATTCCGGCGCGGCGGTTGGCCTTGCCGGCGGCGGCGTTCGGGATGGCGGCGGTCCTGTTCACGGGATTCTGCTCACTGTGGCTGACGCCCTGGTGCAACACCGAAACAATCCGCGTGCTCAATGAAATGGGCGCGGCGCAGGTGACCGCCGAGATCCAGCCGCGGGTGTTTGAAGAGAGCTTTCCGAACACGATTCTCTATGTCGGCGACGTGATGCCGGGACAGCCGGTGCGTTGGCGGAACATCTTCATCGCCGACATGACGCCCGCCGCGCAGAGGAGGTCAATGGGGTCGGGCGAGCAGGGAGAGGGTCCGCGCGTCACGCTGGCCAGCGAAGCGATGGTGACGCCGGACGCCGCGCGAAACCGGCTGCAGATGACCATGCGGCACAATAGCACCTACGAGGCCGGGACGGATCCGGAAACCTACTACCGGGTCTCGTATCCCAAGGGCGAGCAAGTGCTCGAAGCCCGCGAGCGGGCGGCCGTGAAGGCGAAACTGTTCTCGGCGACATCCACCGCCGAACTGTTTCCGGAGATCTCAAAATCACCGGAAGCCAACATCGAGTTCCACCAGCGGCTGGCCTTGCCTCTGGCCTGCCTGCTGCTGGCAATGACGGGCATGCCGCTGGGCGTGAGTTCGCGCAAGGGAGGCAAGTCGGCGGCGTTCGTGATCACGGTGGCATTCGCGTTCTTCTACTACATGGCGCTGGTCAGCCTGGTGGGATTGGCCAGGGAGGGCCGCATCAACGCCACGCTGGCGGTCTGGATGCCCAACGTCTTCTTCGCCATCTTCGGCGTGGCGATGCTGGCCAGGCTGGAAAGGACCGCGGGACGGGACCTGTTCGGCACGGTCAAGTCGTGGGCGGCGCTGCACACCGGGCGCATCGCCTCGGCGCTGCGCCGGGCCACGGCGAGGCCGGGTTCGCGAAGGCGCACGGCGGCGCTGCCGCTGGTGATTGACGCGATGGTGCTGTCCAGTTTCCTGTTTTATTTCAGCGTCCTGCTCGCCAGTTTCGTGCTGCTGACCGAAGTGTTCAACTTCTTTGAACTGCTGGGCGACGTCTTCAGACAGCAGATCCCAATGCCGGAACTGTTCCGGTACCTGGTGTTTCTGGCGCCGAAGCTGATCTTCGACGCCGCGCCGGTCAGCGTCCTGGTGGCCGTGCTGGTGACGTTTGGCGTGATGGCGAAAAACAACGAGATCACCGCGTTCAAGGCATGCGGCGTCAGCCTCTACCGGCTGGCGGCGCCGGTCTTCATCGCGTCGGGGATGCTCAGCGCCGGGCTGTTCGCCTTTGACCACTATGTGGTCACCCAGGCCAACCTGGTGCAGGACGCCATCCGCCACCGCATCAAGGGCCGGCCCGTGCAGACCTACCTGAGTCCCGGCCGGCAGTGGATCTTCGGCCGCGGGTCGCGGATCTATTACTACAAGCTGTTCGATCCGGAAAAGGAGATGCTGGGCGACGTGAGCGTCTTCGAGTTCGACGACGCGGCGTTCCAGTTGAAACGTCACATCAAGGCTTCACAGGCGCGCTGGGAGCCGAGGCTGAAGACCTGGGTCTTCCAGGACGGCTGGTCCCGCGACCTGAAGCCCAAAAACGACCGGTTTCTCAACTTTTCCGGCGAAACGGCCACGTTCGCCACCCTGGACGAGCCGCCGTCGTGGTTTGCCAAGGAGGTGAAGACCTACAAGCAGATGAACTTCGAGCAGCTTCGCGACTATATCGGCGAACTGCGCCAAAGCGGCTTCAGCGTGGTGCCGCTCGAAGTGCAATACAACCGCAAGTTCTCGGCGCCGCTGTTCGCGCTGGTGATGGCGCTGATCTCGGCCCCGTTCGCGTTCCTCACCGGCAGCCGCGGGGCGATGACCGGCGTCGGGGTGAGCTTCGTCATCGCCATCGCCTATTTCGCGCTGAACTTCCTCTTCGAGCAATTCGGCAACGTGGGGTTGCTGCCGCCGGCGCTGGCGGCGTGGTCCCCGCATGCCGTGTTCACGCTGGCCGGCGCCTACCTGTTGACGCGGCTGAAGACCTAGCGCCATGAAACTGATTATCGGACCGCCGGGTTCGGGCAAAACGACGATGATCCTCGACGCGGTGCGGGCGCGTTTGTCGAAAGGCGACGGCCGTTTCCGCCTGGTCGTGCCGACATCAACCATGGCTGCCCATACTCGCAACGTGCTGGCGCGGGAGGGCTTCCTTGTCCGGCCGTCGCGCATCATCACGCTCGCGGGCCTGATCTCCGAGCTGCTGCCGGAAACACGGGCCGCCGGCGAAACCGAGTTGATCCTGATCGTGGAAGAGGCGCTTGAGCGGCTGAAACCCCGTGCTTTCGCCAGCGCCATGGATACCCCAGGTCTGGCCGCGGCAATCGCCGGCGCGATGCTTGAGCTTGCCGGCGCGGGCTGCGGACCGGACCAGTGGCAGGCTCTCGGCTCGATGCGCGTCTGGACATCGCCGGCGATGGCGGACCTCGGTAAGGTATACACCGAGGTGGAGGCGGAACTGACGCGACGGCAGTTGCTGATGGCCCCGGCCCTGGTCTCAGCGGCCGCCTCGGCGATCATCGAGGGCGCGTTGAGAGGCTGCGACGCGCTCTACTTCGACGGTTTTTTCACGCTGTCGCCGGTCGAGGTGTCGTTGATCCGGGCGGCGGCAAGGCGCCTGCGGGTCACCATCACGCTGCCCGAATGGCCGGGCGCCGCGGAGGCCCGTCAAATCCTGCGCGCGGCTGGAGCCGAAGAGCAGCGCCTGAGCGCCGTGCGGTCTTTGCCGAAGGTCGAGATCGCGCCGGCGGCCACGATCCACCGCGAGGCCGCCGAGATCGCCCGGCGGATTCTGGGACTCAGGGAGCAGGGCCTGGGCTATAGCCAGATCGGGGTGGTGGTGAGGTCGGCGGGGCCGTTTCCGGATCTGATCGAGTCCGCCTTTTCGCGCTTCGGCATCCCTTTCCGGTCCTTTCTGGCCAAGCCGCTGGCGGCGCACCCAATCGCGGTCTGGTTCCCGGATCTGGCGGCGGCGGTGGCATCCGGATGGGAGGCCGATGCGGCGCTGCCGGTGCTGCGGAATCCGGCGTTCCGGGCCGGAGTGTCGCCGGCGATTGAAAGGTTCACGGCCAGGGTGATCGAAGCGATGCCCTGCGCCGGCATCGACAGGTTGAAGGCAGAGGCCGCGAAATGCCAGGACAGCGGCGAAATTCTGGCAGCGCTCGATGCGCTGGCCGTGACCGGAGCCTGGACAGAGAGGCCGCTGACGGCGGCGCAATGGGCCGGCGCGCTTCAGCCGTTGCTCTTGCTGGCCTTGCCGCCGGACAATGCCACGCCCGAGGCGGCCCGGCTGTCACGAGCCAGGGCCGCCGCAATCACAGCCGTCACGGCGGCGTTGGACTCCGCTGCGTTGTTGACCGGCGATGAGCCGGTTGCCTTTGACGCCTACTGGCGCCACGCCTGGCTGGCGATTCAGGGCGCCGGTCTGCGCCTGGCCGGCAGCCGCCGGGACGCCGTTGCGTTGATGGACGTCTACGAGGCCCGCCAGTGGGAGCTTCCGGCGGTCTTCATCGCCGGACTGCTGGAGGGTGAATTCCCGCGCCATCCGGGCATCGAGCCTATTCTGGCCAACGATCTGCGCATCCGCGCAAGGCAGTCGGGCGTGCTGCTGCGCACCAGGGAGGGCCGCGATCAGGAGGAGAGGTTCCTGTTTTCACTTGCGATCTCCAGGGCCACGGAACTGGCCGTTCTCTCCTATCCGCAGTTCGACGGCAAGGGCGAGGCCACGCTACCGAGCTTCGAACTGGCGTCCATCGCCGCCGAGGCGATGCCCGCTCAGCCTGTCCGCATCCGTTCCTCACGTCCCGCTCCGGCCGCGCCGCCGCCGGTTCTTGAGTCCGCCTCCGCCCGAGCCGCCCTCCGCAGCCTTCACGAAACCCATTCCGGGACCGCGCTCGAGGCGTTTCTCTCCTGCCCCTTCATCTTCTTCGCCCGCCAAAGCCTTCGACTCGAACAGCCGCCCGCGCGCCCGGCCGAGCGGCTCGACATGCTCGTCCTGGGGTCGCTCGTCCATGCCGTCATCGTCGAGTGGCACAAACGCGGCGGGCCGGTGGAAGCGGTCTTCGAATCTCACTGGGAGCGGCTGACCCATAAGCTGAGGGTTCCACCGGGCTACCATGCGGAGTTCGAACGCCTGCGCGCGTTGCGGGCGCTGCGCCATTATGCGGCCGATCCGAAGATCGATGCCGGCTTCCAGGCGAGTTTTGAGCAGACGGTGAAGGTGACGCTCGATTCGGGGGAGGTTGTCAAGGGACGCATCGACCGCTACGACGTCGATGAAGAGGGCAACTGCCGCGTCATCGATTTCAAGTACTCCCGGGCCAGCAAACTCGAACGGCTCAAGAGCCTTGACGAAGCCGGCGCCCTGCTGCAACTCGGCATCTACCTCGCCGCCGTGCGCGATATGGGCCACAAGCCGCAGGCGGCGGCCTACGTGCCCCTGCGCTCAGCCGAGGTCTGGAAGTTCAAGGACGGCGCCGCGGAGATGATCCAGTCCGCGCTCGACCGCGCCGGCAGCGCGGCTGCGCGCATTCTGGATGGCGTGATCGCGCCGGATCCGGCCATCGAGGATGTCTGCGAGTATTGCGAAATGAAGTCCGCCTGCCGCATCACGGAGCTGAAGCGCGGACGGACGGTCCCGGCCACTGCCTGACGGGAGGAATCCCGCGGCGGATGGTGATAGACTCGTGTCGAATTTCGAGCCGCGAATTCGAAGGAGTTGTGTATGCGCCTTGCCGCTCTTGCCCTCGCCGCGCTGCCCCTGCTGGCCGCCGGGATGCCGATCCTGACGCCGAAGCCCGGACCCGAACCAAGGATCAACGGGCCCCGCGTCTATGGCGTCCGTCCCGGCAAGCCGTTCCTGTACAGGATTCCCGCCACCGGCGCGCGTCCGATGAAGTTCGAGGCCGCCGGTTTGCCGGCGTCGATCAAGCTGGATGCGGCCACCGGAATCCTCACCGGCACGTCCCCGGCCCGGCCGGGCCTGCATAAAGTGACGCTGCGCGCGTCGAACCCGCACGGCAAGGCGTCGCGCGAATTTCGTCTCACCGTCGGCGACACCATCGCGCTCACCCCGCCGATGGGCTGGAACCACTGGTACACCCACTACGACCGCGTTTCGGACAAGCTGTTCCGCGAAGCCGCCGATGCCATGGTCCAATCCGGCATGGCCGATTACGGCTATTCGTACGTCTCGATCGACGACTGCTGGATGATGAAACCCGGCTCGACCGATCCTACGCTGAACGGCGCGCCGCGCGACGCCTCGGGCCGCATCCGTCCGAATCTGCGTTTCCCTGACATGCCGGGCTTGACCGCCTACATCCACGCCAAAGGTCTGAAAGCCGGCATCTACACCGGCCCCGGGCCCCTGACCTGCGCCCAGTACACCGCCGCCTGGCAGCATGAGGAGATCGACGCCCGCACCTTCGCCGAATGGGGCTACGACCTGCTGAAGTACGACTGGTGCTCCTACGGGCGGCTGGTGAAGCCGGCCACGCGCGAGGACTTCACCAAGCCCTACGCGCTGATGGGCGGGCTGCTCAAGAAGCAGAATCGCGACATTCAGTTCAACCTCTGCCAGTACGGCATGGGCGACGTCTGGAAGTGGGGCGCCGAGGTGGGCGGCCAGTCGTGGCGGACCACCGGCGACCTGGGCCTGGAGAAGGACACTCGCCTGCCGGGCTTCTATTCGATCGCCTTCAAGAATATGATCCTGTCCGACTACGCCGGTCCGGGCCGCTGGAACGATCCCGACTACATCCTCATCGGGACGATCGGCAACGCCCGCAGCATGAGCGAAGCGCCGAAACAGACCACGCTCACCGCCTGGGAGCAGTACAGTTACATGTCGCTGTGGTCGCTGATGGCGTCGCCGCTGTTTTTCTCGGGCGACATGTCGCGGCTCGACGAGTTCACCTTGAATGTCCTCTGCAATGCCGAGGTGATCGACGTCAATCAGGATCCGCTGGGTAAACAGGCGCGCGTCATCCGCAAGACGGACGACGAGCTTGTGATGCTCAAACCGCTGGAAGACGGTTCAGTGGCGGTCGGATTGTTCAATCTGAGCGAACAACCGCGGCGCGTATCGGCCTCGTTCGCCGGCCTCGGTCTCACAGGACAGAAGCGCGTGCGTGATCTCTGGCGGCAACAGGATCTGGCGCCGGCATCGGATCAGGTGTCGGCGGAGATCGATCGCCACGGCGTGGCGCTGTACAGGCTCAAGTAACGGCCGCCGGCCAGGCTGCGTTTTGACCGCTGTCCGCTATGGCGTATCGAGAATCCGTCCGAGGATCTCCGGGATCTCCCACACCGCCCTGTTTTCCAGCTTCGCCGTCCGCGCCCGCATCTCGGCCAGGGTTGTGCCGGCCAGCATCCTGGACACAGCACCGTCGATTCCGTCGAACGAATCCAGAACCATGCCCAGCCCGTTCGCGGTCAGCCACTCGGCGTTGTAGCGCTCCTGCGGCAGCGTCCAGGAGTTTGACACCGTGATCGCCGGCAGCCCCAGATGGATGGCTTCGGACAATGACCCCGGGCCGGGCTTGCCGATGAAAAAATCCGCCATCAGCATATAGGACGGCACTTCGTTGGTGAACCCCACGACGTGCTTCTTCATCCGCGTGGGCATGGCCTCCAGCCGTTCGCGCAGCCTGCCGTTGCGTCCGGCGATCAGGATCGCCTGCATGTTCAGCGCGGACGCGTCCAGCCGCTTCAGTATCCCCAGCATCGCTTTCGATCCGAATCCGCCGAACAGCACGACCGCCGTCGGCGTCTCCGCGTCCAGGCCCAGCTCCCGCCGCCGCGCCGCCCGGTCCACTTGGGGCAGGCCGTAGAACCTGGGATGCAGGATCATCCCCGAAACCCGGCTCACCCGTTCGGCCGGATACCCCATCGCCGCGGCCTGCTCCACCGCCTTCGCGCTGCCGCACACCACCCATTGCTGTTGCGGCTCCATCCAGAACCGCGGCGGGTAGTCGGCGATGTCGGTCAGAACCGTCACATACGGCCTCCCCGGACAGGCCCTCGCAAAGCCCTCATACATCGCCCGGTTGAAGTTCGGCACCAGCGACACCACCATGTCGGCCGGCTGCCTTCGCCAGTGCTCGGCCAGCAGTTTCACCTGGCCGGCATGCAGCAGCCGGATCACCTGCTGCATGAACCGCAGCCCGGTGGTCGAGCCAAGCGTCCAGCCGCGCTTCAGCATCTGGTTGTAGATCTCCTGCAGGTCGATCCGCAGGACCTTTTTGAAGACGTCGATCTGGTCCAGGATGTCCTGCAAGTGGACCATGCGGACCGTCCACGGCAGGCCTTGGCGTTCGATGGCCAGTTTCAGCGCCGTTGCGGCGGCGCGGTGGCCCCCGCCAGCGTCGAAAAACATGAAATCAACGGTGGGCACTTACATGGGAGAATAGCATTGAAAGCCCCGTCCGCCACGCCAAAGCCCCGCCGCTACTCACATTTTCATCAGGATTTGGCTCGACAGTCACCCGATATTCATGTCCGCGCCCTAATCTGGCCTTAGCCGCACTTCAGCAAGGAGGTCCACCGCACGCATGGCGCCTACGCAAGCTGTCATCCGGATGATCGAACGCCGCGACCACCTGCTGATGCACCGCGTCCACCGCTGGCTCGCCCCGCGCTGGGTCCGCTTGTGGATGATCGCCGCAACCCGCGGCGGCGACGGTTGGCTGTGGTACGCACTCGGCTTGGCCCTGCTGATTCTCGGAGGAGAGCAGGGCCGGCGGGCGGTGCTTCAATCCAGCCTGGCCGCAGGTTTCGGAGTCGCCCTGTTCCTGTGGATGAAGAGAGCGACGCGCCGCCGGCGGCCGTGCGCCATCCAGCCCCACTGTTGGGCCACACTGCTGCCGCCGGACCACTTCTCTTTCCCCTCCGGCCATACCATCACCGCCTTCGCCGTGGCCGGCCCGGTGATTGCCGGCATGCCCGGCTCCGCGCCCGGCGTCCTGTTCTGCGCCTTTTCGATCGCCGCATCGCGCGTTCTGCTCGGCATGCACTTTCTCAGTGACGTGCTCGCCGGGGCGGCCATCGGCTCCCTGCTCGGATGGGTCGCCTTGATGCTTATTTGATTGCCCGCCCGGCGGCATGCGGGCCGACCACGGGCAGCGGCAGCGTCAACCGTTCAACATCGAGGGACGAGAATCCCGCCTCACCGATCAGCCGCGCCGTGTCCTGGTGCGGCCTGCATCCGGCCAGCGCCCCGAAAACCGGCGCCCAGAGCCTCTGCCAGCGAAGGAGAGGCGAAGGTTCCTGAGCCGCAACGTGTTCGAGGAAGATGAACGTCCCGCCTGGTTTCAGCACCCGCAGGACTTCCTCCAGCGCCGCCTCCGGAGACCGTACCGAACACAGCGTCAGCGTCGACACCACGGCGTCGAACCGCCCGGCGTCAAACGGCAGTTGCTCGGCGCCGGCCGTCCGCCAATCCGCCTCGATGCCCGCCGCCGCCGCTCCGCGCCTGCAATACCGCCAGCCGTCGGGATTGGGATCGCACCCGGTCCAGCGCACGTCTCCCGGCAAATAGGCAAAGTTGGCGCCCGTCCCGGCGCCGATCTCCAGCACATCGCCCGATACGCCGCCGATCAACCGCTGTTTCACCTCGCCCGCCATCTGGTTGTAACGCGGTACGAAGCGGTTCAGGAGGCAGGCGTGAATCAGTGTGCGGAGCGCCATCTGTTCCTTCAGGATACAGGCGCCGCGGCGCCCGGATCGCCCACCGCATCCGGGACAGCCGCGGACCAGGACTTTACGATCAAATTTGACGGCAAATTCCGTGCACCCACGTTGACGTGGGGGCCGTCGGATGTGTCAAAGTGGGCTTGGGATAGGCCTCCATGCTGAGACATCTCTTCCTCTTCCTCTCCCGCCGCCGGGCGCTGCGCCGGTGGATGGAGACCTCGTCTCTAACGAGGAAACTCACCCGCCGCTTTGTCGCCGGCCAGACGCTTGAGGATGCCGCCGCCGTTTGCGCCCGGCTGGCCTCCGCCGGCTACCTCGCCACGCTCGACCACCTTGGCGAAAA
The DNA here is from genome assembly GCA_013822245.1 of Candidatus Solibacter sp. Taxonomy (GTDB): domain Bacteria; phylum Acidobacteriota; class Terriglobia; order Bryobacterales; family Bryobacteraceae; genus PNKE01. The sequence goes on from PNKE01000061.1 coordinate 54,577, forward strand.
CGTCACCACCAAAGCCGAAGCGGCCTTTTCGCGCGACGCCGTGCTGGCCGCCCTCGACGCATTGAAAGCCGCCGGGTTGCCCTCGACCGTCTCCATCAAGCTCACCCAGTTCGGCCTCGACATCTCGCCCGGCCTCTGCCTCTCGTTCGCCGGTGAACTCGCCGAACGCGCCCGTGCGAACGGAACCGTCGTGGAAGTCGACATGGAGTCCACCGGGTACACCACGGCAACGCTGGACATCGTCCACCAAATGCACCAGCGCACCGGCTCTGTCCGTTCCGTCCTGCAAGCCTACCTGTTCCGCACGGAGAGGGACGCCAAAAAGCTGAATGCGGCCCGCATTCCGGTCCGGTTGTGCAAGGGCGCCTACAACGAGGCCGGCGATGTGGCCTTTCTCGACAAGGCCGACGTCGATTCGAACTACCTCAAACTGGCCCGCCTGCTGCTCGACGAGGGCGCCTACCCGGCCATCGCCACCCACGACCCGGCGATGATCGGCGGCGTCCTGGCCCATGCCCGCGAAAAGGGCATCGGACCCGAACGCTTCGAATTCCAGATGCTCTACGGCGTCCGCCGCGACCTGCAACAGATGCTGGTTGACCAGGGCTACCGCGTCCGGCTGTATGTCCCGTACGGCTCGGCATGGTACCCCTACTTCATGCGCCGCCTGGCTGAGCGCCCGGCCAACGCGCTGTTCATTCTGCGAAACCTGTTCCGCCAATAGGCGTAACTTCTCCCTGGAACAGGCAACGCCCAGGCAGTTGCCGGCGTCAAATAGGAATGATGGCGAAAGTGCGTCAGGCGCTATTCTACTGGGGCTTCTTCGCCGCCAAGCTGTCCGCCGCGGGCGGCGTGATGTGGCTGCTGTGGGTTGGGCTTAACGCCGCGCTGCCCGAACCCGAGTATTTCCTGCGCCACCGCGTGGCGCGTTTCGCCCAGGATTTGAAATGGACCATCGCCATCCTGATCTTCTGGCTGTCCGGTCTGGGCCTGATTTGGCTGGCCGTTCACGACCAGCGGCGGCGCTGCAAGGTCTGCCTCAGGCGGCTCCGGATGCCGGTGGAGAGCGGCAGTTGGAGCAGGCCAGTCATCCTCGGCCCGCCGGAGATGGAGAGCATCTGCCCGTACGGCCACGGCGCGCTGGCCGAACCCCAGATTCATCTCTCCACCCGCCAGGATGCGGTCTGGAAGGAAAACGGCAACGATATCTGGCAGGAGTTGGCCCGCACGCGGGACCGCGAGCGGTAAAGCTGCGTGCGACAATGAGGGACGAAGGAATCCGCCACCCGTTTTGCGCGTCCAAATTCCACGCAGGGCCTATCTGAGCCGGCTGCTTTTCAGCCGGGCCGGCAAGGTGATCGCCGGTTTCATGGCGTTGTTCATTCTCACGGCGGCGGGGCTGTTCACCTACGCCTGGGTCCATTACAGCCGGATCATCGACCACAAGCTCAAGGAGGGGCCGTTCGCCCGCACGGCGATGCTCTATGCCGCGCCCGAACCGGTCAGCGTCGGCGACCGGATGTCGCCGGACGAGCTGGTCACCGCCCTCAAATCCCGCGGTTACACCGAATCGCGCTCGAACCGCATGGGCTGGTACCACGTCCGCGCCGACGCCGTCGAGTTCTTTCCAGGCGTGGACTCCCATGCCGGCACTGAGCCGGCCGTCGTCTTCATCCAGGACGGCGTCATCACCCGCATTCTCTCCAGCCGCGACCACACCGACCGCTACCAGATCGGCCTCGAACCCGAACTGTTTACAAATCTCTTTGACCGCTCCCGCCAGAAACGCCGCATCATCCGCTTCGGCGACATCCCGCGCGTGCTGGTCAACGCCATCCTTTCGGCCGAGGACAAGCGCTTCTTCTCGCACGCCGGCTTCGACCCCATCCGCCTGATCCGCACCATTTGGGTCGATGTCACACAGAACCGCCGCTACGGAGCCTCCACCATCAGCATGCAACTGGCCCGAACCATCTGGCTCGACCAGGAAAAGACCTGGAAGCGCAAGGCCATCGAGGCGCTGATCACGCTCCAGATCGAACAGAAACTGACCAAGGAAGAGATCTTCGAGCATTACGTCAATTCCGTCGATCTCGGCATGCGGCGCAGTTTCGCCGTCCGCGGCTTCGGCGAGGCGGCGCAGGTCTATCTGGGCAAGGATGTCCGGCAGTTGACCATCGAGGAAGCGGCGATGCTGGCGGGGTTGATTCAGCGGCCCAACTACCTGAACCCGTACCGCCACCCTGGCCGGGCCCGGAACCGGCGCAACATCGTGCTCGGGCTGATGCGGGACAACGGCCACATTAATGAAGTGGAGTTCCACAAGGCCGCCAACGCCCCGGTGTCGCTGGCCGAGGGCGGCGTGGAATCCACCGACGCGCCTTATTTCGTTGATCTGGTCCACGACACGCTTCAGGAGCAGTTCCAGGAGATCGACTTCCAGGCCGAGTCCTACCGCGTCTATACGACCGTCGACATGAAACTCCAGCGCGACGCCATCGCCGCCATCCAGGCGGGGATGAAGGAGGTGGACGATCAACTGGCGCGCCGCAAACGCCAATACCCGCGGCCGCAAGTGGCCCTGGTCGCGATGGATCCGAGGACGGGCGAAGTCAAGGCGCTGGTGGGAGGCCGAAGCTATGGCGAAAGCCAGTTGAACCGCGCGCTGGCGCGCCGCCAGCCGGGCTCGATCTTCAAGCCGTTCGTCTACGCCTCGGTGCTGCGCAGCGCCGTCGACGGGGCGCCGGAACTCATCACGCCCGTCTCGACGGTCCAGGACGAGCCGACCACGTTCTATTTCGACGACAAGACGTACGAGCCGAATAACTTCAGGATGGAGTTCCATGGCACGGTGAACCTGCGCCAGGCTCTATCGAAGTCGATGAACATCCCGACGGTGAAGTTCGCCGAAATGGCCGGATACGATGCGGTGGCCGAACTGGCGCGCGATGCCGGTTTGAGCGGCGTGCGGGGTACGCCGGCCATGGCGCTGGGCGCCTACGAGGTGACGCCGCTGGACATGGCGGCGGCCTACAGTGTTTTTTCAAACGGCGGCACGTGGACGAAGGCCAATTTCATCAAGGAGATCCGCAGCGAGTCGGGGGGCAGGATCTTCGGCTACCAGCCGGTGAACCGCCAGGTGCTCGACCCGCGCATCAGCTACATGGTTGTGGAACTGATGCAGGAGGTGATGCGCAGCGGTACCGGCGCCGGAGCGCGCAGCCGCGGATTCGGCCTGCCCGCGGCCGGAAAGACGGGCACTTCGCATGACGCCTGGTTCGCCGGTTTCACCACGAAGCTCCTCTGCGTCGTCTGGGTCGGTTTTGACAACAACCAGGAACTGCCGCTCGAAGGATCCAGGGCCGCCCTGCCCATCTGGACCGAGTTCATGAAACGCGCCCACCAGTACCGGGAGTACCGCGGCGTGCAGTCGTTCCAGCCGCCCGACGGCATCACCACGGTGGATATCGATCCGCTCACCGGCCAACTGGCCACAGCCGCCTGCCCCAAGCCTCGGGCCGAGGTCTTTGTCGCCGGAACGCAGCCGGTGGAGTTCTGCCGCCTCCACGGCGGGTCGGGCCAGCGGACCCAGATCGCCGCCTGGGACGACTCCGCCGCCGAGGTGCAACCGGAGGCCACGGCCGCCTCGGACGCCCGGCCGCCCAGGCCCGCGCGTTCCGGGCGTCGCAGTCCGCAGCAGGAGGCGCACCCGCCCGCGGCCCCGAAACCTCAACCGGAAGCGCCACAGCGCGGTCTGTTGGACCGGATTCGGGCTATATTTAGGTAGTGCAACCGAGTCTTGGGAGGCGGAGTATGTGGACGCATATCACGCTCGTGGGCGCCATCGTTCTGGCGGCCGGCTTTCCCGCGAAACTCAACGGGCAGCAGCCCGCCGCGGCTGAACAGGCCCCGCCCGCCAGCGACGCCGGGCGGCAGACGCCGCTCACCGACGAGGGCCGGGCCGATATATTCATGGCGAGGAAGATGTTCCGCGAGGCGGCGGAACTCTACCTCAGCATCAAGCCGCAGAACTGGGTGCTGCTCAACAAGACCGGCATCGCCTACCACCAGATGGGCGAACTCGATGTGGCCAGGCGGTACTACGAGCGCTCCATCCGCATGAAGAAGGATTATGCCGAGGCGCTGAATAACCTGGGCGCCGTCTGGTACGCCAAGCGCAACTACCGGCGGGCGGTCAGCTTCTACGAAAAAGCGTTGAAGCTGCATCCGAATTCGGCGTCGATGCATTCGAACCTGGGCACGGCCCACTTCGCCCGGAAGAAGTACGACAGGGCGGCCGAGCAATACCGGATCGCGATGGAGCTCGATCCCGACGTCTTCGAGAACCGCTCGACACAGGGCGTGCTGCTGCAGGAGAGGACGGTCGAGGAGCGGGCCAAGTTCAACTTCTATCTCGCCAAGACGTATGCCCGGACCGGGCAGGCCGAGCGCGCCCTGCTCGCCATCCGGAAGGCGCTGGAGTTCGGTTTCAGGGAAAAGAACAAGTTTGTGGAAGACGATGACTTCGCCAAGCTCCGCGAACTGCCTGAGTTCGCCGAACTGATGAAGCTGGAGCCTCGTGTTCTATAGCCGCCGCCTGCCCGCGGCAGTGGCGGCCGCGGTGGCCCTGTCCGGCCTCGCCTGTTCGCGGAAACCCGATTCGAAGGTCCGCGTGAAGAGCCCAATCGTCCGCCTTGCCATCCTGCCCTTTGAAGACCAGCGCGGCGAGCCGGAAGGCGATTGGCCGGCGCGTGTGTTGAGCGTCGCGCTCTCGCGGCAGCTTGCGAGCCAGCCCGCCGTTGCCGCGCGGGCGGCCAACTCAGCCGCCGAGGCGCTGAACTCAGGCGCGACGCACATGGTGCATGGCAGGCTCGTGGACGGCGGAGGGGGCGCACGCATTGTCATCGACATCGAGACCGTGGGGCAGGCCCTGATCGAGCCGGCGGGATCGGTGGCGGCGGGCAAGGGAGCCTGGTTGAAGGGCGCGGTCGAGTCGGCGCGCCTGCTGGTGTCGAGGGTTGCGGCGGGCAGGTCCGTGCCACTGGCGGATCTGGGCGCCGGCAGCGAAGCGGCGATCGAGCGGCTGGGTGCGGCTCTGGCGGGCACGGGTTCGCGGCAGTCCGCGCTGGGCGAGGCCGCGTCGGCGGAACCTGGCTGCGGCTGGTGCTGGGAGGCGTGGGCCGAAAGCGCGGCCAGGGAAGGGAACCGGGAACCGGCAACGAAGATTCTCGAAAGCAGCCGGAAGGCAGCGGGTCTTGACGAGGCGTCGAGGGCGCGGCTCCAGTTGATGGAGGCGGGACTCAAGGGCGACCGGGCGATGCGCCGCGCGGCGCTGGCCCGCCTGGCGGCGCTCACTCCCTCGAACATCGAGGTTCTGAATGAACTCGCCGCCGAGGCCACGCGGTCGCGCCGCTGGGCCGATGCGGAGAGAACCTACCGGCGCGTACTTGACCTCGATCCCGGCTCGCCTGACGCGTTGAATCAGCTCGGCTATATCGCCGCCTGGCAGGGCCGGTTCGGCGAGGCCGAGAAATGGCACCGGGATTATGCGGCCGCACAGCCGGCGTCGGCCAACCCGGAGGATTCGCTGGGCGAGGTGCTGCTGATGGCCGGGCGGTTTGAGCAGGCCGAGCAGGCGTTCGCGGCATCGTTCGAAAAGCAGCCCGACTTCAACGCCGGCGCGGCGATGGAAAAAGCGGCGCTGGCCTGCTGGCTGCGCGGCGATGAGACAGCCGCCCGGCGCCGGCTGGATGAGTTTGTGAAATCGCGGCTGGACCGCGGCGATGTGCTGGTGAACTGGCGGCGCGCCCGCTGGCTCTACATCACCGGACGCACAGGCGATGCCAGGGCGCTGCTGCTTGAGCTTCGCGGCTCGGCGCCGCCGCCCGTGCGGGCCTTTGCCGCCGGGTCTCTGGCGCTGTGGTCTGCCGAAGCTGGCGATCGCGGCAAGGCGGCCGGTTATGCCGCCGAACTGGCTTCAAACCCGCACCCTTTGTCGAAACAGATCCTGTCGATCGTCCAGGGCATATTGACCAGCGGCTCCGGGCAGGCGGGGAATCCACTGGCCACGGGCGCCGGGAATCTGTTGGCCGGCAGCGATGCCGCGGCGGCGAAGCATTTGAAACTCGCGCTCGATGCCGCATCCCCTGGCGGCGAAGGACCGGCGCGGGAACTGCTCGCCTTGGCGCTGGTCCGCGGCGGAGATGTCGAAGGCGCGGCGCGGCTGCTGAAGGCAGGCTGGCCGATTCCCGATAACATCGAGGGTCAACTGACCGACTTCATGATCTACCCGAACCTGTTCTACGTGCGGGCCAGAATCGCCGCGCACAACAAGGACGCCGCTGCCGCCGCCCGTTTCTATGAGTCCTATATCCGGAACATGGGATCGAGGCCGGATCCGCGCCGGCAGAAGGAAGAGGCGCTGAAGGCCGTCCGGCTCTGACCGTTCCAATCCAAGATGACTGAAAATCCATTCGCAGTGCTGACGGCCGTCGTGGCCCCCGCCATCCTGACCAACGCCTGTACTGTACTGAGCCTGGGCACGGGCAACCGCGTGGCCAGGGTTGTCGACAGGCGGCGCATGGTGGATGACAGCCTGGCCCTGCTCGCGGCGGACTCGCCTGAGCGGGCGCTGAAACTGGCCGAACTGGACCGCCTGCGCCACCGCTCGCGGCTGCTGTTCAAGGCTTTACGCCAGCTTTACGCCGCGCTTGGCGGGTTTGCGGGGTCGGCGCTGATCGCCGTGATCGGTTCGGCGATGGCCTTCTACGGTCAGAAGGTCTTGTTCCAGGCGCTGGCGGCGGCCGGGTTGATCGTTGGCGTGGCCAGCGTGGCGGCGCTGGTGGCGGCCAGTGTGACGCTGATGAGCGAGGTGCGGCTGGCACTGGACAGCATCGAAGTGGAGGAGAGCGAGCACACCGGCTTGATCGCCGGCTGAGCGGCCGGCTTGCCCCGAACCGGCCGTCCGGTCCATGATGGCAGAAACCACTTCGCGGAGGCGGCAATGCCGGGAATTCTGATCCTGTTGGCGGCGGCTCAACTGCTCAGCGCGCAGCAGCCGTGGGTAAATCCGTTGAAGACAGCCCTCAAGGAGGGCAAGCCGGTGGTGGGAATGACGATGACCGTGCCCAGCGCCGATGTGGCGGTGCAGGCGGCGGCGCTGGGTTTCGACTTCCTGTGGATCGAGATGGAGCATAGCCCGATCACGCTCGAGTCAGCGCGCAACATTGTCCTGGCTACCCGCGGCACTGGCATCGTGCCGCTGATCCGCGTGCCGGTGAACGAACTTTGGACGGCCAAGCGGGCACTGGACGCCGGAGCGCTGGGCGTGATCTTCCCCTTCACCTCGACGCCTGAACTGGCGAGGCAGGCCGTGGAGGCGTGCAAGTATCCGCCGGCGGGCAGGCGCGGATCGGGTCCGGGGCTGGCAACGCTGCGCTGGCCCGCGCCGCAGGGCTACGCGAACTTTGCCGACGGGAACGCGCTGGTGGTCATCATCATCGAACAGAAACAGGCGGTCGAGCAGATCGGCCAGATCCTGGACGTGCCGGGTATCGATGTTGCGTTTATCGGGCCGAACGATCTGTCGCATTCCTATGGCGACAGGGGCCGGATGACGCCGCGGGTGGAGGCGGCGATGGCGCGCGTTCTTGAGGCGGGCCGCAAGCGCGGCATCGCGGTGGGCAGAACGACGAATGCGGCCGGCATCAAATCGCATATCGAGCAGGGCTACAGGTTTTTCCAGGCGTCGAGCGAATTGAGTTTTATCGGCGCGGGTGCGCGTCCCCTGCTGGACGCGGCGGGCAAGACAGGGCCGGACCCGAAGTCGCGGCCGGTGTATTGAGATTCCGATGGAGGTTCCCATGACAAGGCTGTTGACGATTCTGATCTTCGCCGCTGTGGCGGTTTCCGGGCAGGGCAGGAAGGTGGTTCTGACGATGCCGGGACCGCCCGGATCACAGTTCAGCGCGGCCGAGATCGAGCAGTTGAGGAAGGCCGCGCCGGGCCTGCGGTTGGTGATGCCGGCGGCGGACCAGTTGCGCGCCGAGATCGCCGGCGCCGAGGCGATCGTTGGGCCGGTGAGTTCGCAACTGCTGGCGGATGCGAAGAATTTGAAGTGGCTGCAAGTCCCGTCGGCGGGCGTCGAGGGGTATCTGAGGAACGCGGAATTCAGGATCGGGCCGGTCGTGCTGACCAACGGAAAAATCGTGCAGGGCCCCGAGATCGCCGACCATGCCATGGCGCTGCTGCTCGCCTTGACGAGGCAGATCCCGCGCGCAATCAGAGCGCAGGCGTCGGAGTCGTGGGAAGGGCGAGGCGTTCCGCTGGTGGAGTTGCGGGGCAAGACCGCCGTGGTGGTTGGCGTCGGGGGGATCGGCACGCAGATCGCGGTGCGGGCCAATGCGTTCGGGATGAAGGTGATCGGCGTCGATCCGCGCGACATGCCGCTGCTGCCCTTCATCGAAAGGATGGTCCCGCCGGACCGCCTCGACGAGGTGCTGCCGCAGGCCGACGTGGTGTTCATCAGTGCGCCGCACACCGAACTGAGCGACAAAATGATGGGTCCGAAGCAGTTTGACCTGATGAAACGCGAGGCTTACTTCATCGCGGTGTCGCGCGGCCGGATCTACGACATGAATGCGCTGGTGCAGGCGCTGGATTCAAAGAAACTGGCGGGCGCGGGCGTCGATGTCACCGATCCGGAACCGCTGCCCAAAGGGCACCCGCTGTGGAAGTTCGACAATGCCGTGATCACGCCGCACCTCGCCGGCCGCAGCGACGGCGAACACGCCCGTTACTTCGATCTGTATAGGGAGAATCTCCGGCGATTCGACCGCGGGGAACCGCTGTTGAACGTCGTGGACAAGCAGAAGGGATATTGAGCCGAAGCAGTCCGGACAGCGTGCAACGCCTGTCGGACCGGCCGTGCTATCGCGCGGCGGAGAACCCCGTTCATCCACTGGACCGGTGGGATGGCGGTACACGCTGATCCACTTCCCGCGCCAGTTCCCAGGCAGGCGGAATCATCGCCGTGTTGCCGCTCCAGCGTGCCCTTGCCTTCACACGGTCTCCTTCTCGAAGCTGCTGGGAATCAGTGTAAGTTGGATAGTAGGGATTCATCGCTCGTTGGTGAATGGAGGAGACTGATGCCCGATCCTGTTGAAATCCACCAACTCGGCCCGCGTGGATTCATTTGCCCGTTCGCCGGCGATCTCCACGCGTCTCTGGAGCTTGCGCGCTTCAAATCCGATGCCGACTGCGTCCCGCTGCATCTCACTCATTACGAGGGCCGCCCTCCATCCGATCAACTCTTCTTCCAGGCCGCCGGCCCGCGCCGCGAGATCTTCTTCGATCCGGCCTCGGCTCGCGCCGGCATCGTCACGTGCGGCGGACTCTGCCCCGGCCTGAACAACGTCATCCGGTCCATCTTCCTGGAACTCCACTACCACTACCAAGTCCCGTCGATCCTCGGATTCCGGTATGGCTACCATGGGCTGAACCCTGCTTTGGGCCATCCGCCCATCGAACTCAGTAAACCCGTCGTCTCCGATATCCACGAATCCGGAGGTTCGATCCTCGGCACCTCACGCGGCCCGCAGGATCCACGGGTCATGGTGGACTATCTGAAGTCGCTTGGCATCACCATTCTGTTCACCATCGGCGGTGACGGCACACAGCGCGGCGCACTCGCTATCCATGACGAAGCCCTGCGCCAGGGCTACCCCCTCGCCGTCGTCGGCCTCCCCAAGACCATCGATAACGACATCCAATACGTCAGCCGCACATTCGGTTTCACGACCGCGGTCGCCGACGCCCGCGACGTCATCGGCCGCGCCCATAACGAAGCCCGAGCCGTGCTTAACGGAGTCGGACTCGTCAAACTCATGGGACGCGACTCCGGCTTCATCGCCGCCTCCGCCGCCCTCGCCAGCGGCGACGTCAACTACGTCCTCATCCCCGAAATCCCATTCCACCTCGACGGCCCCAGCGGCTTGCTCGCCATCCTCGAACAACGCCTCTCACTCAAGCGCCACGCCGTTATCGTTGTCGCCGAAGGCGCCGGCCAGAATCTCATCCAATCCGCCGAAACCGTGAAGGACGCCTCCGGCAACATCGTCAATGCAGACATCGGAACCTTCCTCCGCGACCGCATCCGCGCCCACTTCGCCGCTCTCAACACGCCCATCAATGTCCGCTATATCGACCCCAGCTACATCATCCGCGGCCAGAGCGCCAATACCGAGGACGCCGTCCTCTGCGACCGTCTCGCCCGCTGCGCGGTCCACGCCGCAATGGCTGGCAAGTCCGGTCTCATCATCGGCTTTCTCCACGACCGTTTCATCCACGTGCCCATCGGCATGGCCACCCGCGGCCGCAAGAAAGTCGAACCGTCCGGATCGCTCTGGAACGCCGTCCTCGCCTCCACTGGCCAGCCGCTCTCTCTTCTGAACGGCGGCTGATCCCCTCAAACCCGCAGCATCACCGTCAGGTTCCGCCCGGGCCGCGTCCCCAAGCCTACCGGCACCGATAGAACATCCAGTGTGATCTCCGATCCCGCTGCCAACCGGCCCAGTTCGGCGCCGCTCACCGCCGCGCTCATCCGCTGTCCGCTCGCGATCGTCACATCGCAGTACGCCTGCCCGTCCACCCGCACTCTCGCCAGCACGCTTCCGCCCACGGGCGCCTCCGCCAGCGCCGCCCTCACCTCGGCACACGTCCGGTTCTCTTCCACCACCAGTGGCGGCGTCGCCGATGCTTCCACCGCCAGATCGCCTTCCACTTGCAGCGTGAACTGCCCGCCCGCATACGTCCTCAGGCCGCGGTCCGTCAATCCCGTGTAACACGCCGCCTCCGTCATGCTATCGCCGATCCGGTTCGTGACATGGAACTCCGCCGCCGCAATCCGCGCGTTCTTCAGCGTCACCGGCAGCGCATAGCTCCCGCTCGCGCTGCTGCCGAACAGGCCCGCCTGCAATGGCGCCACCACCACCATCCTCCTCAACCGCTCCGCCGTCGTTCCCATCGTGTGCGCCGCCGCCGTGCTCTTCAGCACCCCGCGCTCCACTCGCGCCATCAGCCCCCCTCCGGACACTTCAACCACCCGCATCAGTTCCCGGTCCACCAGAACCACGTCGCCCACCGCCAATCCGGCCACTTCAGCGAACCCGACCCACTCCTCCCCGGCCGTCACTGCCCCGGCCACCGCCCACTGTTCCCTCTCGCCGGCCTCGTCCGCATACCGCACCACCAGCGTTCCCGATCCGATCGTCGACGTGTTCTCCAGCGTCTCGAACCCGATACCCGTCAGCCACACCTCCCCCGAGCCCGCCATCGCCAGCATGAACGCCGGTTTCGGCGGAATATCCCGGTCGCCGCCCGCTTCACCGCCCAGCACATGCCGGTGCAGCGGACTGATCTCGGCGTCTGTCTCATTGCCGCTCACGTCCGCCGCACGGCCGCTGATCTGCACACGCACACTAGGCCGGTTCGGCACTTCGAACTCGACACGATCCGTCCTCGTCGCGGCCCCGAATCGCCATCCCGCTTCGGCGACCACAAACTCGCTCGTCCCGTCGGGTACGGTCGTCCAATCGGTCTGCAAGTCAAACGTGTCCACCCCGTGGCTCAACACCGCCCGCTCCTGGCCCGCTCCCCTGCCCGCCGTGATCCGCACCACAGCCGACCTGAACTCATTGGCCGTCATCGACAATCCTGCTCCGGTCATCGTCTTCACTGTCGCCGTCGCCACCGCCGTCTCCGGCATCAACTCCATCCGCCAGTAGAACCTTGCATGGTCGAAGTTCGCATCCACCGGAAGCGCGCACTCCGCCGCCAATCCCGTGTCCATGAACGTCGCCGCAGTGCCCGCCGCCTCGGCGATCCTCAACAACGCTGACGGATTCGCCCCTCTGTAGACCCGGAATCCCGCCGTACCCGCCGCGAAGCTCAACTCCTTCAGCCTCACTATGTTCGTCCCGCCCGCCGGCACGCTCGCCCGCACCACGAAACTCAACTCCGTCTCCCGCCCGTCCAGGTCCAGCGCGCTCACCGCGTAATACCAGCTCCGTCCTCCCGCCAGCGTTCCTCCGCTTGTCTCCACCTCCGGCGTCAGCCCCGCCATCGGCGCCGACACCCCCGCCGCGGCGCCATTCTCCGGCCTCGCGTACTCCACCTTCAGCCGCACTGCACTGCCCGCTTCGTCAGCCGGTTCCTCTTCCACGCCGAACACAGCCCTGCCCTCTTCGTCCAGGGCAACCCCGGTCACCGGCCTCGGCGCCAGTCCCCATCGCCCGTTCTGCCTCCGCCGCTCCTGCGCCTCCAGGCTCCCCCCGGCCAGCAGTTCATACCACTCGTCCATGTGTCTCTGCGCCACAACCCGCGTCGTCGTGAAATTCTCGCCCGGCGTCATCCTTACAATCCTGAACGGCGCCCGCTCCAGTCCCTCTTTCAGGTACGTCAGCGCGATCAGATCTCCCGGCCTCAACCCCAGCGCCAGCGGACCCGTCTCAAACTCCACATACCGGTTCCCCTCAATCGATTTAAGTAAGTGAAACCTCGTCACCCGCGCCGCCTGATCGAAATGCGGCAGCCCCAGTGCCGGCGCCGTCGCGCTCAACTCCTGTCCGGCCGCCAGCACATCGTCCATGTCCACCAGCGACACGCTGTCCTGCTGATACTCGTTGAAACTGTTCTGAAACTCCACGCTCCACCGGTTCGGACTCTCCGCCGTCGTTCTCGACCACACCCGCAGCGACGGCTCGCCGCTCGCCCGCCTCAGAATTCCCGTCGTCCCGTTCGTCCCGTCCCCAAACTCATATGCCGGCCAGCCCCCGGCCAGCGTCTGCGTGCTGTTCGACCCCTCCGGCTTCACCGCCTGCTGCCGCGCGATCGTGTCCTCCGCCGTCAGTTGCAGCCGCCCGTCACCCCCAAACGTCAACATCAGCGCCGCGCTGGTTCTGATGCCCCTCACAACCTCCGCCGCGCTCCTTCGCCTCAACAGCGCCAGATTCACCTCAAACTTCGGCGACATCCTCGCGTTGCCAAACCCGTCGTGCACCTCGATCAGCTCATCGCAATGCGCCGCCGCACGCGCGAAACTCGCCACGTCCAACTCGCCCAGCTTCCACCCCGAACGCCTCAGCACATCCAGCACCACCCAGCTCGGATTCCTCGTGAACGCCGCGCCCACCGCCACGCCATCCGTATCGAACCGCTCCAGCTTCAGCCCGTCCGCCAGCACTTCGATCTTCGGTATCGACTGCCCGTTCGCCAATCGGTTCGGCGCCGCCACCGCCACCACCGCCATCCCCCCATGCGGATCTCCCAGCGGCTGTCCCGCGCCATCTGTGAAGTTCAGGTTGAATCCGCCATTCCTTCCGCCCAGGCTGATCACGTTGTACCAGCCCGTCGCGCCCATGTCCTTGCCCGTCTCCCCCAGCGGCATCTCCACCCCGTTCACCAACACTTTGTGCACGCCCGACATCTCGCCCACGCCCAGCAGCACTTCGCAATGCGTCAGATTCCCGTCGCTCCGCGCGTAAACCACCGGCGGCTGATACCAGTTCGTTCCATACGCCAGCGGCGCCACGTCGTTCGACTTCGCCCGCCCGTCCACCGCCTCGCTCTGCGCCCAGTCCTTGTCTCCATGCGCCCTTACCGCCACGCTCGGCGGCAGAAACTGGAATCCCGCAAACCGCGCCGTCGGCCTCGCCAGAGCGTCCACCGTGTACATCCCCCGCGCCGCGCAATCCGTCTTCGTGTACCCGCAGCTCGCATACGGACCCTCCGGCCCGATCGTCCCCGCTCCGTTCACCGCATCCGCCGAGTACCCGCACCCGTGAAACGGCGAGTACCGCCCCTCCGCACCTCCGTTCACCGCCTCTTCACGCTGCGCCGCCGTCGACGGAAACGCCCACGGGCACCTCGGCTGAATCCGCAACTGCGGCAGCGCCACCCGCTGCAACCCCAGCCGGCTCACGAAGCTCACTCTCGCAAAACTCTCCGCCAGCTCTTCCGGTGGATTCGCCGCGCCCAGAAACACCGCCACCGGCTCGCTCGCCGCCTGGCCTGTCTCCACATCCACGAACGCCAGCCTCACCCGCAGCTTCGCCCCTTTCAGCCCCACCGTCCGGTCCAGTTGCGAAACATAGCCGTCCACGTTGTCCAGCGTCACCGCCATCCGCCCGGCCGCGTCCACGCCTTCCTCGGCGCCAGCCCGTAGCTCGATCGCGTTGTGCTTCAGCACCCGCGCCGTGTAGCTCTCGCCGTCAACCGTCGCCTCGTGCGTCGCCCACCGCTCCGTCCGCCCGTCCCGCAGTTCGCAGTCGAACAACAGCACCGGCGTCTCCGGCGTCTCGCTCCGCTTCATTTCGTGGATGCTTTGCATCGTTCTACTCCTCCCAGGGACTCTCGATCTCCACCACGCCGCCGTACACGCCCATTCCCTCCGACACCAGACTCAGTCCGTCCAGCCTGAACCTCGCCCGGCTATACCACCCGCCGCGCCCCCGGTTCCGCTTGTACTCCGACGGCGCCGCCTGCGCCTCCGCCTGCGGACCCCACACCTCCACCTGCGCCCCCGCCTCGGCCTCGATCGCGAACTCCACCGCGCCCGTCTCCCCGCTCGTCCCGCTCACCCACTCCTGCCGCCACTCACTTCCCGCATCCACTACCCGCTCCCTCTGCCCGATCCGCAGCCTCACCCGTCCGCCCCCTGCCGACCTCAGCCACGCGCTCACGCAGTACGTCATCTGCTCCGGAATCGCCGCCGCCTGCCATACCCCGCTCCAGCCCGCCCCCTGGTTCGTGATCTGGAACCCGCCGGCGGCCCCGCCAACGCCAGCCACTCCGCCCGTCACCGCCGCCCCGGGGCCTTTCTCCCAGTACGTGCTCGTCCCATCGTCGGTCGCCGCCAGCAGGTTCGCCGTCGGATCCACGAACGTGAAGCTCCGCCTGCGCCCCTCACACTCTTCGAACAACCCATCGATCGCCCCTGCCTCGCCCTCGCTCAGCCCGTGCAACTCCATCCTCCACGCCACCTGGCTCCCCGCGCTGTCGAAGGCCCTGCGCCGCCGCCCGCTCGGCGTCTCGCTCCACGCCACCCTCGGCGCCATCCGTTTCACAACCGGATACTGTCCCGCGCACCCGCTCTCCAACTGCGGAAAATGCCTCATCTCAAGCCGCCTCCTCGACGATTCTCAACTCCGCCCGCCCGTCACCCATCTCCGCCAGCCGCAACTCAAACTCGTTCCCCTCTAGCCTGCACCTCTCGTGTCTTACCCCCGACCGCGGATCCGTGAACGCGAACGTGCCGGCCTCGCCCCGCAACGTCTCCACAAACTCCGCCACCCGCGCCAGCTCCGCCTCGTCCAGTTGCGTCAACCGCACCGTCCACCACCGCCGCCCGCGCCGCATCTTCACCGTCTGCTCGCTCCCGTCTACATACCGCAACACCCGCGTCAGCCTTCGCCGCCCGATTTCCAGCCCGTCCTGCGCCACCGCGCCAGTCTTCAGCATTGGGAACTCCATCTAGACCTCCCGCATCACTTCGCCCAGCCCGTGGCTCTCCAGCAGCGCTTGCCTCACCGCCGACGCGATCTCGTCCCGATGGTCCAGGAACGACCTGCTGTCCATCGCCTGCACCTGCACCACCACCGGCGTCTGCGCCGCGCGCTCTACCATCCGTGGCCGCCCGTCCGCCGCGTAGTCCATCTCCGTAATCCCCCACCCGGCCCGCTCCGACACAACGCCCTGATATCTCATCCCCGCCGGCCGCTCGATCTTCGTCATCGTCTGTGCCTGGTCGTCGCTTCCTCCGCCGAACAGCTTCATCAGCCCGGCCACGATCGGATTCAGATTCGCCAGCACGCCCGCCGCCGGGCTCTGCGTCTTGCCTCGTCCCCTCCCCGTCTCCCCGCTGGTCGAGGAGGTGGAGATCGGCCGCGATACGGCCGCGCTCAAGCTCGACGCCGCCGTCTCTCCTCCTCCTGACGCGGCCTTGCCCGCTGAAGTCTGACTTGTCAGGCTCGAAAAGCCCGCTTCTGCCGCCGCCCCCGCCAATTGGTCAGCCAGTTCCTTCAGCCGCTTCAGACCCTTCGCTTCCCTATCAGTCATGCTCCTGCGTCTCCTTTTCCATCTCCGCGCTCAGCAGCGCCATCGCTTCCGCGTCCCTCGCGCCCAGTTCCTCTGACGGCCGCGTGTACCGCCACGCCGCCCACATCTCCAGCCACGCCTCGCTCGTCGCGCTGATCTCCGATCGTGGACATCGCTCCGCGGCCACTCCCTTCCGCGCCCACACCACCCGCTCCCGGCCGGCCCCTGCGTCTCCGAATTCCAGCCATCCGCACCGCCGCCGCTTCTCCAGCCCTTGTTCCCGGCATGTCCCGCACTCCCACCCGGCTGGATTCGATAGGGCGAAGTGAAAGGCGAGTCTTAGTTTTTTCTTTCGGTCTCCGTCAGCTTGCAGTCCCGCCGGATCTGCTCGGCAATCTCCCTGCACAGCTCCTCCGGCCCGGCCTCCACCAGCTTCCGCACCGTCGCCGGCTCTCCGTCGATCCGCAGCCCCTCCACCTCCAACAGCCCCCAGTCCAACAGCACCCGGTCGGCGTCTATCGCCAGCAGCGCCGCCTCCAGCCTCTCCTCGGTTTCACCCGAGGCCGCGTGAAAACGCGCCCGGTTGAGCATCGTTCTCACGCGGCTGGTCAGATCCGCCCTTCGCCCCAATGTCATTCTCACCGTCTTGAACCGCGCGCCCGGATTGGTCTCGGACTCCCGCCACACCGCGCTCGACCACTCCACCTCAACCGAATGCGACATAGATCTCGTCCTCCACCGTCCCCTGCGCCCTCGACGACCTGAACCGCCATCTCAGCCGGTTCTCGTCGTCGATGAACTCCGGCACCTCCGGCACGAAGCTCTTTACATACACCCCGCACAACTCGCCTTCCGCCTCGCCCAACTGCATCAGACACGACACCGGCGACCTCTGCCTCGCCGCCTGGTACAACTCGTTGAACGACTGATCGTCGCGGCTGTACAGCTCAAATTCCACTTCCACCGTCCGCTCGCCCGTCACCAGGCACAGCGGATCCAGCATCCCGAACTCCCGCCGCCTCGCCTCCAGGTTGTTCGCCACCGTGATCCTCGCCCCCGTCACCGTGTGGAACCTCGACGGTCCCAGCCCAACCCACGCCTGCCCCAGATGCCCAGGCACCGGCGCGTAGTTCAATTCGCCTATCATCGGTTCCGCCGGAAACTGCGTCAGCCCTCCTTGGCCGCTCTCGAAACTCGCACTGTCCATCAGATCCGCCGCCAGCCCTTCGAATCCGATCTCGTGGTAATCCCCGTTCACCCGGATCTCCATCCGGTCCACCGCCGCTCCCCTCAACAGCCTCTGTACGCTCCCCGTCGGGCTCCAGCAGTCATACAGCGATACGCTCGGCAACTGCTTGGCCGGCGCATAGCTCACCGTCGCCCCCAGCACCGACCCCGCTCCAGGCTGCACCGTGAACGGCGCCGCCAGCACCACCGTCGTCGCATCCGGCGTCGCCATCACCATCCGGATCTCTCCTCCGAACGTCACCGCCATCCCCTCGCTCAGCCCATGCGCAACCGATGTCGCCACCGTCGGCCCGCTCGCCGACTGCACCTGCACCGGCGCCGCCGTCCTCGGCGTCCCGCCCAGCGCCGCCTCGATCAGCGGCCCGTATCCCGGAGCCTGGCCCGCCTCCTCACGGCTCACCAGGTACGTCTCCAGTCCGAAAGCGGTTCGCCTCCTCATCCGCCCCGCGGTCCCCTGCCACGTCCGCGTTCCCGTCTTGTCCGCCCGCCGCGGTACGTCGCTCTGTTGAGCCGCCCTCAGCCGGACCGCGGGAAACCTGTCCGCCGCCGTCACTGCCGCCACCGTTCCGTAGGCCGCCTCGATCGCGGCATAGTATCTGTTGTCGTTCGACGAAATATAACAAGCCATCTCTTTGCTCTCCTACCCGCGGCTCACTTCCAGCTCGCACTTCACCCGCGCCGTCTGCATCACGTTCAATCCGCCCTTCTTCACCGGCTCGAAACTCACCTCGTACGTCCCCGGCAAGTACACCCCCTCCTCCACGCATCCGCGGTTGCGCTCCACCACGTCCGTCACCGCGTCCGCGAAAAACTGCACGCGCTCGGTCAGGCCCTCCAGCCGGTCCTGGGACATCCTCACTTCCACAACAACCTCCACCGTCCCTGAGAACCTTCGGAACTTCTCCGTCATCTTGTTCCTCACCCTCTCCACGTACACCTGGTACGCCGGGTACGCCGTCTTCCCTGTCTTGTCATGCAGTTCCGATGGAGCCTGCAACGTCCCGAGTTGCCTCTCCTCGATGGCCGCCTCCGCCTCCTCCGGACTGCTCCGCATCATCGCGATGCTCGCCGGCAACCCGTCCGCCGCGTCGCACATCAGCCGCCTCACCGTCCGTATCGCCTTCTGTGTCGGTGTCGCCATCTGCCTACCCTCTCCTCATCAGCCGCCGCCTCGAACAGTGGAACTCCGCCTCCTGGCCCGCCGTCGGCTGTCTGCCTTCCGCAAGCGCCCCAGTCGAATGCACCCACTCGGTCCCCAGCGGGATCGGCGCCCGGTTCTGCAACGTCTCATTGCCCGGCGCCGTGCCCGCATACACGTTCCACCCTGCCGCCCCAACCGGCGGCGGCTCCGCCCCCTGGCCCACTCTCAGCGTGTGCGGCCAGTCCGCCGGCACGCACACGCCCTCGCTCGCTTCGCTCTCCCCCCCGTCCGCACCCGCCCACGAAGTCTTCACCCAGTAAGTGGTCTCCGCCAATGTCCCCGGTTCCGTCTCGGCTTTCATCCCGACAGGACGTGTCAGCGGATTCCTCACCAGCCCGATCCCGTCCTCCATCACTCTCCTGCCCGCTGCCTGCGACTCGGCCTCGTACGCCTTCCAGCGCTCCTTGTACCGGTCGTTCAGTTGGCTGAAATATGCGTCCCGGTACGTCATCGCCAGCGTCAGCAGCAGGTGCCACCGCCTCAGCGCCGGCGTCACCGCCACCTGCTCCACACTCCCGCATCCCGCCCGCCTCAGCAGGGCCTCAATCTCGATGATGATCTCCTCGCGTGCCACCTCCAGCTTCGCTGTCAGATCCACGCCTTCGCCGTGAGAGACGTCCATCACTCCGCTGTCTTGCGCCTTCAGCGCCTCCAGCGCGTTCAGCATGCCATCGATAAGCAACGCCATTGCCGCTTGTCCTTCCTTTTACTTCTTCACTTCTTCGCCCGCCGCCGGCTCGGCTTCTTCGCTCGCCGCCGGCGCACCCTTGCCCAGCCACGCCTCCATCAGCCGCGCCAGTTGCGATTGCACCGCCGACGCCAGCACCTGCTTCGCCACCGCCTTGCGCTTGGCCGCCAGCTCTTCGTAAAACGTCTTCGCCTCTGCATCCGTCGCCCTGCGGGCCTTTGCCTCCACAATCAGCCGGCTCGCGATCGCCGTCGCAACTTCTGTGATCACCCCCGCTCTGCCTCCATCCGGAGTCTGCATGCTGACCACCAGTTGGTACTCGCCGTTCAACCCCTTCTCGGCATCCCGGATCTTCCTGAAATAGGCCTTCAAATCCACGTCTTTGCTCCTTCCTGTCCCGCCTGCCTGCCAGCTCTTCCCTTACACCGCCCGCCAATTGGAAAGGAGGGAGCGTCTCCGCCCCCCCCTGCCTCCATGCCGCCCGTCCCGCTGTTAGCTCCGCACCTGCACGCCGTGGTCGTTCCGCAGAACCCCGCAGCCGTACAGGATGTCCACCGTGAACTTCTGCGACAGCGTGTTCGGCTCGTAGCTCATCAGCACCCGCATGCCGAAGTTGCCCAGCTCGGCATACTCGGCCACCGCGCCCGTGCCCGGCAACGGCTTCGGCAGCCGCCGGATCGCCAGGCCGATCGCGTCCTTCGAAAACGCCAGGTTGTTCGTCGTCGCCGGACCCGTGCCCGTCTTCTTCACAAACTGCGAACGGAACACGTAGAAGTCCTTCAACTTCCCGATCGTGCCGTCCACCAGCGCCCGCAAACCCGCCTCACCGGCCGATCCGTACTCGCTGAACCGCGTGATCTGGCGCAATTGCGAATACCCGGCGCCGTCCACCACCAGGAACTTCGAAGCGCTCGAAGGCACCTTCGCCTCAAACAGCTTCGTCTCCGCCTCGTCCACCACCGCCTCGGTCAGCGTCGTCCCGCCCGTGCCCAGCGGCGTGTTCGCCGTGAACTGGCTGTACAGGCCCAGCAGGTCGCTTTCCACCTTCTCGGCCAGCGCCACCATCGCCGGCTGCATGTACAGCCGCAGCAGATCCGGAACCGCGATCACTTTCGTCACGTCCGGTATCTGGAACGTCGCTTCAACGTGGTTGTTCAGCACGATCTGCGCCGTCTGCAGGTTCGGGTTCTGCGTCACCACGCTCCCGCCCTCGGCTATGTTGTTCGCCGTCATCGTCGGCGGGATCGGCACGTTCACCGTGTCGCCCGCCTGCGCCAGTTGCGGCTCGAAATCCCTGTTCACCAGGTTGCCCATCACCAGGTGTCCCATCAGCGACGGAAGCGCCTCCACGGCCACCAGCTTCACAATCGCGTTCGCCAGATTGGCTGATGTGATTGATGCCATCTTTCTCCTCTTTCTTCTCTTCTCTCTCCGCGGATCCTTCTCTCGTCTCCGCTCACTCCCCGCGCAGGCTCTGCAAAGCCACTTGCGAGATCTGCTCCCGAACCCTCTGCATCTCTTCCGCGCTCATGCCCGGCCGGATCCGCTCAAGTTCGACCGCGTAACCGCCGCCCGTTTGCCGCGGCGGCGATGTCACTCCCGACCCGCCCGGTATCCGGGCAGGCAAAAACTCCGGGTTGTCCCTCACAAACGCCACCAGGTGCTCTTTCAGCCCCACTTCCCCCTCCGGCGTCCGCGCCACCATCGTCCCGTCCTCCAGCGTCACCAGGTCGCTCTTTACCGCCTTGAACGCCAGATCCACCTTCCCCACGCCCAGCCGCTGCAACTCCGCCTTCACCTGCGCGTGCTGCTCGATCTCCTGTGCCCTCCGCCGGCTCCGCTGGTTCTCTTCCGCCAGCTCGTTCACCCGCCGCTCCAGCGATTCCCTCCGCCGCCGCTCTTCGATCAACTCCGCCTTGTACGCCGGCTCCGCTCTCTGCCGCTCACCGCTCAAGTACTCCTCCATCACGCTTCGCAGCATCTCCCGCAGCCCGCCGTCGCTTCCCCGGCCCTGGTTCCCTGTCTGATCCATGCTTCTCCTTTCCGGGGCCACTCTTCCGGTCGCCCCTCTTCTCTCTTACAGCCACTCAAAAAGAAGCGAGGGGCCTGTTTCCAGGACCCCTCGCTTGCCTCTCTCCCCACCGTCGGCAAATACCCTTGCCCGTCGCCGCCGCCCGCCGGACCCGCCTCACCCCGCCTCTTCGATCTCCCTCGCGATCCGGTCTTTCACCTCCTGCCGCGCATCGCACAGATACTTCATCGCCAGCTTCTTCTTCACCTGCGCATCCAGCGTCTTCGACTCGATCCCCAGCTTCAGCAACCGCTCCGCATCGTCCAGTTCGCTCGAGTAATCCCCAATGTCGAACTCGTCCAGCCCCGACACATCCACCTCGATCTCGTCTTCCCTTACCGCCGCCACCGCCTTCAGCACCGTCTTCAGCGTGTCCTTCACCCTGTCGCCATATCCGCGCAACACCTCCTGCGTCATCAGGTAATCCCGCTCTTTGCTGTACCCCGTCATCGCCGAGTTCTTCGACATCGACCCGCCCGCCTGGCCCATCAGGTAACTCACCCGGTAGATCTCTTCCTTCAACCGGTCGATGTTCCTCATCGCGATCTCATACACGTGCCCTTCCGGCTCCGTCCACCCGAACCGGTCGTCCTTGCCCAGTTGCAGGTAGTACGATTCGCCCAGCGTCTGCTTCCACTCCGTGTCCGAGTACACCACCGGCATCGCGAACAGCCCCATCGTCAGCGCCCAGCTCAACGCGTTCGACTTGTTGAAGTGCTCCAGTTGCAGCGACGCGGCCTTGTTCATCAGCCACATCCCCTCCCCCAACGTGAACTCGAACACCGGCGTCCGCCCCAGCTTTGCCAGCGCATGCGGTCCCTCGCCCACCAGCACCGGCGTCGCCTGCTTGCCCTGCCTCTCCAGCGCCTCATACACCCGGTAAATCTCCCGGTCGTAATACACCCAACGCCTCTGCTTCAGCCACTCCCGCCCGTCGTCCACCGTCCTCACCGTCCGCGTCACCAGCCAGTCATACTCGCCCCGCTCGTCCCGCTGCCAGTTGATCACCGCGTCGCCGCCGTACTCGCACAGGTACGCCCGCGACGCCCCTAGCGCCTCTTCCTCTGCCCGGTTCGCCGCCTGCCCGGCCGGCTTCGGAAACTCGATCGCCACATAGCTCTTCCCGCACACCATCGCTTCGATCAACTGCCGCCGGAAGAAATCGCTCAGCGTCGATCCCCGCAGGTCGCAATCCTCGGCGAACGTGTTGAAAAACCGCCTCGCCGCTTCGTCCGGACCCTCATAGCCCAGCAGCGGCTCCCGCCGGAACAGCGTCGCCCCATACCAGTCGATAATCGAGCCGATGTAATTCTCATAGAACGCCCGGCTCAGCCGCTCGCTGTATACGTCCGCCGGCTCTTTCTGCCGCGCCACCAGATACCGGTCGGCATTCGAGACAAACTGCTCTCCGCCTGAATACAGATCCCTGTACTTCGGCCATACATGCTTCAGCGCCGCATATTCCGGATGCTCCCGGTTGATCTCTATCATTCCTCTCTCCTTCTCTCCGGCTCACTCCCGCGCGTCCCTCGACTCGCTCGCATCTCATTCCCATGACGCCCCCGCGCCCCAGGCCCGCCAAAGCCCGGAACGCGGGGGCGTCCCCTCACGCATCTCGTTAGAACAACCTTCTGCCTCGCTCGCCGATCCGCCGGGCATGCCCCCGGCACTCCTGCCACAGCAGGTACCCCAGCGCGTCCGACAAATGCGTCCTCTTCGGGTCCTTCCCCTTGTCGATCTCGCACGTCCCCGCCAGGTACTGCACCAGTTCGAAATCCGCGATCAGTTCCCTGCACCTCGGATCCACCTTCAGCGCCACATCGCCCGACGCCGACCTCAGCCTTCCGTTCACCAGCTCGATCCTCTGCCTCACCGGCGGGTTCGACTTCGGGATCTCCAGCCTCACCCCCCGCATCCCTCTCTCCTGGAAGAACCCTTCAATCACTTCCCTGTCCGACCCGCCCGACGTATGCATGTGATTGCCCGACGCATCCGCATACACCCGTAGCCCCGCCGGGAACTCCGGATACCTCTTTATGAACTCCTCACAGGCATCCAGAGTCCCGGCCCTCCTCAACACGATCTCGTCCAGCACCCGCACCTCCTCACCATCCGCCTGTGCGACCACTGACGACATCGGCTCCACGTTGAAGTCCAGCGCCCAGATCAGCGCCTGGCTCCTGTCGTATTCCGACTCCGCCACGTTCCTCTCGCGGCTGAAACTCCTGTACACCAGCCCTTCGCCCGGACTCAGGTACGAGCCCATCACTTCCTGCTCGTAGAAATCCGCGTCGTAGCTCGCCCTCAACCGCTCGTAGTAATCCGGCACCGCCCCAAGCAGGTGCCTGTTCTCGAACGGCTTCGCCAGCACCGTCTCATACCCGTCCACCGGACTCTGTATGAACCGCTTCCAGACCCAGTCGTATCCCTTCGGCGTCCACACCCCGAATCCGCACAGCCTCTTCGCCTTCGGATCCCGCAGCCTCGCCTCCAGCCTCAGCCACGCCTGCTCCTGCACATACGTCAGCTCGTCCACTCCAAACCACGCCAGGTTCGATCCCCTCAGCCGCTCATACTCATCCAGCGACCGCAGCAGAATCTTCGATCCCAACGGCTCCAGCCTCAACCAGCTCTCCGCCTTGTTGTGTTGATACCCGATCCCGCTTCCTTCCATCACATCCAGCAGCGCCGGCAGCGTCGCATCCCGCAGCATCGCGTACGTCGGCGCCCCGATCAGTCCGGTCCGCCCGGCGTTCACCACCGCCAGCCTCACCGCCTCCTGGCACAACGCCATGCTCTTGCCCGATCCCACCGGCCCCGAAAAGCCTTTAAACCTCGCCTCCGATCTGTGGAATCTCCTCTGGGACGGCAGACTCCTGTACTCGATCCCCACCCGCCGTATCCTCACCCCTCCTCCGGCATCGAATCCACCCACTCCACTACCATCCGCTCGCAACCCTGCGGCCTCATCTCCTTCGCCGCTTGCACCAGCTTCACCAGATCCGTCAACGTCACCTTCTCCTTGTTCGAGACCATGTTCTTGCAGACCGCGTCAATCAGCTTGATCACTTTCTCGTACATCCTCTCCTCCACGGGACGCCTTCCCCGCCCACCCAAGGCCCTCCGGCCGTCGCCTCCCCCCCGAGTCCCCTTCTTCGTCGGATCAACCGCGTCCTCGCTCTCCACGCGGCGCGGCTTATTCGCCCGGATCGGGCTCGTTTCGTTGTGAGTTGCCATCTTTGAACCCTCGCTATTCCACCCTCATTCTCTTTGTCGCCCTCCGCCTGTCCCCGGTCACCGCCACATGCGCCGTAACAACATGAAAACAAAGGAAAAATAAATTTACCCGGTCGTGTGACCCTCTTGCGGAACTCCGTTCAGGACGGATTGACACGGCCCGGATCGATGTGTCCCTGGCGGTCTTCACGGCTCCCGGAGGTGTTTTTCGCTCGCCCGCGGCCCGTTTTGCCCGTCTCGCCGCCCTTCGGGGCCGCTTTTGGGCGCCGCTCCGCCCGCCGGACCTCTAATTACTCAGCCTTCTTTATTGGAAAATCAGGTCTGATTGCCTGCCAGTCTCAGCCACTGGTCCACCGCCAGCGCCACCACTCCAAACATCAGATGCGCCATCACCTTCACCGGCCCTCGCACCCGGATGTGGCCGGCTCCGAATTCGTCCTTCAGCCGCGCGTTGACCCGCTCGCTCTTCGTCCGTTCCTTGTAGCGATCCTGTTGCGCCCACGTCAGTTCCGGCGCCGGTTTCGGCGGCAACGCCTTCGGCGGTTTCGATGGCTTCTTTGTCCCCCGCCGGCTGTGC
>PNKE01000015.1 GCA_013822245.1 Candidatus Solibacter sp.
CAAGGTGCTGACCGTTGTCACGGTGGAGACAGTGGCGAGGGTGAGGCTTGCCGTGATGGCGTCGAGGAGAACACGCTGGCGGCCGGTACCAGGGTCCTGCGACATCGGGCGCGTGATCGCTTCCAGAATCGCGTAGAGGGCGGCGTTGAGATCGGAGAGGCTGACTTCCTGTGTGCCGTCCGCGCGTACGCTCGCGTGGTTCTCCGATCCCTCCGCACCGTCGGTCAGCTTCACCCGCTGGTAGTGCCGCCCGCTGCCCACCTGGTCGGTGGCGACGGTCGCACCTGCGCCGGGTGAGATGTCGATGTTGTCGGGCATATCAGTCTTCCTTCACGACCAGCGCACCCGGTGCGAACTGCCCGAAGTCGTCCTGTTCGACGGTCTTCGGCGTAGGGAGGACATCCCAGTACAGGAGTGTCCCGTTCGTCTGCGCGTCGAAGATCCCAAACGCGACGGCCTGGAGCCAGGCTGCCGTGGCCGGTCCGAAGGAGATGTAGTTCGTGTTGGCGATCTTTCGGACGTTGCCGGTGTCGGTTGCCGGCGCACCGAACGTGGCGGCCTGGCGTTGATAACCGTTGCCGGCGAGTTCCGTGCCCGATGCGGCGTCGTTGGCGGGTGCCGTGGAGAAGAGGCCCACGTAGGGTGCGACGCCATTGAGCGTCGTCCCGCGCAAGACGTTCAGGACGGCGTCGGTGTGAGATTGCGATTTGCCGGGCATGGTTCAGGCCACCTCGATCAGTTCGATGGAGACATCCGAACGGCCGAGAGAAACCGTCTGATTCCACTCGCCCGCGAAGCGGACCGTGTACCGGCCCGCAACGGCCTGGCCGGTCGGGTCGTGCGAGAACCTCGGGTTGGTCTCATACGGGTCGTAGAAGTAGAACGGTTCGGTCGAGCCCTTCCGGGCGTCGAAGAAGTTTCGGAGCGTCTGCAGTTGTGCCGTTGGCAGCCGCTTGGCCACACGCCAGCGCTTGCGGCTGTTCGCGGCCTGCGCTGATCGCTGCGATTCGCCGTTGCGGTACTCGTTGTCGAGGACCGGATACTCGCGCTCGCGCAGGAAGGCGCGCGAGAGACTGAGCGGCAGCACGGTGGCTGGAGCCGCATTCTGAACGGATCCTGGCATCAGGCGGTCACCAAGTCCAGGAGGCGTTCGTCCGGAGGCGCGCCGATCTTGCCGGCGACGAAGCGCGCATAGTTGGCCGGATGGTTGCCATCGGCGGAGGGCGCGTACACGCGAAACATCTCCTCCGCCGTCGGCGGCTTCCCCTGCGTGTAGCGCCCATCGAGATACTGCCCAACGAGGACGCGCAGGATGCGCCACCCTTCCTCGATCGCTCGCCGGCTCATCTCTTCGCGTGAGGCGCCGGGAAACCGCGCCGACGCCCAGGCAACGAAGTCGACGTAACCACGATGGGAGGGATACGCCCTGCCGCGCCCGTCACGCCACTGGCGGATGTTGCCCGGATTCGCGTTCCGCTGGGCAAGCGTAGGGTGCGCGGCTGTGAGATAGAAACCCTCCATCTCCGCGATCGCGCGGGCGATCTTTTCGATGAGTTCCTGGCGGGTCATGACACGATCAATCCCGGACTGAGTTGCAGTCCCGTCATCTCGCGTCGGCCGGCATTCTGCTTGGTGGCGGTCATCGCCGCCGACTGCACCGCGCGCGGGTTCTCGACCACCACGCGTACGGTCTCCTTTTCGAAGAACTCCTTGGCGCCCGGCACGGTGATGTTGATCACCGTTGGACCGGCCGCGGATGCTGCGCCGCCACCGATGCGGTCAAACGTGAGGCCGCCTGTGCTTTGCTGGAACAGGCTGCCGCCTTGCTGGAGCAGCGACGCCGGGCGCATGGTGGCCGGAAGACCAGAGGTGCCTTGGCCGGTGGAGATGGCATACAGTTCCACCAGGTCGCGGATTTGTTGGCTGCGGATGGCCATGTCGAGATTGCCGCCGAAGCCCTGCTTGGCGATATCCACGATTTGCCTCAGCACGCCCTTGTCGCTGATGTCCACACCGTACGTCGCCTTGATCTTCGCCCGCGCCTTCTCCTGCGCGCCTTTGATGAACAGGCGGACGATCCCGGCAGCGAACCCGATTCCCGCACCGATCGCCGCACCCAACGGCCCGCCGAACTTCGCGCCGATCAGCGCGCCGCCCGCGGTGGTCTCTCCGACGCCAAGCCACCCGCCGCGCCGCAGACCGTCCATCGCGAGCATCGCACCGCCCGCCAGCATCGCGCCGCCCTTCATGCCGCCAACACCTCGCGCGCCGGAGAGCTTCGTCATGTTGCCCAACTCATCCATGCGCCAGCGTTCCGGGCGGAACCCGATGTTGCCGAGGTTCGTCAGCCAGTCCTTGTACCCTGAGGCCATCGCGCCCCAGCCACCGAAGCGGCCGCCAGCACCGGACGCGCCCGCAGCACCGCCGCTCGGGATGAACGGGGGCGTGCCCCATCCGCCCGCCGAGCCAACAGGTATCGAGCCTCCACCACCACCGAACACCGGGACCGCGCCGACGCCCAGCATCCCGCCGATGCCGCCCAGCACTCCACCGCCGCCCGATCCTCCGGACGCGAAGGACACCTTCTGGCCGGTGAACAACTGCATCAGCATCGCCGCGACTCGGGAGGTGACAACATCCTTGATTGCGGTGAGCAGCGCCGTCTTCAGCGAATTGCCGACGGCGGACCAGATTGACTGCGACTTGGTGAGCAGCGCGTCGAAAACGCCTTCGGCCTGCCGCTTAAAAGTGTCAAACAGTTGCCGATTATGGTCACGCACCATAGCCGCCGTGCGGTTCGCGGCGTTCTGACGCGCAGCATCGACTGCGGCATCGGTGGCTTCCTGGTTCACCTGCTGGATCTCATCACGCTGCTGAGTGAGTTCCGCGGTGCGAGCCTTGATCTCGTCGGCCCGATAGCCAAGGCGGTTCATGTTCGCCTCTTCCTCCAGCACCATCCGGGAGGTCTCAAGGTCGAACAGGCGCATCTTCACTTCGTGGACGCGCGTCAGGTAGTCCACCTCGATCTGCGCCTTCTGCTGCTCCACCCAGATCTTCTGCTTGAGCGTCTGGGCGTCAGCGGCCTCGACGACCCGCAACCGGGCATCCCTGTCGATGCCGGCGCGCTGTTCTTCCGCGCCCAGCATGCGCGCACTCTGGTCGAGGTTGCGCCGCGCAATGTCCTCGTTGTACTGCAGGCGGCGCTGATACGCTTCTGCCTCGAATTCCATGCGCCTGCGGGCGGCTTCCTCCTCGCCCTTCAGATACTCGGCCAACTGCTCGCGGTTGTCCTTTTGGAACTTCTCCTTGAACGCCGACCAACGGTTCCCCAGTTCGTCGAGCACGTTCTGCCATGCCTGGCGGGTCAGGTTGATGCGCTGGGAGACGCCCTTGTCGTCCGTGAACGTGGTCCACTTCTCGATGCGGGCGTTCATCTCGGCGATCTCTCGGGCAAACCCGGGCTGCCCCTTGGCGCCGGCTTCGATCGCCGCCTGGTGGGACTCCCGCTCCACCTCTGCCTGCCGCTTCCGAATCTCAGCAGCGCGCTTCAGCGTTTCAATGTCCGGTTCGTTGCCGGTCTTGATGGTGATCTTCGGGCCGCCAAACTCGAACGGCTGCTCACCGGGCAGCAGACGCTTGCCGGTCACCAGCTCCCGGATCTGGTCGTCGGTCATGCCCTGTTTGCGCAGAGCATCGACGTTGGTCTTACCGCTAAAGAGATCGTCGCGGAGGGCCTGCCGCTGCATGTCGTCAAAGCGGGCCTGTAGCTGCGCCTGGGTGTCCTTCCACTGCGAGTAGATGGCAAACCCTGCGCCCACCACCCCGACTGCAAGCAGAGCGTAGGGATTCAGGCTGGCCAGATTCAGCGCGGCGATAGACTTCGCTAGCGCCATGATCTTGTCGGCAAGCGCGTAAGAGGCCAGGACGCCGGCCACCCACAGCGCAACCTCCCCGAACTTGGTGAGCAGGTCTGTGTTCTCTTTGAGCCAACCGACCAAGCCGCGCAGGTTGCCGACAAGTCCCTTGAGGTCATCCTGGAACTTGGCCCCGATGTCCTCCCGCAGGTTGTTGAATTCGCGCCGGAGTGCGCCGAGCTGGCCCTCTACCGTCTGCGACGCGGCCGCATGGGCGCCCTGGATCTTGGCCCCTTCCCGCATCACAGCGTTGTAGCGAAGCTGCTTTTCTTCGGTCTCGGTGAGCGAACGGCCCAATTGAAGCTGGGCGATCTGGGCATCCTTCTGGAAGTCGACGAACAGCCCCAACGTGCGCAATCCACGCGAGGCACCCGACTCAATGGCGAGGACGATGGCATCCATCGCCTCGCCCGCCGACACGTTTTGCACAGCCGCCGCGTCTTTGGCCAGCTTGGCCAGACCTTGGGCCTTGCCCAAGTCCATGTCTGCAACGATCAGTCGCTGAACGGCGTGCGCTGCCTCGGTGAACTCGAAGCCGATCTCTTCGATAGCCGCAACTTGCCTCGTTGCCGCCGCCGCTCCCACGCCGTGCGCGGTGGCCAGCGCCTTGAGGGATGCCTCGGCCTTGGCGTTCTCTGCTGCCATCATGACGGAGCCGACAGTAAACTCCTTCGCCCAGGCAATCGCACTCTGGATGGCGTCGGCGAACAGGTTTCCCGCTGTCGCGCCCTTCACCATCGCGGCCGTCATCCCGTCAATTCCCTGCGCCGCGCCCTTGGCGCTCTTGGCCGCGGCGGACTCCATGCTCGACAGACTCGCGTTGACGCTCTTGATAGACGCATTGGCCCTGTTCGTGTCGACTTCGACGACGAGTTCGAGCTTGTTATCGGCCATGCGGGTTCATCTGCTCACGGTCCAGCCGGTCTCGTTCCTCTTCCAGCACCACCAACGCCCGAAACTCATCCGCCCGGATATCATCGAGGCCGATCGGGATGCCCAGCTTCAAGGCGGTCCGGATATCGATGGCCTGTCGTAACAGCAGTCCGGCTTCGGAAGACTGTGCCGCATCCAACCTGTCGAGCGGGCAGCGGTCACAGCGGCCACCGTCGTCAGGTGCGTCCGGGCACAGGCCGGGGTCGCACAGTTCCTCGCGGCGCAGTGCCCAGTGAATCAGGAACCGCAGGGAGGGCTGCTCGGGCCACTCCCCGGCTGTCAGTTTGGGTCGACAGTCTCCTGGAACGCGGCGTCGAGGGCATCAATCGCTGCTTTCACCGCCACGGCCTGGTGAATGACCGGGACCTCGCCCGCGTATCCTTCCGCCGCCTGGGCCAACCGCTTGTAGAGCGAGGCTGCCGGCGCCAGGTTGATGATCAACTCCTGACGGTTGTACGGAAGATCCAGCACGCGGGCGAAGCCGCGCCGGTACTCGAACACATCCTTCGCCGACGGCATCTTCAGCAGATGCGTCACCGCGCCGCCGAGAACCCGGAGCGTCACCCGGAATGCGTCGCCTGCCTGGACGACATCATCCACCTCGGCGTGGCTGAGTTGCTCGATGACCCGGCTCGCTTCGAAGGCGTCCACGTCGGGTGCGTTCTCCTCGGGCACACGGATCTTCGCCAGTAGTGCGGCGTCGGCATCCTCGGAGTTCGGGATACTCGTTTCGGAGACGCCTCGCCCCAACTGTTTCACGATGACCTTGCGCTTCCGCTGGCGTTCGATCCATTCCTCGTCGCTGGGGAAGCGGACGCGAACGGCTTTCAAGCCGGCTGGCGCCCGCAGCTGAAGCGCAATCTGGCGGGCCGCGTCAAAGACAACAGGAGTCGTTTCCATCAGAGTCCTTTCTACTG
Organism: Candidatus Solibacter sp.; assembly: GCA_013822245.1. Classification (GTDB taxonomy): domain Bacteria; phylum Acidobacteriota; class Terriglobia; order Bryobacterales; family Bryobacteraceae; genus PNKE01. The sequence continues at coordinate 5,765 of PNKE01000015.1, forward strand.
GCAGATGCTGTCGACGCCGCACTTCGCGACGGCGGAGATGATGCCGTTGGTGGAGTCGTACATCGGAAGGCACTCGACGGCCACCGTGACGATGCCGTCCGTCTCACCGACCTCGGCGGTCGCGAAGGACACCTTCTCCCAGGTGATCTGCAGAGAGTTGTTCGCGTCGTAGGTGAGGGTGATAACCGCCGTGCCCGTCGCTTGGCTCTTGAGCTTCGTCAACTCAGTCGAGCCGTTTTCAAATCGGGCAGTAAAGCGCAGCGTGCCCTGCCGCTTGCCGAACTCGAGGCGGCCGCGGATGGCGCCGCTCGTGGCATCGCCCGGCGTCTGGAAGCCCGAACCGGGAAAGAACCCAGCATCCATGAGGATGTTGTTCTTCCAACTGGTCTCCAGCGAAACGATGTTCTTGTTGGAGACGTAGTTGACGCCGTTGATTGCCAGCGCGAGTGAGGCAGACGGCAGCAGCTTCTCGAGTGTTGCCGCCGGCACAACGATGCCGGAAGGCTCGGTCAGCTTGCCCGAGCCGACGAATTCGATGTTGATCTTCGAGTTGGCGCGACCGGGCCCGCTGCCGATGGAGATGGTCCAGCCCTCAATGGCACACCCGACCGCCAAGCGATCCAAAACTATCCCCGCGCCCGGGCGGATCTGTTCGACGAAGGAGAAGTACGGCAACTCGGCCGCATCGCCATTGGCCGGAAACAGCGGCGTGCATGTGTAGGTGAAGTTCGGGTTGGTGCCCGACTTCACTACCTTGCCGAGCGAGAACGCCATGGCCCAAGCCGCGATCTCCGCGCTCAGGTACTTCTCGATGGTGCTGCCTGCATCCCAGGACGTCTGGAAGGATTGCGTTGGGAACTCATGGCCCTTGCCGAACTCGTCGGCATCGTTTTCCGTGTTGAGCTTCGGATTGGCCAGGGCGGCATTGAGCTTGCGCAGTTGCCACATCTGCACCGCCGAGTTCGCCGTGGCGATGTCGGTCTGCTTCTGCTTGCCGAAACAGATCAGGACTTCTTGCAGCCTACTCGTCGACATCGGGTTTCACCTCTTCTTTCGGGTTCGGCGGCGTGCACTGGCTCCAGCCCGAGTTCATGAGCGGCAAAAGCGCAGCTGGCGTCGCCTCCACTTCCTTCGGCTCGCCCTGCCCAAATGGCGGGCACAGCCAGACCGTGTTTGCGTTATTCATCGCCAATCTCCGTGAAGGACATGTTCACCTCGAAGTAGTCCAGTCCCTCCGCGTCCGTGGCGCGTTGGATGGACGGCACGTCCATCGGGTAGCAGGAGGGGTGAAAGGTAGCGTTGATCATGGGCACGCCAGCCGAGACCGGCACGCCCTTGGTAATCAGCCGGAACAGCCGGTAATAAGCAGTGGGCGGGTCGCCGTCGAAAGTTTCCCGCGCGCGCAAGAACAGCGACACCTGGTGTTTCCATACGTCGCTCCCGCCGAAGTTGCCAGGTGCGGTCCCCTGCCACGCGGCCATGATCGCGGGCGCAGGCATCTGGTGAATGGCGAATGCCAGGCTCGCTTTCTTTGGGTACTGATCGTGATAGGCGTAGATTCGGTCGGGGTCGCCGCCCATCTCCATAACCAGATCTGGAATGTCGCGGAGCAAGCTGACCAGGTTGTTCACGAGTTCGGATGTGTCGATCATCGCTGCTTCCCGCCCAAGTTCGTCTCCAATAACAGGCGCTTCTTCATCGCATCAAAGACCCGCCGCGTTGCCTCCACCACGGCAGCTTTGTTTTTCGGCGAGTAGACCAGCCATCCCTGAATCTTCTGGTTCGCCCAGGCCTTGATCCGGTCCTTGCGGGTCGATAACGCCGCCTTTGCCCGGTTCTCACTCACCGTGCGAACCGCCAGGTTGCGGAGCATGTCACCGGTGAAGCTCAGGTTGCGCCGGTTGCCGAGCCCGAGCTTGGTCTTCCGAATGGCATACCGCTTCGACAGCGGCTTCGCCGGCGAGTCCTCGGGGCCAAGAGCGGCCGAAAGCCGGTTCTTCACCGCACCGACGCCGACGTTGCCGATCTTGAACATTTGGCTTTGCCGGAAGTTCAGCAGGTCCAATCGGAGTTGCTTTTTCTGCCAGACGCGGACGGACGGCATGGTGACCTCAGTTCTGCCGTAGTCGGAGCAAGACGCCACCGCCGCCATCCGCCTCAATGTCGAACACCTTATAGGAGAGGCCGTCGATGGTAACTTCGTCACCACGTTCCGGCGGCCGCGGCAGATTCCTAAGTCGCAGGAACAGCAATGCATATACGCCTGGCGTTGAATCCTCGGTTTCCCTGGCGGTCTCAACAATAGCCTGAATCGCGATGGCCTCTCCGGTCGAGGGCAAATACTCCACCTCCCTGCCGAACGCACCGAGCACGCTGGTGTTCAGCCCGCTCAACAGGGAGGTCCAGTCGGCCATGGCTCAGGCCTTGGCGCCTTTGACCAGGACTTCCGGCCGGAGGCAGATGGGCAGCGGGTTCGACTGCGTGTGCACCTCCGTGCCTCGCTCGAACTTCCGCGCCGCCTGCTTGGCGTAGAGCGGCAAGCCCAGCGTGTTGGCCGTCTCATTGAAGTCCGCCGGCGCGTAGAACGTGCGGAACGTTGAGGCGGTACCCAGCGGAAAGAAGTGCGCCTCGTCATCGGCGACGAACTTCCGCACGTTGCCGGCGGTGTCAGTCGCCTGGCCCCGGTATTCCTCGAACACGACGCCGCCGAAGCTGAAGTTCGTGCGGTTGTCGGTGAACAGGATCTGGCCGTTCTGCCAGCGCTGGTAGGCCTCCTTCACCTTCGAGTGCGTCGTAAGCGCGTCGAAAAAGCCCTGCGAGCAGAGGCACATGATGCCGGTCATGAACTCCCCGCGCAGGTTGTCTTCGATGTGGCGTTTCACCTCGAGGACCTTGCTGATCACCTCGGTGGTGTTCGTGGTGAGTGCAAAGTTGACGGTCTTCTGCGTGATGCCGAACTCCGAGTAGAGGTCGTAGATGGTGGAGGCATCCGCGTCGAGGATCACGCCCTTCAATGCACCCATGCGCAGGTGCTCCAGCGTGATCGCGTGCTTGTTGCGCATGTTCTGGAGCTTCTTGGCGATCAGGTTCGACAACGCCTCGAGATCGTTCTCCGAGCCGAAAGCGCGCAGCCCCTGGACCTCCTCCGGCAGCACCACATCGTCATGCGGGATGTGCGGGATCACGAACGAGCGGACCTTGCGTTTGCCCTGCGTGCCGAGGGAACCCGGCGCTCCCACGGGCATGGTCGGCAGCAAGTTCAGCACGCCGCTCATCTCTTCGATGAGAATGGTGCGCGTGCGCACGCCCTCGGCCGGCATCAGGTTCAACTGCTCCAGCCGCCCGTAGTTGTTCGGGATCTTGTTGATGGCGGCCGTCAAGGCCACCATGTTGAAGGCGTCATTCGAAAAGGGATTCAGCATGGGTTACGCTCCTTGGCGGACGAGAATGCCCGCGGCTTTGAGTTGGGCGATGGCAGCGTCCTTCTGCGGTTGGGTCGCGCCGGCCGGCCAGGTGATGCCGTTGTCCGACACGATCGCGTTGCGCACTATGGCCACCCCCGACCTGTCCGTGCCATCGGGCGCCGTCGTGTCCTCGGTCAGAATGCCGCCAGCGGCGCTCGAGCCATCCGTGGCCGCAAAGTCAATCTGCTTCACCTTGCCCGAGCCGGCGGCGACCGTGATCGTGAAGGCGTCTCCGGCGACGAAGTCCACCGCACCGTCGGCGACGGTGAACGTGAGGTGAGTGGCGAACTGCACGCCCACCGTGGCGATACCGATCAGGATGCCGTCGGGATCCTCGACCGAGAACCGGCCGCCGTTGGCCGCGGGCTCAATGCAGACAACCTGGTAGATGCCGGGCTTGGCCGCCTGGCCGACCGCCGGATTGGCCGTAATCGTGCCGTTCCCGGTGTTGCCCGCGACGGCCGCGCCCGCAGCCGTGCCCTTGATAACGCGGCCGAGAACCATGCCGCTGGATAACGCGCGCTCGGCGCCGCTCCCTGCCAGCACCGTGACAATATCCCGGCTGTACTGGTTCTCCTCTTCCCACTTGAGCCAGTCGCCCAAGCGCTTCGACTCGGTCTGAACGGACATGGGTTACTTGCCTCCTTTGGCAGGGGTCATCAGGCGCTCGACCGCTTTGACGACCGGGTTGTTCTCGGACGATCTCGCTGCACCGGCGCCGGACTCGGGCATAATGTGCGAGCGAATCTCGACGGAGTCCTCGGCGGCACGCGCCTCGAGCAACTGCCGGCGAGCCTCACTGGGAGTAGCATGCCGGGCCAGCAGAGCTGCGGCACGCCCGGGCATGCCCGCGAGCGCACAGAGCTCCACAATCTCCCGCGCGTCCGCATATCCTTGGCGTCCGGCCTCTGTGCGGACGGATTCGATGTCGATGGTGGGCTCGGGCGCGGCGGCTTGGACCGCCTCGGCCTGCCCGGTTTCGTGTTGCATAGTTTTGCCTCCTGGGTGAAGTGAAATCATGGGGCCCGCGAACGCGCCGGACTTCCGGGTGGCCGCGATCAACCCGGCCAAGGCGTCGCGGAAGGTTCCCGTTCGATCGGCGAAGCCTGCGGCGAGAGCCTCGGGACCATACTTGAGGGCCGCGCCGAACTCGCGGACGGCATCCTCGGCGAGACCCCGCCCACGGGCGACGGCACTCGCGAACAGTCCATAAAGTCGGGAAACCTCTGCGCCAAGTGCAGTTCGCGCGGCATCGGAAAGGGGCTCGTTAGGATTACCGTCGGTCTTGCCTTCGCCCTCGGCGATATAGGTGACCTTCACGCCGAGTTTGCGGTTGTACTCGCTCCAGTCGACGTGCTCGGCGTAGACGCCGACGCTACCGACTCCGCCGGTGAACTCAGGAACGTAGATCTTCGCGGCTGAGACCGCCAGCAGATACGCCGCGCTGAAGACGCTGTTGTCGGCGACGGCCCAGATGGGCTTCTCCTTAGCGAGCCGGTTGATTGCCGCCGCAGTCTCAAAGGCGTTGTCCGAGTCGCCGCCGGGTGAATTGATGCGCAACAGGATCCCGCGTACGTCGGAATCGGCGACCGCTTGCTCAACCTCATCGAGGATCTGCCCGTAGGCCGTCGCGCCCAGGAAGACTTCCTCAAACAGGGACGGTTCATTCGCGAGGACACCGGCGATATCTATGATGGCAACGCCGTCCTGGAAGGCATAGGGCCGCCGCGCCGCATACACAGCGTCGAGCTTCGATGCCTCGATCAGCAAGGGCTTCGCACCAAACAGGCGCAGGAGTTGATCTCGTCGGGTTGTCATTCGTTGCTCTCGTCGGTCGGCAGTGGTTCTTCCGGACGTGGATCGGTGTCGTAACTCAACCCCAGATCGTCGGCTCGCTGGTTGTCGGCGGCAATCTCCCGGTCGATTGCTTCGGCGTCGTAGCCCTGCTCGGACACGACCTCGGATCGGCTCTTGAAGCCCGCGCGCACGGCCATCATCTGGGCTTTGATGTCCTTCAGCGGATCGACCCAGGCAAAGCCAGGCGGAATCCACTTCACCTCGGAGTAGGCTGCGGGATCACCGGCGTAGGGCAACGCCTCCGCCTCGAGCGCCGCCTGGATCCACCGGCGCCAGATGGGCTGGCACATCTGGAACACCAGCACCTGATGCTGAAACTGCTCGCACCGCCGGCGGAACTCCAGCAATCCGGCACGAATCGAGGAGTAGTTCACTCCCGTCAGGTCTCCGGTGAGTTGCTCGTAGGTGATCCCAATGCCCGCCGCGATCGAGCGCAGTTGTACTCGCATGAACGTCTCGTAACTGGCGCCCACATCGGCGGGACTTGAAAACTTCACATCTTCGCCCGGCAAGAGAACCTGTAAGGTGCCGGGCTCCAGACCAGCCAGCGCGGCGCCACTCGGGTCGGCCTCACCCTCGCCAAGAATCTGGTCCTCCGGCGCGTTCTTGATCACGAAGCCGGCAAACATCGCCGCCGTCTTCTTCCGGACCAGTTCGGCGTCGTCATACTGATCGAGCTCGTGGAGCTTCACGAGCACCTGTGCCAGCCACGGTTGCCCTCGCAACTGCCCTGGGCGGATCGGGCGGAACAGATGCAGCACGGACTCTGCCGGCACACGAACCAGCTCCGTCGAGGCCATCGGGTTCAGCGAGTCGCCCGGATGCTCACGATACAGGTGGTAGGCCACCCTCTTGCCGATCGCGTTGAACTCGATGCCCGCGCGGATGTAGTTGCCGTTCTCCAGTCGCCGGTTTTCGTTCGTCGGCAGATGCTCGCCTTCGAGGATCTGCAATTGCAGTGGGACGCTCAGTCCATCCTTGGGCAGACGCGAACGCAGCCGGATGATGCACTCGCCGCCCTCCGCCGTCGAACGGCACGCCAATGTCTGCAACCCATAGAAATCCGTCAGCCCGCTGGCATCGGCCTCGTCGGTCCACCGGAGCCACAGCTTCTGAATGCGCTCGCGGATTGCCGCCTCCGGATGCAACGACTGCGGCTTGATCCCGGCGCCCACACAGTTACCGACGAAGGCATCGAGCGCATTCGTCGCCCACGGATTCCGCCGAACCATCTCGCGCGAGCGGGACCGCAGGGTGTCGAGCCCGCCAAAGACGAGCGTGTTGATGTCGCTGGTTGCCGGCCACCAGCCAGTCGTCCGGCGCGTGTTTGCTGCGGCCTCGTACCCGGAGGCCATCCGCCAGCGCCCAGGCAACAGGGCCTTTAGCCGACCGAGCAGCGTCATCGTCTCAGAAGCCCTTCCCCGTGGAAACCCGGATCTGCCTTGCGACCGGGGTTCCGGCGGTCTTGGCGACCTCCGCTTCCGCCGTCGCGATGGCCTGCTTCAGTTCGGCCACGTCCCGGAACTCCATCTCCCGATCGGCGAACCGCACGCGCCGCACACCGCTGGCGAGCGCGTCCCGCAGCGCCTGGAGTTGTTGTTCTGTATAAGGCATGTCAGTTCTGCAGGAATCGAGAGCGAACCACCTGGCGAGCCGCCGCTGGGCGGGGTGTCGGAGTCACAGTGCGCGGCGCCTCCACTGGCAGTTTCGCAGCGCTTGCCGACGCTCGCGCACGCGGCATTCCCACCTGTTCTTCGAGTACGCGCCAGTGCCGCTCCGTAAAGCGGTCCATCCCAAACTGCGCGGCTGCCGCGCGCCCAAGGACGAAGGTGTCGAGAGCCTCGTTCCGCTCCCGCGTCTTTACCCATTCGAGCTTCCTGTATCCTTTGACGACCTTCGGGACCAACTGCTCGGCGGTGATCTGGCGGAAGAACTCTTCCTGGAGCTGCGGGAAATGGCAGTACGCCGGCGGGAACGGCTGACCACTTTCCACCGTCGGCCGCTCCAGCTTCAGCCAGCCGTAGAACTCGCTCTTCAGCATCCCGGTGGCCACCGGCCACACTTTGATGCCGCGCTTACTGCGCTTGCCCGTGACCATCACATCGACAGCAGTCGGCTGGCCGATCGGAGCGGTCCCGGTGTCATAACCCTTCGTTGCCAGCACGCGCCCGGGCCCTTGCCGCCGTACCCACGAATAGACCTGCTGGGTGGCATAGCCCGAGTCGACGGCCAGCTTGACGATGCCCAATTCGACGCCGGACTCGTGCGGGTAGACCCTATTCAGCACGTCGGTCAGCCGGTCCCACACATCGGGCCGTGAAGTGTCGCCATCGATGACGGCGTAGTCGACCAGCCAGTTCTCCCGGCCTCTGCCATATGCGGTCACCTGGACCTCGAGGCGATCACGCTGCACGTCGCAGCCAGCTACCAGGAAGAGGCCACCGAGTGGCACCACGCCCAGGCTATAGTCCTCACGCCGGTCGTACAGCCGCTGCCAGTCGGGAGCCTCGGCCATCTGCGTCCACGTCTCACCGAGGACCGTGTTGACGAAGACCTGCAGCAGCGTCGGATTGCTGTGGGCTTTCTCAAACATGACCGCGGCCTCGGGCCAGCCGAACCACCCCACCGGGCTGTACAGGCTCGACAGTTGGAAACCAGCCGTCTTCCCATCGCCAGCCGCGCCCGGCCGCCATTCGCCCCGCTCGAGCATCCAGTGCTTCTGGTGATTCTCGATGCGCGCGCGGCAATGTTCGCAGACGTAGACGGCGTCCTCAGGCTTGCCCTTGGACCATGTGACCTGCGCAAACTTCAGCGTCTGCATCGCGTCGCACGCCGGGCACGGTACCCAGTAGCTTCGCTGGTCACTCGTTTCAAAGGCGGCTTCAATGCGGCTCAGTCCGGCAATCTTGGGCGTCGATGCCAGGAAGAGCTTTCGGCGCGCGAAGGTTCGGGTACGCGCCGTCGCCAACTGGATCGGATCACCTTCCCCGTCGACGTCGCCCGGATAGGCGTCCACTTCATCCAGGAACAGATACCGCGCGGCCATCGAACGCAGGCCCACAGCACTGTTGGCGCCTGTCATCACGAGCACGCCGCCTGGAAATTCCTTCGCCAGGACCGTGTTGCCTGAGTCTCGCGACCGCGGATCGCAGACCAGCTTGCGGAGCACCTCGCACTCTTCAATCAGCGGATCGATCCGCTGCTTCGAGTTGCGCTTTGCCATCTCTACCGTGGGCTGCACGGCCATGATTGGGCCCGGCGCCTGATGGATCACGTAGCCGATCCAGTTGTTACCCGCTTCCGTGGCTCCGATCTGCGCCCCCTTCATGAAGACGACCCGCTCGACCGCCGACGACGGTGAGAGGCAGTCCATGATCTCTTTGAGATACGGCGTCCTATCTGTTCGCCATGGACCCGGCTCGGCGGAAGCCCGGGTCGAGAGTGTCCGGTACTGATCGGCCCACTCCGACACGGTGAGCAACGGATCCGGCCGCGCGCCGGCGGCGGCCGATGCCCCGTAGATCTCGTCAGCGGATTCTGCCGTCAGCAAACTCATTCAGCGCTTTCCGAATCTCCACCGTGAGGGACTCGTGCACCTTACGGGTGTCGGTCTCGGCCGCGAGGACCGCCGCCACCCGGTCAGGGATGTTTAGCATGCCATCCCGGAACATCCGGAACTTGTTGAAAGCCGCCACCTGCACTTCATCGCGGTTGATCAGTTTTCCGAGCCGCTCTTCGTACTCGATCTTGGCCAGCCGCGCCAGATACGCCTCGCGGATCGCGCGGGACTGCGCATAGCTGGGGCCGGACACCGAGGCCTCGCCCGTAGCAGGTGACGCTCCATAGTTGGTGTTCCGCTCCCATTCCTGGTCTGCCATCTCGACATCGATCTTGCCGTCGGCGTTGGTGCGGATGCGGCCCGCCTTGATCGCCTTTTGCACCGCGGCCAGGCTGATCCCGCGATGCCGGGCATAAGCGCGCTGGCTTACCGTGGCCATGGTTCATTCTTCTGAAGAATCGCGATTCTTTGCTTGCTATCGCGGGCGTTCGAAGTGATGAATGTCATCGATGCAGCGCACCAACAAGCAAGCCAAACAGACCGCCGCGGAATGCTATGCCGCGCGGCACGCCGAATGCGCCGACCTGCTCAAGCGCATCGCCAGCCGCCTGGAGCAGCACAAAGCGAGCCAGGCGCAGGAGCCCGCCAACTGGGGGTACGCCGGCGACCTCGGCCGCGTCACCGAGGAGCTCGCCTACGTCCTGGCCAGCCTCGGCGACCGCAGCGCCGTCGACGCCAAGGGGCTGGAGTACTGAACATGACCCGCGACGAACTCACTGCCTGGGCCACGCGGAACGGCTGGGCGCTCGACCGCTGGGGCCACCTCAAGAAGGAGTTCGACAACGGCACGCACCGGCTGAAGTTGAGCCGCATCGCCGCCCGTCACGAAATTTCGACGCCGTTTGGCTGGGCACGCCTGGCCAGCGGCTATTTCAAGAACTTGCACCTAACCGCCGACGGCAAGCTCGCCGGCATGAATCGATAGACCAGGAGAACAACCATGACCACTTTCACGATCGACACCGAGAACAACATCACGGCGTTTGCCGAGTACGAAGATGCGCTGAACCACCGCATCGGAAGCACCGACGGGACCTTTGCCAGCGAGAAGGAACTGGCTAAGCTGACCAGCCAGTGGCCGATCGGCCGCTTCGTCGACGTTTGGAATACCTTCGCCGGCGTGGTGCCCTTTGACTCTATCAGGCCGGTCAAGAAGTTCACGGACCGCAAGACGGCCGCCACCCGCATCTGGAGGGCGGTCCAAGCCCTGACGCCCGCCCCCGCGCAACACGCGGCCCCCGCCGCGCCGAAGAAGGCCAAGGCGACCAAGGAGGCCAAGCCCAAGGACGACGCCACGGGGCACACGGAAACGCGCGAGGGCAGCAAGAAGGCCATCGTGCTCGACCTGCTGAAGCGCCCGGAAGGCGCCTCGCTCGCCGACATCCAATCCGCCACCGGCTGGCAACCCCACAGCGTGCGCGGCTTCATCTCCGGCGCCCTCGGCAAGAAGATGGGTCTCACCGTCGAGTCCATCAAGACTGACGCGGGCCGGTTCTACCGCATCGCCACGAAGTAGCAGCGCCCTCTCCTCACCGCCGCCGGCCTCAAACACCGGCGGCGCTTTTGTTCTTCAGATCGTCCATGATCGCCGCCAGCCGTTCCTGGACCAATTGTTCGCGGAGCTGGCATTCTCCGCTCCTCACGTATTTGCCATTCAACTTCTCGATCAAGCGTGTCTCCATCTCGGCCATCTCCCGCCGCACCTCGGCGAGCAGCGCTCGGTTCTGGAGGCTGACGTAAGTGGCGATCAGCCCCGAAACCAATCCGACGGCGGGGATCAAGAGTTGAAGAATCTGCTTTTCCATGGAAGGCTTTCCAGAATTCGAAGCTCAGCGGACCAGTCAGACAACGCCAGGCAGAGTCCCTGCAAATCCGGATTGCCTGCAATTATCTCGGCCTCCACGGCCGCGACCTCGCGGCGGCATCGCTCGATTCATGCCGCCACCCCGAGCCGTTCGGCGGCTACGTCGGCGTACTTCCGGCCATCGCCTTCGAGCGTCGCCTGCTTACCGCTGAACTCCTGGAACCGGCGGACGATCACGTCGCAGTACTTCGGCTCCAACTCGATCAGGCGCGCCTGGCGTTCCGCGCGCTCACAAGCGACCAGAGTGGAACCGGAACCGCCGAAGGCGTCGAACACTGTATCCCGGCTTTTGCTGCTGTTCCGGATGGCGCGTTCTACGAGTTCGATCGGCTTCATCGTCGGATGCAGGTCGTTCGAGACCGGCTTCTTCACCAGCCACACGTCGCCTTGGTCGCGGGCGCCGCACCAGAAATGATCTGTGCCTTCCTTCCAGCCGTAGAGGATTGGCTCGTATTGTCGCTGGTAATCCGACCGGCCCATCGTGAAGGTGTTCTTGGCCCAGATGACGAACGTGGACCAATGGCCACCGGAGGCCGTGAAGGCCTGATGCAGCGTGTGGAGCTCGGACGAAGACATGCAGATGTAAATCGCGCCCTTGGTGACGGTCAGCATGTTCAGGCACGCATCACGGAGGAACTGCTCAAAGTCCTGACCCAGATTGTCGTTGGCGATCTTGCGCTTCTTGCCGCGCAGTTTGTCCTTCATCGTCGCCCCGTAGTTCACGTTGTAGGGCGGATCGGTGAAAACCATGTCGGCCAAGCCACCGGCGAGCACCTTTTCCACAGCCTCCATCTGCGTCGAGTCGCCGCAGAGTAATCGATGCTGGCCCAGGATCCAAACATCGCCGGGCACGGTCACCGCAGTCTCCGGCACCTCCGGTGCGGAATCTTCGTCCGTCTGGCCAGCAACGACCTGCTCTGGCCCGCAGAGCAGGTCTTCCAATTCGTCGTCCGTAAAGCCGATCACGTCCAGCTCGAAGCCGTCCTCGCGGATCGACTCCAGTTCGACTCGGAGCATCTCCTCGTCCCACCCAGCATTTAGGGCAAGGCGGTTGTCTGCCAAAATGAGCGCGCGCCGTTGCGTTTCGTTCAGATGGTCGAGCACGATGACCGGCACTTCGGTCATCTCCAGTTTGCGGGCGGCCTGCAGGCGTGCGTGGCCGGCGATGACGATCCCATCGGCTCCGGCGATTATGGGGTTGGTCCACCCGAACTCGGCGATCGACGCCGCGATCTGGGCGACCTGTTCGTCACTATGCGTGCGGGCATTCCGGGCGTAAGGGATTAGCTTCTCGACCGGCCAACGCACTACCTGCAGGTCTGTCATGCTTTGCTCGCTGCGGAAGTGGACTTCTGGAAAAGCCCCAGAGCGTTGTGGAGCGCGACGATCCGTTCGATCATCGGCACGACGGCGGTGACCAGCTTCTCCCAGGAGAAGCCGGAGGTGAGTTCGGTGCTCGCGTCGTAGGCGGACTTCAAGACGTCGAGCACGAGATCGAGTTTCTTCTTGCCCTGGCCAGGCAGCGGGATGGCCTCTTCGACAGCCTTCACGGCCGCGAGGACCAGCGGGAAGATCTTGAGGATGATGAGTAGCGTGTTCATGGATGGTGGCTCCAGCGAAAAATCCGGGGCGGCGCGCCACAAGGCGCGTGGCGACGCGCGCCCCGGTTCGGAGGAAGAGCCTAGGCGGTCGCCTTCGGCTGCGCCTGGTTGACGGTGTTGGCGATCGCCGTGGTGGCCGTGGTCATGGCCTGGATCATCTGTTGCAGCGTGGCGAGCACCGGGGTGACGGTCGCGTCCACCTGCTTGGCGACGGCGGCGGCCACGGCCTGCGCGTCGACGCCCACGCCGGCCGCGCTCACGTCGGTCGCGCGGTTCGCGGGGACGGCCCCGGCAGTGAGGTTCATGCCGGCGCCGCTGGCCACGGGGTTCCAGAAGGAGTCGTGCGCCAGGTTGTTGAGTTCGATGCTCCGCTTGCTCACCATGTTCGCGGTCTCGACGGCGTTCTGGAGCGCCTGGGACGCGATCTGGTTCAGCCGCGTCTGCTCGATCTGGGCCTGGCGCGCGGCCTGGATGTCCAGGTCCTGGTACACGTCGTAGGTCCGTTTGATGTTGGCGTACGTCACGCGCTGGTTCTCATTGTGCGTGGCGGTGCCAGTGGCGTTGGCGTTCTTGAAGGACTCGTCCGTCCCGGTCTCGAACTCGCGTTCGGCCTGGTTCGGCGTGGCAACTTCGGACATATTGGTGTTGTCTCCTTGTCAGTTGGTTTGGGTTGAGTGTGTGCCGCTACCGAACGCCGCCTTTCGGGGCGTAGCAAGGCATTCCGTTCGGCTTCCGGCGGATCGACTTCGCATCGCGAAGCCGCAGATCGCCGTCAGCGCCGCTCGCGCCGCGCTGCGCGGCAATGTCGTTGAACTTCTCTCCGGTCGCGAGGGCCGGCTCGATACCGGTCAGATGCTCGATCCGGCGCAAGATCACATCACAGTAGGCCGGGCTGATCTCGGTTCCATAGCCGACGCGTTCGAGAACGGCAGCCGCGGCCATCGTGGTACCGCTTCCCAGGAAAGGATCGAATACGATGTCGCCGGCATCCGAGAACGCCTTGATGAAGAACTCGACCAGCGCCCGAGGAAACGGAGCCGAGTGCGACCCCTGGCTACTCTCCGACTTCACCTCGATGACATTGCTGGGCCGGGCAATCCCGGTGAAGCGGCCATCTTCGTCGTCCACTCCCGGTTGCCCAGCGGCTTCGCCGCGCGCGCCGGTCCCGAGCAGACCGCTCCCCGAAGTCGATTTCGGGTTGTCAGGCGAATAGTCGAAGCAGTCCTCCGACACGTGCCCGGCCGCCTTCGGCCGGAACTTGATCTGTGGCTGGCGGCAGAAATGAAACACCGGCTCCCAGGCATTTTTTAAGCGATTGCCCCATCCACCCGGCACACCGTTATCGGTCTTGCGCCAGCAGAACTCATCGACAAACCGCCAGCCCCACTGCCGCACGTGGGCCAGCGTCAGGTCCTTCACATAGAGGCTGCGCTGTCCGTCCTCGGCGTGCTCCTTGATGTTGAGAAAGTAGGAGCCGTCCGGCGCGAGGACCGATTCAATGCCCGCCGCCACCGCGCGGTACCAGGCGACATACTCATCCGGTGACACTGGTCGAAACCCGCTTGAAGGGTCGTACTCTCGCTGCGTCGCGTACGGCGGCGAGGTGACCGCCACGGCTGCCTTCGTGTGCTCGAACACCTTCTTCACAACAACCAGATCCCGGCAATCACCGCAGAGCAGCCGGTGCGGACCGATCCACCACAGATCTCCCGGCTGCGTGACCGCAACAATCGGTGCCTCGGGAATCTCCTCCTCAGGGGCCTCAGCTGCTTGGGGATGATCCTCCCGCGGAAGCAGCGCGGCGAGGTCGTCGTCGCCAAAGCCGAGCAGGTCGAGGGCGACTTCCTCAGCCTGGAGTGCTTCCAGTTCCTGGCGCAGCAGATCCTCATCCCAACCCGCGTTCTCCGCGATGCGGTTGTCGGCCAGGATGTAGGCTCTCTTCTGCGTCTCCGTCAGGTGGTCAAGGACGATGACCGGAACCTCGGTCAGCCCCAACTTCCGCGCAGCCAACAACCTCCCATGTCCAGCGATGATCCCCGCTGCCGAATCGACCAGGATCGGCGCATTGAAACCAAACTCCGCGATGCTCGCGGCAATCTGCGCTACTTGCTCGCTCGAGTGCGTCCGTGCGTTGTGTGCATAGGGCGACAGCTTCCCGACCGGCCAGAACTCGATCCGCTTCGCCATCGTCGGCGACAGCAGATCAGCTGCTCCAGTTCGGGACCCAGATCCAGTAGGCAACGATCAACCCCTCGCCTGCAGTGTTGGCATCGATGTAGTAATCCGCCGGCCGCAGCAGATCGCCGTTCGGCGAGTCGATCACAAACTCATCAGCCACACCGCCGCCCGCGCCGGTGGGCCAGAACTCCTTGATCACGCCGACGCCCGTTGCCTTGTTCATCCCCGAGATGCCGAGGAACACGCGCCCGACTTCGCCAATGGCAACCGCCAGCCGTATCCGGCTGACCCGCAGGTTCAGATCCGAAGAGAGCCGAACCGGTGTGCCCGGTGTCGGCACCGTGGTCTTGCCGAACGACCGTGCCTGCAGACTCGCTGAATCAGCCACTGATATCCTCCTGGCACCCGGAGTCGCCCGCGGCCGAAATTCGGCGCAGGGTGACAACCGACAACCTCTTTTCGCGCGTATCGGTAGCGAAAGCGTGCCATCCGGACACCCGCCGCCGTCAGGCCCAGGAAGGACCCAAACTTGCTATGACTTCCGCCTCGATATGCTGCCTTCCGGCCTTGCCCACTTCAAATCTTTTGGAGTCGAAACACCTTGCCTGAACTCAAGTTTTGGCGGGCGACAAACAGCCGAGCAATACGCCCATGAACAGGGGCCGGACTTCCTCCGGAGCCAGGTCGGTCTCCGATGGCCGGTCGCCCAACGCCCGCAAACGCCAGCAGGAGTGGCCGTCGCTCAACCGTTGCTTGAAGCTGTACCTGGTTCCCGTGTAATCGGCTGGCCGCGCCGGTTTTCCTTCGCCATGCAGGCGAATCTGCATCGCTCGGTTGATGTGCCCTTTTCGGTGACGGACGACACGAGCTATCCGCCCAAGGGCCTGGAGCTTCACCAATCTCCGTTCGGTGATCCGATCAATCAGTTCGCCGTCGGCGTTGTAAAGTGCGATTTGATTCTGCATGAAGGGACACGCATCCTGTGAAGGATGCGGGAAGGAGATTTTCGAGAGTCCCGGCCCTCGGGTGTTGTTGGGAGGGATCCTTCGGGGAGTGCGCTTGGCGCTCGTCGTCCGAACCGACCCTTCACTTACTAATACCCGGAGCGCATCACGGATTTTCGGTTTTTTGCGAGGCCGCAGCGATTTTCTTCACCCATGGCTGTTCCACGTCCGGGTTGTAGAATCGATGGCGCGCCTCCGACGGCGGTGGATGGATGATCTCGATCGACTGCGACGTGACCTCGCCGATCCGATCGCCGGGCTTCAGAAGGCAGACGAGTCCGCGCCGCGGATCGAAAGCCACATTGCCACCAGTGCCGCAAAGCCTTTCGCGCTTCCATCCCAGCGAGACCGCGTGCTCGGCAATCGCATCGACCATGGCAATCGCCTCTGACGAGACGTGATCGCCGGAGGATCTCCGCGTGGCCGGCGCCGGGACGTGGGGGCGGTCGTCCTCGGCCACGGGCGGGTTGTATTCGGCCGCGCGAATCGTCCGCACCGCTTCCAACAAACACTCCTCGCTGAAGTGCTCGACCGCCCACTCGTGCACGGCGTTGAACCGCAATCGCAATTCTTCAAATGAGGCCGCATCGAGTTGCCCGGCGGTCGCGGCCTTCTTGGCTAGCACCATTCGCGACCGCAGCCAGGCGTAATACTCGGGGTCGAGCCGACGATACACCGTGTCGTTGATCTGGAAGTCGCGGGCGAACTGCTCCGGACTTGCTGTCGTCCATGTCGCCAGGGAGGTGGACACGAACAGGCAACCCGGCGAACTGCCGCGCGGCGTCTCTGTGGTTAAATTGACGCACTCCGTGCTCACGTTTGGTCTCCTGACTGAATGTGAATGTCTGACGTTCAGGTCAATGGCGAAGCCGGGTCATGGCGGCTCTTTGCCGGGGGACTCCGGCAAGGTGGTCAGATCAATTCCGCCGCGGTCGTCGGTTTGGGGACGTGACGGGGACGTGATGGGGACGTCGCCGCCAAACGTCCCCATAACATAAATGCCGTCTTTTGTTTTGGTTGCGGACGCCATGGGGACGTTGGGGACGTTGTTGCCCGTTTCGCCCCCCTCACGAATTACGTTTTCTCTCTCTGTCTCTACTTCGCCGCACGCACATTGTTGAGTTTTTCCCGCGCGCGGGGAGGGAAAAACGTCCCCAACGTCCCCAACGTCCCCATGATCTCCGTAACTGATTGGATCGATTGGGCCGAGCGAATGGGGACGTTGATCCGCCAGGTCCCCATCCACGTCCCCAACGTCCCCATCCAACACATCAAAGAGGTCTGGGCCGCGCAACGGAGCCGCGCCCGGTTGCTTCGTCCCATCCACTGGCGCGAGGGCGTAAAGTATGGCGCCCTTGTGCTTGCCTTGGCTGATCCGCTTGATCGTGAGCCCATTGAAAACCCGATCGCGCTTCGCGCCCAGCGCCTTCCCCAGCCGCGTCTGCTGAGAGCGTGCCGAGCCATCACCCCGAACGGAAGGCATCAGGTCTCGCTCTTCGCAAAACTGATTCAGCTCGCTGACCTTCTTCGCTTCTTCGCGGTACGCCTCCCACCAGGCGCCTGTGAACTCGCGCCACATCTGGCCGTCGGTATCCGCGGCCTCGTACAGTTCGTTCAGATTGCCGAGGAAGCCGTGGATGCCAGCGACTTCCAGCACGCCGCCCATGATTGCGGACCAACTCTCAAACGACCCCAGGCGCGTTGCGTGCAGCGGCCTTCCCGCAGCGATCCAACCTTGAATCAGTGTCAGCCCCGCGTGAACCAGCGCCGAACGATTCTCCCTGGCCCACTCGGTCAGCATCGGATGTTTGAATCCGGCCCTCAGCCACGGCATGTCGATCCTTGGGTCGATGCGAAGGCGGATGCAACGCCGGCTCATCTCGCCCGACAGCCGCGGGTTGTTGCCGGTCATCAGCCACAAGGCCTTGTTCGGAAGGATCAGCATTCTGGATTCGCCCAGCAGCCGATCCGTCCAACACGGCAGCGTAACGACGGAAGCCAGGGCGGCCGAATCGAGCTGCCGCTTCTCGCTCAGGTTGTCGATGAGGATGAGGGGGCGGCCGGCAATGAGCTCAGCCGTGATCATCTTGCGGATCTCGTCCTCGTTCTCCGGCACGGTTCGCCCTTCGGCCACCGAACCGGTCGTGACGATGCTGATCAGGCTCGCCAGTAGTCCTTTGCCGGAGCCGTGTGTCGGCGCCTCGATGAGATGGATCGGAGTAGGGCCGTCGATGATGCGCTGTAGAAAGGGCAGCAGTATCGCCGCGACCGTATGAGCGCGATCTGAATCCCTTACAAACGGAAAGTCGACGAGCAACTCGTCCAGCAGCAGCGCCTTGGCGCTCGCGATCTGCTCCTTGCCCGGGTGAATGGGGACCTCCGGGACATCTAATGACTCATCGGCGAACATCCAGAGCGCGTCCGCGCGGTGGTAGCCAGGAGCGGTGATCGGCGCGGCGTCTTTCCCGAATGTCGGGGTGCGGAGGAGCGACTCCAGGCGTGGGAGCGCCGGGTCCGGATTCACAAGCATGTCGCGGGCGGTGTCTCGCGACGGCGGGGCAGCGATCACCGCTTCCTCGGTCACCTTGTGCCAATTGGCGCATCGAGCCAACAGGCCATAGATCGCCGTCTCGCCCAGCGTTTCGATTCTGGCGTGAGCGCCCGCGCCAGCGATGCGCGCAAGCACTCCGCCTTTCTGGAAGAGGAACGGCTTATCCGTGCAGTCTGGCTCGGCGGGCTCGTTAGTCGCGTGAATCGCGGCCCAGGCATCGGCGATCACGTCGCGCAACTGCCTGTTGTTGACCTGGATGCTCCGCAGCGGCGCGGGTTCCGGCTCGCCGAT
This sequence comes from Candidatus Solibacter sp., assembly GCA_013822245.1. Taxonomy (GTDB): domain Bacteria; phylum Acidobacteriota; class Terriglobia; order Bryobacterales; family Bryobacteraceae; genus PNKE01. Next base: position 24,194 of record PNKE01000015.1, read on the forward strand.
CAGCTCCGGGGCTGCCGCCCCTCGCGGACGGCCGCCGCCAAACCCACCAGCCGCACGTCTTGGGCGGGCAATCTCCACCACCTTTAACTGCTTCCGCAGTGTGGTGACCGGCATCCGGACTTTCCCGCAGCGCGCCTGGATCAACCGGAGGTGGCGGTCTTGTTCAATGGGATCGAGACGGCCTACCTCCGACAGGATCGGCTCGAGCAACCGGCTGAGATCCGCATCCGCCACCTCGGCACTGAGGGTCGAGATGGCAAGTTCCAGCGGGGTCTCGGCTGAGTCAAGGAGTGCTTCGAAATCGGCATCGGTCTTTCCGGAGGCGAAGAACTCGTTCACATCGATCTTCGCATCCGCCATCGCTGCATCGGCCTCGGAACTCCCTTCCGATAGTCCGGCAAGCTTCTCCCGTGCGGTACGCTGCTTCTCGCCGAGAGGCAAGCTGGCCACACGCGTGGCGATTCCGTGTTCCGCGAGCACGCGTGCCGTCTTCAACGCGCCCTGCATCCCTGCCTCGGAGATCTCGTTATCCTGGCAGACGAAGACCGTCTTCACGCCCCGCAGCTTCGGCAGCAGCCGTTCCCAATCCGCCTCCCGGATCTGCACCGTCACGGGCGACACGACCGGGAATCCGTGCTCCATCAGCGAAATGCAGTCCGTGACCCCCTCGGTGATGATCACGCGCTCCGGGCGAGTTAACAGTACGTCCTCGTTGTAGAGAACGTCGTTCCGGATGCATGGAGCGACGTGACTGTGATCGCGCTCGTTCCGGACGGCGAGTTTCTTGTACTTCGCCTTCTCCCAACCCTGATCGGGCGTCCAAGGCGTGCGCCGCCCGATCATGAACACAACGTGGCCGCGGCTCCAGTACGGGAAAACGATCCGGCCATCGAAAAAGGGGGCAATGCCATCCTGCGGCGTGGGCCGGAACGAGGACGTCGCCGTCAGTTCGCCCATGGTGAAGGCGCCAGGCCCATCCATCAACGTGCGCGCGACGCTGTGCCCGCCGTTTTCGGCGTAACCGATCTTCAGCCGCCCAATCGTCTCTTCGCTGATCCCATACTTCGCCCGGAACCAGGCGAGGACTTCCGGATTCCCGACGAGCCGATGATGGTACAGATCCGCCAGCGCGGTCAGCGCCTCGCGGACACGCAGCGTGAGCCGGTGCGCCTCTTCCGCTTGTTCCGGGCTGCCGGAAGCGACCTTCGACAGCGGCGGCAAGCGGACGCGAGCGGCGAGAAAGTCGCGCGCCTGACGGTGCGACTCCGGCATGGGGCCGGAGTGCCCGCAAGTTGCGGCGCCGTACCGGACGAACTCCACCAGTTGCAAGACGTCGCCACCAACACCACACGCATGGCAGTACCAGCCCTGCTTGTCGAGCCAGATGTGAAGCGACCGGTGCGATTGGCTGCGGTGGTTCGGGCAATCGCAGAACAGCGTCTGGCGTGATTCCTGCGTGATGCGGGCGCCCAGCAGCTCGCGGGCGATCTCGCCAATATCCACATCGGTGACCTGCCGGTAGTAGGCGTGGACATCCACTGGAGGCGACGTCACGACCGTGCCCCCGCATGGAGCAGGAAGGATAGGAATGTGTTGCGGCGGTCCACCTGGCGCTTTGCGGCGCAGTTCTCAATGCCCCAGCGATCGCCGAGAAGAATCACGGAGTCCTTGGCGCGCGTGACCGCCGTGTAAAGCAGGTTGCGGTGATGCATGAAGGAATGCGATTTATGGACGATCACGACAGCGCAGGGAAACTCCGAGCCCTGCTGTTTGTGGATTGAGGTCGCATGGGCGAGTTGAATGTTGCCAAGCGCGTCGCTGCCGCCCTCAATCTCCACTGCCCGACCATCGAAGTCGATTGTCAGGCCGCCGCTTGACTCGACGCCGAGCACGACGCCCATGGAGCCGTTCATCACGCCCAGTTCGTAGTCGTTCTTCGACTGAATGACCTTGTCGCCCGCATAGAAGCGCGGCCTGTGCCCCGCTTCCACATCCGGCACATCAAACCCGAACAGCTTCCTCTGAAGCAGGCGCTGCAACTCGATATTCAACTCGACCGTCCCGAGCGGTCCCTTGTGCGTAGGGGTGAGAACCTGGAGGTCCCGGACCAGGTCATAGCCGAGCCGTTCCTGAAGCACTTCTTCGAACAGAAGCAGCAGCATGCGCCGAATGTCGCCAGCGTCGGTGAACTTGTCGATGACGTACCACGGCCGCCGCGCGCCATTCTTCGCCTCACTCGTGGGCCGCACCTCGCCGGACAAGATGGCCGTGGAGTTCTCTTTCAGCACGCCCGCCTGTCGGATGATCTTGGTGAGTACGGTGGTCGGGATCGCGCGCGATTTGACAAGGTCCCGGAGCAGATTCCCTGGCCCCACCGGCGGCAACTGGTTGTGGTCGCCCACCAGGACAACGGCGGTGCGCTTCAGATCCACCGCCTGGAACAGCCGCCAGGCGAGCGGCACATCCACCATGCTGACCTCGTCCACCACGAGGATGTCTGCCTCGATGGGATTCAGCGCGTCGCGGGAATAGGTGTTGCCGTTGAAGCCCAGCAGCCGATGAATGGTGCTGGACTCGTGTCCCACGACCTGTTCGAGCCGCTTTGCCGCCTTGCCGGTTGGCGCCCCCAGCACCACACTCAGTTCAAGCTGCTCGGCAATGCTGGCGATCGTCGAGACAGCATATGTCTTGCCGCTGCCGGCTCCGCCCGTCATCAGCGATATCGAGTAGGACAGAGCGTTGCTGACGGCCTCCCTCTGCTCCTGGTTGAGTTCGGGGCCCTCGGCGTCGAGTAAACCGTTCAAGTCGGCGACGGCATGAGGGTTTCGGTCGTGAGCGCCCCGCAGGACCTCTGCCAGTTCCCGCTCCATCCTGTGGATCTCTGGGTCCGCCACGACCAGCCGCTCGAAGGGCTGGCTTACCAGCTTCTGCTCAGCGATCAGACTTTCCAGGTGGCCTTCGATCACCTCCCGGCTGTCGAGCGTGTCCATCACCAGCAGCGTGTTGGCGCGGTCGAGCAGATCCTCGTACTCGACCCAACAGTCGCCGTCGTCCATCGCCGCCAGCACGCAGTAGTGAATGCCGGCGCGAATCCGCGACGGCAGGTCCTTCGGCGTACCCATCTTGCGCGCGATCTTGTCCACCCGCTTGAAGCCGAAGCCGGAGATCTCGCGCATGAGCACGTACGGATCGCTCTCCAGCATTGGCACCACCTGGCTGCCGAACTTGCCCACCAGCGTGGTGACCTGATGATGAGTCAACCCAAACGCCGACAGATACGCCATCGCCGCGTTGAAGTCGCTATTGGCGACCCAAACGCGCTGCAACTCGAGGGCGGTCTCAACGGGTACCTTTGCCGCAGTGGCCACCGCCTCGGGCCTTGTCCGGATCGCGCCGTCGAAGCCGCGGCCAAATTCGTCGGCGATCAAGCGGGCCTTTACCGGTCCGATTCCTTTCACGTCGGGGTGGTTGGCCAGAAAATTGGCAAGGCCATCTGGGTCCATCTCCAGGTCGTGGCCCATGAACTCGGCCTCGAACTGGCGTCCGTACTTTGGGTGATCCACCCAGCGGCCTTCCAGGCGAACCGCGTCACTCTCCCGAACGAATACCTTGCCGGCGAACTTCACCGAACTTCCGTCCGCGCGCAGAAGCCGGCCGGCGCTGAATGTGGGTCCCGAGTAGAAGACGGCCTCCACGACCCCGCGAATGCTGGAACGCTGTGATGTCGTCATCCCCACCTCGCATGCGCGGCGAGCAAGTACGCCTGCGTGAAATGACAGCCCGCCTGGCGGTTCCCGCAGAAGAACACCGGAATACGGAAATCCAGGATGATCGACAGCGCGTTGCCGAACACCGCATTCGGGTGCGCGTCGCCACGGTACCGGTGGAGCAGGACGTCGACGACTCCCGCCTCGACGACCACGCACGCCGCCCGGTACCCAGCCAGCTTCCGAAGTTCCTCGCGAAACCGGCTCCGGCTGTGAATCACCGTCGAAACGAAATCGTCGAGCGACTTCCGCTCCACCGCGACCCGTTCTTCCAGGCCCTCGACAGAGTAATCCCCGGCCGGCAGCGCCCGCCGCACGGCAGCCGCCAGCCGGGGATCGAACGAGTAAGGCTCCTGCTCCCGCGTGTCGATGATGATCGTCGCCGGTCCCTGGCTAGAACGGGACAAGCGCGTCCCCGGCCTCCTGCCGGAACTTGCCGGGCGTCCGGTCGTTCTCGATGCGGCGGTTGAAGAAGATGTTCTCGTTATCGCCCTTGGTCTTCTTGGTGACCTCAAGCTTCACGTCCAGCAGCTTCTTCAGGTGCTGAGGCAGTTCGGAGAGCTTGTCGAGATCGAGCCCGCAGGTGTGCAGGTCGGTCTTCACGTACTTCAGCGTGTTGTGGGTGATGACGCTGTTCCGCCACATCAGCCGGTTGACGAACTTCGGTGCGATGACGCGCAGCGTCCACTTGAGCATCGGGTTGCCGCTGCTCTGGGCTTCGGTCAATTCCACCTTTTCGACCGTCACCTGGTACTTGCCGTCGGGAACGCTCTCGAAATCGCCGCGCTCCTCGGGTTGCTCACCGCGAAAGTCGTCGTCGAATTGGGATAGGTCAATCGTGTGTTTGCTCATATGCTGGTCTCCTTCGGAAAACTCACTTCACCGCCGCGGAAGCCGGCTTCGCGGCCGCCTTGGGCGTCAACGGCGCCGCCGCCGAGGTGTACGCCTCGAGGAACTTGTTGAAGTCCAGGTCGATGGTCTCCGGCAGCCGGCCGGTCCGGTCGCCGGCTTCGTAATACAGGCTGGGCTTGGTGCGGATGACGCGGTGGACGCCCTTGGCGCCGTCTTCTGCCGTGCGGACGTCCAGATCGCAGAAGAGGACCTGGTCGACCATGCCGAGTACGATTTTGCGGGCCTTGTCGGGCAAAGTGGGCACGATGCGCGTGTATTTGCCCGTACGCGTGTCCACCTCGATCTCTTTGGCGTGCGAGATCAGGAACAGCCCGTACGGCAGGAACGCCAGCTTCGTCAGCACCCGCTGAAACTCATTGTTGACAAGGGCGTATCCCTTGCCGTATCCGAGGTCTGATTCGTGCTCGATCTTATGCTTCTTGACGATGTAGTCCGTGCAGAACTTGTAGGCATTGTCGATCGTGTCGATCACGACGGTCTTGAACGGGTGCTTCCCCTCCGTGATTTCGGCGCAGGCGTTGAGCAGGTCGTCCCAGGACTGGAGTGGGACCTGATAGACATCGAGCGAGTTCAGCCCGGGCTCGGTGGCGAGGAAAAGCGCACCCTCGGAGTTTGAACAGAAGGTGGACTTTCCAATCTTCGTCTGCCCGTACACCAGCACGGTGAGGTCGGCCAGGTTGGGCTTGGGTTGGGTTTTTGCGGTTGGCAGCATGGTTCTCCTTTTCAAAAAGTGGGTTCCGGCGCGTCGCTGGGCAGTACCCGCAGTTCCGTGTTGGGCGGGACGCGCTGGTAGAAGTTCTCAATCACGTTCGGATTGCCGTTGGAGCGGCAAAGAGCGAAGTAGGCGCAAGGCCGCTGGTAGTTGAAACAGAACGCGGTGTTCTGGTAGAAAACGCCGCGCCGGCGCGCATCGAGGAAGGCCTGGGTCAGCTCCCAGAGCTCGCTGCGCAGGACGTCGAAGCGGTCCCGCGAGAGGTACAGCATCTCGCGGTGGAACATGGCGGGATCAGCGTATTTCTCGGTGAGGCGTTCCTGGAATTCTTCGTCGGACTCCGGCAACCTTCGTTTCGCCGTGGTCTTGCCGGTTTTCGACTTCGCCAGCAGCTCCGCGCGGCGCTCCTGGAACTCTTCTTCCGTTTCCCCCTTGCCCTGCTGGAGCTTGGCCTTCACCAGCACGTTGTAGAGGATGCCGGTGATGGGAATGCCCATCGTCTGCTCGATGTAGTGGGCGTAGATAGTGATCTGGAAGTCGGTCCAGAGTTTTTCGAGGTAGTCTCCGTCAATTTGCGCCGCGGTCTTGTGTTCGAGAATGAAGTGCTCACCGCCAATGCGGACGATGCCGTCCACCTTGCCGGCGAGCACGAAGCTGCGCGAAGCCGCGCCGGTCGCCGGATTGATGATCGGGCCCTCGAAGTTGTGCTCGAGCCCAATCACCTCGAAGTCATCGGCGGCGTACCGCTCAGCGTAGGCCCGCATCATTGCGGTGGCGAGGTGCCAGTCCCGCCTCTGGTTGTCGTCCTGGAGCCGGTTGGGACAAAGCCCGCTAATCAGTGCGAGCACTTCTGCGAGGTCGCGGCGTTGATGCCACAGTTGGAGGCACTCGTGGATGAGCGAGCCAAAGTGCAGGTTCCGGTCGCGCTCCAGGGGGACCAGTTGCTGGAGGTAGCGCCAGTCCACCGCTTTCCGGCAGTTCCGGAACAGCGACCACATCGAATAGGTTGAAACCATAGGAGCTCCGGTCATGATTGATCGCCCCCGCGGTCCTACACTTCGCGCCGCGTACCGCCCTGATAAGGATCAGGCGCGACCAGCCGGCGAGTCCGTTTCCCGGAGTTGATGTGATCGACAATGAGCCTGCTCAGGAGGCCAATGCTCGACGTGCTGCATGCCATCGCCCGGACGTTGGGGTCGTTCAGTCCGAACTGGCCGATCTTCTTCTGCATGTCGCGGTCGGGGCAGAGGCTCTTCCCGGACCAGAACATCGGATAGCCGGACACCACGTCCGCGAGGGCGAAGAGGAAGCCGGACTTCAGGTGCGTGGCGCGGTCCTTGTAAAGGATGCCGCGGATTCCCCACGTGCTGTCGAGAAGCTGGAAGAACGATTTGACGTTGTCGATCATCGTGGCGTGGCCGACGCTCGACATCATGGGCGGAAGCGCCTGCCACAACCCGGCCACGGAGACGTAGCGGCCCGCGCCGAACTTGGAATGGAGACGCATGACCGTCTTGAGAAAAGACAAGGCCGTCAGCAACTCCTCGCGCCGCATGTACTGCGACCACGAGACGCGCTGGTAGAGAACGAACGATTCGTCGGAGCAGAGATCGTAAAGGCGGCAGAGAGATGAACATTGCGCAGTTCGGTTGCGAAGCAGGATGTTCGGGGAAAGCCGCGTCCGGCACATGTTCAGGATGTCGAACCGCTCCCGTTCCCACGCCTCGGTTGTCTCGAAGTGGATCATCGCGCCGACCAGCGGTTTGCCGCCTTCGGAGACGAACCGTCTGGCCGCACTGATCCGCTGAAGACCGTCGATGATGTACACATCGCCGGTGATGGTGTAGGTTCCATTGGAGTCGGTGCAGCCATATCGTTCACCACGGACGGCAAGCTCCACATCGGGAACCCGCCCGGTGCTGCTTCGAAACGCTTCCATCAGTTCCTGCGTCTTTGCCTTTCGCAGCGTTTCGCGTTGATACGTTGGCTGTAGCAGACTGCCCAGTGAACCGGGGTCGATCACCCCGCGCAGCACAATCTGGCCTTCCGTCAATTCGTCCAGTGCTCCGGACATCACCCTCAGTTGCGTCATGATTTTGTCTCCTGGATTCCCAACCGGAATGCGTTCAGCGGATCGGCCGCAACCGCCTTCCGTTCGATTTGCACGATTACCGCGGCGATGGCACTGCTGGCGTCCGTCAGCAGCGATTCCGCTTCATCGAATTTGCCGGCGGTTTCGCCCAGCCAGCCGACAAGGAGGGCGAGATGTTTTGTGGCTTCGATGAAAGACAGAGTCAATCGGGCCAGCCGGTCGACCTTTTGGGACCGCTTAGTCCGGCCCGGCGCGCGCGAAGGGAGCGCTTCGTTATTCGGAACGGCGACGCTCACCGCCGGTTCGGGAGGCTGAGGCGGCGATTGACTCTGTGGAGCTGTCGACGCCTTGCCGATCCTGGCCACATTGATGGTCCGTCCGTCGCGACCCCTGCGCTTGGCTGACTTCAAAGCTTTTGGAGTGGATTCCATCCGGCGCCGGTAGTTGCGGACCGTCTGATCGCTCACGCCGACATGCGCTGCGATTTGGCCGTCGCTCAGGCCTGCGCCGCCTGGATGCTGAAGGGCTGCCTTCACCGCGCGCTGCTTGTCCTGATTCGTGCGGCGGAGTCCGTTCCCCTTGTTCACGCCGAAGCTGTACCACTGTGCGTCCTGCTGAGTCCCCTGATGCACTTCGCACACGATTTCGTTGCGGCAGGCCTTTTCCGCGGCCTGGATACGGTGGAAGCCGTCGGCGAGCCAGTAGGCCCTGCCGTCGTAGAAGACGTCCACCGGTGGGAACTCCGCACCGCTGGCCATGTCGTTCATGTAGTCCGATACCGTCTGGAGGTTGATGGTGGCGCGCGGCTGGGTGCCGCCATCGATCCGGATGCTGGAGAGGGGGAGACGTATCATCGGGCGCCTCCGCGGCCCGCCGCTGCAAAGCCTGCCGCGGTGAATGCCGCGCGAATCCGCCTGATCCGCTGGTTCATCTGCGATGGCGTGAGCCCAGTCCTCCGCCGCACGGCCGAGATCGGCATCTCTGCCAGATACCGGGCGATTTTTCGCAGATCTTCCGGCAAGCTGGCGAGGACACGCTCCGTGTCGAGGCCCAGTTCCAGCACCGGGCGGAAGTCCTCGGCGCATGCTTCATGAACATTTGCGTCCAGGGATTCGGAACCGTCATCGCTCCCCAGCGGCTGGAACTGATGACGAAGGCCCTGTCGCGAGGCCAGTACGCACGCGTGGTTGCGAACCACGCCGTGGACGAACCCTTTCCAATTCCCGCGCGACCCGTCGAACCTGGGCAGGCGACGGAGGCAGTCGAGTGCTAAGTCCTGCCGCAGATCGTCCCATTCGTCCGCGGCGAATCCGAAGCTCGATTGCAGGAGGCTGGCCCGCAACGCGGTCTGCTGGAGGAGATAGGGAGTGATGTCGGCCGAAGGCGTCATCGCCGCACCCCCTGGATAGGGCGCTCGATGACGACACGCCTCGGAACGCCATGGCGGATGTCGATCCGCTCGATCGAGCCGTCGCCCAGTTGATCGAACTGCTCCATTAGCCGGATGACCTCACTCCGCAGCTCGAAGTCCGCTGACTCCCTCTCCGGCCGAGGGCCATTCGCGGCGTCCAGCTTCACCTCCACAAAGACCATTGGGGCGGGGTTGAAGATCGGCTCGCAGCAGCGGACCTCGAGGCCTTCCACGTAGCCGAAGTTGATCGACTGTAGGAGGCGTACCAGGACCTGCCGGGGAGCGGAGAGTTGCGAAAAGCGCACTGGTTCGTTCATGGGCGGCCTCACTCGCCCATCCCGGCGCGGTTGCGGACCAGGAATTCATCCACCGCGGCATGCACACGCGGGGGCTGGGCAACGGCTGGCTCGAAGTCGCTGCGGCGGGAGGTCCCATTGAGATCGCACAGCAAGCGGACGCGAATGCGGTCCAGCCGCTTCATGAGCGTCCACGTCAGGTCGTCATCGAGATGGTGGAGGACAGCGACGCCGCCGATGACAAGTGCGATGTCGTTGAATGCCTCCCGAACCAGGCTCTCCGTGCCGGCGTTGGCGCGAGGAGATACCTGGTTCTGGTCGTGGTTTGATTTGGTAGCAGAAGGTGCCGAATTCATCGTTGCCTCTGCTACTGGCTGTGTGACGTGTCACACAACTCGGCCCGGCGGGACGGCCCAATCCGCTATATGGCTGAAAACAGGAGTGATTCAGTTCGAAGATTTTTTCAGGCGGGACGGCTGCCCAGTGTGACTTGTCACTCTGCCGGGTGGATTTCGCTCGAGCAGGCGAACAGCGCCGTCCATGAATCGGTGCCTTCGCTGAACCGAAACGGCTGTTCTTCGACACCCGTCCAGTCCCGGAGGTGCTTGGCCAGATTGAGCACGGTCAGATCGTCCCCACGGCGCGGGAGGCGGCCACGGGACCGGACCAGTTTAATGAACGCGGCGCCTTCCGCCGTGAGCTTGCCGGCAGGCGTCCGGAGGCGCATTTCTTCAAGCGAGTAGAGGCTGCCGTTGGGCGCGTCGCGCTCGGCGACCTCACCCGTCGATGGACCAACTTTGTTCACCCGGCTCCGGGCACGGAACCTCTGCTTCTGTGACACGCTCACCAGCAACCGCCCGTCCGGGGACTCATGAAAGCTGAAGTCCATCCAGGTCGCGCCTTCCGGCGTCGGATGCCCCCAGTGATCGGCAAGACGAATTCCGAATTGACAGGAATACGTGTTGGCCTTCTTCATGTGCTCAATCGGATCGCCGTCCACCTCGATCAGGTCCTGCAAGAGTTGGCGAAGCCGGCTGATGCGCGTCCTCAAAGGAGTATCTCCCTGGATGACGGTCGAGATTCGGTCGCTATGAAGCGTGCCCCGTGCCGCGGCAAACAGCTTGAGCAATTCGAGGCGCTGATCCGGATCCCGGAAGCCCGCCTGCGAATAGTCCCGCTCTGCTTCCTTGCCGCGGATCGTCACCCGCATGAAAGTGTCGTGGAGGACCACACTCACCTCGCTCCAGCCGGCATCCGGCGGGGCGGTGATTGTTTGGCTGCGGTCAGTCCGGACTGGCGTATCATCCCCAAGACAGTCCGTGATGTAGTCGAGGTCGATCGTCAACATTCCGTCGGCGAGCTGGCTGACCGAACACAGATCGATGACCCGCAACTTTGATGGAGCTCCAGCGCCGCAGCCGTTGGCATGCGGGACGAGGACCACGCCGGAGCTCCATCCGTCGTAGCGCAACAGCTTTTCGAAATCGGCGGTCAGTTTATCCGTGTCGCCGGCGACGAGGAAAAGATCCCGGAACCGTCCGGCCAGCCGGCGGCGGCCCAGGTGAAACAGCCGCCCAAGATCAATGGTGCGGACGGCGCCGGACAGATCCAAGGCCTTCGCGACCACCTCGGCCAGTCGCCCGGTGTCAATTCGCCACTGCCGCAGCCGCCAGGGTTCCACATTGACTGAGCCTTCCTCCGGGCATGAGATGAACATGCGCCGGCCGCCGGCCACGCAAATGACTTCGGACCAGTGTCGCTCCGGACAGACATCACACATGATCCAGCGCGCCGCCTCGGTTTCACGGAAGATTCCCAAACTGACGGCGCGCTCAAATTCGAGCCTGCCCCACCTCCGGGCCTCCTCGACACCGACGACAGGATCACCGGATGCCAGCCGCTCAAGCAGCCGTGGCCAGATCATCGGCATGCTTTTCGATTCCCCAATCGGGCAGGTATCGGCGTAAGAGCTGCTCTTCGGGGCTGTCTCCCAGGTCGCAGGTTGCGGGCGCGCTGATCTTAAACGGCACGACCCTCTCTTTGTCGTCATCATCCCGCTGGAAAGCCTGCATGGTGACCCCGAGGACCGTGGCAGTCGTCAGCCGGGCGTGCCTCTCGGCCAGCTTGTCGGCAATCACGTCGTACACCGATCCGTCTCTGGACTTCGCGTCAATTGCGACCGTGATGCGTCCCGCGCGGTGGCCGTGGAATTGGAGCCGCATGGCCTGCACGCGGACCAGTCTGATGTTGTCGGCGGGATCGGTAGGAAACGTGATGTTCGGGTTCTTGAAGATCTCCAGATTGAAGGGCTCTTCGGCGAACGGCTCCGGCAGGTGGTCGATCCCGAGAACCACTTTCGCGAAGATCTGCGCCAACGGGTGCCGGACTTTCTGGCCGCCTTGGACGTAGGCGTCGGTAGTGCCGTCCCGGCGGTGATACCCGAAGATGACCTCAAAGGCCGGTCTCCGGCGCTGGAACTCGAACTGACCATCATCGTCATACCCGAAACGCTCTTCGAGGTAATCGGCCGGATACGCGAAGAAGCAGTCCACATCGCCCTCACGCCGCCGGTGCTCGACAACGCATCTTTCGCCGCGCTTCTGAGTGGCCCAGAAGAACTCCGAGAACTGCCGCCCGAGCTCCGCCAGCATTTCCGGCGTGACCCCGATCGCTTCCACCGGCAGGTTCTTCAGGGTCTCCCAGGACCGCTTCGGCAGCGTGTCGATGTGCCCGAGCATGCGCGCGGTCCGGAAGATCCGCTTGTCCCGCAGATAGCACCAGAGAGCGCGCTCATGGGCGCTCGCCTTCGCCGCGAGCTCTGCGGCGATGTCGATGTCAATGTCGCGGGCGGCCTCGAGCAGCATCTGCGTGCCGATGGGAGTGGCCAGCGATTCGACCGTCCGAAAGACGTTGAAGATTCTGGCGCATTCCGTAGGGGGGATCAGATTGCACTGCTCGTTGATTGACTCAACGCGCCGCTTACTCACGGCGCTCCAGTCGAACCCTGCGAAGGCAGGAACGGAAGAAAAGAACTGCTCCAGTAGTGTGTTTGGAGCGTGACGGAAAAAGGACAAAGGATTGAAGATACCAGGCACAGAGACCCTCCTTATATTTGGGGGCTCCGTGCATGGTCGTTCTTCGGCGGCCACGTGCTTTGACTCCCGACAAGTGCATGCTCGGGAGGGGGCTGAGAGCCCATGAACGCAACTGCAAATGCAGCGAGTCTCCAGCTTAGCATGGCGAACACAAAGCGAACAACAACTCACACTTCAAGCGGTTGATTCCGCTTTGGATTTTCTTCTTGACGGGAAGGTGGCTGTGGATGGCTGTGGATGGCTGTGGAAAACTGGTTCACTCTAAGTGGTTGTGTTTCTTTAGGCTTGCCCAGAGTTCCCTCTGCTCGGCCCACCGCAGCTTCCCGGCGATTCGCCGCACAGCTACCTCGCTCACGGGAAACCTCGACGTAGCGGTCGACGGGAACTCCAGGATCTCCCGTTGGATATCCGGTGCGAGCCAGATCAACTCCATGATCTGGCTCATCCGCTCCCGCGTGAGGCAGCCGAGCCGGGCCAAGTCCGCGTAGTCGCGGGCGTCGCCCCGATCGAGCATGTCCTGGAATTGAATCGCCAGCGCCAACACTTGCGTCACCCGGGGCAAGCGGCCGCTGCCGGAGGGTGACGGACCGGATGGCCGCCTTGTGGCGTGAAGCCGGAACTGAATTTCAGCCCTGCTGCCTGGCATTGGCATGATCCTCTGTATTGGTAGGTGCCCATTCGCACAGGTCGCGGATTCCGCTGGACCTGAAACCAACCGTCACTGTTCCCGTCCTGCCGTCGTAGCGAACCTGCTCGACCAGGGTCCGGATAAATCGCTCCTGCTCCCAGGTCGACAACTGGTCCCAAAGGGGGTCGAACCCTTGGAGCGCCGCCTCGACGTCCCTGGGGTTGGCGCGCTCGGCCTCGATTCCCGCCATCTGTTGCTGAATGTCCGCCAGGCGGCCGGCGAGATGAGTCATGCGATCCTGGAGTTCAACCGGATGGCCGGCCGCCAACCGGACGCCGCCCGCCATCGAGGCCGCGTCGCCCGTCTCCTGCGCGATCTTCTTCAGCTCCACCTCGATGGCGGCCTTCTCTTTATCGATGCTCGCCGCGTCCTGGAGGCGATGGTCCTCGATCTGGCGCAGGACGGCACGCAACATGGCTGGGTTGCGGGCGATGCCGCGGAGTTGTTCAACGACGGCGTTCTCCAGCGCCGGCGCCGAAACCGACCGGGTTTCGCACTGAGCCCAGCCGCGCTGGTGGGCTTTCACGCAGACGTAGTAGCGGTAGAACCGGTTCTTCTTGCTGACGTAGCTATGGACCATGCCGGCATCGCAGCTCGCGCAGCGCACGAGGCCCTTCAGCAACGCGCCATGCTTATTGCCGACGTTGCGGCCGCCGCGGCGGCCATTCCGGCTCAGCCCGCTCTGGACCCGGTTCCAGGTCTCGTCGTCGACAATCCGGTCGTGTTCGCCCTCGTAGACTTGGCCTCCATATGCGACCTTGCCGGTGTAGATGATGTTCGTCAGCATGTTGTAGAGGCTGTTCTTCACGATGGGCTTCCCGCCGGCCTCGCGCCCTTCTCGCGTCGTCCAGGCCTTCATCCGCCAGCTTCGGCGGTCGAGATCTTCGACTACCGGAATCAGGGATCCATGCTCGAGGTACAGCGCAAAGATCTCGCGCACCCGCTGCGCCTCCGCCGGGTTTACCACCAAAGCGCCACCCTGGGCGGCGACGTCATAGCCGAGCACGGGGTTGCCGCCCACCCACTTACCCTTGCGCCGCGCAGCGCTCATCTTGTCGCGGGTTCGCTCGGAGATCATCTCCCTCTCGAACTGGGCGAACGACAACAGGATGTTCAGCGTGAGACGCCCCAAGGAGGCCGTCGTGTTGAACTGCTGTGTTACCGAAACGAAGGTCGCGCCGTGCTTGTCCAGGACTTCCACAATGCGCGCGAAGTCCAGCAAGGAGCGGGTGAGCCGGTCCACCTTGTAGACCACCACGCAGTTGGCGACGCCGGATTCAATGTCCGACAGGAGCCGCTTGAGGGCCGGCCGGTCCATGTTGGCGCCTGTGTAGCCGCCGTCGTCATACTTCTGCGGCAGGGCGAGCCAGCCCTCGTGCCGCTGGCTGTTGATGAATGCCTCGGCGGCTTCGCGCTGCGCGTCGAGGGTGTTGAACGCCTGATCGAGCCCCTCGTCTGTCGACTTCCGCGTGTAGATCGCGCAGCGCATGGCCGAGCGCGCGCTGCCGTTGCCGTTGCCGCTATCTTTCCTCCGGAGATCAGTGCCCACGCCCGGACTCCTTCGTCAACTCGAAAAACGCGAAGCCATTCCACCGTGTGCCCGTGATCTCTCCGGCAATGGCGCTCAGCGAGCTGAACCGGCGGCCTTCGTACTCGAAGGCGTCGTCGAGGACCTTCACCACCAGCGTTCGCCCTTTGTACTTCTTCACGATCAGGCTTCCCGGCATCGGCAACCGCGCATCCTGCGTCTGGACCAACACCGTGGTCGCTGTGCGATCCGGCGGCATTGCAGCCTGCCGCCGCGAGGCGTTCTCCGAGATCCGCGAACGAAGCTCCGTTCCGCGCGCGATCCCGATGGCGTACTGCCTGACCGATTCGGGCAAGCCGCCTTCTTTCGCCGCCTGGATGTGCCAGGCGATCTTCCGGCGCAGGTGCTGGCAGTTCGAAATCGGGTGCGCGGCACCGAACATCTCCTGGTGGACCGACTGCAATTCCGTGGCGGTCATCCTTGGCAAATCCTCAATGCCTGGCAACCTGCCCTCTTTCCTCATAACCTCCGTGACTCCTTTCTCCGGCGCGTCAACGTAGGTTCATGAGGGCTCGGTTCCCCCGTGTTATCAAGGGCTTCTGTTGACGGAGGCGGCGGATTCAGCAAACCCACATGGCGCACCCTCGCGTGCCGGCGATACGCGACGGCCAGCAGTGCGGCGATCTCGCGGATGGCTTCGTCAAAGCTGGGGTCCACGCCCACGCCCATGTGTCCTCCATGGCAGGTCGCAGGCGAGGGCAGTGGGCGTGGACAAGGGAGAAAACGGCCGCCGGCGGCCGGAACGTGTGGCTGCTCGATGCAATGTCCAGCACCCACAACGAGTCCCGCTTGGCGGCCTGCCCGCTATCTGGTGTTCCGGAGCGCGTTCGCGCCCCTGTCAACTAATACCAGCGCGAGTTGGAAGTTTTGCGACTTTGTTGGCCGGGTTGGACGATGTTGTCAACACCCGCTGTCGCCCGAGCCGTGTATTCTCACGTAGGAGGAGAGTGAGCGTGTTCGAGGAAATCGATCCGGCCGTTGCCGAGGACTTGGTGGATGTCGCGCTGGGCTCATTGCCGGCTACTCGCGGCAATCAAGTCCTGTGCACCAAGCGGCAGATGCGGGAGAGTATGTTGAAGTTGGTCCAGGAGGCCTACTCGACAGGTTTCCAGTTGGGGCAGAAAATGCAGTTCGATTCGCTCGACCCTGCGCGGCGCCCAGCCTGGATGGATATCGCGCTGGATGATCCCCAAGGCCTGGCCAAGCACAATATTCGTCTGCGCCCGGTAGTCCTCAGATCGCTGATCGGTGCTGGCTATCGCCGCCTCGGGGACCTGGTTTGGGTACCCGACCACAAACTCAGGAAGCTCTTCTACGTCGGAAGGATCACGATACGCGAGATCAGAAGCATCATCCGGGAGTTTCGTGCGGGATCAAGGGTCAGTTCGTGAGGCTCGGCGGTACCATGGGTATCGAACCACTGATGGCACTCACGATTCGTGCGGTCTTCGAGAGGCCGACTATCCTCTCGCTCCTGGCTGAGGCGGAGTTCGCCGACAACTACGCGCTCCAAGCGGAGCGTGACATAAAGCCAACCAGCGACCACTACCTCTCGGTTTTCGTCTTCGCGGCCGAGCCGTTGGGTGACGGCGGGGTGGCGCTTCGCATCGTCTCGACCACTGTCCTCGGGATTCAGCGGTACACCACGACTCGGCTCAAATACCAGGGCGTCCACATCACCAATCCTCCCAGCGAGGGATTGCTGATGGAGGCGCTTCGTGCGCATTATCGCGCGCACCAGGAAGATACGTTGGAGAGGTTCATGTCCGTCGGCAGCGGAATGCCGCTTCGCTGGACCAAGAGCTTCCCCAATGGGGCAGGTGACCTGGCAAGCCAGCCGGAGTTCGTGATTGCCGATCCGGACCTTGCGGAATTGGAGAAGCTTTTCTCGCTTCCGGACCCCCGGCTCGGATCCGAGGGTGGCGGCGAGGAAGTTTAGCCCGCGCGGTGCAGCGCTCTCGCGGGCGTTGACGCTTCCTGGCCTCGGACAGTCAAACACCGAGCGAGCCGCGGTACCGTATCCCCCTGGTCCACCAACACCTCGATTCCGCTGTTCAGTTCGACATGTTGGCAGAAGCGGGCGACGGACCCGGTCGTCTATGAACCGGCCTTGTCGATGAGATGAGGTCATCTATTGACGTCGCGCCAAGGCGTTCACGCAGCGTGTCGAGCTTCATGTCGCTCCGTACACCGAAGTTGACGCCATATTGTTCCTCGATGGTTCCTACGCGCGTGTCTCCGCGCTTCTGGCGAAGCTCCCCGTCCTCATTCCTGCTTCGGGGACCCTTCATGCCTGGGGCATCATGCCGGACTGGGGGTGATTTTCGATTGGCCATATTGATGGTTTCCTTTCATGGGTTACGGACTTCGATTCGGTTGCCTTCGATGAGGACGCTCGGGATGTGGCCTGGATGCCGGAACTCGTACAACTGTACCGGCGGCGTCATGGTTGGGTTCAACTGCTGACCGACCGCAACCGCCCCAGGCGCCGGGCCAGCATAGAAAACGTGCCACCGGCCAGCTCCTGGGCTGTTGGCCACCACGTCTTCAAAGATCTCTCTCGCCGTGCGCGCCAATTCAACCAGCTGACGGGGCGACTGGAGCCAGCTCGTTCGAGGAGTCGGGACTGACACCGAAACGATCTGCGTCCGGGCCGGGAGGATAGACCTCACTCTCTCACGATCGATGGCAGCGCTCAGTTCGAACAAGAAGGCCACGTCTGAGGGTTCCTCACATCCGTGCACTGTGGCCACGGAGAGACCTTCTCGTTCGGCCGGAATCCCCGGCCAAACCCAGGTTCTCTCGTCACGGTGAAATTGAAAAAGTTGGATTGTCGGTCGGTTCGTCAATAGGTATCCAAGATAGAGACATGCGCTCACCGCGGCGAGCGGAAACACGGCGAAACGGCTCTCGAACAGATCACTGACCGCGAGAGCCGGCTCCAATCCGCCGCTCAGCAGGGCCGGCACATCACTCCAACTGTTTCCGATGCCAGCAACACTCAGTTCAAAGACTCCACCTTCAAGGTGGTCCGGCGAGATCGCCTCTTCGAATGTTGCTGGATCGACGGGATGGTCACCCCGAAGAAGAATCGCGCGCCAGCCGCGTGTCGATCGCCCTCGCTCCGGGAGACTCGCCTTTACCCAAGCCTCATGATCCTGTTTGAGTTTGCGAATGGCTTCCACCGAATGGGACTTCTCTTGACGGTCGAAGCGCGCATGGCAATGCGCGCAGAGCAGAATGAGGTTCTCGTAGGAGTCCCGCTGTTCTCGCGATAAGGCGGAGTTGGCTCGGGGTCCGCCATCCGCCGCCGCTTCAACGTGAGCAATCTCCCCAATCGGAACCGCAGGGTCGTATCCCGTCTCGTCTGCAATCAGATTCACCCGGCACCATGGGGCCGAGCACCTTCCCGCTGCCCGCCCCCACAGGAGCTTCAGAGTCTGATCCTTGTATCCTCGCTGAGTCCTCTTCGCTGCCATAGCCCTCATGCCGCGGACTGATGCTCTGGTCGGTGCGGATGCGTGCCCTCACCTTCCCAATACCCTGTGTCCAGCCAGACCTCGTAGAAGTACAGCCAACCGCTGATCCAAGGCACGATGGTGTTGGCGATCATCATCGTGGCGTTCCAGTCCTGCGCCTCATGAACGCAGAGAAGGTCGTCCTCAAAAACATGCGGCAGATTCTGGCATCCTTCGCGTCGCCTCAACTCCGGTTGCAGGACCCGGATTCTCGGCCTCGCCGGAACGGTGTAGCTGACCTCCACCAGATAGGTAGCACTCCGTGCAGTTGGCTGAAGTGCCCCTGTCCACGTGATCTGGTTGCCGCGATTGCCCTTTGATCGAAACTGCGGGTACTTGGCTCGCATGAGCCAATCCTGCTGTGCAGTCGTCGGCAATTTCGGGCGCAGATACTTATGCCTTGCCATGGAACGTGTTTGGGCGGAATGCCGCGGCGGCAGCAGGCGCCATGGTAATCACTCCGCTCGATCGGACTCCGAGTTGGTTTGCCCTCCGCTTCTCCTGGAGCCTCTGTGCCTGCCGGACTACCGCCTTCGTCACTGGCTCGCCGAATAGTTCTTCGAGCAAACGATTTGTTTCTCGGCCGCCAGAAAGGACTCGGCCCCAGTCCTTCAAGAAGTGCCGCATGCCGGCCTTGAATGCCTTGTACGCATCGGTGTTGTCGTCCCACCTCTCGCTCAGGTCCTCTTGTGGGTTCGACGGATTCGTGATCACGAGGCGGCGGCCTTGCAAGTCAGCGGCGTCGACGGCGCCGACTATTCGCGCCAGGGCACTGGAGAGCGCGGCGCTCGGCGACGCCTCACCGCGATAACACCGTCCAGCGAGGGTCGTCAGAACGATTGAGATCGGCGCCAGTTTTCGGTTGGCGTAGAAGACATCCCGCCAGCGCTTCATCAACTGCACCGCGAGTTGAAGCGGCAGCTTCTCGTCCGCTGGCTGTTGTGGTGGGACAGGCTGAGCAGCCTTTTCGATCAAGAGCAAGGTAGTCGAGGCATCGCGGAACCACTTGACGTAGCCCTTCGGGTTGCTCGGGGTCCAATTCGCGAGTTCGCGGTCAGGAACCTTGATGCACGTCCCGCCCAACTGGAGATCTTTGCACGACGGCAGAACATCCATGTAGAAGTCGTTGGCGTAGGTGATGCGGACGCAGCGGTTCTTCAGAGAGACCTTGTCGCCGTATGTTCCGTGCCCCTTCAGGAAGTCGTAAAACGTCCACAGGAGGGCCATTGGATTGATGCGATCATGCGGAATCCCCAGTTCGAAGACAAAGTCGAGATCATGAGGGCCATCCAGCGGGTGCACGGTTGTTCCAATGGCCATGGAGCCCTGCGGGTAGACGGACAGCGGAATGCCGTGGAAAGGGCTCCCCTCGCCTTCGAGAACTCGGCTAACGGCTCCGTAGCGTTCAACGGCCAACCGGTACCGAGTCGGGGCAAGCTGCAGTTCCTCGCAAACGAGCATGAGCAGGTCATCGAGTTGAGCTTGGGCATCGTCGGTGAAGAACGCGGGCACTGTAGCCGCCATAAGGTAAATCCTCTACACCCATTATAACACGGCTTCCAATTTCGTCCATTTTGCGTTAGGATAATAGTTGAGATGCCTAACCGACCGATCCATCTGGCGACTGCGACTCCCCTGGGGACACTCGTCGCCGCTCATAAGGCACGTGAATTGAATGGCTTGCAGTATGCTGCCGAGGTCGCCGGGGGAGCTCTCGGCGGCGCCGTCGGCGGCCTGGGTCCAGATTGGGTCGACCCGCCGACGTCACCTTTCCATCGTGGCGTCGGGCATTCGGCAGCCATTTCGTGTGTTCTGACGGGGCTCGCGAGCCGACGAATCGACGCTTGGCAGACTTGGCTTCGGGAGGAAGCAGCCCGATTTCGGTGTCTCCAGAACGTAGCGGATGACCCGCTTCTGCGAGCGTTCTATGGCATCTGCTACATGCTGATTTGTCTCGTCAGCGGTGCGCTCGTCGGTTTTCTCGCCGGCTGGGGATCGCACCTGGCTCTCGACTTTGGCAGCGCCCGTTCGCTCCCGTTGATCTAATAGGGAGGGAAAAACGACATGGCAATTACTCAGCAGGAACTGGGCCGGCGACTGCGCGACGCGCGCGAAGCCTGCGGCCTAAAGCAAGAGGATGTCGCCCAACATCTCGGCGTGTCCCGCGCCACCGTGGCCCAGATCGAACTGGGGAACAGATCGGTCTCTGGGCTTGAACTGTCGAAGCTCGCCTACCTGTATGCCCGCGACATCCGGGACTTTGTCGCCCAGGAGTTCGTCGAAGACGATCTTGTTCACGCTCTCTTTCGCTCGGAGACGGACTCCGATGGAGACGGCGTGAAACACGCCTTGCGCGACTGCATGGCGCTGGGCCGGGAGTTGTCGAACCTCGAGCACCTGCTCCGGATTAACAGGTCCCTGACGACCGTCGCGTCCTACTCATTCCCGGTACCCAGAAGCAAATGGGAGGCGATCCAGATCGGAACTCAGGTCGCTATGGAAGAACGACGCCGGCTGGGCTTGGGTTCGACGCCTATCGGCGATCCCATCGCTTTGCTTGAAGGCCAGGGGGTTCGGACGGGATTGATCTCGATGCCGGCCGACGTTTCCGGGCTCATGATCAGCCACCCTCAGGTCGGCCTATTCATCGTTGTGAATCGTGAAGGGCATCATCCGGTCCGCCAACGCTTTTCCTGGTGCCACGAATACTGCCATGTTCTCCTGGATCGTGATTCCAGAGGCTTGGTCAGTCGCGTGAGCGAACGTGATGATCTGCGCGAAGTGCGTGCGAACTCTTTTGCCGCGAGCTTCTTGATGCCCGAAGAAGGTGTCCGGCAGTTTGTTGGAAGTCTGGGAAAAGGTGCGGTGAGCAGGATCCATGCGGACGTGTATGACGGAACCGATGTCGTTGCGGTCGACTCTCGCACCGAGCCGGGCACGCAGGAGATCCAACTCTACGACGTTGTACAACTCGCGCACTACTTTGGCGTGAGCCCCCTCTCGGCACTCTATCGCTTGCTCAACCTGAAGCTGATCAATGAGACCGAGTTCACCCATCTGAAGGAACTCGACCAGGAGGGCAACAGCCAGCGGCTCGCCAGGCTACTCGCCCTGCCACCAATCGATCAGGTCGATCATGCAGCCGAATTCAATCGGCGGTTCCTAGGTCTCGCGCTCGAGGCACTCCGCCGGGAACTAATCAGTCGCGGCAAGCTGGTTGAACTGGCGGCTCAAGTCGGCGCCACTCGCGATGATGCGGAAGCTTTGGTCCAAAGCGCCGGATTGGATGAAGAGGAACTCCATTCTGTTGTCCTTCCGGAGCAGTGATGGCCAAAGTCCAGGTCGTCGTCACCGACGCGAACATCCTCATCAATCTGGTTCACATTGGCCGCCTCTCAATCCTGGGACGGCTGGCTCAGTTCGAATTTGTTGTACCGGATGAGGTCGTTGTTGAAATCCTGAATGAGGACCAGGCCGCGGCATTGCAGGCGGCAATCGATGCTCAGCATCTTGCCCGCGTGAGCTTTCAGAATACTGAAGAACTCACAGCATTCACGGCATTGGCCTCTTTCTTGGGGAAGGGAGAGTCGGCGTGCTTGGCGTTAGCGCAGCAACGTGGGTGGTGGGTGGCCTCCGATGAAGGCGGAGCGTTTCGGCGCGAAGCGCAACAGCGGCTCGGACCCGGCCGCCTCGTCAACACACCGGGCATCCTGCTCTCCGCAATCCGGGCGGGAGTCCTCACTGTCGACGAAGCCGACGAAGCCAAAGCGATTCTGGAACAA
The DNA here is from genome assembly GCA_013822245.1 of Candidatus Solibacter sp. GTDB lineage: Bacteria > Acidobacteriota > Terriglobia > Bryobacterales > Bryobacteraceae > PNKE01. The sequence continues at coordinate 46,055 of PNKE01000015.1, forward strand.
CACCGGTTCCGAGTCAGATTCGGATCATTCAGGGAACTGTTGAGCGGCTGAGTAGTGTACTCGCCAATTCGCTTCACCTGTGTCTACTTGACTGAAAACAGTGACTTCCGAAGATGTCACCTGACGGATACACCAGGGGCGGCGACACGCGATGGCAAACACTGAGGCAGCCTCGTGGATGCTTTCGTCACAAGGTGAGATCCACCCCGACGCGCGTGGACAATTCGCGGTTTTGTCTGGGCAGCCCCAGCGCAGCAGAACAGGAAGCTGCAAATGTTCTAAAATAACGGGTTTCAGAGTCTCTTTCGAACTTGGTCAGTGGTCTTGGAATTCAACGGGCAAGGGCCTCCTTCCGTTCAGGCAGACGCCGGACGGGGGTGAACCCTGGTAATTGGAGCGAGGTGGCCAAAGCAGAACGTACAACTCCGGATGAGGTAATCAAGTGGGCGACAGGCCGTCTGGACCTTGATGACGCCTTGGCATGGATAGCCGAAGGTCATCCGCTCAAGCATGGGGTGGCCGCGCACGCGGTTTTGCAGGCTGTGATCGGAGTTACCAACGCCGGGGAGCATCGGCGCTGTGCCCTCCGACGTTTGGCCCGACTGGCCACTCAGTCCCAACTTGATACCGGTTCGACGCTCTTCAGCCCCGAGTTGCTCGCCCCGCTGAAGGATTACAGGCTGGTCTTGGACCTGCTTGCCCACAAGAGTCCGACTAAAACGCTTGCCGGCCTCACAGCCGAGGCGGTCGCTGCTGCGCAGAGGGAGAATCCGCTAACGTTGGAGGTCTTCGCGGCGATAGGTGGGCTCTCGTTTCGCGATCTTAAGGAGCGTCTCGGGGACGGCGTGCCGAGCGCGATCACAGGTAGGTGGTCGGCCAAGGCGGTTGCAGCCGTGTTCGAGATGGTCAGTAGTGTCGTTTGCGGAGCAAAGTCAGCCAACGGTGCCGATGGTGCCATCGCTATGCGGCCGGTGGAACTGCTGTTGGCTTCCGCCGAGGAAGGGGGCTGGAGCGGGATCGACACGTTCCGCCGTACCGGGGTACCCTATCACATTCTGCTTGCCCAACGAACGGTTGGCAGCGCATGGGGGGCACACCGGAACCGTACCTCGTCCAAACACTTGCTCGTGTTAGCCTCTTCTCTCTGCGAGCAACTGGACCAGATCAAAGTGCAGTATCGACGCTCGACGGCGATTGGCGGCACGATTCGACCTTCCGAGATCCATCGGGCAGCCGGCGCAGGCTCGCATATCAGTCTCATCGCGCTCGGCCGGACCAAGCGGCCTGTATTCGGCGTGGCGTTCTCGATCGCCCGGGACGGCGGCACGGCGAGGAAGAACGGCGGCAGACTTGTCGCGGCAGTCAAGACGGCCCGATTGCCGGTCGCCCTCGTAGTAGGCGGAGCTGGGTGGTCCGCCAGAAACGAAACAGCCGAACTTGCCACAGCGTTTGCCGGGCAGATATATTCAGACGGCACCATTGAAGCGTTGGCGCAAACCATCTACCAGTCGGCGAACGGTCGCACAGAAGGCCAGGACTAAACCATGCCCATCATATCCGAGGAAGCACGCAAAGCGCGCATCGAAAAGGCGCTTAGTGCGCTGCAAAAGGATTCAGAGCGCATACCGCTGCCGTGGCAGGACGGCGATCGGACCTTCCCGGTCATAAAACTTCCTTTGGATGCGGTGCTCCTCAACCCCAAGAGCCACCGCATCCGCGCCCAACTCGAGTCTCACCCCGGACGTAAGGTCGTCGACGATGCACCTTACAGCGACGAGGCGCAGGAGATCATCGCGGAAATCCTGCGCGATACAGAAGGCTTCGAACGGCTAGAGACCAACCTCGGAGAAGAGGGCCAGCGGGATGCGGGCGTGGTCACGCCCTCCGGGCTTCTGGTCAACGGTAACACTCGGGCCGCCGCGCTGCGAAACATCGGAAAACAATACATCCGCCTGGCTGTTCTCCCAGCGGACGCGACGCAGCAGGAGATCGACGAACTCGAACTCCGCCTTCAGATGAAGCGTGACCTGAAGCAGGATTACACCTTCACCAATGAACTCCTCTTTGTTGACGAGCTCATTACCCGATACAACCGGACGCACGAAGAAATAGCACTCGTTTTGCGCTGGGCCGCCAGCCGGGCACCCAAGGAACTGAGCAAGGGCAAAGAGCGCGTCTGCCAGTCGGTCCGGATGCTGAGCATCATCCGGCAGATTCAGGAACTCGGCGGGGGGAATCTGCCCCTTACCGACTTCGACGAAAAGAATCAGGCCCTGATTGAAATCGACAGCGAGTACCAACAACTGCGGCAGGTCGACGCCGAGAGAGCGGTGAGGGTGCGCGACACCCGTATGATCGGCGTCCTGGTCGGTCTCGGGTATCGCGAGTTGCGCCAGATCGATGAGCGCTTTCTGGAGGATTACTTCGTCCCGGCGCTCGCCGACAACGAGGTCCTCGGCAAGCACACCGAAGCGCTGACCTCTGAGGCGCCAAGCGATGAAGCATTGCCTGGCTTGGAAGTCCTTCCGCCGCAGAACGGGGACTCTGCACGCTCCCCAACCCCGCTGCTCCGGCTGCTCGCGTCCTCTCGCGCCGACGAGTCCGTGCAGTTGCCGACCGACGCAGAATCAGTGTTCTTGCCGCGCGACCAGGTGGTGGATATCATCCGCGCGACAATGGAGGAAGCCGCCGACTCAGCGCGCCTCAACCGACGAGCGAGCAACCAGCGCGGGGCTCCCTTGCTGCGGTTGCAGAACGCCGATCGCGAGTTGCGCCAAGCGCTAGATGCGTACCGAGCGGTCAAGGACGACCCGTCGTTCGATGACACTCGACTCAGGCGCCTTTTTGCCAAGCTGAAGAGAACCGTGGATGCCTTTGCGGATGAGTTGCAGTGACGTGCGGTGAGCAGACAAGACCGCCGAAGTTGTATCTAGCGGTGCGCCACTCGCCGCCCGTGGTGGAGGTGCGCCGCGAGGACAGCGTCTCGGACAACTTCTGGCTTCAGGCGCGCGCCGAATGGGGCTCAGATGGCCGCGTGCCTGCCAGGGCGATTGACGTCCCGCTTGAGCACTTCCTCTCGAATCTGAGCTGGCTCGGCTCTGCTTGTCGACGCTTTCGGGTCGAGATCGAGTGGGACGCTTCGCTGAAGGCGCTAGTCGTCGCAGCTAATGAGGAGCGTCGCACTCTCGACCAGGCGCTTGCCATCAGCCTTGACATGCCTCCTGCTTCTCCCGGCGGCCGCTACTACAGGCGCCTGCGGTCATTCCAGGAACGTGATCTCGCCCATTTACTGCGGCTGGCGCACGGTGCCAATTTTTCGGTCCCTGGGGCGGGCAAGACCGCCGTGGCCTACGCGACATACGAGGCAGAGCGACAGCGCGGCAGAGTCGCTCAGATGCTCGTCGTGGCACCGCTGTCGGCTTTCGAGTCATGGATAAAGGAGGCGGCGGCTTGCATGAGACCGCAGCCCCGCGTCGAGCGTTTCGAAGGCAGTCGCGTCGGGGAGAACGCGGAAGTCCTCCTTATCAATTACCAACGTCTTGCGGCAAGCTACGACCGTATCTCCGGCTGGGTATGTGCAAGACCGACTTTGGTGCTCCTCGACGAGGCGCACCGGATGAAGCGTGGTCGGGATGGCCAATGGGGGACGAACTGTCTCAATCTCGCCTATCTCGCCGCCCGCCGCGATATCCTCTCGGGAACGCCTGCGCCCCAGTCACCCGCCGACCTTAGGGCGCTACTCGATTTTCTCTGGCCCAACCAGGCCCGGCGCATCCTCCCTGCCGTAGCATTGATTGCCACACCACCTCCGGGCGCGGTCCAGCGCGTCGCCGAGGCGATCCGGCCGCTGTTTGTGCGCACGACGAAGAAAGAACTAGGGCTACGGCCGCCCGATTACAGGGTCCTTGAATTGCCGCTCGACGGGCTGCAGGCCGAGATTTATCATGCACTGCGTGACCAGTACGCGGGGCGCTATGCGCTATCCCGCCCGGATCGCGTGAACTTCGCACAGATGGGCCAGGTCACGATGTACCTGCTTGAAGCAGCGACCAATCCGGCCCTGCTCACGGTCGGCGGGTCGCGCCACGATGTCGTCGAGTTCCAGCACCCACCGCTGGCTGTGCCAGCCGGCTCCAGGCTCGCCGATCTATTAGCTGAATACGGGAAATACGAAACGCCGAAGAAGTTCGTCCAGTTGCTCCAACTCGTTGAACGAAACGCCCAGGCAAACCGAAAGACTCTGATCTGGTCGAACTTTGTCCGGAATCTCGAGACTCTGGAACGGATGCTCCGGCGTTACCATCCAGCGCTGATTCACGGCGGCATTCCTTCCGAGATCACCGACCGCGCTGCGCCGAGGACACGAGAGGCGGAACTCGCGCGCTTCCGTGAGGACCCAACCTGCCGCGTGCTCCTTGCCAATCCCGCCGCCACGAGCGAAGGCGTGAGTCTCCACGACGTCTGCCATGACGCCGTTTACCTCGAAAGAACGTTCAACGCGGGCCAGTACCTGCAGAGCATTGACAGGATTCACCGGCTCGGCATGGATCCTGAGCAGGACACCCAGATCGCGTTCCTGGTGACCACCGGGACGGTCGACGAAGTCGTCGACAGCCGCGTTCGGGAGAAAGCAGAGCGCCTCGGCGATATGCTCAACGACGCCGATATCGTCACGATGGCGCTCCCGGATGATGAGGATTACGGCCCGGCCATCGACTCGGTTCAGGATGTCGGGGCGCTATTTGCCCACCTCCGAGGTGAGGATCATGAATCCGGCCGGCGCTGAATCCGCTGCCGGATTGCCGAGCGCCCACCTCATCCGCTCGGCCATCCTGGCCGGCTCGGTGCTCGACGGCGGGGGCGTCCGGCGCAGCACCGCTCGCCAATCGTACGTGAAACTGCCGACCGGCGGCATTTACCACTCCGAGGACCTCGCCGGCGGAGAGCGCCTGCTCGTCCGCTGCGGACTGGTGAGGGAGCGAGATGATGTCCTCTATCCCTCTGAGCAGTTGCGGTGCCTTTGCCGACTCCCGGCGGCCGAGGCCGCTCTTTTCGTGCTTGCGCTCTCAGTGGAAAGGGCTCCGCCGTTATGGCTTGCTTTCGCCGTCCGTGATGACGCCCTTTGGCCTGAGTTCATCTCCGACGATGATTCGGCCGTGCTTACCGACATCCTGCCCGACCCCGCCCAGCGTGAAGCGTTTCTGCTTTCTCTTGGGAATCGGTTCGATGCGGATACAGCGAAGGCTCAGGGCGCTTTGGGCGAAGAAGCGGTCGCGAAACAGGCCCGCGCTGAACTTGAGGCTGCGGGTCGTTCCGACTTGGCCGAGCGGGTGCAGCGAGTCAGTCTCCTCTCTGATCAACTCGGCTACGACGTCGTTGCCCCAACCATATCGGGCCCGATGCGCCGCATGGAAGTTAAGACCTGCGGCGGTGCGCGCACGCGCTTTGAGGTCCATCTCAGCCGCAACGAAGCGAACGTCGGCTTGCGCGATTCGTGTTGGGAGTTGGTAATCTGCCGCACCTTGGAGGACGGACCCCCCGTTATCATGGGCTGGTGCCGGGCCGACGCCATCCGCGACTTGCTCCCGCGCGATATCGATTCGCGCGCAAGCTGGGCTACGGTGAAGGTGACCCTCTGCACGGACATGCTTCGGCCTGGACTGCCGCCATATGATTAAACCGACTTCCGATTCCGGCACTCGCCCCTGCGCCCGCGCAAAAAACGGCGATTTGCGGTGTGGGAGTGTGCTTGAGCGGCTCGATGTCAAGAAGGTCAGCGAATCCGCGGCCCACGAGGTTCGTAACCGCGAGATCCATATCCCGCCAGTGAGTGTGTATCGCTGGTGGGCACGCCGCACGGATGCGGTCTTCGGCGGCGTCCTGGACGCCTTTGCGGCGAACTACGATGGCCGCCGACTCGTTGTGGACCCATTTTCCGGCGGTGGCGTGATTCCTCTGGCCGCAATCCTGCGGGGGCACCAAGTCTACGCGCAGGACCTAAATCCCTGGGCCACACTCGGCCTTGCCGCCATGCTGCGGCTACCTGATTCGACGCAGATACTTCGGCTCAAGACTGCCCTGCATGCGGCTGCAGCCGAAGTCTTGGATTCGGCCTACGCGACAATCTTCCCGGATGGCAAGCCGGCGACGATCGCGCACACCATTCGCGTCGCCACCGCGCCCTGCTCCAGGTGCGGCACCCGGCAGCGCCTGTTCCCTCACGCCTTGGTATCGTTGCTGCATCGCAAGGAGCGCGAGCGGTCGGAGGCTATCCTTAGCTGCCCGCAAGGCCACCTGTTCTTGGCCCGCTCGGACAAACGTGCTCGCTGCCCTGAATGCAACTCACTAACCGACCCTGCACGAGAGTACACACCTGACCGCAAGGCCACGTGTTGGAAGTGCGGGCATGCCGAAAAACTCCAAGTACGGGCGGAAGGCGGCGCGTGGGCATGGGAAGTAGTGCTGGTTGAGCGCTGTGACCAATCCAGACGGGAACTTGATTTTGCGTCTCAGGCGGAAATAGAGCAGGCGGACGGCATTCGTTGGGCGCCGACGGTCAGCCTGGGCGAGATCCCGGATGGACAGGAAACCAAGGTTCTTCTCCGTCATGGCTTTCGGAAATGGGAGGACCTCTATCCACGAAGGCAGCGCGTGGTCATGGAAGCGTTACTTGCTCGCTGTCTCGATGCCGCCGGCGACGAGCAACTTGCCGAAGTGCTGAGAATCGCCGTCTGCGGGACAGCCGAGATGGCGGGGTTGCTTTCCCGCTGGGACCGCTGGTATCTGAAAAGCTATGAGGCGATGGCCGGACATCGTTTCAACTTCACGACGCTTTCGGTTGAGCCCAACGTTTGGGGAGCTCCCCGTAGCGGCCGTGGCACGGTCGGCCGGCGTTTGAGGCTTTTCGTCAAGGCTTCAATATGGCTGCACAAGCGGATCGGCCGGGATCTGGGTGTGCTGGGCCCCCTGCCGGCTGCCGGTACAGGCTCGCCGTTGCGCGAGTCAACGGACGCCTGCATCATTGAGGGCAGCTCCGAGCGGATGCGCATCCGCCCGCTAACCGCCGACCTCGTCCTGACCGACCCGCCCTACCATGATGACGTGCAATATGATGAGCTGTCGTTGCCGCTTCGAGCCTGGTCACAGCTCTCGGTGGCCAAGCTTCGCAATGAAGCTGTGGTCAACAACGGAAATGGCAAGTCTGCGGGCTGTTCCAACGGCTATCGTACACTCCTCGCCCGGCTCTTCGCCGAATGTCATCGGGTGCTCAAACGTTCCGGCCGGCTCATCTTCAGCTACGCGAACCGAGAGCCGGTCGCCTGGTGCGACCTGTTGTCCGCCTTGCAGCTCGCGGGCTTTTCCGGCCTCAATTACGCCATCGTTCACAGCGAGAACGAAACCGACCACGCCAAGCGCGGAGTACGCGCCTGCACGCTGGACCTGTTGATGGAGCTCACTTCGGAGCCACATTCGGAAGCCATTCCGCCGCGCCTGAATGCGTCGATCGCAGGTGCCGAGGCGGAATTCCTTCGTCTAGTCGGCGATACCTTCCTCCGCATCGGTCGTCTCGAAGGTGGCTGGGAGGACGAGTTCGCCCGGCAGTTGAAGGATTCGGAATTCCTGACCCCGACCAGCGCTCGGATACGTCAGGCTACTAATGCGAAAGGCCATGCGGTCACTTCAGGTCAGGCAGAGACTCCAAGAAAGTCACACCTGCGGGCTTCCAAACGCGGTCAAGCCCCCGTCGGGCGTTAACCTCCCAAACACGACGCTTGAAGTCGGCAATCACGTCGCGGCGCAAAAGCACCGTGCGGATTCTCGACGTCGAAAGAAGTGCCGAGCGGCGGTCTTCCCAATACTGGCTTGCCACGTATTTCAAGAGGCAGAAGATCCGCGCAAGGATGGCGTCGGCAGGAAGGTCGTCGCCACTCCCGGCCTGCGCTGCACCGCTGCGCATATCGCCGGTCACCATGAAGTCCAGGAGCTCCGGCATCTGCAAGATCCGCCTACAGATTTCCGGTTCCAGATGGCCGTACCGGCGCGCCAAGATATGCGAGGCGACCTCAAGTAGAACTTCCTTCATGTTCGCCATCAACCGCCAAGTCTGATATGTAAGGTTTTCGGCAAGAAACAGGTCCTGGACCGACGGCGGACTCGTGATGCTGCCGCTCGATTTCTGCAGTTTGCCCGCTCGCACCCCCTCCTGCAGTCCTTCGTCGCGGTACCGCTGGGCCGAGGGAACGAAACTGCGGATGAACTGGAAGAGGACGTACGCCGTCATAAGCTGGACCGCCTCGCCTTGACCCGTCCGCAGCGTCTGGCGCCGCCCTTCGTCGAAATCCACGTTGCTCCCGAACAATTCCCAGTGGCGCTCGGTCGGCCGCATGGTGAACGCGAGCTGGTAGACATCGGGGTCTGAGAAATAGTGCGTTACCCGGTCGCCGGCCAAGTCCGCAAAACCGACGAAGGCGAGCCATGCTTTGGCCGCATCCTGATTGTCGATGACACGCCCTTTCTTGCGCTGTGGTTCCGCCCTGAACTCGGCGGGGTTGAACCCAACGACCTGCTTGAAGAACCGGCCACCCTCGTCTGTCAAAGATTCCCACTCCCCCTCTTTCACCTGCAGGAACCAGCGCGGTGATAGGGATGCAAACCCGGCGCGCAGTGTCTTCTGCTCGCGGCCGTTGGCCTTCAGATTACGAGCAAGCATCGGATTCTGGTTGTTGGTCGCCTGGACGACCTTGGCAACAAACTCAGCGTCGTTGGTGTTGATGACCTTGACCTGGAGCAGGCACTCCCTTCCGAGTTGCTCGCGGGTGACGTCGCCCGCTTTGACCGCGTTGTATATGGACTTAACCGTCTGCAGGCCATTGACGATCTGCGGGCCGGTGAGATGAATGAAGTTCTGCTGCTGCCGAATAGCGTATCTCCGAGCGACTACGATCAATCCGTTGTTGTAATGATGGAACTGCTTGCGGGTCTTAAGGTGCTGCAAGGACCTCAGAATGTCTCCGTTGATCGAAGAGTTTCGCACTTCGTAGCGCAGGTTCAGATCGAACAAGCGCCAGCCGTATTTCTCAAATCCGTCCAGGAGATCGGCGGCGTTGGCCAGAAAATAGCAATATTCGTGCGCCCGGAGGATTCCGACCTCACCGGCGTATCGGAGATTCAACTGGATCTCGCCGGTGTCGTGGGCACACCCTACGAGATAGTCATCCGCGAGGTCGTCTACCTGCTGAAGGAGGACCCGGACTCCCTGGCCCTCATAGTCGTGCTTCAGTTGCGCGAACGCGGCGACTGCCCGGTCATTGAGTCGCCCGTAAGCGATCAGGAAAAACACAAGCTCAAACTCATCTTGGTCACGGTCTGCGCGCAAGAGCTGGCGCAAGTCCTCCAGTTGCTCGTTGCCGCATCCTGAGCCGTCGATGAGAAACTCCAACGCGACTCGTGCGTCTCGCACCACGGTGGGGCCGAAGGACCGCACTTTCGCGCCGTTAGCCTCAAGCCAATCTTGCTCTGGGACCTCGCAGTGTACAACGTGGTGGATGCGCTCGCGACTGGAGTAGAACGTGATGCCGTTGTCGTGCTTTCCCGCAGTGCTGATCGTGGTCGCCGAACTGCCAAGCGAGTATTTGCTCATGCAGTACACGCGGAATCCCTCGCGGAAATCGCCGATCTCCGGGTTTTCATCGAGCAACTCTTCAATCTGGCGCTCCAGAAGCTCGATCGCTTGGGCGCCTTCCAGCACTGCTGGCAGCATTGGTAGAAGATTATCACCATGGGGCTTACGCGCGGCGCCCCCGATGCGTCTGTGGGAACCTGGTGCAATGCACGATACGCTGCGCTCGCCCGTATGGCGGGCGCGCCCGCGCTCGTGGCGAACGCCCGCCATACGGTGCGTCTTCGCGATGTCGCCGAGAATTGGGAGCAGACCACTCTCAAGCTGTCTGTTACCGTTCAGCGGACGCCCCGTCCCGCATGAGAGTGCCGATTCTTCGTCCGATCTTGCCGGTTGTGTCTTTGTCGAAGCTTGGCCCGCCGCGTTGGACGGGGCCGTCAACAAACGCCTCCTGTCAACAGGAGAAAGCCGAGAATTAGTACGCGAAAACTTGGGGTCCGGCCTCAACCCCGGGGGTTGAGTGCGCCACCCCGCGAATCATGGTTTCCAACGAGAGAGAAACCGCTGCGCGCAACAGGCGCGGAATGTGGCGGATACGGGCAGGAGCGGCGGCGAGCGCTGCTGTCAAGATAACGGGCCTTGGAGTTGGGACGTAGACGGTATGGCTCCCCGGCATGGATTCGAACCACGATTCACGGCTCCAAAGGCCGCTGTCCTACCATTAGACGACCGGGGAATGAAGCGCTGCGGAGCCGTTGGTCTCCGCATCTCACCTCTCAATTGTAACCGATCAGGCTCAGCACACACCATTCGCGCACACCACGCCCCTGCGTCGGCGCCACGCCCCTGCCGGATTCGGTCTACCGCACGCCGCACCTGCCCGCCGCCGCGCTCATCAGCCCCGCCTCTACTGCGCCCTCGGCTTCACATCATACGGCGCAAGCTTGCCCGCGTGGATCGCCTGCAGCCGCTTGTGCGTCGTCTTCATCGCCTCGATCATCTCCGGATACGGACGGTCCATCACGTCCACCAGCCCGATGTTGTAGTTCTCCCCGTCCATCCGGCCCAGCGACGGCTGATCCACCCACTGAAACCAGCTCGTCCCGATAAACGCCGGATGCGCCGCCGCCTGCTCGACGTAATAGCGGTACGCCAACCCGCGCTCCGCCTGATCCCGCACCTGTACCAGCCCCGCCGCCAGCCCCCTTTCCGGAACCCCGAAGTGGAACTCGCCGATGATGATCGGCCGCCCCGTCACCTCGTAAATCCTGTCCAGCGACTTCTGGTTCACGTTGGCCGCATACACATTCATCGAATACACGTCAAAAGCCTTCGACGCCTCGATCATCTCGATCGGCGGCAAGCCCCCGCCGAAGCGCAGTCCCAGGTTCAAATGGTTCGGATCATGCCGCTTGATCGCCGCGTTGATCACCTCCAGGAACCGGTTAAACGCTTTGTAGATAAATTGTTTCCGCCGCTCCGGCGTGTCGCCCGCGGCCAGAAACGCCTTCGCTTCCCGCTGGATCGCGCTCGCCGGCCGGTCAAGAATAATATCCACCACCAGCGACTCGCGCCCCTCCCACGGCGGCTCATTGGCCACGAAATAGCCCAGCAGCCACGGATCGTTCTTACGCGGCGCGCACTGTTCCTGCGCCTCCTTGTCCACCAGCTTCACCCACTCTTCCGAATACACATCCGGCATGCCGAGATAGCCCTGGCCCATGCCCCAGCCGCGCATATTCACCTGATACGCCTTCCTGCCCGCCGCCCACAGCCGCTGGTCGCTCCAGTTGCCGATCGTGTTCAGCCCCCAGTCCTCCAGCCGGCGCATGGCGAGGTCGATCCACGCCGTGCTCTCCCGCCCACCGTGCCGCCGAGCCAGGTTCCACGAATAGAAACCCGTGCTCGGCCGCCGCCCGAACTGCGTCGCTGCCTCCACCGGCGGCATCGCCGCGTAGTAATCCTCGCGCCCCTGAATGCGCGAATCCCCGCCGCCGTTGCCCATTCCTGTCGACGATGTCGAGAAAAACAGGTGGCCTTCCGGATCGACAAACCACCACCGCCCGTCGATCTTCTCCACACGGAAAAAGCCCGTCGCTTTCACCTGCGTGTTCAGGTAGCCGCCGAAACGGCCATACCCGTACTCGCCCTTTCTCAGCCCCGCCTCCTCCGCCGCCCACTCTTTCTTCAACTGTTCGACGCTCTTCACCTTCCGCGCCCACTCGCCCGGTATCCACTGCCCAAACTCATCCACCACAGGCTTCTTATCGACGATGTCCGAACCCGGATCGTCCTTCGCCAGCGTCACCGAGCGAATCTCCAGCGTCTGCTTGCCCAGCGGCGCCACCATCGTCACGCCCAGTTCCTGGACCGCGTTCAACGGCCCGTACACCCCGCCCGTGCTGATCCAGAACGAATTGCGCGGCACCTTGCCCACCGACGCCATATCGTGCCCCGAGCGGTTCGGCTGCCGGAAATACTGCAACGGCACCGCCGCCCTGATCCACACCCCGCCCAGCGGATGCATCTGCCGCCGCTGCACCGTTGCCCCGCCATGCAGCGTCAACCAGAACCGCTGCGGCGTCGACGCCCTCAACTCAAGGACAAGGAAGTCATACGGCGTCCAATCCGAGGGCAGATCCGGATTCAACTCCTTCAACGTCCACTTGTGCGTGGACTCCGGGCCTTCAAACACAACCCGCTGCGGAGCCGCCATTGCGGACTGCGCGAACAGTGCGAAAAACATCACGGCGGACACGGTCAGGCGGTCCATTGTGACAACTCCTTTGACCTCGCCGCAGCCACTCGCTTCGCGGCGCCGCCTCTACTATATTCAATTCGCGCCAACCGCGAAACCCCTCGCCCCGCCTTGTTCCATCCCACGGCTTCTTCCTGCCCGCCTTGCCATCATCGCACTCGCCGCGCCCGCATCACGCCCCTCACTCGCCCATCAGATGCAACGCAATGCTGCGCGTGTGCGCCATCCGCCTGTGCTCGAACACATACACCCCCTGCCACGTCCCCAGCGCCAGCCGCCCGCCAATCAATGGAATCGACACGTTCACGCCCGTCAACGCGCTCCTGATATGCGCCGGCATGTCGTCGGCGCCCTCCATCGTGTGCACATACGCCTGCCGGTCCTCCGGAACAATTCTTTCGAAATACGTTTCGAGGTCGGTCTGCACATCCGGATCGGCATTCTCTTGAACCACCAGCGATGCCGACGTGTGCCTGCAGAACGCCGTCAACAGCCCCGTCTCCATCCCCTGCGCGCCCACCCACCTCTCGACATCGGCTGTCACTTCATACAGGCCCTTGCCCTGCGTCCTCACCTCCACCACGCCCGTCGCCTGCCTCATCACGTTGCCCTACTCCACCGTCACGCTCTTGGCCAGGTTCCGCGGCTGATCCACGTCGCAGCCCCGCCGCACCGCGATGTGATAGGCCATCAACTGCAGCGGCACAACCTCCAATACCGGCAGCAGCAGTTCGCTCGCCCGCGGGATACGCACCACGTGGTCCGCCAACCGGTCCACCTCTTCGCTCGGCTCGCTCACAATCGCCGCCACCCTGCCCCCCCTCGCCTTCACCTCTTGAATGTTCGACAGCGTTTTTTCAAACCTCAGCACCGAACCCTCATCGCCCGCGTCCATCGTCGCAATCACCACCGTCGGCAGCGATTCGTCGATCAGCGCGTTCGGCCCGTGCTTCATTTCGCCGGCCGGATACCCCTCGGCGTGAATGTAGGAAATCTCCTTCATCTTCAGTGCGCCTTCCAGCGCAATCGGGTAGTGGATTCCTCGGCCAAGATACAGGAAATCGTTTGCCTTATGCAGCGCCTCCACAAGATCTCCGTACTGCGCCTCTTCCGATAACACCTGCTCCAGTTTTCCAGGTATCGCCATCATCTCCTGGACGAGCGCCAGTGACTGTTCCCGGCTCAGCGTCCCCCGCGCCTGCCCCAGATACATCGCCAGCAGCAGCAGCGCCGTCATCTGCGACGTGAACGTCTTGGTAGATGCCACCCCGATCTCCGGACCCGCATGCGTCAGCAGCGTCCCCGACGCCTCGCGCGACAACATCGCCCCCATCACGTTCGATATCGCCAGCGTCCTCGACCCCTTCCGCTTTGCCTCCCGCTGCGCCGCCAGCGTGTCCGCCGTCTCGCCGGACTGCGAGATCAGCACCGTCAGCGTCTCCGGCCCCAATATCGGATCCCGATACCTGAACTCGCTGCCGTAATCCACGCCCGCGCTCATCCGCGCCAGCCGTTCGATCATGAACTTGCCCACGTGCGCCGCATGCCACGACGTCCCGCACGCCACAATCCTCACCCGTTCAAACTCGCTAAACTCCTTGGCCGATATCTGCATCTCGTCCAGAAACACCCGCCCGCTCTCCTGCCCCAACCGCCCCAGCATCGTGTCCCGCACCGCCCGCGGCTGCTCGAAAATCTCCTTCAGCATGAAATGCTTGTAGCCGCCCTTTTCCGCCATGATCGGGTCCCAAAGAATGTGTGACATCTGCCGCTTCACCGGCTGGCCGTCAAACCCCGTCACCCGCACCCCGTCCAGCGTCAGCACCGCCATGTCGCCGTCCAGCAGGAACACCACGTCGCGTGTGTGCGCCAGGATCGCCGGCACGTCGCTGGCCACGAAATACTCGCCTTCCCCCAGCCCGATCACCGCCGGCGGCCCGCTGCGGCAAACAACAATCTTGCCCGCGTCCCGGCTCGTGATCGCGGCAAACGCAAACACCCCCTGCATGCGCGATACCGCCGCCCGCACCGCCTCTTCAAAGCTGCCTTCCATGTGCTGCTCGATCAGATGCGGGATCACCTCCGTATCCGTCTCGGTCTTGAACACATGGCCCGCCGCTTCAAGCTCATGCTTCAACGCCAGGTAGTTCTCCACGATCCCGTTATGCACCACCACAATCTCGCCCTTCGAGTCCTGGTGCGGGTGCGCGTTCTCTTCCGTCGGCCGCCCGTGCGTAGCCCACCGCGTGTGCCCCACGCCATACCACCCCTCGACCGGATTCAGCCTCACCGCCTCTTCCAATTGATGCAACTTGCCCGATGCCCGGCGGATCTGCAACCCCCCGCTGTCGCCGCCCACCGCCACGCCCGCCGAATCGTAGCCGCGATACTCCAGCCGCCTCAGCCCGTCCAGCAGGATGGGCAGCGGCTTCCGGTGGCCGACATAGCCGATGATCCCGCACATCTCCGGTGCAGCCCGTTAGCCCGTGATCTCGACGCGAAACTCTTCGATCACCGGATTCGACAACACGTCCTCGGCCAGCTTCGCCATCGCCGCCTCCGCCGTGGCCCTGTCCACGTCCGTCAGCTCGATCTCGAAGTACTTGCCCTGCCGCACCGACGCGATCTCGGGATGGCCCATCGAATTCAGCGCCCGCTGGATCGTCTGGCCCTGCGGATCAAGAACCGTCTTTTTCAATGTGACAAAGATTTGCGCTGTCATGGCTGGTTGTCTCTCAGTCTAGCAGCCAGCCTGCTTTTCTCACCACGCCCGAAGCGCGGGCTATGGGGAGTGTGCGGATGCGAGGCGCGCCGAGGCGTAGTTGAGCGCTGCGTCGAGCAGACGGGATGCCGCGGGATCAGCTGCTGGTCGCCTTCAGGGCTGTAACTGGATCAGGCCGTCCTCGGCCGCGGACGGGCCGCAGGACATCATTTCTGATTCGGCTCCCGCATCAAAAGCGCTGCCCAGCGGGAATCCGGATTGCGGCGGCGGGCCGGCGCGGGCGAGGATCAGTTTCCCGGCGCCGGCGAGGTAGGCGGGCGCGAAATTCTCCAGAGCCTTCAGGACAGGTTCGGCTTGAACGGCGATGTGTTCCCGGAGGAAGTTGGCGGAGGCTTCCGCCGTCAGGCTGGCCGCTTCGCTTTCTCCGATGATCAGGGCATGGGCCTGCTTGAGTTTGAGGAACGAGAGGAAGCCGAGTTGGACGGCAAGGTGGTCAGCGGCTTCTTCAACCTGAGGCTGGTAGCCGAATGCCTCGTAGTAGGCCGACAACTCCGCCATCAGGTAGCCAAACTGGACGCCTCCCTGATAGGTGACTTCCCGCACCGGCGCCGTTCCGGCCGGCCCGAACAGCGCGATGTGCAGCCCTTCAGAGGCTTGCTCCAGCGCCGCCTGCGCGATCGCCCTCAGTTCCTGCGAATGAAGCGACGGCAGCAGCGCCTCGATGTTCTCGCGCCAGGCCTTCGTTGGATACTCGAATAGCAATCCGAGCAGCCGCCACTCGGAGGCTTCCCTCAGAAGGTCCGCGACGGCCGGAGGCAAAGCAACGGCGGCGTTCATTTCTCACCTCGCCGGACCAGCGGGATCCAGCCCGTGCGCATCTTGCGCGCGCCGGACTCCTGCTGCGACCCCTGCCACACGGCGAACGCGATGTGGGTCCGCTGATTCACCGAAAGCCCGTCTGGCAACTTGCGGCTGATGACGACCGACCAGCGGTCCTTCTTGTGGCCGCCCTTGCCGTTCGCGCCCTGTGACGGGCCGGGCATCAAAGTTCCAGGACCGGTGGCGATCAGATCCTCGACCGGCGCCTTCCGCGGGCCGCCGCGGATGTTGCCCAAGGCGCGCGCCGGTGAGTAGCGAAGGGCCATTTCCTTCTGAGCGTCGGAACCCTCTTGCAGGGCCTTCGCCTCGAAGGGGTAATGGTCGATCGAGGCGTTCGGATACAGATCGCGGATGGTGTCTCCGCGGCCGTCCATCGTCGCCTGCCAGTCGGCGCGCCAGTAGGTCACCTGCACGGTCTTGCCATCCTGGCCCATCTGCGGTTCGGGGAGGTCCTTCTCCGCTTTTTCCGGGATCTGGATGGCGCAGGCGTCGATCAGTTTCGACGGGCCGGGAGCATCGCTTTTGGACGCGTCGGCCCATTCCAGGCGGAAGGCGACGCTGGATCCGTCGGTCAGTGCCCGGACGGTCACCTCGCCCGTGGTCGGGCTCAGCAATCGGGGTTCGACCAGATCCTGCGGGATCATCTTCGCCCGGTGTTCCGGCGCATCGTCCCAGGCCCGGTCATCAGGTGCGGCGGGCAGCTTCCCGGCCGGGACGGCCACCACTTCGTTCACCAGCTTCGGGGCTTTCGAACAGCCCGCGAGCAGCGTAAGCAGCGCAAGAATGAAGTAACGCATGGCGGCGGCTCCTCCCTAGGGGCAGTTGATGCGCACGAGCTTGTTGGCGGTGTCGATCGCCGGACGCAGGTGCACCGGTTCGTGCATTGGAACGCGGACGGCTTCGGCGCCATTTTCGTCCCGCCCCAGCACCATGCCCGCCTGGCGGCTGAACCTGGACACCATCGCCTCGGTGGATCCGAACAGGCAGAGCAGTCCGGCGAGATCGGGATCGTTCATCGCGTTGCGGTAGGCCTTCATGGCGTCGGCGGCGCCGGGTCCGAAGAGTTGTTGGTTGAATGAAACCGGGGCGTGGATCGGCGGGATGTAGTAGACATTCGGCTCCAGCCCGAACTGCGGGAACAGCGGCAGGGCGATCTTCTTGATGTGGACAAGGTAGTCCATCGGATTGTCGGCGCGCGCCTGCCCGGGCTGCGAGATCCAGCCGGCCAGCCGGATCTTGCCGATGCAGTTCACGAAACACTGCGGCTGGATGCCCTGTTCGATCTTCGGAAAACAGGCGATGCACTTTTCCGAAGTGCCCGTCATCGGGTTGTAGAACACCTTCTTGTAGGGGCAGCCGCGCACACACTCCTGATAGCCCCGGCACCGGCCCTGATCGACAAGGACGATGCCGTCCTCGGGCCGCTTGTAGATCGACCCGCGCGGGCAGGAGGCCAGGCAGGCCGGGTAAGAGCAGTGGTTGCAGATCCGTGCCAGGTAGAAGAACCAGTTCATGTGCGGCAGGGAGAGGAATGCGCCGTGGTCGACCTGGTTGGCGCAGTCGTCCTCGCCGACGTTCGGATACGCATAGTCCTGCTGTTCGGGACGCCAGCCGAGAACGCGTTCGCCCGCCGGCGCGGATTCGAAAACGGTCTGACCCTCGTATTTGTTGCCGTTCCACTGCTGGCCATTGAGCATTTCGAGCAACTTCAGATCGTAGGCCAGCGGGTAAGAACCGTAGGGCTTGGTCTCGACGTTGTTCCACAGCATGTACTCCTGGCCCTTGCCCGAGGTCCAGGTGGTCTTGCAGGCCAGCGTGCAGGTTTGGCAGGCGATGCACTTGTTGGTGTCGAAAACGGCGGCGAACTGCCGCTGCGGGCGGGCCTCGGGATACCAGTAAGACATCTCGCGGCCGAGTTGCCAGTTATAGACTCGGGCCATTACGATTTCTCCCCTTTCTGCTGGGTGAATCCGCCGCCGAGATAGCGCTTCATCGCGTCGGATTCGTATTTCGGGCGGATGCCCATGGCGGCAGGCCGCCAGAGGCCCTTGCCTTCGATGCCTCCAGGCTCGGCCTTCGAGATCTTGACGAACGCCTCGCGCGGCGCGCCCGTGGGGCAATGGATGTCGGGCTCGAAGCCCTTCCTTATGCCCTGGCCGAACATGGCTTTGTGGACGAGCGAGTCGGTCATCCAGGTGGGCTTCAACCAGCCGCGCGTGGCTGATTGATGCGAGCCCGAGCGGAACATCGCCTGGTACCCTGTGCCCGGGCTCTTGGCGAGACCGTCGGCCCTCTGCTTCTGGCCTTCAACCGAGCCGGGCGTGGCCGTGTACATGTTGAACCACATGCGCGTCACCCCGCGCGGCGTGCCGGGATAATAACGTGCGCGGCACAGCAGGCGGGCGAACTCCATGTTCTTCTTGTCCTTCTGCCAGCCGCGGAAGGGGCGGTCCTCGGGATCGGGATCGATCCACACATAGTCGCCGTCCTCGACGCCGAGTTCCTTGGCGTCGGTTGGGTTGATGTCGACATAGCCCTCCGTGACAAACGGGCTGCGCTTGTCGTGGCGGTAGAGGTCGCCGAAGGGCCCGAACAGCACGGCGATCATGTCGGTGTCGATCGGCGTCGTGTGCGAGCCGTGCCGGTATTTGGGCGTGTGGAAGATGAACTTGAAGCCGTCCTTCATCAACGGGTGCTTCGTCTTCTTCGTCTCCGCCCAACTGAGAACGACGTTGCGGCCGCAGCGCGTTTCGCAGGACAGATCGTCGCGTTTCACCCCGTACTTCTCCGGACCGTCGGGCCGCAGCGCTTCGTGTTTCGACGACACGATCACGTTGGGTTCGTAGAACGTCGAATCGATGGGTTCGCGGTGCACGGGCAGGTTCTCGCCCGCTGCGATGAACTCGTCCTCCTCGCGGTAGAACTCGAGCCGCCCGCTCTTGGTGTACCAGGGGATGGAATCGGTCACCTGGTCGTAGCCAACCGACTTCGGCGTGGTCCGGCTGTTCAGGATCGCAGGGATGCCCTGCCTGGCCTTGGCCTCCAGGTCAGCGAATTTGTAGCCCTTCGTGTTCGTGCTGTGATCGAGAATGCGCTGCAGGTGGATGTCGGTCCGGCCTTCGCGGACGAATTTCCAGTAGTCGTTGAAGCGGTTGTCGCCGGTAAGCTGCGCCAGTTTCGAGCTGACCAGCGCCTGCACCTCGATGTCGCCCATGGTGTTGAAGACCCGCTTCATGGGCGTGCGGGGGAAGGTGACAAGAAATGGATTGGTGACCGACGCCGTCATGTCGGGGTGCTTCAACTCAAACCAGGCGTCGACGCCGAACACGATGTCCGCCCACTCGCACGACGCGCTCCACCACCACTCGTTGACGGCGACCATCTCGATCCGCGGCAGCACGTTCACCACCGTGTTGAAGTGCCACTTCACGTTGCCCAGAATCGAATTCGCGTTGGCGAACCACATCAACTTGGTGGGCGCCGGGATGTGCGTCTTGCCCGTCAGCAGTTTGTTGCCGACGCGCAACGGGTGATCCTCGTGGTTGTAGTAGTGCGCCGATTCGGCCTTCCAATACTGCCTCGGCCGCGCCGGCTTCGCCGGATCGAGTTCGATGTCGAAAGGATTCTCGTTGATCCATTGCGGCGCACCATTGAACAGTGCCACCCGGTAGTTGCCCGCATAGGAGCCGATATTGCCGCTGATCTTGCCGATATTGCCCGTCAGCGATGCCAGCAGCATCGTGTCGCGGTCCTTGTTGTCGCTGTTGAAGAACTGGTTCGGCCCCATGCCGATGGCGATCAGCGTGGTCCCGGGATCCTTGGCGATGTGGCGGGCCAGGGACTCGACCGCGGCGGCCGGCGCCCACGTGATCTCCTCTGTCGTCTTGGGGTCGAAGTGCGCGGCATACTCGCGCACCAGGTCGAATGCGGGCCGGCAGCGAACCTTGCCGCCGTTTGCCAGGGTCACCTCGACCGGCCCTTCAAGGAGCGGGTTCTGGACCGTCGAGTTCTTGCCCACCATGTCTCGCGTGAGCGGCTTCGGCGCGTTCGACGTGCGGTCCCACCACACGTAATCGCCCCACTCCATGCGCATCTGTTCGCTGACGATCGTGCGGCTGTGCTGGATTGGCGGCGGCTCCTTCTCGTTCTTGCCCAGCACGACGGTGTTCTTCAATTGCGCCAGTTCTCCGCCGAAGACCTCCTGCGCGCGCAGGTACTTCAGCGTATCCATGCGCACCAGCACCGGCAGGTCGGTCCATTGATTCACGTACTGCGCGTCGTACAACTTTTCGCGCAGGATGACGTTGGAAAGACCCAGGGCCAGCGCCGGCGTCGTTCCGGGACGAACTACGAGCACTTCATCGCCCTTGGTCGCCGTCGCCGAGTATTCACAGGCGATGACCACCACCTTGGTCCCCTTCAATCGGGCCTCGGTGAGCCAGTGGGCGTCGGGCATCTTCGTCGTGATCCAGTCCATGCCCCAGACGATCAGCGTCTTGCAGTGCTCCACCGAATGCAAATCGAACTCGACGGTCTGCTGGCCCGAGACCATCGGGTGGCCCGGCGGCAGATCAGTGTGCCACGAATAATTGTCGAATCCCTTGGCGCCGAGGGCCTGATCGGGGCCCACCTTGCGGACTTTCGAATCGAGCAGCGCCATGGAGTTCGCCAGCCGGTACATGCCGAACACGCGGGTGATGCCGAGCAGCGGCATGCCGCCGCGGAACTTCATCGTCTGTACGCCCGCGCCCTGCGTTGCATCAATCGTCACCGGATCGTAGTGCTGTTCGGTGAGACGGCGCTTGCCCTCGGCGCCGCTGTAGGTTTCGGCGATGTTCTTCAGCACGGCGGCGGCGATCTTGGCGCCCTCGTCGTGCGAGATGCGCTGCCACTCGTCGCGCCCGCGGTTATAGTATTTCCGCGGCGGCAGGCCGTCGCTCTCCCTCGGGAAGCCCGCGTCGTGCCATTCCTTGAAGCCCTTTCGGATCATGCAGCCCATCACGCGCCGGTCGCCATAGAAGCGGCGTGTCAGGGCCAGTCCTTTTTGGCAGACGCGCGGATCCCAGCGGTGAGTGGCTTTGTTGCCGAGCAGGTCGGTCGCTTCGCCGTACTTCATCGACGGGCCGATGCGGACCACCACGCCGTTGCGCACATAGGCGTTCAGGATGCAGTTGTGCGTATCGTTCGGCGCGCAGGTGAACGTGTAGACCGAATCGTACTTCCAGAGGTCGCGATAGACGCGCTCCCAGCCGCGGTCGGGGTAGGTGGCCAGCGGGTTCTTAATCGCCTGCAATCCCCACGCGCCCGCCGCCGAGGCCACCAGCCCGCCGAATCCGGCGGAACTGATGAGCCCGAGAAAATCCCGGCGCTCGATGCCGGAGGAGCCGCCCTGTTCGCTGTTCTTCTTCATCATCACTTGCCTCCTTCGAATGAGCGCAGGTAGGCGACGACGGACTCGATGTCCGCCTTCGTCAGCGCCTGCCGGACCGGCGACGGTTCCAGAAAACCCGCCATCGCCGTGCCCCGCCGTCCCCGGCTGATCGTCTCCGCCAGGTATGTGTCGGTGGCCGCTGCCAGCAGCACCTTGTTGCTCAGCGCCGGCCCTTCGCCGCCCTTGCCCTGGCTGCCGTGACAGCCGCCGCAGTTGGATTCAAACAGCCGCTTGCCATCGTTGGCGTCGCCGGCGGCCCAGCGCGCCGGCTTCGGGTCGGCTTCCAGCGCCGTCCCGCCCAACGCCCTGAGATAAGCCACCACCGCCTCCACTTCATCCGCCTTCAGGCCGTCGGCTTTCAGCCAACCGGCCATCCGCCGTCCTGGGCGTCCATGTTCGACGGTCTGCCTCAGCAGCGCGTCCGGCGCCACCGCCAGGAAATCCGGATTCGTGATCGAGGGGAACGACACCAGTCCAGGCAGCCTGCGGCCCTTGCCGTCAGGCCCGTGGCATCCGGCGCAGAACGCGCCGTAAACCGTGGCCCCGTCGCCGGTGAATTCGCGCGCGCCGAACCGCGTCGCCCGGATCCTGTCCTTGGGCAGATACACGTCGCGCAGTTCCTTCCGCCGCAGCGACAGCGTGTAGAACGTCAACTGCTGGATCTCGCCTTCAGACAGCGGCGCCGGCGGCATCTGCGATCCCACCACCACCGACGCCGGCGCGCGGAAATGCTCGGCCATCCAGTTCCGCATGTTGCCCTTGCCGGGCACGTGCTCGAAGCTCACCTGCCCGGGGTCCTTGAATCCCGCCAGCGTCAGTTCCGGCCCGTCGTCGCCGCCCACGCCGCTCACCTTGTGGCACCCCAGGCACCCGGCGCTGTGGAACACGCTCTTGGCGGCCACCAGTTTCGGGGCCGCCACCCTGGTCTTCAGATAGAGCGACAACAGTTCCTGATCGGCCGCCGCCACTTCACGGAACGCCGTCTTCCATGGACCCGGCACCGCCGCGGCCGACTTCGCCAGGTGTTTCGCATGCCACTCCGCGTCGTACCCCGCCAGT
The DNA here is from genome assembly GCA_013822245.1 of Candidatus Solibacter sp. Lineage (GTDB taxonomy): Bacteria > Acidobacteriota > Terriglobia > Bryobacterales > Bryobacteraceae > PNKE01. Next base: position 68,523 of record PNKE01000015.1, read on the forward strand.
CCCGTGCGCGAAAGGTCTGTTCCTTCCATGCCGCCCTGATCGGGCCGCACCGTGCCGCCCTTGCCGTCCACGCGGTGGCAACTGTAGCAATCCAGCCGCTCGAACGCCAGCGCCGCCGCCTTCATCAACTCCTGATTCGGCACGCCCAGCGTCGAATGGCAGGTCCCGCATCCGGCCTGCGACATCTCCTTCGGCAGCATCGGTTCGGGCCAGAAGTGGACGTCGCCGTGCGCGTCGGCCTTCTCGGTCGCCTGGCCCTGGCCGCCGTGACAGACAGTGCATCCCATCTCCGCCGGATCGTGAACCACCGCCTTGTGCGCCACCAGCACCTTGTCGCCGCGCACCGTCTGTTCGCCCGGCCCCATCGCCACATGGCACGACACGCAGCGGTCCGCCACGCCCAGATTCTCGTTCACCACCTGTCGCAACTGAACCGTGATCGGCCCCTCTTCGCCGTGGCCCTTCGCCTGGATGCGGCGCCATTCCTTCAGGAAGTTGTCATTCACGGCCGCGCCGGCCAGCAGCAGCAGCGACGCGACGCTCGATCCCAGCAGCAGATACTTGTTCTTCTTCATGGCGTCAGTGTTTGGGCCAATCGGCCGGCGACCAGTAAAAGACCCAGTTCGGTCCGCGGAAGTAAGTGCCGATGATCGTCAGCACCAGGAATCCGGCCAGGAAACATGTGAACAGCCCGAGCGCGCCGGCGCGGACAGACTGGTACCGCCGGATGCACCAGATCGAATACAGCGCATAGGCCGCCGTCAGCAGCGTCGCCGGGTTGATTGCCGTCACCAGCAACTGCGGGATATCCGGGAACCACTCGCGCAGCCAGCCGAAGCGGATGGCGAAGGATTCAATCACGATAGGCACGCACAATCCAAAAATCGCGGAAAGCCGCACCAGCGGCCATCCGCCGGGGCCGCCGAACCACTCGCCTGTCCCCTCGGTCTCGCGATCGAGATACGGAATCAGGCCCAGTCCGATCAGCACGATGGCCGGGATGCCGATCCCGCCCATGAAGGCGCTGAACGACACCAGTTCCTGCAGCCCCAGGAAGTACCATGGCGCCTTCGCCGGATTCTCCGGAATCGATGGGTTGGCAAGTTCCTTCAAGGGAGCGTCGGACACCATCGACAGCGCCAGGCAGACAAACAGCGTCAGCATCATGACGCCCAGTTCGGCGTAAAACAGGTGCGGCATCGACGGCACTGTGTTCTCCGGGCCGCGGCCGGCATTGGCCGTGCGCCCCTTCACGATCGCCGCCAGGTGATACGTCTTGGCCGGCGCTTCGGTGAACACCGGATAGGTCTCTTCATGCCGCGCGCGTGCCAGTCTCGCGTCGGCATCGGCGGGGCGGACCATGCCGCCATCCTTCCGTATGCGCCAGAAGTGAACCGCCAGCAGTGCCGCAAAGACAAGCGGCAACAGCATGACGTGCAGAAGGTAGAACCGGATCAACGCCTCCGCGCCCACCTGATCCGAGCCAAGCAACAGCAGACGCTGCAACCCGCCGGGATCGAAGTAATCCGTGATGCCCAGAGCGTCGGTCACCTCGCGCGGCGATTGGGCAATGTTGGCGCCGATCGTGATGGCCCAATAGGCCAACTGGTCCCACGGCAGCAGGTAGCCGGTGAACGACAGACCGAGCGTCACCACCAGCAGGCCCATCCCCATCAGCCAGTTGTATTCCCGCGGCCTGCGGTAGGCGGCCGTGTAGAACGCCCGCGCCATGTGCAGCAGCACCGCGATCACCATGATGTTCGCCGACCAGCGGTGCAGGTTTCGGATCAGCCTGCCGGTGGGGACGACGAAATGGATGTCCTTCATCGACTGGTATGCCGCCTCGGGGTAAGGCTTGTAATAGAACATCAGCATCACGCCCGTCACCAGCGCGATCAGAAACGCCGAAACGCTCATGATGCCCAGCCCCATCGTCGTCGTCCAGCGCAGGCTCCAGCGGTGGGTCCGAACCGCGTGCAGGTGAAGGAAGACATTGCCGAACACGAACGTCGAACGCGTCCGGTCCGTCGTCGGAGGACCCGTTCGGAACGCGGTCTCCCTCAACCGCCGCGGCACGGACTTCAGGTTCGCGACAAACTCCTGAAGCGCGTCTGTTTTCGGTACCGCCGGCGTCATCATGCCACCTTCGTTCCGTGCGGCACCGTGGCGCCTTCGTCGATCATCACCGCGCCTCCGCTGATGCTTACCTTCAGCCACGGCAGCGGCCGCGGCGCCGGCCCTTTCTGCACCTCGCCGTCGGCGGCGAACTTCGATCCGTGGCACGGGCACTCAAAGCCCTCGGGATTCGGCTTCACCACGCATCCGAGGTGCGTGCAGATCGTCGACACCGCATACACGCCCTCCGCATCGCGGAAAACCGCCACGGCCCGGCCCGGCGGCACGAACGCCTCCCCTGCCGCCAGGTTCTCCGGCATGGCCACGCGGAACCTCTTCGACGGCGACGCCAGCACCGCGGCCTTCGGCAGTTTCATCATCCCTGTGAACCCGAACAGCAGCGCGCCGCCCATGGCCCACAGCGAACCAAGCCCGAGCCAGTCACGGCGCGGAACGGGTTCCGGATCCAGGCGCGAGCGGGGAGTCTTGGCGGATGTGGTCATTGAATGCTCCAGTTCGTTCTGAAGGAGACGCGCTCCATCGAAATCGCATCCACCGGGCAGCGCATCGCGCACGCCGCGCAGCGGATGCAACGGTCTTCGTCCTTGAGGATCGCCGAGTGCTGCGACAGATCCTCGCCTTGCTCGAATACGCCATCCAGCGCCGCGCCGATCTCCGCTGTCCGGCTGATCTCGCTCAGCGGGACCAGCTTCAGGCACAGCGTCGGGCACACGTCGGCACAGCCGCCGCAAAGCACGCAACGCGAGCCGTCAAACACCGGCGTCACGCCGCAGTCCAGGCAGCGCGACGCCTCGCGCATCGCCTGATCCGCCGTGTACCCCGTCTCAACCAATGCCTCCGGGTGCCGCAACCGGTCCTCAGGATGCGCCAGCGGCGCCGCCACCCGGCGGATGGACTCATAGCCCGGCTCCCGCCGGTAGCGCTCTTCCACCAGATGCGCCGTCACCGCCTGACTCGCCAGCGCCCTGCCCGTCAGGTACTCGTACACCGACCGCGCCGCCGCCTTGCCCGATGCCACCGCGTCGATCAACAGCCGCGTCCCATGCGCCAGGTCGCCCGCGACAAACACGCCCTTCGCCGTCGTCTCCAGCGTCTTCGGATCCGCCTTCGGCCAGCCGGGACGGAACTGCTCGATGTCCTCACCGCCGTCGGTCAGAAAGTCGAGCTTCGGCGATTGCCCCACCGACAGCATGACCGTGTCGCAATCCAGCGTGATCTGACGGCTGTCGTCATAGACCGGCGAAAACTTCCGGTTCTCGTCGTAGACTCGCTCGCACTTGCGGAACCTGACCCCGGCCACCCTCCCCTCGCCGTCCCGTTCAACAGCGACCGGCCCCCAGCCGTTCAGCCGCTCGATGCCCTCCTCGTCGCCTTCGACGATCTCAACCGTGTCCGCCGGCATCTCCTCCAACCCTTCCAGCGACACCAGCCTCACCCTCGATGTGCCCGGCAACCGCGCCGCCGTGCGCGCCGTGTCGAACGCGATCTGACGCAGCACCGTCCTGGCCACGTCGTACGCCACGTTGCCGCCGCCGATCACCACCACGTCCCGCCCCGCCTCCACCGGTTCGCCCAGCGAAACCGCCCTCAGCAGGTCCACGCCGCCGAAAACCCCAGGCCCCTGTTCGCCCGGCAATCCCAGCCCGCGCGACGCCTTCGCCCCCACCGCGATGATGACGGCGGCATGGCCGCTGCGCAGGCCGGCGAACGTGATGTCCTTGCCGACCGTCACACCGCATCGGATCTCCACGCCCAGCGCGCGGATCACGTCCACTTCCTTCTCAATCACCTCGCGTGGCAACCGGTAGGCCGGCACCCCCACCGCCAGCATGCCCGCCGGCACAGGCTCCGTCTCGAAGACAATCGGGCGGAATCCCAGCAGCGCCAGGTCGTGCGCGGCCGACAGTCCCGCCGGCCCGGCTCCGATAATGGCAACTCTTTCTCCGTTTCCCGTGCGCACCTCTCCGTTGATGGTTGCCCGGAGCAGGGCGGCCAACTCCTCCGCGTCAGCCGCCACCGGGGGACCGAAGTTGCTCACCTCGCTCAGGATCGAGGCGGCACGCCCTGTCTCGGGTCCGTGAAGTTCACAAACGAAGCGCTTCAACGCGCGGATCGAAATCGGGCGGTCGTTCGCAACAAACGCCCCGTCGTCGTCCACCCTTGGCACCTTGCCGCGCCGGCACGCCGCCTCACACGGCGCTCCGCACACCCTGCCGCAGATCGACGCGAACGGGTTCGGCCCTCGGGCGATCAGATAGGCGTCCTCGAACCGTCCCTCGGCGATCGCCCTCACGTAGCCCCGCGCGTCGGTATGCACCGGGCACGCCACCTGGCATGAGATCAGGTTCTGATGATAGCGCTCGCCCGGAACATCGGCATTCAGGTGCATGGTCTCAAATCCCCAGTTGCATCAGCCCGCCCGGAGCGGCCGTCCGCGCCGCCGGCCTCGGGTTCAGACCGCCGGCCATCAGGCAGGTGATTGTCATCCCCCTCTCCCCCATTTCGACAGGCTGCTCCAGCAGGTCGGCCAGCGTCCAGCGTTCAAGCACGCCCGTAATCGCGTGATGGAGTTCCGTGGCCGCTTTGTGGAAGCTGCACTCGTGAAGCGATGGCGTGGTGGACCGGCAATAGTTGCCGGCGATCGTGCCTTGGCACGCCTCGACGATCGCCAGCAGCGTGATCTCCTGCGGCCGCCGCACCAGGCGGACACCGCCCTTCACGCCCTTCGCGGCTTCGAGAATGCCGTGCTTCACCATGTGACGCGCCACCTTGGCCAGATAGGTCGGCGACTCGCCCAGACGCTCGGCGAGTTTGCGCGGGGGCAGGCAGGCTCCATCTTCCTGTTGGGCCAGAAGAAGCAGAGTTCGGATTGCGGATACGGATGTTTTACCTAGCATGTGCCAAAATCAGATAATGTGGATAGCCTATATCCACGTTTGCTCTCCTGTCAAGACCTTTTTGTGTGAGCGCCCTCGAAGCCCGCTAGCGGACGCCGGCCTCGATACGCGCCGCCACCCTTTCCGCAATCCGGTCCATCACCCGTCCCATCAGCCGCCGGGCGGCGTCGCCGTGCCTCTGCCCGCCCTCCAGAATCTCCCCGGCCGTCTGCTCATACGGCCCCGTTCCGATATCCTCCGCGCACTGTTCCACCAGCGCCTCCACGCCCTCCCGGCCCGCTTCCAGATGGAACTGCAAGCCCAGCGCGCAGGCGTGTTCGAAGGCCTGGACTTCGCAACCCTCGCTGCTCGCCAGTATCGCCGCGCCCGGCGGCGGATCGTACGTCTCCCCGTGCCAGTGCAAAACCGTCGTCCCGTCCGGCAGATCTTCGAGAAGACTGCCTCGGGTGCCTGCTGTTCTGACCGGCATCCACCCGATCTCTTTCCACCTGTTCCGCCTGACTGCCGCGCCCAGTTGCTCGGCGATGATCTGCGAACCGAGGCACACCCCCAGCACAAACCGGCCCGCGCGCAGGCACTCGGATACCAGCGCCTTCTCCCCGGCGAGCCACGCGTATCGATCCCCGTCGTGGACGCTCATCGGGCCGCCCATGACGGCCAGGATGTCGAAATCCTCGGGCTTCGGCAGTGGATCTCCGGCGAAGAGCTTTGTCATGCTGATCTCATGCCCGCCGCGCCCGGCCCAGTCCGCGATCGCCCGCGGCCCCTCGAACGGAACATGCATGATGCAATTCAGTCTCAGTTTCTTCATTGGTGCGGTAGCCATCATCTGCTCCGTAGCCGCGGCCATTGGCCGCATCATCCCATCTTGTGTGGAGCAGCGTTGAATGACAGGACCTGTGAACCGCCCGCAACCCTCGCTCTGGCCGCGTGAACACGGCGCCTGGGGCCTGCTGCTTCAGCCGTTCCTGGCCGGCGCCGTTCTTGCCGGACACTGGACATGGCTGCTGCTGCCTGCCCTCGGCGCGCTCCTGCTCGGTTTCGCCCTCCGTGAACCACTCGTGATTCTTGCACGCCAGGCTTTCGTCTGGCGCGACCGAACTCCGCTCTCGCCCAGGGCCTTCCGCTGGCTGGGCTGTGAACTTGCCGCTCTGGCGGTTTGCTTTTCTCTGCTCGCCGCGCACGTCCCGCCAGTGATTCTCGCCGCTTTTGCGGCGGTTGGGGCCACGCTCACTCCGCTGGCCGTCTGGGTGACAATCAGGAACCGCCAGAGATCCCGGCTTTTCCAGGCCGCCAGCGCCGCCGCGCTCGGATCCGCCTCTCTGTTCGCCGTCGCCGTCTGCACCGGGACCATCCCCGGCTGGGCGTGGACTCTGTGGGCGGTCCTTTCTCTGCACGGCGTGGCCGCCATCCTGGTGGTTCACGCCAGGCTGGCACGCCGCATCGGCCTCAGGAGCGGGGCGCCGCCATCTTCCCTGGCCAGGCAATACGCCTTTCAAATCGCCCAGATCCCGGCCGCGGCGGCGCTGGCTTTTGTGCACCCCGCGCTCGCTCTGCCGCCCCTGTTCACCCTTGCCGCTCACATCATGGAACTCCGGCGCCTCACCTCCATCGACGCCCTGGGTGAGCCGCTTAGCCGGGTTGGGTTCCGCACGCTGGCGATCGCCATCTTGCATCTCCTGCTCACCATGGCGTGCTTCTGGCCTGCCATTCACGGATGACGTGATCCATCGGAGTGGCGTTGAGGCTCGCGCCGGCGCGGCGCGCGAGCGCATCGCCTCCCGTCACCTTCCGCGAATGACTTCATGCGCCGCATTTCGAGCCATCCCGGTCCGGACCACTGTCTTCAACCAGGGCCGTTCAGCCTGCATCGAGGCGCTGGAAGGCGGCCTTCCGGCCCGCTCTGGAGCCTGCCAGGGCGCATGTTTGCTATAGTGTGATTTCCCCGACTATGCACCCATCATCTCCAAGGGAGTTTGTCTGCGCCCACAGCCCGGATTCCGACGACGCCTTCATGTTCTACGCCATGGCCACCCGCAAGGTGCGCTCCAACTCCGTTGTCTTCAAGCACCTGCTCGAAGACATCGAGTCGCTCAACCAGCGGGCCATGCGCGGCGAGTATGAATTCACCGCCATCTCCTTCCACGCCTACCCTTACGTGGCCGGCAACTACCGCCTGGTGAACTCCGGTTGCAGCGTCGGCGACGGCTACGGCCCCATGGTCGTCTCCGGTTCGCCCATGCAGATCGAGCAGCTCAAAGGCAAGCGCATCGCCATCCCCGGCAAACTCACCACCGCTTACCTCACCCTGCGCATCCTTGAACCCGACTTCGAGGCCATCGTCGTCCCCTTCGATAGGGTGCTCGACGCCTTGCGCGACAAATCCGTCGACGCCGCCCTGGTGATCCACGAAGCCCAGCTCACCTACGGCCGCGGCGGCCATCACCTCGTCGTCGATCTCGGCAAGTGGTTCCGCCAGGTCCATGACCTGCCGCTGCCGCTTGGCGCCAACGCTTTGCTGAAATCGGTGGACGACGAACTCCAGGTCGAAATCTGCCGTATGATGCGCGAGTCCATCCAATACGCCCTCGACCATCATGAAGAGGCACTGAACTACGCCATGCAGTTCGCCCGTGACCTCGAACCCGCCCTCGCCGAAAAGTTCGTCGGCATGTACGTCAACCACTACACCGTCGACGCCGGCCGGCCCGTCCGCGACGCCGCCCAGAAACTGCTCGACCTCGGCTTTGAGGCCGGCGTCATTCCCAGCCGCGTGCAGGTGGAATTTATCGGATAAGCCGGGCTTCAAGACGGCTGCCGCGCGCGGTCGCCTACAATGGAGCTATGCGAACCTGCGCCCTGATTCTCATTGCTGCCGCTGTCTTCGCGCAGGCCCCGGCTGACTCCAGGGAGAAGATCAAGGCCGCCCGCGCCACCGTCAAGGTTGGCTCTTCGGCCATCCCCCAACTCGATCCACTCCTGATGGCCGCTGATGTCGAGGTCCGGCGTGAAGCCATCAAGGCTCTGGCCGCAATAGGCACCCAGCACGGACTCGACCTTCTGGTCCGCTCCACCCGCGACGGCGACGCCGAAATCCAGATCCGCGCCACCGACGCCCTGGTCAACTTCTACCATCCGGGCTACATCTCCACCGGCCTCTCGGCGACGCTGAAACGCGCAGGCGCCTCGCTCAGCGCCGCCTTCCGCCAGGACGAAAACCGCGACATCGTCGACCCCGATACACCCGTCCGCCCCGAAATCCGCGCCGCCCTGCGCGACATCGTCGCCAACAGCACCGACAACGTCGTCCGCGCCAACGCCGCCCGCGCCCTCGGTATCCTCCGCGACGGCGATTCCACTCAAACCCTCATCGAGGCCCTGCGCTCCAAGGACGACCGCCTCATCTTTGAATCCCTCATCGCGTTGCAGAAACTCGCCAATCCCGACGCCGGACCCCGCGTCGTCTTCCTCATGCGCGACCTCGTCGAGAAGGTCCAACTCGCCGCCATCGAGACCGCCGGCCTGCTCAAGGCCCACGACGCCATCGGCGAACTCCGCCGCGTCCTGGAAACCGGCCCCGAACGCAAGATCCGCCGCGCCGCCGTCCTCGCCCTCTCCCGTATCGCCGGCCCCTCAACGCGCGACCTGCTCGCCACCCTGATTCAGGATAAAGACGACGACGTCCGCGCCGCCTCGGCCGAGGGCATCGGCCGCCTCGCCAACCCCTCTGACCGCCCGGCGATCGAATCCGCCTTCAACGCCGAACGCAAAACCGTCGCCCGTCTCGGCCAGGCCTTCGCCATCGCCCGCCTCGGCGGCGTCGATATGAGCGAACTCTCCCCCCTGCATTATCTGGTCAACAACCTGAACTCCCGCTCCTGGCGCGGCATCGCCCAGCCCTATCTGAACGAACTCACCCGCCAGGAACATGTCCGGAAAGCCATCTACCCCCTGCTCGCCTCCGGCACTCTCGCCGAACGGACCGGCCTGCTGCTCGCCCTGGCCTCCAGCGCCGCCCCCGACGCCATCGGCCAGATCGAACCCTACGTCCGCGATACCGACATTGAAATCTCCGCCGCCGCCACCCGCGCCCTGCGCATCCTCCGCGCCTCGGTCAGGTAGATCCGCTCTCTATCGCCCCCAAGACAACAATGGCGGCCCCGGTGGCCGCCTTCTCAATCACAACGAGGGCGGCCCCGAAGGACCGCCCCCATCGAAAACCGTGACCGAAGCGCCTGTAGGCTACTTCGACTTCTTCTGCTTCTGCTGGCCGACGCGGACTTTGAACTGCTTCTGCTGCAAGTCGCCCCACGCTTTCCAGTCAAACCGCTTGGCGGCATCCGCCAGATAGGAATCGATGTCGGCGCCCTTCGGCAGCACTGCTACCAGGGTCGCGCTCTGGCCCTCGGGGCCCGTAATCTTAAACCGACGTGCATTCGGAATCGCCATAACTTTCTCAATTCTAACACGCCGTTGCCCGGATGCGAGACAGGGGTGCTGTGAGAACGTTGGCACGGGGGAGGGTGCTTGGAAAGGGGCTGGCGAGTGCGACTTGGGGGGCCGGGCGCCGAGACGAGTCTCGATGCGGCAGGCTGGGAGCCTGCGCCAAGGGGGGGCAGTTTGGGGATTTACCGGATCTACCGCCCGCTGACGCAGGCGGCTCGTCGGGGGCGTGAATGGGGCGGAGCGCTTCGACGTGTTGGCGAATACGCGGAATTTTGTGTGGCGGTAATAGGTTTGTTTTCAACGTGGGCTCAGGTTGATGGTGGACGGGGGCGTGGTTGGAGCGTGATCGGGCGGAGGCACGCACACGAGCAAGCTGTGTGGTATCAGTCAGTTGCAGGCGGGCGACAGCTTCCGCTCAAATTCGCCAAGTGCTTAAGCCGTCCCCTTCGCGCGTTCGCCCTTCGCCTCGCGGCGGCGGGGGTGAGTTTGGGGTATTCCATTGGGCGGCTCAACGAGCGGGCGGAGCCGTTGCCACAACTGAAGAACCGCCCGGGATTGGGTTCGACTTTTCAAAACCGCCCGATCCGGAGGCGGCAGCCTGCGCGCTCATGGGCGGCGGGGCGGTTCGGGATTCCGGGGCGGCATTTGATGCGCCGTTGCCGTGGCCGGGCTGAAGTGGGTCCGACTTTTCAAAATCGCCGGCCGTGGCGGCGGCGGTTTCGGATTCGCGCGTTTGGCCGGCGGAGGCTGACATGGTCTTCTCGCCGGCGGCCGATTGCTTCT
>PNKE01000086.1 GCA_013822245.1 Candidatus Solibacter sp.
ATATCCCCTCCGCCGCCGCACCCGACACCACCGCTCCCCCTTTCGACAAACCCCTCGCCGCCGCCACAGCCGCCCTCCGCTCCCCCCGCACCGCCCATCTCCCCGATCTCCCCTCGGCCCTCCTGCTCGCCCCAACCCTGCTCGGCTCGCCTTCCGCCGCCGCCGTCTTCCATCTCTGCTTCCTCGCCTCGCTCGCCCTGCTCGCCGCCGCCTTTGCCCGCCGCCTGGCGTCTCTCTACCAGCCCGATCCCTCTCCCAACCGCGCCCATCTGCTCGCCGCCGTCCTCGTCTTCGCCTCCACCCCCCTCGCCCTCGCCGCCTGTGACGCCCGCACCGGCCTGGCCGGCCTCGTCGCCCTCACCGCCGGACTCTTTCTCGCCTTCCTCGCCGTCCGCGAACGCTGCATCCGCGCCGCCGCCGCCTCGGCCATCGCCTTCACCCTCGCTGTAGCCCTGCCCGGATCGAATCCCGCTTTCCCCGGCTTCCTCTTCCTGCCCTTCGCCAACTACCCCGCCGCCATCCCCCTCGCCGCCATCGCTGCCGCCGTCCTGCTCGCCCCTTACAGGACCATCCTCGCCCTGGTCGCCGCCCTCCACCTCATCACCTCGTGGCCCGCTGTGACTGACCTTCTCGCCCCCAAATCCCTCGCCCGTTTCTCGCCCATCGCCTGGTCCGAAGCCGCCACTCCCAACCGCGACGCCTGGCTCGCCGCCCATCTGCCCGGCTACATCCAGGCCCGCTTCCTCGACGAAGCCACCCACCCCGCCGCCGTCATCGCCACATCCGAATCCCTCCCCCTTGCCTGGACCGCCCGCCGCGTCCTCCCCCTCGCCCCCTTCATGCCAATGCTCGCGGCCGCCATATCGCCCAACAGCCATTCCACCCGCCTCGAAACCCGCCGCTTCTCGCCCCTCACCGGCCGCACTCTGCCGATCCCGCTCTCCGCCCCGGCGGCCGAAATCCGCCTCTACTTCAAGGGCAGGGAAGTCCCCCGCTCCCCCTCCTGGCGGGTCCGCTGCCCCGAAGCCTTCGACAGTTCAGTCCTCACCCTCTGCACCGCCCCTTACGCCGAAATCGACTTCTCGCGCCCCGTCTCGGTCGACGAAATCCGCATCCTCGGCCACCAGGGCGTCTCCGTCCCCACCCTCACCGGCCTCCGCCGCTCGGCCATCGACGAACTCCGCCGCGCCGGCATCACCCACATCCTCATCGGCGGCTCGCACCCCCTTGCCGGCGACCTGTCCCGCAACACCCGTTTCTGGGCCATCCGCGACTCCGGCGACCGCGCCGACTCCCACCTCTATGCCTTGGACTAACCCCCTCTCCACACCCGGACCCAATCGATCGGGAACTTGAATGCCCTGGACCAGACTCACCACCCTCCTGCTCGCCGCCGCCGGAGCCTTCCACCTCCACCGCGCCTTCTCGCTCGCCGTCACCACCGACGAAGCCTTCACCGCCATCGCCTTCGCCTCGCCCCCCTGGCTCGAAATCCTCACCTCCTACGACGCCAACCACCACGTCCTCCACAGCCTGCTCTGCAAACTCTCCCTTTCCCTGTTCGGGTGGAACGCCCTCGCCCTCCGCCTGCCCTCCCTGCTCGCCTGCCTGCTCTTCTTCACCATCGCCCGCCGCCTCTTCCCCGGCTCCCCCCTCCAACTCGTCCTTTGCGCCTGGCTCGCCTTCCACCCCGCCCTCTACGACTGGTTCTCGCTCGCCCGCGGCTACTCCCTCGCCCTCGCCTTCCTCCTCGCCGCCCTCTATGAACTCAGCGGCCCGCTGCCCACCCTCACCCGCGCGTCCATCTTCCTCGGACTCAGCGCCGCCTCCAACTTCGTCTTCGCCATCCCCGCCGCCGCCGTCGCCCTCGCCTGGACCGCCGCCCGCAAGTCCTGGACCCGCCTGCCCCACCTCGCCGTCCCCGGCGCCGCCCTCGCCCTCATCATCACCGCCATCCCGCTCTCCCGCGCCGAGGGCGCCAACTTCTACTACGGCGCACCCAATCTCCTCGAAAGCTTCCGATCCCTGTTCGCCATCCCTCACCTCGATTTCGTCTCTGCCCTCCTGATCGCCGCCGTCCCTTTCACCCTCGCCGCCGCCCTCTGGTACTCCCGCCGCGACGAAACACTCCGTTTCTTCACTCTCTCCTTAACGCTCTGCCTGCTCGCCGCCGCCGTCCTCCGGCTCGCCGGCATCCCTTTCCCCTACGGCCGCACCGGCGCCTACATCACCCTCCTCTGGATCCTCTCCACCTTCGCGCTCGCCGCCCGCCTGGATGACGCCTCCCAGTCCCGATTATTCGTTTTCCGACTGATTCCAGACAAGTTCCTTGTGTTCAACGGCCTGAAACGTAACGCTGAAACCATCGCTTCGCCTGGCGGACGCCCCTGGCTCTGGGCCGCCCTGCTTGCCCCCGCCGCCCTCTTTGTTTTCACCATCCCCACCGGCTTCGCCCGCCCCTGGCAGTACGACGCCGGCAACCGCGCCGTCATGGACCATCTGCTCCAATCCGGCGCCGCCCAGCCCTCCATCGCCGCCTCCCCCATGCTCGTCCCAGGACTCGAATTCTATCGCCGCCGCCCCGCGTCCGCTCATTGGCCGCGGGTGAAGACCTTCACCGCGGAATCCTCGCCCGCCTACCTCATCCTCCGCACCGACGAACCCCCCGCCCAGCCTCCGGCCGGCTACACGCCCATCTTCCGCGACCTCGTTTCAGGCATCGTGCTCTTTCGCCGCTGAGCTATGTGCCGATCCCGGATCGGACCTCCGGCCCGGCCGCCGAAGCGATGACAAAAGAGGGACGGAGGCGGCGCCGGCATGAAGAACCGGCTCAGCGGCAGAGCCATGTCTACCGGACGCTGATCTTCACGGTTCCAATGAGTTTGGAATCAAAGACGATGCTGAGGGCAACATCCGGGCCGGCGGCCGTCAACGGGGAGAGGGCTATGGCGATGGCATATTCGCCGGCCTGCCCGGCAACCGGGGCCACGGAAATGATCGAGTGCTCCACCGGCCCGGACCCGGCCAGGAAGCGCCTCACGTCGGGCGTTGCGCCGAGATCGGGCAGGTTCCTAGCCAGCACCTGAATGAGTTCGCCTGGCTTTGGAGCATTGGCTCCGGTGAGATCGGCGCCCATGATCGTCTGAACCTTGTGGATCATCGGTGGAGCCGATTCAATCGTCACCATCGCCGGTAGAGCGGCGATGCCGCTGAAGGAAAGCCGCAGCACCGCCTTGCCCGGCGGGACCGCCGCCGGCACGACGATGTGGACCAATCCGGACTCGGCATCGATGCGCGTCACCATCGCCGGGACGCCGGCGATGATGGCCGAAGAACCGGCCGGCGAGGCGGATTCAGGCAGTTTGCCCACCGGCACAATCAGTTCCCCGCCGGGGTAGGGCGTGCCGCCGGAGATCTTCGACATCACCACATAGGGCGTGGAGTTCGCCGGCATGATGTTGAACTGTTCGGCGGCGGTGATCCTTTTCAGTCCGGCCCAGAGCGAAACCGGAACCGCGCCAACCGCGGCTGACGGCGAAACGGCCACATGGACCAAAGCCTTTGACGGCGAGACCGGGATCAGGTTCAGAGCCGTGATCTCACCGGATCCAAAGGTGGCATGCAGGGCGCCGGAGTCCATTTCAACGCCTTCGGCGGCGATCTCGATCAGGCCCTCGGCGCCGGCGGGCATCGACGGCGTCGCCAGGCGGACAGAGGGCTCGGCGGCGGTTTCAAAGCCATAGGCGGGCGACTTCGAGCCAAGCGGCATCAGCGTGCTTTGGCCGTCGGGGTTGAGCACGGCGACCACCGAGCGGTGGCCAAACGGGGCCACGGGCGGCTTGACGACGAGGCGTTGAGGATCGAAGGCGGCGACCGTGCCGGCCACGCCATCGAACAGAACCTTGGAGGTCTCGGCGAAGGTTCCGCCCTCGATGGTCAGGGTGTTGTCGGGATTCGGGGTGAGGGCGGTGATGGTGGGCGCCTGCTGTTTGAGGATGCGCAGCGAAGAGGGCGCGACGTGGGTTTCGCCGTTCAGGGTGAAGATGAGGTGGCGGTGGCCCAAGGCGGCCGACGCTGACTTCTGAACATCCAATTGAACATAGGACGAAGCGTACGGGTAGGCCTTGATGCCGCCGGGGGCGATCGACTCAGGGGCATCCAGCAGCGAGACGCCGAGCCCTGGCATGGGCGCGGCGCCGGTGGTCATTCCATAACCATAAAGAATCAGCGAGGAGATGCCGGAGGAAACCACCATCGAGGCCGGTTTGACGGCTTCCTGGCCGATAAAGGTATAGGTCTGGACCGAGTGCAGATTCACCTTGTCCCGCGCGCGTACGGAGAAGTCGTAGCCGGTGAATTCGCCGGGCTTGGGAAAGATGATTGGGATGTGTGGCGTGGAGGTGTCGCCGGGGTAGAAGGACGTATTGAAACCCGGACCCGGCAGCAGGAGGTTGTCGGGGTTGGCCGGATCGGCGGCGAAGGTGAGATTGACGGGCTGGGGTTCGCCTTGCAGAGCCGGGGGCAGGGGCTGGGCGTAGAGGTAATAGGGGCCAGGGGCGAGGCCTTCGATCCTGTAGGAGCCATCCAGACCGGTGAGAACCGAGACGGCGGGTCCGGCGGGGGTGATGGCGGTGACCGAGGCCAGGTGAATGCCGGCGGCTCCGAGGACCACGCGGCCGGCGATGGCCACGGTGTTGCCGCGGAAGGCGGCCGAGGGGTAGAGGATTGACATGCCGATTTGGTCGTCGAGGGTGAGCGGCGAGGCTTTCGACGTGGTGCGGGTGATCTCGGTGGACATGACGCCGCCGCTCCAGGAGTGCTGGAGGCCGAGGGCATGGCCGATCTCGTGGACCAGGGTGAGAAAGAAGCGCTCCGTGTAGACGGGGCGGGCCGTCGGCGAGGCGAGGTTGATGGGCAGGATCACCTGCGAGCGGACGATGGGGACGTAGGCTCCGTAGGCGTCCGTCACCGGGTCCAGGCGGTTGGTGGGGCCGCCCATGGCGATGATGCCGGGCGGCATTTCGTCGAACACGATTTCTACATGCGGCGAGGCGATGGGACGGGATTCCGAGGACAGGCCGCCGAAGGTGAGTTTCAATTCCGAGGCCGAGACCTGGTTCCAGGCGTTGGCGGCGGCCCGGACCTGGCTGACCAGGGAGGTGAAGCTGTCGCCGGGGGCGTATTCCTGTGCGCCGGTCTCACGGATCAAGATGGGGAGCTTCTTGCCGGGCAGGGCAGCGGGGTCGAAGCGGGCGACGAGGCGCTGGTAGGTGGCGGAGTAGGTAATGAAATGGTGGTAGGCGGTGGCGGCGGGCGCCAGCAGGAGAGAACAGGCCAGCAGTGCGGAGCCGAGCTTCATCGCACGGCCCCCTCGGTGGAACCGACGATGCGGCGGAGCCGTTCGAGGGTCAGCGTAAGGGGAGTCGAGGTGACTTCCTTGCCTGATTTGTCCACCAGTTCGGCATCGAGGACGCCGCGGGTGAGGACGGCTTCGCCGGCGGAGTTGAGTTTGAGGTCGAACAGGCCTTGCGAGAGTCCGATGATGTGGAGGATGCCGCTCTGGCTCTTCCAGATGAAGACGACGTATTCGGTGGCGGGCTTGAGAACCGGGCTGCCGGCGATGGTCTGGCGGACGCCGCCGGCGATGCCGCCGGGGACCGAGACATCGAGCGTCGCGCCGGCTTCGCCCTTCAGCCTTTCCGAAACGTTCAGTTTATAGACGGTGTAGACCATGGGTCCGCGCTGGACGCTGGACCTGGCGGCGACGGTGGCGCGGACGACGATGTGGCTCTTGGCGGCCATCTCTTCGAGGGTGAGCCTTTCCAGAGTGGTCGCCGGCGCCTGGGGGGCCAGGAGGGCAAAGGCAACGGTGATTCCGGAGAGGCGGAAGAGCATCATCTATTATGTAGCAATCGGCGAGCCAAACAGGACAGCCGCAAGTGATTGAAAACAGGGCGGCGTCCAAGAACAGATGAGTCAACTGGACACAACCCGCGGCCTAGTGTGTCTCAGCCCGGCTCACGATCGCGAATGACGAGGACAGGGACGCCGACGGCATGACGTACTTCATTAATAGTAGCCCCGAAAATCATGTCTTTCAAGCCTTTATGTCCATGTGCTCCCATAACAAGCAGGTCGGCGTTGACCGAGCGGGCGGTGCGGACAATCTGTTCGCTGACGTTTCCGCCGTGGGTGACGATCAATTCGGCGTCGAGGCCGGCGGAGACGAGTTGGAGGCGGAGGGTTTCGAGATAGGCCTGGCCCTCGGCGACTTCGGCGGTGGAGGCGTCGCTGCCGTAGACCAGACTGGTGACGCCCTCCTCGACGTGGAGCAGGAAGAGTTTGGCGCCGGGCGAGCGGGCGAGCGAGGCGGCATGGAGGAGGGTCTCGGCGTCGAGACGGGAGTGGTCGAGGGGGACAAGGATTCGGGAGTAAGAGGGGGCGGCGAGCTTGATCTGGAGGTCAACGGCCTTGGCGATGGGGACGACGGCGGCGCTGGGAGCGGCCGGTTTACGGAGCCAGGGTTCGGCGATGAGCCAGATGAGCAGTCCGCCGACGGCGAGGTTGACGGGCAGCAGGATGAAGGCGAGGGCGGGGGCGGTGGCGAGCCAGCCGGTGATGGTGCTCCAGGCGAGCAGTCCGTTGAGGGCAAGGATGATGGAGGCGGCGGACCAGGCCAGGGTCTTGACCCAGACGGGGCTGGCGAAGGCGCCCATGCGTTGACGGTCGGAGGTAAAGCGGATGAGGGGGATGACGGCGAACGGAAGTTGGAGGCTGAGGACGACCTGGGAAAAAATAAGGAGCTGATAGACGGCCTTGTCGCCGGCCCAGAGGATGGTGAGGACGGCGGGCGCCACGGCCACGGCGCGGGTGACCAGACGGCGCAGCCAGGGGCGCAAGCGGATGTCGAGGAAGCCCTCCATGACGATCTGGCCGGCCATGGTGCCGGTGATGGTTGAACTCTGGCCGGCGCAGAGCAGGGCGATGGCGAAGACGGCGGCGGCGAGACCGGAGCCGAGCAGGGGTTCGAGGAGTTGGTGGGCCTGTTTGATTTCGGTGACGACGATGCCGTTCTTGAAAAACGTGGCGGCGGCGAGGATGAGGATGGCGGCGTTGACGAGCAGGGCGCCGTTCAGGGCGATGACGGAATCGATGAGATTGAACTTGCAGGCGTCGCGTTTAGCCTGGTCGCCGCCGGAGATGCGGCGGGTCTGGACAAGGGAGGAGTGCAGGTAGAGGTTGTGCGGCATGACGGTGGCGCCGAGGATGCCGATGGCGACGTAGAGGCTGTCGAAGTTGAGGCGCGGGACGAGGCCGCCGGCGACCTCGGACCAGACCGGTTTGGAGAGGAAGATTTCGATGAAGAAGCAACCGGCGATGATGGTGATGAAAGCCAGAATGATGGATTCCATCATGCGGATGCCGAAGCGGGTGAACCAGAGGACGAGGAAGGTGTCGAGCGTGGTGAGCAGGACGCCGTAGATGAGCGGGATGCCGAACAGGAGGTTGAGGCCGATGGCTGCGCCGAGCAGTTCGGCGAGGTCGCAGGCGGCGATGGCGAGTTCGCAGAGAAACCAAAGGGCCTTGGAGACGGGTTTGGGGTAATGAAGGCGGCAGGCCTGGGCGAGGTCGAGACCGGAGGCGATGCCGAGGCGCGCGCTGAGGGTCTGGAGCAGGATGGCCATGGCGTTGGAGAGCACCAGGACCCAGAGGAGTTGATAGCCGAAGCGTGCGCCGCCTTCGATGTCGGTGGCCCAGTTGCCGGGGTCCATATAGCCGACCGAGACGAGGTAGGCGGGACCGGCGAAGGCAAAGACACGGCGCCAGAGCGACGGGTGGGACGTCGAGACGGAAGAGTGGACTTCGGACAGTGAACGGTTGTCGTTCAAGCGACTATGTTAGCTGATGACGGGCGGCGGAGACAGAAAGAGGGAGGCGGTTCTGAGGCGCCTCCCTCCTGGTTCATGGGGGCCGGAGATTCCGGAACCTGTCAGAAGCGCAAGCGCATTCCGAGTTGGATGTTGCGCGGGAAGTTCAGCTGCTGTACTGGGAGAACGCCGAACTGGGCGTCCGAGGGGTTGCCGGCGGGCGGGTCGCCGCGCAACGGCGTGTTGGTGAAGTTGAACGCCTCGCCGCGGATTTCGAGGTTATAGCGTTCGGTGACGGCGATCTTCTTGGCGATGGCAAGGTCGCTCTGCCAGGCGGTATGGCTGCGGATCTGGTGGAAGCGGGGCATGAGCTGCACCTGTTCAAAGGCGAGGTTCTGGGTGTAGCAGGACGACCGCCTGTCGAACCATTGGGTTTCGGAACGCTCAACCTGCATCGGGTCGCCACAGTGGTACTTCCAACCGGTCCAGGCGCCGAGCGGGAAACCGGTCACGTAGCTGGAGGTCCAGTTGATGTTCCAGCCGCCGGCGATGGCCTCGGCGGCCTTGGGCATGTTTTTGCCGAAGGCGCGCCCCTTGCCGACGGGCACGTCCCAGATGCCGGCGAACTGGAAGTTGTGCGAGCGATCGTTGGCGGTGACCACGGTATCGACGAAGTTGTTAAACCAGGAGTAGTTGAACTCCTGGCGGTTGGTGGCCTCCATCTGTTTTGACCAGGTATAGGCCAGGACCCAGGTGAGCGCGCCCACGTTGGAGCGATCGCCGAGCATGCGTTTTTCGAAGCGGTTCTGGAGGCCGTGATAGTAGACCCTGCCCCACGGATTGATGGCGCTCTGGACGCTGTTGAACTGCGGGATGGCGCGCAGCAGTTCGCGGCGCGAGATGTTGGGGCTCGCGCCGAGGGGCTGGTTGGCCGGCAGGATGCCAAACCAGGGGTTTTTGACCGTGGCCTGGTAGAAGGTGGGATTCTTCATCGCGCCGTCGTAGTCGGCCTGGCTCATGTCGGAGAGCTGGATTATTCTGGTCTCGTGGGTGGTCCAGGAGCCGACGTAGGAGGACTCGATGACCATGTTCCAGGGCAATTCGCGCTCCAGGGTATAAGACCACTGATAGGTGCGCGGGATGGGGCGCTTCCGGTTGTCGAAGCCGACGCCGCCGCCGATGTTGGTATTGATGCCCAGCTTGTTGCCGTTGGGGACGTTCAAGCCATCGGGCCAGGGATTCTCGCTCGAACCGGGGCCGGTAAACGCGCGCGGCGTCAGGTCGCCGTCGAGAGACCGGATGTAGGGTGTTTGGAGGCTGAACCCGGTGGTCTGGGAGTTCTGGGTGGCTGTCCTGTGATAGATGCCGAAACCGCCGCGCATGACGGTTTTCGGCAGGAACTGGTAGGCGAAGCCGATTCTAGGCTGGATGTTGGTCCAATCGATGTCGTAGACGCTGCGGGGGACATCGCCCACCCCGGCGAACTGGAGGCCGCCCTTGATGACCGATGGCGGTTTGGGGAAATTGGGATCGGCCGCGGCAAGACCTTGCCAGACAGGAACCACCTTGCTGGTGAGGTCCTGGTTCACGGCGTTGTAGTTGAAACCGGCGACGAGGCGGTTGTGGCTTTCGGTGAGACCGACCTGCCAGTCGTAGCGCAGCCCGAGGTTGAGGGTGAGTTTGGAGTTGACCTTCCAGTCGTCCTGGAAGTAGAAGCCCCAATAGGGCTCGCGGCGCATGAAGCTGTCGTTGTAATCGATGAAGCCGCTGTTCATGTAGCCCATGAGCAGGTCGGCCACGCTGGCGCCATCGAGAACGCCGGCAAGACGCCGGCCCTGGTGCTGCTGGCTCCACACCGTTCCGAAGTTAAACAGGCCCGAAGACCGGCCGGACTGCTTGGCGTGGCGCAGCAGCTTGGCGTATTCGGCGCCGTATTTGAGTGAATGGCGGCCGCGGGTTTCGGCAATGTAGAACTGGGAGTTCAACTGCTGGCGGGAACTCTGGTTCAGGTACTGGTTGCCGAAGATCTCGTTGTAACCGGAGACCTGAACGCGAGGAGCGCGCTTGTTCGGATAAGTCGGCACCTCCGGGATGTTCTTGATGCCGAGTTTGTCGAACGTGAACGTGCCGCCGCTGGAATCGTCGGGGAAGTTCTCGATGAAGCGGTCAAACGAGGCCTGCCAGTGCACGACGCGGGTCGGGCTCTGCATCCAGTCGTAGGCGAACTTCCAGACCTGGTCGCGGCGAACAGTGCCAGTCATGTTGCCGTTCCGCGCCGGTGGATCGAAGCCGTTGGAGTTGCGGAACTCGGAGCCGTCCTGCCAGACGTAGCTGGCGTTGAAGCGGTGGTTGTCGTTGATGATGTGGTCCCACTTGGTCATGGGCTGCTCGTACCTGTAGACGCCCACGTTGTCGCCGCGCACGAAGTTCTGCGCCAGCGCCTGAGGGGTGAAGTTGGGGGCGGGGTAGTACTTGATGATGTTCTGCCCGACCGTGCTGAGGCGGCTGGCCGGGATGATATTGCCGGGGAACTGGTCGCGGATGTAGACGCCGCCGCTGGTGCAGTTGGTGCCGGGCAGCGTACAGGGCCGCGAGGTGAGCGGATCATGAACGCGGATCACCGCGGTCTGGCCCTGGGGGATGAACGTTGAGAAGTCCCCGCGGCGGATCTCCATGGGCGGCACGGATGTGACGCTGGGGAAGGGAACGCGCTCGCGGAAGCCTTCGAAGCTGAACATGATGAAGTCCTTATCCTTGCGGATCGGACCACCGATGACGCCGCCGAACTGGTGCTGGTTGCGGAAGCCGCGCTTCTGGTTGGCGGCGTTGTTTTGACGGGTGTTAGCGTCGAGCACGCGGTTGCGCCAGAAGTCGAACAGCGAACCGTGCCATTCGTTGGTGCCCGATTTCATCGTGGTGTTCACGGTGCCGCCGCCCGTGCGGGCGTACTGCGCGTCATAGGTGTTCACCATCACCTTGAACTCCTGGATCGCTTCGACGTTCGGGGCGATGTTGAACGTGCCGTTGGTGGAGATTGGCGCGCCGTCCATCAGGAACTGGTTCGAGCCTTCGCGCCCGCCGTTCATGGTGAAGCTGCCGTTCACGTCCCAGGCGCGAGTGCCGGAGAAGCCCGAAGAGCCGAACGTCCGCTGGTTGAACGTCACGCCCGGCGAGAAGCGCATAAGCATGAAGCTCTGGCGTCCGTTCAGCGGCAGTTCCTGAACCTTGATGGGATCGAAGACCAAGCCGCGCGAAGCCGTGGCGGTCTGGATGAGTTCCTGCTCACCCACGACAGTGACCTGCTGGGTCATCTGGCCGACCTCCAGCTTGATGCCGAGGTTCAGCTTCTCGGCGACCTGGAGGACGATCTGCTCCCGGCGCAGGGTCTGGAACCCGTTGGCGGTGACGGTGACGTCATAGCGCCCGGGATCGAGGCCTGAAATTGTGTAGATTCCCTCAGTGTTGGAGACGGTCTCCTTGCTGAGGTTGGTGTCGATCTTTGTGGCCTTGATCGTGGCGCCGGGAATTGCCGATCCGCTGGCGTCAACCACTTGGCCCAGAATGGTGGCCCGGAACTCCTGAGCGAGAAGCCCAGTTGCGAGTAAGCAGGTCAAAATCAATGCGAAGACAAACCTGATCATAGATTTAAGACTCCCAATCTGCTGGTTGCAGCAGGAGCATTGTATCGCAATGTAATGGAGAGTACAACCGAGAAAATAGCTTCTTCGAGCTATTGTTTTGACCTGCGTTCACCGAGCCCGCGCAGCGCGAACACAGCGGCGCAAAGCAGTGCCGCAAGGCTCAGAAACGCACCGGAAATGACAGACAGCGGACGGTAGGCCATGACCACATCGTGTTTCCCCTGGGGGACGACGGCGGCGCGGAGTCCGCCATGGGCCTGGAGGATGGGGGTTTCGACGCCGTCGATGGAGGCTTTCCAGCCGGGGAAGAAGGTATCGGAGAGGATGACGAGTCCGCGGCAGCCCATGTCGGCGTGGATGCGGACTTGGGAGGGGAGGTGGGAGAGGATGCGGATGTGGCTGGGGCGGCCGGGGCAGGCTTCGACGGTGGGCGCGGGCGAATCGACGAAGGCGGCGTGGCCGAAGCGGTCCTTGAAATGGTCGTTCATCATCATGGCGTTGTGGCCGGGCAGCCAGTGGAGGATTTCGTGGACGGCGAAGGCGCGGGGCAGGGCGGATGGGTCGCGGAAGACGTTGAGGCCGGACTTGCCGGTGAAGACGAGTTCGGTGTGGTTGCCGGCGGGTTGGGTGCGGACGGCGAAGGCAATGCCGCGCAGGCGTTGACCTTCCGAGCTTTCCAGGCCCATTTGCGTGGCGTTGCGGGTGAGGCTGGCCAGATAGCCGGCGCTTGAGTGGACGCCGTGCCAGGCGCCGAAGTTGTAGCGGATTTCGTCTTCGTTGGTGACTGTGCGGGGGAAGCCGGGTTGGGCGCGGAGAAAATCGGCGATGTCGTTGTGTTCGGAGAGGGCGGTGAGGGGGGCGACGCGGTCCTCTTCGGTGAGAGCGGGCATGAAGTAAGAGTTCTCGTTGGAGGCCTCGACGGAGACGATCAAGCAGGCGCAGACGGCGGCGGCGGTCAGCGAAACGGCCCGGCGGCGGGCGGTGGAGAGCAGCAGCGCGAGGGCCAGGGCGCAGAGGGCGTTGACCAGGACGCGGTCAGAGCCGAGGCCCTTGACGTCGTTGACGATGGCCCAGCCGGCACGGAGGGCGAAGATGGCGCAGGCGAACCAGCACAGCAGTTTCGCGGCGCGGGCGGTGGAGGCGGCGTCGCGGCGCAGGCGGTCCAGCGCCATGGCGGCGAGCAGGGCGGCGGCGAGGCCGGTGAGATAGACCGCGGCCGAGGGGTTGCGGGCCTTTTCGACCAAGGGGACGAGGCTATAGAGGATGCCGTGCAACGGCGAGGAGTCAACCATCGAAAACAGCAGCGCGGCGGCGGCGATCGAGGCCAGCCAGCGGGCCTCGCGGCGGCGGCGGCACGTCCAGAAGCCGAGCAGGGCAAGGGTGAGGGTGGCGGCGCCGAGGTAGGGCGAGGCATGGGTGTGCATGCCGGGCAGGACGATGCCGAGCAGGTCGGCGGGGCTGGTGCGCCATTCGCGGTGGAGGTGCCAGGGGACTTTTTGGTCCCAGCCGATGGGGTCAGGCCGTCCGACCCAGCGGACCGAGTGTTTGCCATATTCGTAGGCCGGAAGGATCTGGACCGCTCCGGCGCAGAGGGCGGCGACAAACAGCAGGGCCGAGGCGGCGAGGAGTTTCCAGTGTTTGCGGGTCAGGGCGTTCCAGGCCAGAATCGAGCCGGCGGCGAGCGAGAGGAAGATGGGCGCCTGGTGGTGGCCGCTGAGCCACGACATGCCGAGCGCGATGCCGCCATAGAGGGCCGAATGCCAGATGCGGACGCCGCGGCAGATGCGGAAGACGAACAGCAGGACAAGCGGGGCCCAGACGGCGCCGTTGAGCATCTGAGGCCATTCGGTTTCGCCCATCCAGCCGAGCAGGGTGAAGGCAGAACCGGCAAAGACGGCGGCGGCGCGGGACAGGCGAAGATCGCGGGCCAGCAGGTAGGCGAACCAGGCGGCCATCAGATGGATGACAACGAAGTACCAGTTGAGCCAGCCGGTCTTGATGAAGCCGTCGCGCAGGGGCATGGCGTAGAGCAGCCAGTTTAGGGGGTAGGCGACGCCGGGCTGGGCCTGTCCGATGAGGGGCTGGCCGAGCCAGGAATAGGGATCCCAGAGCGGGATGCGGCCGGAGTGCAATTCGCGGGCCTGGAGTTGGAGCCAGGGCAGGACCTGGGAGGTGGTGTCGGCGCCGGTGAGCCAGGTGAACTTGGAGGAGAGGGTGAGCTTCCAATAGAAGCCGCAGATGAGGGCGATGAGGAACAGGGCGGCGGCAAGGGGCGAGAGGCCGCGTGGTGGTTGAATGCGTCCGGGGTGGTGGATTTCGGCCATGCCAGACTCCGATGGTGTGAGTAGAAGTTTAGCAGAATCAATCAAATGAAGGATGGCACGCCGATTGCATGGATTGTGATTGAAGAAAGGAGGTGGACGGCCATGAAACGCCGCACTCTCACAAGACCGGCTGTGCTCGTCCCGGCTCTGATCGCGACGATGCTGGCTGGAGCCGTTCCGCCGATGAAAGCACAGGTGGTGAACGCCGACGCAGAAGGCGAAAACCGGGGAGTGGCCCGTCTGAGTCTGATGAACGGGGAGGTTTCGGTGCGCCGCGGCGACTCGGGCGACTGGGTTGCGGGGGCGATCAACGCGCCATTGATGACCGAGGACCGGATATTCGCGGGACCGCGTTCACGGGCGGAAGTGCAGTTTGACTACTACCACAGGATCCGTCTGGCCGAGGAGACCGAGGTCCGGCTGGCCGACATCGAAAAGGGCCGTTACCTGCTGCAACTGGCGCGCGGGACGGCGACGTTCGCGGCGCTGAAGGGGGGCGATGCGCAGGTGGAGATTTCGACGCCGGCGGCGGCGGTGAGGCCGGTGGCTTATGGCAGCTACCGCGTGACGGTGGGGCCGGATGGCACGGCCGAGATCACGGTGCGCAGCGGCGAAGTGGAGGTCTATACGCCGGGCGGGACGCAGCGGCTGAGGGCCGGGCGGACGATGCTGGTGCGCAATGGCGAGAATGGGGAGCCGGTGTTCCAGACGGTTGCCGCGATCGGCAGGGACGAGTGGGACCGGTTTAACGAGGCGCGGGACAGGGAGTTGAGGCGGGGTCTGGACACCTACCGTTACGTCAGCCGCGACATTTATGGAGCCGAGGACCTATACGGCCACGGCAACTGGGTGGATGTGGCGCCGTACGGGCACGTGTGGCAGCCGACGGTGGCGATCGGCTGGGCGCCGTACCGCCATGGGCGGTGGTCGTGGGTGGACTGGTATGGCTGGACGTGGGTGAGCTACGACCCGTGGGGTTGGGCTCCATACCACTACGGCCGGTGGTTCCATCACGGAGGGCGTTGGTGCTGGTATCCGGGCGGAGGCTTTGGCATGCGCCATCACTGGAGCCCGGGGCTGGTGGCGTGGTTTGGCTGGGGCGGCGGAGTGGGCATGGGCATGGGCGGCTGGGGCCGGATGGGCTGGGTGCCGCTGGCGCCATACGATCCGTTCCACCGCTGGTGGGGCCGCGACCACTATCGCGGATTCCGCAACGGCAACATCCGGAATAACGTGATTGTGGTGAACAACGTGAACATCACGAATGTCTACCGCAATGCGCGGGTGAGGAATTCAATTTCGATCCACGACGGCGATTCCGGCCGGGGGATGAGAGGCCAGGCCTATCGCGGCAACGCCGGCGATCTGGGCCGGGCGAGCGTGATGCGCGGGGCGCTGCCGGTGACGCCGGGCCGCGAGAGCGTGCGTTTCGCCGACCGGGAGGCGCGGGTGATGCCGGTGGGGGCGAACGCCACCGGCGGCAATGAGAGGTTCATCGCCAGGACGGCAGCCAGGAACGTGGACCGGGTGCCGTTCGAGCGGCAGAGGGAGGCGTTCACGGGCGGCGACCGCCGGCTGCCGGTGGAACCGGGCGGCGCGGTGGCGGGCGGGCGCGCGGGCAATGGCCGTGGCGGGTCTGACGGCCAGGCCGGCCGGAGCGCGGCAAGCGAGGCCGGGCGTGGCACGCGAACCGCCGATGAGAGCCGCGGCGGGTGGCGGAGTGCCGGCGAAGGTTCGACGGGGCGGGAACGCACCGGCGAGGCCGGCCGCGTTGAAGGACGTACGGGCACGCCGGGAACCGGCGAGGACGGCGCGACGACCCGCGGCGGATGGCGCGGGTTCGGCGATCCGTCGAACGGCAGGACTGGGGTCGAGAGCGTCAGCCCGCGGACGGGCAGGACGGCCGACGGCGGCCGGGGCGCGGAAGCGGCGGCTTCCGAACCCCGAAGCGGGTGGCGGGGATTCGGTGACCCGTCGCGCGGCGGGCGTGGCGAGGCGGCGTCGAGAGGCTCCGAATCGCCCAGAAGCGGCGAGGCCGGCGACAGCGGACGCGGGATCTGGACCACGCGTGGATCGGAGGCGGGGCGCGAGGATCGCGGGTCGAGCCGGAGCGAAAGCGGCCGTGGCGACGCGGATCGGGGCAGCTCGGGACGCGGCGAGGTGTGGTCCACCCGGGGCGGATCGGAGAGGACTTCGGATGCGCCGGCGCGGGCCGAATCGCCGCGGAGCGAGTCGCCGAGAATGGAAAGCAGCCCGAGGTCTGAACCGGCGAGGAGCGAGGCTCCGGCTCGGAGCGAGGGGCCGCGGACCGGCGGGCGCGGCGGCAACAGTGACGATATGGCAGGCGGGCGCATGGGCGCGCCCGCTTCCACAGGCAGAGGGTTTGTCAGCTCCGGTGGAGGCGAGCGATGGTCGACCGGAGGCGGGGCCGGGGTGGAGGCGAGCGGCCGGAGCTACGGCAGCGCGACCGGCGGGTCTCCGAGGTCGCCGGAGAGCGGCGGGGTGTGGTCGACTGGAGCGGCGAGCCGGAGCTATGGCAGCGATCGCGGTTCCTCGCAGCCGAGAAGCGAGCCGAGGTCGGGATGGACGAGCCGCGGCGAGTCGTATCGGGGCGGCATGAGCGAACCGAGGCCGGCGCCGTCGGCGCGGAGCATGGAGAGCCGGAGCTATGGCGGCGGGTCGAGCGGACCGTCGATGAGCAGCCCCCGGAGTAGCGGCGGATTTGGCGGCGGCGGCGGGATTGTGGGCAGCGGCCGAAGCAGCGGCGGAATGAGCGGAGGCGGCCGAAGCAGCGGCGGCGGTTCCGGCGGCCGCGGCAGTGGAGGGGGAGGCGGTGGCCGCGGAGGCCGGCAGTAAGAGAGCGCCAATCCTGACGTCCAAAAATGCCTTCCCTCGGCCTGGCCCGGACATGGCTTTGTCCCGGCCAGGCCCCTTTTTGCGCCTCCGGAGGTTTGTCGAAACGAAACGGGCGGGGCGGCGGCCGGGGGGCGTGAGAAGCCGGCCAAACGAAGTCCCAGACAGGCCGCTGGCAGCGTAAGATGTTGTAAATAAAGGCTATGCGGTAGGGGAGGCGAATTCATGTCCGTCCGGTCGAACGCCAGGGCTGGAAGGGTGGGCGCGGGGATGCGTAGGATTTCACGGAGGATTATACGGAAGTTCCGGGTGGTTCGCGGGCGGGGACAGTGGGAGGGGCGGATGGGGGTGAGGACGGAGAGAGCGGGGGGTGCGTAGGATTCCACGTAAGATTCTACGTGAAGGACGGACGGGGGCAATGCAGGCAAGTGAGTGGTCTGGAGAGGAGGGGTGGGCAGATCCGAGGGTTAGTGGACATAATATCGATTATCGGAAGTGAGACAGGGACCAGAACCTGAGGGGCGGCCTGGCGTGCACAGTTGAGGCTCCACCGCTGCCCCCGGTGCGTGTCTGTTGAGAGTGGCGAGATGCTGCCGTCAATGATAGACGACAGTTTTCTATCTCGCGCTCACACGCGAGGCTCGCCGAGATGATGAAGGCGGGTGACGGCGCGGAGGAGTTCGGGGAGTTCCGAGGCGTGGCGGACGACGACGACGTCACAGCCGGCGGCGGTGGCGCTGGCGATGCCGGCCCGGGAGTCCTCGAAGGCGATGGCACGGGTGGCGCCAAGGCGTTCCATTGCAGTGCGGTACGGCTCGGGGTCGGGCTTCAAGGCTTTCACTTCATTGCCGTAGACGGCGGCTGCCATCAGGGTTAAGATATTTTCTCTCAATAATATGGGTTCAATCTCTGTCCTGCCGCTTGAAGTAACCACGGCCATCTTATAGTTATGCAAGTCTGTTAACTGTTGCTTCAGGGCTGGATCAATCAGTTTCGTTTTTGCGCAGAGATCGGCAAAGGCCTGCTTTTTCAATGGGTAAAGTGATAATAGCTCATCTATCGAATAAACAAGCGGTCCGATCTTGCCCAGGGCGGACAACATATCCCGATCGGAGATGCCGATGCACTGGGTTTCGTAATAGTCCCAATCGAGGGCAATGCCCTTCTCCGCCAGCAGGTCGCGCCAGCAGGTGAAGTGCAGGGGTTCGGTATCGGCCAGGACGCCGTCGAAGTCGAACAGCAGCGCCGGCGGTTGGTTGGGTTGGGTTGGAGAGTGGGTCACTGGGTGAACTGGATGCTGCGGGCAGAGGCCTGGTAGATGGATTCGAAGCGCTGATAGTCGTTCTCTGGCGAGATGAAGATGAAGTAGTAGAGGGCCGAGCCGCGGTCGACGGTGATGACGATATCGATTTCGCGGGTGTTGGGGAACGGCGATTCCGACGACAGGCGGGTGACATAGGCGTTCGAGCCGCCGATGGTGATTTTCTGGGGCTGAGCCTCGACCTTGACGCCCTGGTTGGACTGGGAGACCTGTTGGAGGAAGGCCTGGGTGTCGCGTTCGAGGCTGACCTTGCCGCCCTGGACCTGGGACGAGCCGGCGACGATGCCGTAGCCGATGGCGGTATTGCCGCCCTGGCCCTGGATGACGCCGGCCTTGGGGGCGAGGGTGACGCCGTTCTGGCCGTTGCCCTGTTGTTCGAAGCCGTCGGGATAGGAGAAGGCGACTCCCCCGCCCCGGTAGGTCTGGCTGCGGCCCGAGAGGGTGATTTTCGGTTGGGAGGAGGCTTTGGGGGCGGGCGCGGCCTGGCCGGGCGTTGGCTTGGGGATGGCGGGCAGCTTGGCGATGGCCTGTTTCATCGCGGCAAGGTTGCCTTCGGTCTGGCCGTAGGTGCGTTTGGGGAGGTAGGGGATCTCCTTTTCGACGGCCTTGACGCGGTTGCCGGGGTTGGGGTGGGAGGAGAAGAACTCGACGAGCTTGTTGTTGCCGCGGCCGGCCTCGGCCTGGAGTTTTTCAAAGAAGCGGGCCATTTCGAGGGGGTCGTAGCCGGCCTTGGCCATGGTGTGCATGCCGAGCAGGTCGGAGTCCTTTTCGGCGCCGCGAGAGTACTTCATGAGGACCGAATTGGCGCCCAGGCCGATGCCGAGTTGGGCGAGGTTGCCGAGCATCGAGCCGCCGCCGCCGGCGAGGGCGCCGCCGAGGGTGGCGATGAGGGCGATGCCCTGGGATTTGGAGGCCTGATTGGTGCCGTGGCGCAGGACGACGTGGGAGAGTTCGTGGGCCAGGACGCCGGCGAGCTGGCCTTCGTTTTCAGCGGCGGCGATGAGGCCGGTGTGGACGTACATGGGACCGCCGGGCAGGGCGAAGGCGTTGATGGAATCTTCCTTGACGACCTTGAAGAAGAAGGGGTACTTTTCGAGTTCACCGCGCTCGACCAGACGGTTGCCGATGCGGTTGACGTAATCGGTGATGGCCTTGTCCTGGACGATGGCGAGCTGTTTTTCCATTTCGGCGGCGGCTTCGCGGCCGAGTTCGATGTCCTGGTTCTTATTGAACAGGTTCCAGCCGGGCTTGGGCAGTTTTCGTGCTCCGGCGGCGAACAGCAGCACCGTGCCGGCGAGAAGGCCGATTGCGGCCTTTCTTCGTATCGTCATGGCATCCTCCTAACTGTCATAATGCCAGTATGACGCCTACAGACAAAATTTGGCACAACGGACGGTTTATCGCGTGGGACGACGCGAAGATCCACGTGCTCTCCCATGTTGTGAGTTATGGCAGTAGCGTCTTTGAAGGCGTCCGCTGCTATGAGACGGTTTCGGGGCCGGCGATCTTCCGGTTGAGGGAGCATACGCGGCGGCTGCTGGATTCGGCGAAGATCTACCGCATTGAAGTGGATTACACGGCCGACCACTTGGTGGAGGCGCAGGTGGAGCTGGTGAGGCTGAACGGGCTGAGGTCATGCTACATCAGGCCGATCGTGTTGCGCGGGTACGGCGGGGTGGGTGTGTTGCCGGTGAACAACCCGACCGAGATCTTCCTGGCCTGCTGGGCGTGGGGCAAGTATCTGGGCGAGGAGGCGCTGGGCGAGGGCGTGGACGTCTGCATATCGTCATGGACGCGGATGGCTCCGAACACGTTGCCGGCGCTGGCCAAGGCGGGGGCGAACTACATGAATTCGCAGTTGATCCGGATGGAAGCCGACCGCAACGGATTCGCCGAGGGAATTGCGCTGGATGCGAACGGGACGATCAGCGAAGGTTCGGGCGAGAACATATTCGTGATCCGGGACGGCAGGATCCATACGCCGCCGCTGAGTTCGAGCGTGCTGCCTGGGATCACGCGGGACACGGTGGTGACGCTGGCGGGCGAGTTGGGAATTCCGGTGGTGGAGACGGTGATTCCGAGGGAGTTTCTGTATATCGCCGATGAGATCTTCTTCACGGGGACGGCGGCGGAAGTGACGCCGATCCGGACGGTGGACAAGATGCGGATCGGCAGCGGGCGGCGGGGTCCGATCACGGAGAGGTTGCAGAAGGCGTTTTTCGATATCGTGGAAGGCCGGGCGGCGGACAAGCACGGCTGGCTGACGGCGGTTGGCGCGTAGAAATTGAACGGGCCGCCGAGCCGCTCCCGATGTCTTCACCTCCCCCGAGATTGAACAAGCCGGAGCGGGCGCAAGCGGCCCGAACTCTTAAGACTGTACAGCAAGACGGGGCCGGACGGAAGCGATACCGGGCCCGGCCGTGACGGTTTTTGACAGATATAAGTGGAATGGAATGAGCGGGATAGGGACGAGAGTCTGTGGGCAAGTTGTGGATAAAACAGTATGTCTAGGAAATGTTCTGGATTTGACGCACTGAGCGGGTCGTATGTGGAGTTGAGTTTTGGGACGGTGATCGAGGCGGCGGACAGGCCGAAGAGCGCTCCGGCGGAAGGGACGTGGCTGGCGCCGGGGTTCATCGACTTGCAGGTGAACGGATTCAAGGGGGTGGATTTCTGCGCGCCAGGGGCGACGGTGGAGGAGATCGGGCGGGCGATTGAGGCGATCCTGGCGACGGGGACGACGCGATTTTTCCCGACGGTGATCACGGGGCAGCCGGAGACGATGATCGGGTCGATCCGGATGCTGACGAAGGCGAGGAAAGAGTTGGCCCGGGGGCGGGCGATGGAGGCGTTCCATATTGAGGGACCGCATATTTCGCCGGCCGACGGGCCGCGGGGCGCGCATCCGAAGGCGGCGGTGAGGCGGCCGTCGATTGAGGAGTTTGAGAGATGGCAGGAGGCGGCGGAGGGCAATATCGGTCTGGTGACGGTATCGGCGGAGTGGGACGAGACGCCGGCCTATATCGCGCACATCACGCGCCGGGGCGTGGTGGCGGCGATCGGGCATATGGATGCGACCGAGGCGCAGATCGAGGCGGCGGTGGAGGCCGGGGCGACGGTATCGACGCATCTGGGCAACGGGGCGAACGCTTCCCTGCCCCGGCACCCGAACTATCTTTGGACGCAGATGGCCGAGGACAGGCTGGCGGCGAGCCTGATTGTGGACGGGATTCACCTGGGCCGGGCGTTCATGAGGGTGGCGATGAGGTCGAAGGGGCTGGAGAGGATCGTGCTGATCACCGACGCGGCGGGGCCGGCGGGGTGTGCGCCGGGGCCGTACAGGTTGGGCGAAGTGGATGTGATTCTGCATGCCGGGGGCAAGGTGACGCTGACGGACGGGCAGCGGTTGGCCGGGTCGAGCCTGCATATGGACCGTGGGGTGGAGAATTTGATGAAGATCTGCGGGCTGACGCTGGCCGAGGCCGTTGCGCTGGCGACGCGGAATCCGGCGCGGGTGGGGCGCGTGGCGGGCCGGCAAAGAGGGCTTGAGGCGGGCGACAGGGCAGATATCGTCGAGTTTGACTATGACCGGGACGCGGCGAGCATCCGGGTGAAGCGGACGTGGCTGGATGGAGAACTGGTGTACCAGGCGGCTTGAACAAAATGTATCTCGCCACTACACCCATTTGCGTGTAACAATAGCGGGCGGTTCCCTGTAGAGCCGAATTCCGGACAAGGAAAAGAGGCCGATGCCAAATCACCCGCGGGCGTGGATCGACGAGTTTCTGTCATATAAGCGGATCGCCATGGCGGGCGCTTCACGGGATGCGAAGCATTTCAGCAGGAAGGTGATGGATGAGTTCGTCAAGCGCGGCTATGATGTCGTGCCGGTGAACCCGAACGCGGATGAGATTGGGGGCCGCGAATGCAAGCGGAGCCTGGCGGAGGTGGATCCGCCGGCCGAGGGTGTGCTGGTGATGACGTCTTCGAAACAAAGCCGCGAGTTGATCCGGCAGAGCGCCGAGCGCGGGGTGAAGATGGTGTGGCTGTACAAGGCCGCGGGGTGCGGGGCGGCGACGCCGGAGGCCGTGGAGGCGTGCGACGAGCTGGGGATGAGGGTGATCGCGGGCGAGTGCCCGTTCATGTTTTTCCCGAATACGGCGTGGTTTCACAAGCTCCACGCCGGGTGGCGGACGCTTACCGGGACGATGCCGCGGTAGTTTTGGGCGGCTTCATGAGAGGCGGCGTGATTCCGCCATGGCTGCAGCGGATCAGGGGTGGAGCGGCGCATTGGTACACTCGGATTCGTGGTGTTGAGCCGGAGGCAATTGCTGGCGATGATGCCGTGGGCGGCGGCCGGGCAGGGTGCGTGGCGGCCGGGGCTGGACGGAGCGGCGGCGGAGAAGGCGTTCCGGCGATGGGCGGCGTGGCTGGCCGAGGCGTTGTATGCGGTGCAGCCGGACTTGCCGGATGACGTGAAGGACTGCTCGGGGCTGGTGCGGTTCTGTTACCGGGAAGCGCTGAGGCGGCACGACAGGGAGTGGGCCGAGCAGGTGGGGCTGGACGGGATACCGGCGATGCCGGATGCGGCGGGCGGGGCGCGGATTCATGCGCTGCTGGGCGGGGCGGTGTTCCGGGTGAAGCCGGGCGAGTACAGGCCGGGGGATGAGCGCAATGGGAGCTACAGGCACTTTGCGGACGCCGGGCATTTGATGAGATTCAATTGCCGGAGGGTGGCGGGGGAGATTGAATCGGCGCGGGCGGCCGATTTGTTGTTCTACAGGCAACTGGAGCCCAGGCAGCCGTTTCATTCGATGGTGGTGACCGAGGGGAGAGTGGTGTACCATACGGGTCCGGAGGGCGGATGGGCGGGTGAGGTGAGGCGGTTGGAGTTTGATGAATTGCGGAGGCACCGGCAGGCGAAGTGGCGGCCTGTGTGGGGCAATCCGAACTACCTGGGCGTGTTCCGCTGGAAGATACTCGAACGGGGATAAGCGATGCGACTGAGAGCGGTGTTATTTGCGGCGGCGATGGTGATGGCGTTGAGCGCGCCGGCGCAGGTGGATGAAACGAGCCGGTACTTTTCGCTGTCGACGGAGGGTCCGGTGCGCAAGGGCGGGACTGTGCCGGTCAGGGTGTCGGCGCAGGGGGTGGACACGCTGGAGTTCAGGCTGTACAGGGTGAACGATCCGGTGAAGTTTTTCGAGCAACTGAGCGATCCGCATTCGGCGGGGCGGGCGGCGCGGCGGAGGCCGAAAGCGGTGACGCCGATTGAGAAATTCGACGAGTGGCGGCGGGATGTACGGGCGTGGATGCGGGACGTGGTGAGGATGCAGTTTGGGGCCGAGGAGCGGGGGGCGATCAGGGCGTGGCTGAATCCGCCGGTGAAGGCTCCGGCGACGGGGCCGGGGGCGAAGGGGGTGGCGACGGAGTATGCCGAGACGCCGCTGTTGAATCCGCAGCAGGTGGTGCGGGTGTGGAAGCAGCCGGTGAAGGCGAAGAACCGTTGGGAGAGCGTGACTGTGCCGGTGGAGTTGAGCGAGAAGGGGCTGTACCTGCTGGAGGCGACCGACGGGCGGTTGCAGGCGTATACGGTGCTGTCGGCGACGGATCTGGCGCTGCTGACGAAGGCCGAGCCGGGGCGGGTGCATGTGAGGGTGGTGGACCGGGACAAGGGCGCGGCGGTGGATGGAGTGACGCTGCGATTGTTTGATGGATCACGAAGCGAAGTGGCGGTGGAGCAGGTGACGGCGCGCGGCGAGGGGATGGAGTGGTCGAGCAAGCTGCATATGCCGGAGGGGCTGCTGGTGACGGCGCGCAAGGGCGATGAGTTCGCCGTGACGACGATCGACTCGTGGGCGCTGGGCGGGGACCGCGAAGAGATGACGGGCTATGTCTACACGGACCGTCCGGTGTACAGGCCTGGGCATCCGGTGCATACGCGGGCGATTCTGCGCAGGCCGGTCTTGCAGGGCTATGAGTTGCCGGCGGATTCGGAGGCCGAAATCGAGATCACGAATCCGGACGACGGGACGGTGCTGAAGAGGAAAGCAAGGCTGACGGCGGCGGGGGCGGTGTCGGCGGATGTGACGCTGCCGAAGGACGCGCCGCTGGGCTACTACTCGGTGAAGGTGACGAGCGGGGAGGCGACGACCTATGGCGGGTTCCATGTGGAGGAGTACAGGAAGCCGGAGTATGAGGTGCGGGTGCGGGCCGAGCAGGGGCGGATCTTGCAGGGGCAGCAGGCGGCGTTTCATGTGACGGCGAAGTATTACTACGGCGAGCCGGTGACGAACGCGAAGGTGGAGTGGACGCTGTACCGCAGCCGGTCGTGGCCGCCGTGGTTTGAGGTGGACGAAGAGGAGATGGGGGGCGAGGGGGATGAGGGCGAAGGCGACGGGATTTCGTATGGATCGGAGACGGTCGAGGAGGGCAAGGGGGAGTTGGACGCACAGGGCCGGTTGACGGTGCGTGTGCCGGCGGCGCGGGGGCGGACGGATCTGCGGTATGGGTTGCAGGTGAAGGTGACGGATGCGTCGGGGCGGGAGATTTCGGGGGCGGCGTCGGTGGTGGCGACGCGGGGCGAGTTTTTTGTGAGCGTGGAGCCGGCCAGCTATGTGACGGCCGAGGGGAGCGCGGCGAAGCTGATTGTGAGGACGAGGGACTACGACGGCAGGCCGGTGGCGGGCGTCGGGTTTCGGGTGAGCGTATCCGAGTATGAGTGGCGGAAGCCGGAACAGCCGGCGTTTGTGACGCTGGCGGGGACGACGGGCGCTGATGGCAGCGGGACGGTCGAGTTTGTTCCGCGGAAGGGCGGCGTGGTGCGGGCGCGGGTGACGGCGCCGGCGCAGGGCGGGACGGTGCTGGACAACATTTGCCACTTGTGGATCAGCGGCGCGGGGTTCAGTTCGCGGGGCGATGAGAGGATTCAGATTGTCCCGGATAAGAAGTCTTATAAGGCGGGCGAGACGGCGAAGTTGCTGGTGGTGACGGGCGGGCCGGCGCATGTGTGGCTGTCGGCCGAGGCGCGGGGCGTGTTGTGGCAGAGGTGGGTGAAGGTGGACGGGGACGCGGGGACGGTGGACGTGAAGGTGGAATCGAGTTGGGAGCCGAACGTCCATATCGAAGCCGTGTTCGTGCGCGACGACGTGTTGCATCGCGGCAGCAAGATGCTGAAGGTTCCGCCGGAGACGAGGCTGTTGAAGGTGGATGTCGAGCCGGACAAGCCGATCTATCAGCCGGGCGAGCCGGCGGTGTTTCAGGTGAAGGCGAGCGATTATCAGGGCAAGCCGGTGGCGGCGGAGTTTAGCGTGGGGGTGGTGGATGAGTCGATTTACGCGGTGAAGCGGGAGGCGGTGAGGGATATCAAGGATGTCTTCTACGGCCAGCAGTGGAACCGGGTGGGGACCGATTCGTCGTTGTCGTTCTACTTTGGCGGGTCGGCCGGGAAGAGCCGGATGACGCTGGCCGCCGAGCGAGGGACGGTGAGGACGCGGTACGGGCAACTGAAAGAAGAGCGGCTGGCCGAGCCGAAGATCCGCAAGGAGTTTCCGGATACGGCGTACTGGACGCCGGCGCTGGAGACGGGTGCGGACGGGCGAGGCGAGGTGAAGTTCTCGTTCCCGGATTCGTTGACGACGTGGCGGGCGACGGCGCGCGGCGTGACGGCGGATACGAAGGTGGGCCAGGCGATTGCGCGGACGATTGTGCGGAAGAACCTGATCGTTTCGATTGCTGCGCCGCGGTTTTTTACCGAGGGCGACGAGGCGGTGCTGCCGGTGATTGTGCGCAGTTCCCTGCCCTCGACGGTGCAGGTGAAGGTGAGCCTGGATGCGACAGGGTTGGAGTTTATTGAAGGCGAGACGAGGCAGGTGAAGGTGGAGCCGAAGGGCGAGGCGGTGGTGGATTACCGGGTGAGGGTGAAGCCGGGCAAGGAGGTGACGCTGCTGGCGAAGGCGCTGAGCGGGCAGGAGTCAGATGCGCTGGAGATCCGGTTGCCGGTCGAGCCGCCAGGGCTGGATTATGTGACGTCGAGGACGGGCACGGTGGACGCGGACGCGCCGGAGCGGGCGCAGATGCAGTTTGACGCGCGGTCGATCGCGCACACGCGGACGCTGGAGATCGAGGTGACGCCGTCGGTGGCCGGGACGCTCTATTCGGCGCTGGACTATCTGACGTCGTATCCGTATGGATGCACGGAACAGACGATGTCGAGCTTCATGCCGAACGTGGTGGTGGCGCAGGCGATGCGCTCGTTGAAGCTGCCGGAGGCAATCGACAAGAGGGAACTGGACAGGAAGGTGAAGGCGGGGTTTGAGAGGCTGTCGGAGTTGCAGCACCAGGATGGCGGGTGGGGGTGGTGGGAGAGCGATGCGCCGGATGCGTTCATGACAGCGTATGTGGCGTGGGGGCTGAAAGAGGCGCGGGACGGCGGGTATACGGGGTATGACTACATGGCCGGGCGGGCGGCGGCGGCGGTGCGTAAGCAGTTTGAGCGGCCGGCGGCCAAGCAGGCGGCCGATATCCGGGCGTGGCAGTTGCACGCGCTGGCTCTCTGGGGCGAGGCGAAGACACGGGACATGGACGTGGTGTGGGAGAAGAGGGCGGATCTGACGAGCCTGGGCTGGGCGTTGATGGGGTTGGCGGCGCAGGAGATGAAAGACGCGCGGACGCAGCAGATCGGGTTGCAGATCGATCTGCTGGCCAAGCGCGAGGGCCCGTATGCGTGGTGGCCGGCGGAGCGGGATCTGATGCTGGACTTCGTGACGGACGCGTCGGTGGAAGCGACGAGTTTCGCCCTGAAGTTTTTGGCGCGCGATACGGCGGAATCGCGACTGGCGCCGGGGGCGGCGCGGTGGCTGCTGGCGAAGCGAAGCCGCGGGGCGCGGTGGCAGAGTACGAAGCAGACGGCGTTCGCGATTCTGGGACTGACGGGCCATTTGAAGAGATCGAAGGAGTTGGAGCCGGACTTCACGGCGCGGGTGACGCTGAACGGGAAGGAGATCCTGAAGCGGCGGTTTGGCGCCGATGATGTGTTCGCAAAGCCGGTGAAGGTGCGGTTGAGCGGAGCCGAGACGGGCGCGGCGTTTGACCTGCAAGTGGAAAAGACGGGCAAGGGGCGGGTGTACTGGACGGCGAAGGCGGAGATGCGGCTGCTGGCCGGGGCGGTGAGCGAGCCGGCGGATTCAAAGCTGGCGGTGAGGCGGGAGTACTTCAGGATGTCGCCGGTGGAGGAGGGCGGGCGGATTGTGTATCAGCTTGTTCCATTTGATGGCGTGGCGAAGCAGGGCGAGTTGATCGCGTGCAGGCTGAAGGTGGACGGGGCGGATCAGCGGTATGTATTGATTGAAGATCCGTTGCCCGCCGGGGCCGAGATCGTGCCGAGGGACGATTTGTATCAGGTGAAGGGCGCGCCGCCGTGGTGGCGGGCGGGCTGGGCGCGGAGGCAGGCGAGGGATTCGAAGATGGGATTCCTGGAGGCGTGGCTGCCGAAGGCGGGGGCGGAGTTCATGTACATGTTCAGGGTGACGGCGGCGGGGACGATTCAAGCGCCGCCGGCGCGGGTGGAGCCGATGTATCAGCCCGAGGTGTTCAGTTCGACCGAAGCAGCGAAGTTTGAGGTGCAAAGGCCATGACAATGAAGGAAACGTTCAAAGCGGCGGCGGACGATTTCAGGTTGCACAAGTGGGCGCCGGCGATTGGAGTGGCGGCGGTGGCGGCCTGGGTGGGGCTGTTTTATTACTGGCTGGGGATGGGGCTGGGCACGTTCTGGAAGTTTGCGGCGGTGGTGGGGCTGGGGATGGTGCTGACGGGCGGGTTGGGGGCGATGGTGCAGCAGTCGTTGACGGTGTACAAGCTGGATGACGGCAAGGTGGCGAGGCTGTTCAAGTCAGGGGCGTTCTGGGTGGCGCTGGTTGGATTTGGCATAGTGGGATGCTGGCTGCCGTGGGTGCTGGTGAACTGGACGCCGGCGGTGACGGGGGTGACGATGCAGGCGGTGAGCGCGGGGGTGCGGTTTGGCGTGGCGGTCTGCGTGTTTGCGTGCGCGTGGCTGATGCTGTGCGCGGTGGTGAGGCGGGTGATGGAGCATATGCGGGACGGCGAAGAGGCTCCGTGGACGGGGGGGATTACCGGCTGAGGGAGGCGGGCAGGCCGGTTGATAGCCAACCGATGACGGCGGCGCGGCCGTGCTTTTTGAAGAGGGCGGCGACGGCGGCCTGGGCGTTGGAGTAGGCGGCGCGGAGGCGTGGTTCGGAGCGGGGACGGAGAAGGTCCATTTCGGTCGTGGGGGCGAGGGGGGCTGGGGGGACGGCGTTGGGGCGTTCGAGTTCGAGGACGAGGCCTTCATGGAACCAGCGCGGCAGGGTGGCGCGGCCGGCGATGAGGACGTGGAGCATTTCGTGGGTGAGGACCGCTTCGAGACGGTTTTCGGAGATGAGGCGGGCGACGCTCTGGAGGTGGATGACGCGGCCGCGGGTGGCGGCGGCGACGAAGCCGGGTTCGCCGGTGGCGTCGCGGAAGACGTCGAGGCCGGGGTAGGCGCGGATTTCGGGGCGGGTTTGAGATTTCAGGCCGGTGATCTGTTCGGCACGGGCGAGGGCGCGTTCGGCGGCGGCGGTGAGGGGCGCGGCGGGGGTGGAGGGGGCGGCGAGGATGTCGATGCGGGCGGTTTTGGACGAGAGCCAGTGGATGTCCTGGGCGGAGATGCCGGGCTTTGTGCCGGGGAAGTAGGCGGCGAGGATTTGGGTGGAATCGTGGCCTGCGAGTCCGCGCTGATCGGCGCCGGTCTGGCAGAGGCCGACGCCGTGGCCGCGGCCCCAGCCTGAGAAGTGGACCTGTTGGCCGCGGAGTTCGAGGGAGAAGAACGTGGAGCGGAAGCGGTCCCAGCCGAAGGCGCGTCCGAGGCGGAGGTAGAAGTTTTCGGCGTTGACGGGGCGGCCGTTGATGAGGAGAGAACGGACGCGGCCGGTGTCGCCTCGGCGGGCGATGCCGATGGAATCGACGGAGGGGAGGCTGAGGACTTCGGCGAGTTGGGCGAGCGAGTAGGAGGTTTTCCAGTTGTGGCGGCCGGCGGAGAGGCAGAAATCGTCCTTGACGCCGCGGAGGTAGGGGAGAGAGCGGGTGGTCCAGACGTGGGCGGCGTTTTCGGTATGGCCGCCGCAGTGTTCGGTGTAGAAGACGCGGGCCGGGCGGCCGGCGTACCAGAGGATGATGCCGGAGGTGGCCTCGGCGGCGGCGCGGTGGCGGGCGTTGACGGCGGAGAGGCGGAGGTCCTGGCAGTGGGTGGTTTCGCAGAGGTCGTAGCCTTGGGCGCGGTGACGGCCGAGGTTGGCGCGGGCGAAGGTGCGGGCGGTGACGGCCATGGCCATGAGGGCTTCCATGGACTTGAAACCGCCAGCCTCACCGGCGATGACGGCGGCGACGTAGTCTTCGAGTTCCAGGGCGGCGGGACGGGCCTGGCCGTGGAGTTTGACGCGGACGGTCTGGGCGGAGGCCGGCGCGAGCAGCAGGGCGAGGATTAGCGCGATGCGGCGCGCCATGCGGCGAAGACCTCTCCGGCGACGGGCGCGGCGCCGGCGCCGCCTGTGCCGTGAAAGAGATAGACGGCGAGGACGATGGCGTTGTTGAAGCCGGCGAACCAGGCGCCATCCCTGGTGGTGCCGGTTTTGCCGAGGACGGCGGGTCCGGCGGCAATGGAGGCGCCGCGTTTGACGCTTTCGGCAAGGCCTTCGTAGATGGGGGCGAATTGGGGTTCAGGTTTGGATTGGTCGAGGGCGAGGCGGCGGTAGGCGCGGGCGAGGGCGAGAGGGGAGCATTGAACGCCGCCGATGCCGAGGGCCTGGAGGATGAGGGCGTCACGGGTGCGGGCGACGCCGGCGGTGAGGCCGGCGGCGTTAAATTCGCGCCAGAGGAGGTCTGGGAGGAGCTTGGATGCCGTGGCGGCGAACCAGGAGTTGCAGGAAAGCGCCAGGGCATCGGCGGCGGTGAGGGGTTCGCTCGCCGGGGGGTGGGAGCAATCGAGGCGCTGGCCGTTGATGGTGAGAGTGCGGCGGCAGAGAGCGGTGGGGACGCCGGTGCGCAGCAGGGCTTTGAGGGTGAATGGTTTCACGGCCGAGCCGGGCGGGGCCTCGGAGGATTTCATGAAGTCGGGTCGGTGGCGGGCCAGCAGGGCGCCGTCGGAGATGCCGAGGACGGCCACGGCGCCGTCGCGGCCTTTCATGGCGCGGGTGACGGCGTGCTGGAGCGAGGCGGGCATCGGGGGAGTTTAGTCGTCCATGCCGAACAGATGGCGGTATTTGTCGGGGACGCGGATGGGGCGTCCGGAGGGGTCGAGGAAGACATGTTTGGTTTCGCCGGTGACCAGGAGCTGGCCGGTTTCGGCGTTGCGGATCTCGTAGGCGAAGGTGAGCATGCGGGAGTGGGCTTCGGCGATGCGGCCCTCGGAGATGATTTCGTCGTCGTAGAGGGCGGGGGCGTGGTAGCGGCAATGGGCGTCGACGACGGCGAGGCGGATCTTGTCGTCGCGTTCCATGTCGCGGTAGCGGACGCCGCGGATGCGGCAGAGCTCGGTGCGGGCCATTTCGAACCAGACGAGGTAGTTGGCGTGGTAGACGACGCGCATCTGGTCGGTTTCGGCGTAGCGGACGCGGAAGCGGACCTGGGATTTGTCGGCGAGGGGCACGAAGGCTATTATCCCGCGCCTGGACCGGGCGAAGTTTGGCAACGGGGGGTGGGCGGGAGGCGTCTGGTAGGATGGCGAAGGAGCCGATGAAGATAGAAGTCCTGTTTTTTGGCATGGTGAAGGAGATCACCGGAGGGGCGTCAACGACGGTTGAGATGGAGGAAGGATCGACGGTGGAGGCGCTGTTTGAGCGTTTCGCCGGCGAGTTCCCTGCCCTGCGGCCGATGTCGAAGAGCCTGGTGCTGGCGGTGAACCAGCGGTTTGTCGCGCGCACGGGGGAGTTGAAAGACGGCGACGAGGTGGCGTTCATGCCGCCGGTGAGCGGTGGTACGGGCGAGTGGCGGCAGGTGATTGAAGACGACGAGGGGCATTTTTTTGCGATCACGGCGGACCGGATCGACGCGCAGGAGTTGGCGGCGAGGCTGGTGGAAGGGCGCGACGGGGCGGTGGTGACCTTTGACGGGGTGGTAAGGAACAACTCGAAGGGACGGGAGACGCTGTATCTGGAGTATGAGGCGTATGAGCCGATGGCGGTCGAGGTGATGGCGCGGGTGGGGCGTGAAGTGGCCTCGGCGCACGGGATCAGCCGGATCGGGATTATCCATCGGGTGGGCCGGCTGGAGATAGGCGAGTCGAGCATTGTGGTGGTGGTCACATCGCCGCACAGGAAGGCGGCGTTTGAGGCGTGCGCGGATGCGATGGACCGGGTAAAGAAGCTGGTTCCGGTGTGGAAGAAAGAGCATTTCGCCGATGGCGAGACGTGGGTGGAGGGCGCGTGGGACGCATCGGTTACTGGTTAGCGTTGGGCGCGTCGGCGATGGCGGGTCTGGCGCTGGTGGGACAGGAGGCGCCGACGTTCAAGGTGGACGTGCGGCTGGTGAAGATGCTGGCGACGGTAAAGGACCCGATGGGGCGGCTGATCGGAGGGTTGAACAAGGAAGACTTCAAGCTGACCGATAACGGGGTGGGGCAGGAGATCGCGCTGTTTGAACGCAACACGGAGCAGCCGTTGTCGATTGCCCTGCTGGTTGATACCAGCCGGTCGACGGAGCGGGAAAAGCGGTATGAGCTGGATGCGGTCAACCGGTTTGTGTCGACGCTGATGGGCGAGGGCAATGCGCGGGACACGCTGGCGCTGTTCAGCTTCAACACGGATGTGACGGCGTTGACGCCGTTCACGCGCGCCAGGGGGGTGATCCGGGGGGGGCTGGACGAGTTGAAAAGCGAAGGCGGGACGGCGCTTTACGATGCGATTTATCTGGCGTCGGGGGAGTTGCGGCGGCGCGAGGGGCGGCACGTGGTGCTGGTGGTGAGCGACGGCGGGGACACGGTTTCGAAGTATCCGTTCCAGAAGGCGCTGGAGGCGCTGCACAACGCCGATGCGGTGCTGTATGCGATTGTCACCGTGCCGGTGAAGGGCGAGGCGGGGCGGAACCTGCGGGGGGAGAACGCGTTGATCACGCTGTCGACCTGGACGGGCGGGCAGTTTTTCATGCCGACGCCGGGGCCGGAGTTGGACCAGGCGTTTCAGCGGGTGATTGGCGACCTGCGGACGCAATACATGATCGGTTTCTACCCGCGGGGGATTGCGCCGGCGAAGGAGCGGTTTCATAAGGTGACGCTGGAGGTGAACCGGCCGCGGCACACGGTTTCGTCGAGAAACGGGTATTACTCCGACGATGTGCCGGCGGCGCCGGCCAGGAGCGGGCCGAAGCCGCTGGAAGCCGCCCCTGGGGTACGATGAATCATGGAGGCAAGTTTGCCGAAGTCAAAAGCGCCGGCCCAGACATTTGAGGAAGCTCACTATCTGAAGAAGCTGGTCGAGACGGAATTGCCGATCCGGGTGAAGCTGGTGACCGGTGAGCAATATGATGGCGTGCTTGAATACTGGGATGCCGGCTTTGTCCGCCTGACCCGGACCGATGGACCTAACCTGTTCATTTATAAAGAACAGATCCGTTACATCGAAGAGATGCCCGCGGCCGGATAGCGCCTGCAAATGCCTGGATACCTGGAAACCGCCATCGACATCGCGCGTGAAGCCGGATCGCTTCTTGCGCACTACTACGAGCGCCGGATCGGCTATGAACTGAAGGGCGACTATGACCTTGTGACCGAGGCCGACCGGGCCAGCGAGAAACTGGTGGTGGAGCGGCTGCACTCCTATTTTCCGGCGCACTCGGTGCTGGGCGAAGAGGGCGGGTTGCGAGACAACAGGAGCGAGTATTGCTGGTATGTGGACCCGCTGGACGGGACGACGAACTTCGCGCATGGATACCCGATGTTCAACGTCACGCTGGCGCTGGAGCATAACGGCGAGATGGCGTGCGGGGTGATTTTCGATCCGCTGCGGCAGGAGATGTTCGCGGCGGAACTGGGCGGAGGGGCGTTTCTGAACGGGCGGCGGATCCATGTGTCGAAGGCGGCGAAGCTGGAAGAGGCGTTGTTGGCGACGGGTTTTCCTTCGCGGAAGCGACATGAGAGCGTGAACGTCCATTTCTTCCATCAGGTGTCGATGGTGACGCATGGGGTGAGGCGGGGCGGGTCGGCGGCGCTTGATCTGGCATATACGGCGTGCGGGCGTCTGGACGGGTTCTGGGAGTTTGGGTTGAATCCGTGGGACATGGCCGCGGGACTGCTGATTGTGCGGGAAGCGGGCGGCCGGACGACGGACATGAAGGGCGGCGCGGCGGCGCTGGATGGCGCGCATATCGCGGTGAGCAACGCGGCGATCCACGACCAGTTGGTGGAGTTGTTTGGCGAGGTGTATGAGGGCCGTTACCGGTATCCGATTCCAGGGCTGTGAGACCGGCGCCGCCGCGACCCTTTGGGCAGCAACTCGCCTGCCGCGATAGCTTCGTTGGCCGTCGCCGTGGATGAACGGCTTCAGCTCCCCGCTCACGCGCCGCGCTCGCGGCAAGGCAATTGACTGGGGCGGCCGCACGCGACTTCCACCACGGGCTGTTCGGCGCGTAAACTGTTCTGGAGACCGGGGTGACCCCGTTTTTGGCGTAGAGCCGCCGGAAGGAATGGTGCGCCCGGAGTGATTCGAACACCCGACCTACTGGTTCGTAGCCAGTTGCTCTATCCAGCTGAGCTACGGGCGCACTTGCAGACTTCAATATAGCAATTCGGATGCGCGGGAGACAAGCGGTCCGGCTCGC
Source organism: Candidatus Solibacter sp. (assembly GCA_013822245.1). Classification (GTDB taxonomy): domain Bacteria; phylum Acidobacteriota; class Terriglobia; order Bryobacterales; family Bryobacteraceae; genus PNKE01. The sequence continues at coordinate 33,854 of PNKE01000086.1, forward strand.
TCTGGCCTGGGCCGGCGCCGGGCGCGCCGGTGCTGACCCAGGCCGGCGGGCGAAGCGCGAACCGGCTGGTGCGGGGCGCTGAGCCGGCACGGCGGTTGGCGCCGCGCGGTGATAGGATTTGAGCCTATGAACCGGAGAAGTTTCCTCAGCGTTGCGCCGGCCGCCGGCGGTGCGGCGTCCGTATCGTTCGGGCAAGCCAGCGGACCGGCAGGCGGAAAACGGGCCGGGAGCGGCGCCGCGAAGGCGCGAATGGTTGTCGGGTGCCAGAGGGGTCCGACATCGGACGAGATGTTGGCGTACTTCAAACGCCATGGCGTCGAGCATATCTGCGGCCATCCGGCGGCGTCGGGCGAGAAAGGGTATTGGGATCGCGACGACCTGATGAGGCTGCGCGAGCGCGTCGACAGGCACGGCATCCGGCTGATGATGATCGAGCCGGAGATGAGTTCGGCCTACATCACGAGAGCCAGGCGGGCCAGCATCATGCTGGGCCAGGACCCGGACCGCGACCGCCAGATCGACTTGGTGTGCAAGACGATCCGTGCAGCCGCCGAAGCCGGGATTCCGGCGCTGAAATACAACCTGACGGTGCTGGGCGTGGTCCGAACGGCTTCGGCCACAGGCCGCGGCGGGGTGAAGTTGAGCACGTGGAAGTACAGCGAGGCCAAGCAGGATCCGCCGCTCACCGAGGCCGGGCCGATGCCGGCTGAGCGGATGTGGGAACGGATCACGTATTTTCTGGAACGGGTGATCCCGGTGGCGGTCGGGCACAGGATCAGGATGGCCTGCCATCCGCACGATCCGGGGATGCCGCCGCGGGGATTCAGGGGCGTGGACCGCGTGCTGGGCACGGTGGCGGGGCTGCGAAAACTCCTGTCAATCAAGGAGAGTCCGTATCACGGGTTGAACTTCTGCCAGGGCACGGTGGCCGAGATGCTGGCCGATCCAGGCAAGGAGATCTACGCGGTGATCCGCGAGTTCGCCCAGCGGAAGAAGATCTTCAATGTCCACTTCCGCAACATTCGCGGACGCAGGGACGATTTCGTCGAGACGTTCCCGGACGAAGGCGATGTCGATATGTGGCGGGCGCTTCTTGAATACAAGCGCGCCGGCTATGACGGAATGCTGATGCCCGACCATATGCCGGCGCACCCAGACGATCCCGGCAGCCGCCAGGCGTTTGCCTACGGCTATGGCTATATCAGAGCGATGATCCAGGCGGCCGAAGCGCTGGGATAGTCCGCAAGCGGGCAAAAAGGCCGCGCGGCGTGGTGCGGCGCGGCCTGCTGATTTGGAGAACGAAGCAGAGGAGGTTACTTCTCTTTGATCTTCATGTTGCGGAAGGCGATCTCGAATCCTTCGGCTTCAAGGCCGAGGAAGCCGCGGGTGATGGTGCAGCCGGTCCAGGTGCTCACCACCTTGCCGTTGAGCCAGAGCTTGAGCGTGCCGCCCTCGGCGTGGATCTCCATGACGTTCCACTCGCCGGCGGGTTTGACACGGTTTTCGACCATCTGCTCGCGGAGGTTGGTGCGGGCGAGTTTGCCGCCGGCAACGTCGACGCCGAACAGCCAGGCGCCGGCGGGGCCGGTCTGGGCCTGATGCCAGATCTCGCCCATGGGCGACAGCCGGATGCCGATGCCGCTGTTGTAGCGGGCGTCGGCCTGGGGCAGCGGGGTGAAGCGCCATTCGACGTGGAAGACGAAATCGCCGTATTCCTTTTCGTATTTGAGCCATTCGTGGCCGCCCTTGCCCGAGCAGACCAGGTTGCCCGAGGCATCGACGGACCACTGCTTGCGGGCATCAATGCCGAGCGTGGGCGGGATGGGCACCTGGGTCCAACCTTTGAGATCGGCGGCGGGCATGAGGCCGGTCCAGCCGGCTGGCTCCTTTTCAAGTAGGCTCTGCTCCTGGGCGAAGAGCGCGGGCAGGGCGAGCAGGGCGGCGGCGATCGCAATGCGGCTGGTGGTGGACATGATGACTCCTGAAGATGGACTCGACCGTGGGGGCTGTACTGAGAAGTATCAAAACCGGGGCCGCCGGCGCAAGAAAAAGGCGGGAGAGCGGTTCAGGCTCTCCCGCTTACCGGGCGCCGCCGCGGCGGCAGGTTTAGTGATGGTGGCTATGGTTGTAGATGCCGTGGTCGATCCAGCACTCCAGCGAATCAGGATCCTCGATAGCTCGGCGCACGGCAGTAGCCGCCGTGGACGGACGCGCCGCTGGGGGGAACTTGGGATCGAGGATTTTGGCGATCTGGTCGCGGACATCTTCGATATGGGCGCGGGTGGCGCGGTCGGCGGCCAGCGGCAGGGCGCGTCCGGCGCTGGTGTTGAGCGCCCGGAGTTCGGCGCGGATCAGCGCGCGGGCGTCGTCGTTGGCGGCGGCGGCGCCGTTGAGTCGATCGTTGAGCGCTTCAAGCAAGAGGCGCTGTGTGTTCCGGCGGAATGCGTTCACCTGGACCTTGGGCGCGGCGAGTTCGCTGTAGATGCCGCCGCGGAGTTCCGAGAGCAGGCCGCTGAGCGAGTAGGCCGAGGAGCCGGCGAGGGCTTCCTGATCGACGAGGCGGTTCAGCCGGGCAGGGGCGAGCAGCGAGGTCAGGATGCGCTGGTGGGCGGTGCGGATACGCGCGACGGCGCCGTCGGGCTCGATGCGCCGCAGGATCTCCGGGTTGAGCGCCCACTTGGGCACGTGGAAGCCGTTGTCGAGCAGAAACTTCACCGCCGCCGCCTGGCGGGCCTTGGGCAGGGGCGTGAAGCGGACGCCGGGCTGGCCGCCGTGGACCTGGCGGGTTTCGTTGCCGCCCACGATCGCCGTCACATGGCCCATCTCAAGCGACCACTGGCCAAGAACGCGGCCGTAGACGCGGGAGAGATCGGTCCAGTCTTCACCTTTCTGCTCGGTGGCCTTGACCAGGTTGGCGGCGACGCGTTCGAGGTTCTTCAAGCCGAGTTCGGTGGCCTTCACAGCATCGGCGTCGCCGACGGCTTCAGTCAGGTCGCCGGGGTCGGAGCCGTTGGCGCCCTGGGTCGAGAAGCGCAGCCAGGGTGTCTTTTCCTGAACGAGGGCCCATTCGTCGAGCGTGGGCTTCTCGTCGTCGGAGGTCTTCGCGCCGGGGATGGGCTTGTAGCCCCACATGGTGGCGAACTTGTCGTAGGGGCCGATGCCGGGGATCAGGTCGGCCGGATCGATCTTGTCCTCGGGCTGGGCGACATAGTTGTAGCGGGAGTAATCCATGAGCGTCGGAACGTGGCCCATGGTCTTGACCCACTCGCGGTCGCGGACCTTCTCGACGGGGTAGAGCGAGCTGGCCTTCATGTTGTGCGGGAAGCCGAGCGTGTGGCCGACCTCATGGGCGACGACATATCGAAGCAGCCGGCCCATCAGTTCATCGGGCATGGGGTACTTCTGGGCGCGCGCGTCGAGCGGGCTCGCCTGCGTGAAATACCAGTCCCCGACCAGCGTCTGGATGTTGTGGTAGAACTGGATGTCCGATTCAAGGATCTCGCCCGTGCGGGGGTCGTGGATGTGGGGACCCGACGCGTTTTCAATCGTCGACGGCAGCCAGCGGATGACTGAGTAGCGGGCGTCCTCAGGGCTCCAATCGGGGTCTTCCGGCTTGGCGGGGGCCTCCTTGGCCAGGATGGCGTTCCTGAAGCCGGCGGCCTCGAAGGCGGGCTGCCAGTCTTCGATGCCCTGCTTGATGTAAGGAATCCACTTGGTGGGCGTGGCCGGATCGACATAGAAGACGATCGGCCTCACCGGCTCGGAGAGTTCCGCCGAGGGGTCCTTCTTGTCCAGGCGCCAGCGGGTGATGAAGGTGCGCCGGACGGCCTTGTGCTCGTGGCGGGAGTAGTCGTAGTGGCTGACGCTGAAGTAGCCGACCCTCGGATCGGCGAGTCGCGGCATCATCGGATTCTCGGGCAGTTTGACCATCGAGTAATGGACCACCACCGTGCCGCTGCCGGGCCTCATGCCGGCGCCGCCGAACGGACTGGGCGCAGGCGCGCCGGGCCCGGCCGCCGCGGCGTCGGTGGGCGTGGTGTAGGTGTGGACGGCATCCACTTCAATGTTGGTAGGGAACGACACCACGCGGTCCACATAGCTGCGCGAGCTGTCCATGGCCCTGGCGCGCAGGCGGACGCGGGCGCTGAACTCAGGCACGTCGGTGTTGAACAGCCGCGACACGTCGATCACGGGGGCGCCGTTCGGCGCGAACGACTCGATGTTGAACGCCATGATGATGGGGTCTTCATTGGCGTCCTTCACGGCGCGCGCGACCGGCGAGGCCGGATCCGCGACGATGTCGTAGTTCACCCGGCGCAGCAGGATGCGCCTGTCGCGCTGTTCCCAGCGGACCACCCGCGAACCGAGCGCCTGGCCGCCATAGCCCGCGCCGATCGTCGTGCGGCGGATCTGGCCGACCCAGAGAAACTCCTTGTTCAATTCCGATTTGGGAATTTCATAGAGCACGCGGTCGCGAAGGGTATGGACCCTGAAGACGCCTTCGTCGGTCTTGAATTCCTTGGTCACCACTTTCTCGTAGGGACGGGGTTCGGTGGAGGCGGCGCGCGCACCGCCGGCCTGGGATCCGGCGGCGGTTGGACGGGATTGCTCGGGTTCCGGGGTTGGCGGCTCTTGAGCCGGCAGGATGGCTGCCGAGACAAGGCAGGCTAGAAGCGTGAAGGTCAGTCGGTGGAACATATCTCCACTAGATAGCGCATCTTCACCCGCTTCGGTTACACGGCGGCTGTTACCATAAGTGTTTTCCCATATGAAAACGCCCGTTTTCGTCACCGCCGCGGCACTGCTGCTCGCGCCCTGTCTCCTTGCGCAGAAGGCCGCGCAACCCCAGCCGTCGCCCGGCGAGGCGAGTCTGATGGGGGCCGTGTCGGCGGATTCGATGCGGGGCGATGTGTCGTTCCTGGCGTCGGATCTGTTGGAAGGCCGGGACACGCCGTCGCGCGGGCTGGAGATCGCCGCCGAGTACCTGGCATCGCAGTTCCGGGCGATGGGCATGAAGCCGGCGGGTACGGACGGGTACTTTCAGATCGCCGAGTATGCGGTGGTGCAGCCGGTGACGGAGGGCTTCACGCTGACACTGGAGAGCGCGGCGGCGAAATACGGCGTGAAGGCGGAGAAGGTGATGGTGACGGCGATGAAGGCGGCCCAGGGGGCGGCGCTGGAAGTGGTCCAGATCGACCTGGCCGGCGAGTTGCCCGCGAGAGCGGCGGTCGAGGGCAAGGCCGCGCTGCTGAAGTCGCCTGGACGGATGACGCGCGAGGCGATGAGAAAGAGGGAGCAGGTGCGCGCGATGGGTCCGGCGGTGGTGATCTCGTTCACGCCGTATCTGTCCGGACGGCCGCAGTTGCGGCAGGCCGGGGCGGTTGAGGCGGCAGCGGCGCCGTCGATCGCCATCCAGGACAGCGAGTTGCAGAAGCAGCTTGATGGCGCGGGTGCGCTGAAGGCGTCGTTTCAGATCCCGGCGCCGGTGATGGAGCCTGCGAAATTGAAGAACGTGGTTGCGGTGCTCGAGGGGACCGGCCCGGTCCTGAAGAACCAGTACATCATCCTGAGCGGCCACTACGACCATACGGGCGTGAATCCGCGCGGCGAGGGTGACCGCATCATGAACGGCGCCAACGACGACGCCAGCGGGACGTCGGTGGTGCTGGAGATTGCCAGGGCATTCGTCAAGACGGGCGTGAAGCCGAAACGCTCGATCGTGTTCGCGCTGTGGTTCGGCGAGGAGAAGGGTCTGTTCGGGTCCACCTACTACGCCGAAAACCCCGTCTTCCCGCTCAAGGACACCGTGGCCATGGTGAACTTCGAGCACATGGGCCGCACCGACGGCGACGAAGGGTCCACCCTGGGCCGCATGAGCCTCACCGGCATCGACTACACCGAGATCGGGCAGTTCATGGCCGACGCCGGCAGGGTGGTGGGCATCGACGTCTACAAGCACGAAAAGAACAGTGACCTGTTCTTTTCGCGCAGCGACAACCAGCCGTTCGCCGACGCCGGCGTGCCCGCTCACGCCGTGCTCGGCTGCTACATCTTCCCCGACTACCACCGCCCCGGCGACGAGTGGCACAAGCTCGACTACGACAACATGGCGCGGTTGACACGCGTGGCGGCGGTGGCGGCGTTGCGGATGGCGAACCGGGCCAAGCCGCCGGCCTGGAACGCGGCCAACCCCAGGACGGCGCAGTATGTGAAGGCGTCGCAGGAGTTGTACGGCTCGAAATAGCCTCGCAACGGCGGTCTGAGCACTCAGCGGCGGCCATGGATCTGGCGGGTCCCGGCCGCCGTTCGTTTTTGTTGCAGCGCGCGGGAACTTTTTTCCGCGGGGCGGGGTCTGTACAAACGTGCGACGATGTGTTAGTTTTCTAGCAGGTTGTCAAAAATCCAGCAGGAGGTCCGGATGAGCGTCCAGAACGGGCTGAGCCGCAGGGAGCGGCAGATCCTCGACATTCTCTTCAAGCACGGCCGCGCCACGGCGGCCGTGGTCCACGCCGACCTGCCAGACCGCCCGTCGAACTCGGCGGTGCGGGCGCACCTGCGCACCCTCGAGGAAAAGGGGCACGTCAAGCACGAGGCCGAGGACCTGCGCTACGTCTACTCGCCCGTCGTGCAGCCCGCCAAAGCCCGCAAGTCGGCGCTCCGCCACCTCGTCGAAACGTTCTTTGAAGGCTCCCCGGCGAAGGCCGCCGCGGCCCTGCTGGACTCAAACGCCGCCAGACTCTCGGACGACGATCTCGACCGCCTGTCTTCACTGATCGACAAAGCCAGAAAGGAAGGACGCTGAACATGCTCGCCGAACTCGCCATCAAGGCAACCATCCTCGTCGCCTTCGCCGGCATCACGGCGGCGGCTCTGCGGGGCCGCTCGGCGGCGGTCAGGCATCTGCTCTGGCTCAGCGCTTGTTCGGCGCTGGTCATTCTTCCGTTGACGATTGTCACGATGCCGGAATGGCGGCCCGAACTGCCCCAGACGGCCACGATTGCGTCGGCAACCAGGACCCTGGTCACGGTGACGGCGGAAGGCGAGTCGCAATCGGTTCCGTGGGCAGCTCTCTTGACGGGCTTGTGGGCGGCGGCGGCGCTGGTGCTGCTTGCGAGAACGCTGGCGGCCCAGGCTGAAGCGGCCAGGATGATCGGCCGGGCGATTGCCTACAAGCCAGGCGTGGCAGTATGCCCCGAGACCGATGTCCCGCTGGTCGCCGGGTTGCGGCGTCCGGTGATCCTGCTGCCCGAAGAGGCGCTCGAATGGGACGAGGAACGGCTGGATCTCGTCCTCGACCACGAATCCGCCCACGTCGAGCGGATGGATCCCCTGGCGCAGTTCATTGCGGATCTGGCCTGCGCGCTCTACTGGCCCCTGCCCTGGGTCTGGCTGGCGGCGCGCAGGCTGCGCACGGAAGCCGAGCTTGCGTGCGACGACGGTGTGTTGCGTTCCGGCCGGCGGGCGTCTGACTACGCCGGCCATCTGATCGATATCGTGCGCGGCCTCTCCGGCCGCGAGCGCGTCCCCCAAGGAGGGATTCCCATGGCCCGACTCAATCAACTTGAACTGCGTCTGCGATCGCTGCTGGCGCAAAACGTGAACCGCGCCGCGGCCACACCGCGCGCATTCCTGGCAGCCGCATTCTGCGCGCTCATTCTGTTGGTGCCGCTCTCGGCGCTGCATCTGCCTTCGTTCGCCGCCGGCGACGGGATCTCCGGGTCGGTGAAGGACCCATCGGGCGCCTATGTCCCCAAGGCGCGCATCGTCGTTCAATTCACTGACTCTTCGCGCCGCGAGGCCGTCAACACCGATGACGTGGGCGAATTCACCCTCGCCCCGCTGCCCGATGGAACCTACAACGTCTCTGTCGCCAAGCCCGGCTTCGCGCTTCTGGAGATGAAGGGGATCATCGTGGACAAGGGCGCATCGGCGCCGTTGGTGCTGGTGCTGCAACCGGGCAAGGTCCGCGAGACGCTGACGGTTGCCGCGCAAGGTACGCCGTCAACGCCGCCGGCCGCGGTCCCCGGGACGGAACCCAAACGGATCAAGGTGGGCGGCAGCGTGCAGGCCGTGAAGATGGCGAGTATGGTGCGGCCCTCGTATCCGCCCGAGTGCAAGGCGGCGGGCATCGAGGGTTCGGTGATGCTGCGCGCTGTGATCGGCAAGGACGGCGCAATCCTGAACCTCGAACAGGTGAACCAGCTTGTGGATCGCCGGCTTGTCGATGCGGCGATGGAGGCGGTGAAGCAGTGGAAGTACCAGCCGACGCTGCTCAACGGCGAACCGGTAGAGGTGCTCACCGAAATCGACGTCAACTTCACGCTCACCAAATAGCCGTCCGCGGCAGGCCCCTCCTGCCCGGCATCAACCCCCTCGCGGCGGTGAATCTCCTGCCTGCCGCCGCGAGGCGTTTACAATCCCCCGCCCCCGTTGTCCCCCTTCAATCCAGTCTCCGCTTCGCATATCCTGGGAACCGGTCCCAGACTCAATCTCACCAAATGGAGGATTCCCCACCCATGAAATCAACCCCAACACAGCGCCGCAAGTTCATGGCCTCGGCCGCCGGACTCGGCGGCATGGCCGCCCTGCCCATGATGGCCGCCGCCGCCCAGGGCGGTCCGCGCGCCAAGGCGCCGGGCGGCGTACGCGTCGGCAATCTCTATTTCAGCTTCGGCCTGACCGGCGAACGCGAGGAAGCCCGCAAGGACCCGCTCGCCTTCGGCGGCGACGTGAAGGAACAGACCGAACGCATCATGAATTTGCACAAGGCCAACCTCGAAGCCATGGGCTCTTCGCTTGAAAACGTCATCAAGGTGACTGTCTTCATGGCCGACGTCAAAGTGGAAAGGCGCGCCATGAACGCCGCCTACGCGCCCTTCTTCCCGAAAGACGCCCCCGCGCGTTCCTGCGTCGGCGTCGAGTTTCCCGATGTCGCCACCCGCGTTGAAATCGAACTGGTGGCGTACATCCCGTCCTGACACTGAGTTGCACACACCACGGGAGCCGGCGCCGGGGTGAGCCATGCCGGAGCCGCTGAACGGCCCGATCTGCTGGGCCGCTGCCAGCGCCGCCGGCGTGCCGCGCGTGCGGCTGCCGCGGTCCTCGATGCGCACCCGCGTGTTCAGCCGCCGCGTCGCGTTGTAGCGCAACGTCGAGTTGAACATGTGCTTCGGCGTGTTTACCAGCGGCAGGCCCGTCTGTGAGCCGCTCTGCTGTTCGCTCTGAGTGAACGTGTAGTTGTTCTGCACGTTGAACCGGCCGGGGAAGGGGAACATCCTCGACGGTTCGGCGCCGCGCGTCACCGCCCAACCCGCATGATACCCCATTCACTATTGCAAACCATTTGCACCTCCAAACGCGCTAACAGCAGCCCCGGCCGTCAATGCCGTTGGTCGGGTTCTCGATGAGAGTTGTGTCGTCCCCTGGGGTGCTGGCGCGCCGGCGTTACTCGTCCAACATCGTGAGAAACGCGCGCGAGCACGCGTGGGTGTATCGCCCCTGATCCACGCTCACCACAAACGCCGCCAGGCCCAGCCGATCGGCGAAGGCCAACCCGGCCTGCTCGCCCAGCACCTGGATGGCCGTCGAATAAGCGTCGGCGAGCATGCACTCCCGGTGGACCACGGTTACGGAAACGATGCCGCCGCTCAGCGCGGTTCCGGTGCGTGGATCGATTGCATGTGCGTATTGTTTGCCCTCGTGACTGAACGCCCTGTGGTAGACGCCCGAGGTGGCCACCGATTGACCGCAGAGCGCGATCGCGATTTCCGGGAACCCCACCGCGTCCGGCGGCGACTCCACGGCCACCCGCCAGGGCTGGCAGTCCGCCTTGATTCCGCGTGCTCGCAACTCGCCGCCGGCTTCAACCAGATAGCTGGTGATTTTCAGTGCATCCAGGGCGCGCGCGGCATCGTCCACGGCAAACCCCTTAGCGATCGACGACAGATTCAGGACAACGCCGCCAGGTTGCCAGGCGCGCCGCCGGACTTCGTCAATCAGGATTCGCGCCCATCCGGCGCAGGCCATCGCCGATCGCACCTCCGCCGCATCGGGAGGCTGAGCGATCGCGCCGCGCGGGCCGAAACCCCAGATGTCCACAAGCCGGCCCGCGGTGACGTCGAAAGCGCCATCCGATTGGCTGGAAACGCGCAGCGCCGCCTGAAGCACGGCGAACAATGGTTGCGGCAACTCCACCCATCTGCCCGCCCGCGCCGCGTTGAAGCGGCACAGATCAGACTCCGGCAAGTAGTGGCTCATCTGAGCGACAACGCGGTCCATCGAGCGCTCGACGGCGGCACGCGCCTCGCTGGCCGCCGTGGGATCCGCGGCGTAGAAGCGCACGCTCCACGTCGTGCCCATCGTCTCGCCGCCGATCACATGGCATGCGCATTCCGGGCCCGGCGGGCGCGGGGGCCCGCCGGTGGAGAGCTCCGCAATGGCAACCAGCCTCATCGGCGTTGGTTACTGGGGAAGAACTTCGAACGTGGCAGTGTAGCTGGACCGCCCGCCCGCCGCCGGACCCTCGCCTCCCGCCTGCGCCGCCGTTGCGTTCATCCAGTACATCCCCGGGTCCTTGAACGTCACGCTGAACTTGCCGTCAGCCCCGGTCTTCACCTTCATCTCGCCTTCCTTGTCTCGATACCGGCTCCCCCCGGCGATGATCGTCACGTCCAGACCCGCGGCCGGCTTGCCGTCCAGCAGCATTTGGAATGTCGCCGCCTCGCCGGTCACCAGATCGTTCGGGTGCGTCACCGGCGCCAGTTCCAGTCCCACGCCAGTGGTCTCGAAGACCTTGCTGCTCGGCTTGCCCGCCGTGACAAACGTCTCCAGCCGGCTGTTCATCCTCGACGTCTTCAGCCCCTGCGCGCCCGCCGGCGCGTGCGCGGCCAAATCAGCCGCGCTGCCGCGCCAGGTCTTCTGCTGGCCCGCCTCTTCCCAGGCCGCGAACACCGTACTCTGCACCATGGCGATCTTGTAGGTTCCGGCGCCGTTCAGATGGACATCAAACGTGCTGCGATACTTGCCCGTGGCGGCGTTCTGCGCTTTCCGCTCCAATCCGTCGGGACCGGTGATCCTCACACTGGCGAGCCTCATCGGCACGTGGTCGAAATAGAACAGGCCGTTGGAAACGGCGGCGTCCACGGTCACCCAGGCGTCCGTGTTCGACAGCACCGTCGACGAAGGCAGCATCCACTGGCGGTGCGCAGAGGATATGGCTGGCAGGCTCGCAAACAGCGCGATAGCAGCGGCGAGGCTATGAAATCGATGGGTCACTTTGGTCTCCTTGAAAGAAATTGCTGATGTTACGGTTTGACAACCACTTGCACTTGGCCAAGTTCGCTCTGGCCCTGGACCTTCACCGGCTGCGCGCTCTTCGCCGGCCACTGGAACGGGATCCTCACCACCTCCCTGCCCCCAACCTCGCGCGATGCTTCAACCACGAAGTGGTAGGACCCCGGCGCCAGCGACGCCAGCGGCGCCTTCGATCCGCGGAACACCACGGGATGCACACCCGGCGGACGTGTCGCCCCCGACACGCCGTCAACCGGCATCGTCAACTCGCGCCCCGACTTGCGCCACCACATCCTGAGGTCTTTCAGCCAGGTCGTACCCTTCTCGGCCTTGGCCGTTTGAAGGTCGTACCAGACCGCCAGATTCGCCGCGAACGACTGGTCCGGCTTCTCGATCCACATCGCGACGTAGGGCCGGTGGTACTCGGCAACGTTGATGCGCGGGATCTCGACCGAAACCTCCAGGTCGGCCGCGAACATCAGCGGCGTGGTCAGCAACCCTGTGACGGCTGCCGGTACTCGAATCCTCATTGCGTCACTCCTCCAATCCCTGCGGGCTTCATCGGTGAACGAAAAACAACATCAGCAGCAGCGGCGCCGCCATCCCGAGTCCCACCAGCGGCCAGGTGCTCGGCCTCTTCGCCGCATGCACCTGAAGCAACAGCAGCCCCGTGGCCGTGAAGATCAGGCACGCCGCGGCCAGCACGTCGATGAACACAAACCATGCCGTGCCCGTATGACGGCCTTTGTGCAGGTCGTTCAGGTACGAGATCCAACCCCGGTCCGTCGATTCGTATTCGGCCTCTGCCGTTTCGCGATCCACCAGGATCCAGGCGTCGCCGCCCGGCCTCGGCAGCGAAATGTAGACCTCGCTCTCGGACCACTCGCCGGCATCGGCCATGGTCTTGACCTCAAACCGCCCGGCCAGCCAGTTCCTCAAGCCAACCGGCAGAGGCTGTTTCCCCGATCCCGTTTGAGCGGCTAAACCGGCGCGCAGGCCAGCCGGGATCTCCGCCTTCTGCCTCTTCACCACGGGCACGGACTGAATCGCCGAAGCGTGATTCAAAGTCACCCCCGTGATGGTGAACAACAGCATTCCGGCCAGGCACACGCCTGAACTCACCCAGTGCCAGAGCGTGATCTGCCTCACCCAGAATGATCTGCGTGACGGCGGCCGGGCCGGAGCCGGGGTGGCCGTCTGGATCCGTTCGTCTACGGGCGCGGCCACAGGCCCTCCCGCCAGCCCGTTGCCTGCCCGGCGCTGTCGATGGCCATGCTCCGGAGGCCGGTCACTACACTGGCCCACTTGCAACGCTCTTTCATATTCCACCGCTTCGACGGCTGCGTCCATGAGTCCTTCAGCAACGCCGCCGATCCGTGGCTCAAACGGACTGATGGCCGCCGGCCATTCAAAGCTGGAGACTTACGAAAACGCCTGGAGCCTGCGTATGGCAATGTGTTCACGCCCCCCATCCCTTCGTCGCTGAACTCGTCCTGGCCTGCGCCAATCCGGCTCGCCCGCCAATCCGCATTGCAGGCGGACCAACGGGCGCCAATGATCCCCAGATTAGCCGAGTTGCAAACCATTGTCAAATGACAAAACGCCAAAAGGAGGCATGCCGCCCGCCGCGCGTCACGGCCGGATTAAGATGGAATCGGTTCACCGCACGGCGGCGGCCTTGTTCATCAGGCGTCGGATGCATCTGAAACCGGCATCAATTCCGATTTCCCGCTGGCTCTGCATGGCGGTCCTGGCCGGCTGGTCCGGGCAGCGCTTCATCCCCGTCATGCGGCACGAGCCCGCAACCGTGAACGTCTGGTCCCCGGAACTCTTTCACGACGCCTCCACGGGCCAGTTCATCATCCTCTGGGCGTCCGCCATCCCCCGGCCGATTCCCTGACCATCTCGAGGCCCGCGACAACAACCGCCGCATGTGCTTCGCGGCGACGCGCGGCTTCAAGACCTTCTCCCCGGCCAAGCTGCATCTCGGCCCTGGCTTCATCGTCAAGGACGGCAGCCGCTTCGTCCTGCTCATGAAGGACAACTCGCGTCCCAACCTCAACCTGCGCGTGGCGTTTGGCGATAATCCGCTCGGGCCGTGGCGCGGCATCTCCGAACCGTTTACAGGGAAGTTCACCGAAGGGCCGGCCGCGCTCAAGGTGGGCCAGGACTGGCTGATTTACTTCGACATGTACCGCGCCAACCGCTATGGCGCCGTCCGCACCCGCAACGTCATGACATGCACCGGCCTCACCGCCGAAGTCTCCTTCCCCCACGGCCACAAGCACGGAACCGTCTGCACGATTGAACGCCGGGAACTCGATCGTCTGCTCAAGTAGGCGATTCTCCGCCGGCTCATTCACGACACTGAAAAAGGAGAAGGGGCGCGGACCCGGCCCGAAAGCCAGACCCGCGCCCCTTGATCAGACTACTTCTTCACCGGACGCTTGCAGTGGTCGCCGCACTTGCCGTCGCACTTGCACTCGGCGCCGCACTTGCAGCCGTCCTTCGTGCCGCACTTGCAGGGATTGCACTTGCACTGCTCGCCGCAGCAGCAGGCTGCCTTGGCTTCGGTGTTCGATGCATAGACGCCGGCGCCCACGGCCAGAGCCACGGCGAAAGCCATCATTGCGATTTTACGGGTCATTGAATTCTCCTGTTGAAACTGATCGGATCAAGCCGTTAAACGGCGGTTCGGTTGAACGCTTGTGCAGGCGCGTGGCGCGCCCGCGGGGAGGTCCGGCTATTCCGGCGCCTTCGCCCGATCAGATCCGGAGAATGGAGTTCAGACTGAGAAGATCCTGCCGCGGCAGGATAATCCGCCGCGCCTGCCAAACGCTCTCTGCCCCAGGCATGGCTTCGAGTCCGGGAGCGTTCGTGAAATTCAGCACGGCTGACGGCTGGATCTGCTGCTTTACCGTCTGCTTGGCCTCGGCCGCGGATGCCAGAATGCGGCCCGTGTCGGGGCAGTCGCAACGCTCCTGCTCGCCCGGCTGCGGCGGATGGCAACTCGGCGCCTGTTCGGTCTCGCGGCAGCACTTGTGCTCCGCGCCGGACTCCACGCAGCCCGCGCACAACCCGCTCACCAGCGTGAGCGCCAGGGCCATGGCCACCGACATGTGAAGCAGTACCTTCATACCTTCGTCCCAAGTATATCAGAATTGTCAACCCACGAAGCCGCGGCTGTGCCTGTCCCCCATGCCTTGATCCGCAAACCCGGCATTCGCCATGGCTGGGCAACCGCTGGTCCAGGCCGGGATGACGAACTGCCGTTGCACATCCAAGCCCGGCGAAGTGACCGGTTTGCCCGCTCTCCTCGCTCAAAACCGGCCTTGTTCCAATTCGATCCGCGTCCCGCGCGCATGCACCGGCCGGATCTCGCACGATCGGCCGCCAGTGGGCCGGTTGGCGGCCGATTAAGGGATGTATTCGAATTCGATGGGCACGACCAGCGGGATGGCCGGCCCGGCGAGCGCGTTCGAGACCTCCAGGCGAACGGTGACGCGCTGGCGCGTTGTTGGCGCATCCTTGGCCAGGCGGACGGTCAGCAGCACCGTGGACAGCGGCCCGGCCTGTGCCGGGGAGACCGTCATCCATTTGGGCGCCTCGACCGCTTTGAGATCGAAGTGGAGCGCGGAGGTGTTGCGCAGTTGCAGTGCCGCGGTGCGCGTACCGGCCGCGGGCTGAATCTGGGCGGGCGTCTGGACGTAGGCGCGGAACAGGCTTGACAGAAGGGCTTCGCTGCCGATCAGCCGCTTCTGCTGCCAGGCGGCGGTGCGGCCCGAGTCGAGGGCCTCGCGGACGCCCTCGAGCGATTTGTCGCGGACGAAGAGCAGCGTCAGCGAGCGTTCCTCGGCCTTCAGCGACGGGCGGTGAATGTCTGAGTTGCTGATGATCGTCAGGTTGTACTGGCCGATCCAGGGGTGTGCTTCGGCGTAATAGGAGTCGCCGTTGACGATTTCGATGCCCTGGAAGAGCTTGTCGGAATAGGCGGTGGCGATGGGCGGCCACCACTGGGCCGTGCCGCGCCAGCCGGGATGGTTCCAGAAGGAGAAGGCGCCCTGGCGCTTGGCCTCGGCCAGCGCGGCCTGGAGTTCCTTGCCGCGGAAGGCGTTAAATTCCTTGACGAACAGGGCGTTGAAGTGGATGTCGCCCTTGGTGATCTCCACGCCCGGCACAAGCAGGATGCCGAGGCCCTGGGCCATGGGACTGGCGATGGCGAAGGGGCGGGCGAGGTCGGCGGAAACGTCCTTTTCAAACGGGTGGTAGTCGTCGTGGTCGGAAATGGAGATAACGTCGAGATCCTCGCGCCATGCCTCCTGCACACGGGTGGTGGGCCAGACCTCGCCGTCGGAAAAGACGGTATGCATATGAAGATCGGCCTTGAGAACATGGAACTCGCCCACCTTGGGCGTGGGGCGGGCCTGGCGGGCATCCTGCGCCGCGGGCAGCCACACGGATGCCGGCAACAGGAGCGTTAGCAGACCGATGGAGTGCGACAGTGATCGGGCGGTCATGCCGGGCAGCTTATCAAAACCCTTGCCTGGTGTGGAACCGCCGGGCGTCACGGACCGCATGCTCCCGCCCATCCGTGGCCGCGCTCTCCGAACCGATGCCCGGTTTCGGCACACCCCTTGCCGGCGGCGGCCGCATCGCAAGTCCGGTTCCGCCATCGATCAACCACGCCGCGCGCCAACCCCGCTCATTCCCCCGTGTTCCACCTCACGATGGCCGGATACCCGTTCTCCCGCCCCAACACCGACACCCTGCCCGTCCCCAACGCCCAATGCCTCGCCGCCCGCGCCTCCATCCCCAGATACGCCGCCGTGAAGATCCTCAGGAAATGTCCGTGCGCGAAAATCGCCACATCGCCGTCCACCCCATCCAACCCCATCACCACCCTCCGCGCACGCTCCGCCACATCCTCCGGCCTCTCGCCGCCCGGCACGGGACCCTTCCAGATGTTCCAGTCCTCGCCCAGCCACGCCCGCACCTCGGCCCTCGTCTTGCCGTTCAACTCCCCGTAGTCCCACTCCATGCAATCCGGCTCCACCAGCGCCACGCCCGCGTACCCCGCAATCCCGCACGTCTCCACCGCCCGCTTCAACGGACTCACCAGCACCAACTCAAACCGCCGCCCTCCCAGTATCCCCGCCACCGCCCGCGCCTCTTCCCTGCCCTGCCCCGTCAACGCCAGATCCGTCCGCCCCGTGTGCCTGCCCTCGCGCGCCCACTCGGTCTCGCCATGTCTCACCAGCCAGATCTGCCGCCGCTTCATCATCGAATCTAGAATTCTCTCACGCCCCGCGCCTGCCCCATCGCTTCGTTCAGCTAATCTGGTTCCAACACCATGTACGCGTGCCTGTCCGCTGTCCTTCTCTGCGCCGCCGCCACGGGCCGCACCGCCGATTGCCTCCTTGCCTGCACCCCCGCCCAGGCCGCCGAAGCCCGCCGCATCGCCCCATCCATCCGCTTCCGCAACATGGCCGGCCGGCGCACCGGCAACCTCGCCTGCGCCGCCAAGGCCGATTTCATCCAGCTCCGCGGCGGCCTCGACACCGTCGCCGAGTCTGTCGATCTCCTCCACCCCGCCCGCGTCAAGGTGAACTGCTTCAGCGCCCAGGACGATCAACGCATCGCCCGCCTCGACTCCATCCTCACCGGCGACCTCGACCTCCCGCTCTCCATCCTCGCCCGCCGCGGCGTCCAACCCGGCGTCGAACCATGCAAGCCAGCCAACCGCCGGCAATAGTGATATGGACCGCGTCCGCATCGACATATGGCTCTGGGCCGCCCGCTTCTTCAAAACCCGCGCCCTCTCCGCCCGCGCCTGCGGCCTCGGCCGCATCCAGTCCAACGGCATCGACGCCAGGCCCGCCCGCCTCGTCCAGACCGGAGACCGCCTCAACATCAACACCGGCGTCGCTCAATACGAAATCGAAGTCCTCGCCCTGTCCGAATTGCGCGGACCCGCCGCCGCCGCCCAAGCCCTCTACCGCGAAACCGAATCGAGCATCGAACGCCGCCGCCTCGCCGCCGAGCAACTCAAATCCAACCCGCGCTTCGACGGCGCCTACCCCGGCCGCCCCTCCAAACGCGACCGCCGCACTCTCGACCGCCTCCGCAATATCTAACCCCCACGACACCCACCCGCAGCGTGCCCCGCGCGCGGGGCGACCCAGACGGGGCGGGGGCGGGTGGTGCCGATCTGGTTTCAATCCACGCCCCCCGCGCGCGGGGCGACGGCCAACGCCCGCGACAAGAGAGCGATCAAGGCGCTGTTTCAATCCACGCCCCCCGCGCGGGGGGCGACCGTGGGATGAGTTTATCGACAAGTTGATCCGGGTGTTTCAATCCACGCCCCCCGCGCGGGGGGCGACGCGGATGGTGCGTTCGAGCTTGCTGTAACTCTTGTTTCAATCCACGCGCATGTCCCCCGGGAATTCATCTCCAAATGGCGCGCCTCCACAGTCCATCAACGCCCCGTTGCCCAGGAGCATTTCATCGGCCCCTGCCGGCTCCTCATCGAGCCCACCGCCATCCAGGCCGACCCCCCGGAACCTACTGCCGTTTTGAAAATACCGTCTCCAAAGCCCGCGGAGTCGACGGCTCAGCCGACGTCTGGAAACGCGCCTGCAATGGAAGCGAAGCCAAAGGGAAACACCGCGACCTCCGCCAGGCCGACTCTCAACTCCTCAACTACGCCGTCGACCTGGAAAACCCGCCGCCCCTCAACATCCCCGTAGCGCGGGCCTCCAGGTCTGCCGTGTCGGCATTCCTGCCGACATGTCCGCGCCTCGTCTTCGAACTCACCGTGCACTCCCATACACCCCCCACCCGTAGCGCAGGCCCTCCCATCCTGCCGTCTCTACACTCCTGTCGGATCCTCCGCCGACACCCCATCCTCCACCTCCGCCCCTGATACACTCAACTTCATCGATGTCCTCCGCCGCGATTCGTAAATCCATCCGCAATTACTACGAAACCCGCCGCCAGTTCGACAACCGCCAGATCGACAACGAATCCTCCATCCGTCGCGCCTTCCTCACCCTGCTCAACGAAACCTCCCGCCCCCACCGCTGGCTCGTCATCGAGGAACACCCCCTCCACGCCTTTGGCGGCCGCCTCATCAAACCCGACGCCACCCTCCAGGACGAATACTCCATCCCCCGCGGCCACTACGAAGCCAAGGACTCAAAGGACGACCTCGAAACCGAAATCCGCAAGAAGTTCGCCGCCGGCTACCCCGCCTCCAACATCATCTTCGAGGACTCCTCAACCGCCATCCTCTACCAGAACGAAGCCCGCGCCCTCGAAATCCCCCTGCAGAACGAAACCGCCCTCACCGATCTCCTCACCACCTATTACCACCACCGCCGCCCCGATATCGACGGCTTTGAAAACGCCATGGCCGCCTTCCAGGCCAAGATCCCCGATATCGCCGCTACCCTTGCCGGCAAGGTCTCCTCCGCTCTCGCCAACCGCCGCCAATTCGCTTCAGTCTTTGACAACTTCCTCACCCTCTGCCGCACCTCGCTCAACCCGGCCCTCTCCCCCGAACAGGTCCAGGAGATGCTCGTCCAGCACCTGCTCACTGAGCGCCTCATCCGCCGCGTCTTCGACTACGAGGAGTTCGTCTCCACCAACGTCATCGCCTCCGAGGTCGAACGCGTCATCACCGCTCTCGCCTCCCACGACTTCTCCCGCAAGTCCTTCCTCCGCGACCTCGACCCCTACTACAACACCATCGAATCCACCGCCTCCACCCTCACCGAATTCGCCGACAAACAGCACTTCCTCGACCGCGTTTACGAAAAGTTCTTTCAGGCCTATTCCCCCGATACCGCCGACACCCACGGCATCGTCTACACCCCGCCCGAAATCGTCCACTACATGTGCGCCTCCGTCGCCGCCGCCCTCGAAAACGAATTCCAGCGCCCCTTGGGCTCCCCCGGCACCTTCATCCTCGACCCCTGCACCGGCACCGGCAACTTCATCGCCCACCTCATCCAGAGCTTCATCCCCCGCCGCAACCTCGAGCAGATGTATCGCTCGCAACTCTTCGCCAACGAGGTGATGCTCATGCCCTACTACATCGCCTCGCTCAACATCGAGCACGCCTACTTCGAGCGCATGGAGCGCCGTCTACCATTCGAGGGGCTCTGCTTCGTGGACACCCTCGACATGGCCGAGGCCCCGCAGATGGGCCTGTTCACTGAGGCGAACACCGCCCGCGTCCAGCGCCAGAAGAACGCGCCCATCAACGTCATCATCGGCAACCCGCCCTATAACGTCGGCCAGAAAAGCGAGAACGACAACAACAAGAACCGCGCCTACCCCGTCATCGACCGTCGGATCCGCGAGACCTACTCAAAGGACTCCGAAGCGACCAGCAAGAGCAAACTCAACGATGCCTACGTGAAGTTCTTCCGCTGGGCCACTGACCGGATCGGCAACCAGGACGGCATCCTCTGCTTCGTCTCTAACAACGGGTTCGTTGAGCAGCACGCCTTCGACGGAATGAGGCAGCATCTTGCCCAGGACTTCACGCTGATCGATCACATTGACCTCCACGGCAACGTCCGCAAAAACCCCAAACTGTCAGGCACCACCCACAACGTCTTCGGCATCCAGGTCGGCGTCGGCATCACCCTCGCCATCCGCAAGTCCGGCGCATCGCGTCGCATCCGTTACCACCGCGTCCCGGAGTTGTGGACCAAGCGGGAGAAACTCGGCTTCCTACGGGCCGGCGAAGTCCCGTGGCAAACCCTCACTTCCGGCGCTGTCCGGACATGGCTTGTTGCGGAGAACGCCGCCGAGTTTGCGTCTCTGCTTTCTATCTCTGATGCCTTCAAGTCCTGGTCCTTGGGGGTGAACTCCAACCGAGATGAGGTAGTCTACGGGTTTGACTTGCCCTCCCTGGACCATCGGGTGGAAAGGTTTGCGGAATCATACAACTCGGAGGTGGATCGCTACAGCAGGGCTGGCCGTCCAAAGGACGTTGACAAGTTCGTCGATAGTGAACGCGTTAAGTGGAGCAGCACGCTAAAAGACAACCTCCGTCGTGGCATCTGCGCTCGCGTGTCAGCAAAAGATAACCGCGTCGCCCTCTATCGTCCGTTCGCAAAACAGTTTCTCCACTGGAATCGATTGCTCCTCCACCGCCCAGGGAAGTTCGAAGGCTTCTTCACCCCAACCATGCAAAACCGTTGTATTTGCCTGACAGGGCCAGGCTCGGAAAAGCCCTTCATGGCTTTGGCAACCGACGCGGTTCCGGACCTTCACCTAGTTGGGGCTGGAGCCGGGTGTCAGGCCTTTCCGCTTCTCACCTTCCAGATCGAAGACGGTCGTTCTGTCGACAACATCACCGACTCGGCCCTCACGCTTTTTCGCACCCACTACCAGACCGACTCCATCACCCGCTCCTCTATCTTCCATTACATCTACGCCCTGCTCCACCACCCCGCCTACCGCGAGCGCTACGCCGAAGCCCTCAAGAAGGAACTCCCCCGCATCCCCTTCGCCCCGGACTTCGCCGCCTTCGCCCGCATCGGGGATCGCCTGATGGACCTCCATATCAACTACGAGTTCGCCGAACCCTACCCCTTGAAGTGGGTCGAGAACCCCGAGGCCCCCTACTCCCTCACCCTCGACGACCGTATGCGCCTGTCCAAGGACCGCCGCTCGATCACCTACAACGACTGCCTCACCCTCGCAGCCATCCCGCCCGAAGCCTTCGACTACCGCCTCGGCCACCGCTCCGCCCTCGAATGGGTCATCGACCAGTACCGCGTCAAACGCGACGACAACAACCAAATCACCTCCGACCCCAACCGCCCCGACGACCCCGAATACATCCTCCGCCTCGTAGGCCAAGTGATAGCCGTCTCCCTCGAAACCCAACGCCTCGTGGCCCAACTGCCGGAGGCGTTCACTTCAACCGCCGCAGGTTCAGATTAGGGCATCTATATACTTGACTCACCTAGGAAAACTACCCGACACTTCAGACTGTAGTACTAACGAAACATACCGACATGCTTACAGGTGCTGCTTACGTACAGGGCAACATGCCATCCGACCTTCAGCAAAAGGTAATGCGGCTGTGCTCTACTTTCGATTCGGTGGTCCAAGCGGAGGTGAAGAGGCTTAATCTTCCTCCTGCAATTGTTACGGCGGCTCTGCCGTGCAACCTTTTGTGCCTCGTTGACCAAAAGAACATCCACATCGTGTTTACCAGTCTCAACGTGGGGGGAATGCCCAGACAGATATTCATTGACCGCAGACAAGAAAGCACACTCCAACCTCAGCAAGTTCTGGCTTCCGCCGTAGGCGAGTTGGCTTTCCAGAATCCATCAATGCTCTACTTCGATTCACGGGTCTTGGATGTTGCAGAGAGCGAACAACTGCCTGTAGTTGAAAGAGTCGCCAAGGAACATGTTCAGGACTCTATAAAGGCGGCGACCCGCCCGAGGGCTATCCCTGGATACGAGGGACTACAGAGTATCCTTGATGCGTTCTCCGGCGACCATCCAGATTTTGAGAAGAATGTATTCATCGCCATGCGTTTCCGTCCCGGAAAGCAGTTCCTCGAAATTCACGAAGCCATCAAGACGGGGCTTGCGAAGTTCGGACTGAAAGGGCTTCGGGTGGATGACAAGACCTACCCATCTGATGGAGATTTGTGGAACAACATCTGCGTGTACATGATGGGATGCAAATTTGGTGTCTGCGTCTTTGAGGAGATTGACGAGCGTGAGTTCAACCCCAATGTCCCACTCGAATACGGCTTCATGAGGGCGATGAACCGTCAGGTGCTTCTTTTGAAGGACATGAGAATGCCCAAACTGCCCTCCGATATGACCGGGAAGTTGTATCGCCACTTCAATACTTACGAGATCACGGCGACTGTACACGAGCAGATTGGGCAATGGGCTGAACGCGACTTGGGGCTGAAGTCCTTGGCTGCCACCGGGTGAGACAAGTATATGAATGCCCAGATTAGCGTCCACGGAGGTTCAGGGCCATGCCGGACTTCTTCACTAAGTGCCCGCTCTGCTTGAGGGAGCAGTTCAAACAATCGCCAATGTATCAGGGGCGTGATGCCTACCTCGTGGAGTGCCTCATCTGTGGCACGTACGCGATTTCAAGAACAGCCGCCGTCAATCTGAGTGACTCGCACGACGAACTCCTCCCCTGGCTGTCCTGTCACACGCGCCAGGTTTGGGAAGAGGAGGCGAGGCCGTTCGAGATTCTGACCACCAACTGGCGTTCGATGGCCGAGCTTCATAAATCCACTTCGTTGTCACAGAAACTCGACAAACTCCTGAAGGTTGCTGAACGGCGCACCGAAGTTCTAGGATCGGCTTTCCGGTTCGACCATGGTGTCGAGTTTCCGCTTCTCGATGCCATCTCCCATGAGACGGCCGGGTTTCTCATCCTTCACGCGATTGAGATGAGTCTGCTCTCACAACCGCACGCTGGCGGTGTCTACTACAAAATTGGCTTCGCTGGCTGGCAGTACATCGAACGTACCGGTCTCTCATCGCAAGCCCCCGCCCGCGTCTTCGTCGCCATGTCCTTTAAGCCGGAACTCAATCCCGCCTACGACGATGGCATCAAACCCGCCGTCGAAAACGACTGCCTGCTCTCCTGCTACCGGATCGACCGCGAAGAACACAACGACAAAATCTGCGACCGCATCCTCGCCGACATTCGCCGCAGCCACATCGTCGTCGCCGACTTCACCAACAACGCCGCTGGCGTCTATTTCGAAGCCGGTTTCGGGCTCGCCCTCGGAAAGACCGTCATCTGGTCCGTCCGCGAGGACCACCTGAAGGATGTCCACTTCGACACCCGCCAGTACAACCACATCGTCTGGAAGAACCCGGAGGACCTCCGCACAAGCCTCCGCGACCGCATCCAGGCCAAATTCCAGGACGCGGTCAACCGTTCCCACGGTCCGTCGAGGTAATGCCGTGGCTACCCGCCCTTCTCTTGCCGCCCACCTCACTCCGGAACAAGCCGGAATTCAACCGCGTCCTGATAACTTTCACCTTGTTCCCTCTTGTGTTGTTTGGTATCATATGATACCGTGGAGTCGGGTCCAATGAGCGCCCCGCATCGCACAGACTACCCGGCGCTCTGGAAAGCCCAGGCAAAGGAACTCGATCGAGGCGGCTATTTCAATCTCTACCCGGCTGATCAATATGCAGAAATCCTTCGCAAAGGGTACTTGGGCTCCTGGTCGCCGGAGCAATCACTCTCCATCGCCCGCAAAGCTGTCTCCAAAGGGACCCACATCACAACGCAGAAGTTCAGAGACGAAATTGTTGCCCACTTCGACATCCTCCCCAATGACGAAGCGGGCTTCCTGCTCGCTCTCCTCGACGAGGTGCCTCCTCAGTTCTATCGCGCGCCTCGTGAATTGCAGGACCCGCCCGGCTGCCCGTTTGTCTTCCACTCCGCTCGCCTGGGCCGCATGCTCTACTTCAAACTCCAGGTGTTTGGTACCCCGAACAGGCCTCGTGTTGTCTTCTGGTCGTGTCATCCGCCATTGCATTGACTGGTGAAACAATGAACTGCTTCAGATGCGAAAAAGGGAGGCTGAAAAGCCGCCATACCACCGTGGTTGCTACGGTCCGGGGTGAAACGTTCCCCGTCGACGTCGACGCTCTGGTCTGTGACCGTTGTGGCGAGATCGCATTCAATGAGTCCCAAGGTGGCGCCTACACCACCGCCGGCTCGGACGCTTACCGCCGCGCCCACGGCCTCCTCACCACGGCTGAGATCAAAGCCGCCCGTAACCGTCTCGGGCTCACACAGCAGCAACTAGCCGAGCGGCTCAAAGTCGGCATCGCCAGCGTGAAACGCTGGGAACTCGGCGCAATCCAGGATGAGTCCAGTGACCGGCTGATGCGCCTCTGCACCGACGTGGACGTAGCCCGCCAGCATCTCCGGGAGCTTGAGGCCCTCGCTGATCCCTCTGTCGGCGGCAGACCCGTCGAGGTCGCGATAAGGCAGCCTGACGACAGCAAGTGGCCCGATGAACACACGCTTTCGAGCGAGGGCAAGACGCCTCCAAGGCCCCACAAGGCGACGCCTCTACCTGCTCCCGCTCCGGATGTAACTCAGGCAGCCTGACCCCTCAACGGATCGAACCATGGGATTCAATATCCAGCAAACCAAGGAAGAGATGCAATCCTCCGCCATCTTCCAGCGAAACGTCGAACTCACAGGAATCAGCCTCGTCGAATGCCGGTGTTCCACAGACGAAGCGCTAGCAAGTGCTCAGGGTGCGCTTCGGCTCAATCTCAAGAACGAGTCTGAGGTCCGTCCAGTGGCTGAGCGGACTGCCTCTTTCATTGTGAGGCTGACGGTTCGGGGCCAGCCGGCTGACCTGCCCGCCAACGCGGAGGCCCCGGCTCTCCAGGTCAGCGGCAGCTTCGCCCTCTCTTACCAACTTAAACCCGGCTATGAGCCAAAGGCTGATGAGATGGACGCCTTCAAGGACGGGAACGCAGTCTTCAACTGCTGGCCCTACTTCCGTGAATTCGTCCAGTCCATGTGTTCCCGGATGGGACTACAGATCGCGCCAGTTCCGCTTCTTCGTCTGGTTCCGCCATCTGCATCGGATACTCCACCCGCGCCAGTTCAGGCCCAGCCAAAGCGTGCCGCCCCGGCAAAGCGCGCTACCAAGCCCCACTCAAGACCCAAGTCACGGACATAGCCCGCGAACCCGTCGCAGCGAACCCGTCGGCCTGCCACCCTCACCACTTTTTGCCCCACTTCTCGCCCTCCAAGGCCCATTCCAAGCCCCAAACGCCCGTTCCCCGTGGCCGGACAGCCCCGCCCGCCCCGACCCGCCCTTCCACCCCCAAACAGCCCATCACCCGCCCAAACTCACCCCGCCCGCGCCCCTCCACCCCGAAAAACACGCAAAATTCCCGAATGTCCCCAACACCCCCGGCCCGTCTGCCACTTCCATCAACATCGCCAAAGTGCCACTCGCCCCCGTCCCCCGCTTCGCATCCGCCTTTCCCCGGCCCTCCGCTACGGTAAAATCACGCCGGGTACTTGTGAGTAATGCAGGTTAAGATAGGCATGGCGGATTGGCATGAACACCTGAGCCGCGACACGCTGATCTGTGGCGGCCAACTCTGCGCCAGGGGAACCAGGATTCCGGTCACTGCCATCCTGGACAGCCTCGGCGAAGGCTCCACGGTTGCCGAGATCCTCGCGAGCTACCCGTCTCTCCGGCCCGTACACATCCGCGCATCCTTGGCCTACGCGGCCGAACCGGCGCATGAGGAGCGGCTGCTCCCTCTCAAGGCATCGTGAAGTTCAAAGTTGACGGGAATCTGCCCGGCAAACTCGCTGCCGGCCTGCACACCCTGGGCCATGCAGCCGACACTGTCTTCGACGAAGGGCTCGCAGGTGTAGTGGACCCCGCTCTTATGGACGCTGCGTCACCGCGGGAGTACAGGATTCTGCTGACCCTGGACAAAGGCATCGCCAACCTTGATCGGTTTTCTTTAGAGGAGCACTCGGGAGTCGTTTTGTTCCGCCCCGCCCGATCAGGCCGCCGCGGCGTGCTGGCCTTCATGCGTGAACGGCTTCCGGATCTGCTGGAACTTGACCTTCGTCATCGTCTGACGATCGTCGGTTCAACGCGGATTCGTGTCAGAGGCTAGGACCGTCGCGATCCCGTCAGCCTCGTCCCTCCCCCTCGCCTGCACCCCAAATCCCGCCCCGCCCACCGCCCGGTGACAGCGGCTGCAAAGATATCTTTCCCACGGAATCAACAACTTACACCGATCCGCCCGCATCCGCCCCCTGCCACCCCCTCACTTTGGACACTGGGAAGGTACTCATGTCCGCCTCTGACAATTCCGAAACCACCAGGCCCCGCGCCACCGGTCCGCGCACCGCCGCCGGCAAGGCCCGCTCCTCGCTCAACGCTCTCAAGCACGGCCGCACCGCCGTCAAACACCCCGCTCTCCTCCACATCGACGACGACGAGGCCTTCCGCGGCATCCTCCGCGACCACCTCGCCCACTTCGCTCCCACCTCCCCTGTCGAATCCCGCATCGTCCAACTGCTCGCCCATACCGAATGGTCCATCTTCCGCTTTCAGGCCGTCGAAGCCGCCTTCCTCGATCGCCTCTACCAAAACCACGACCCCGCCCGTTGGGGTGAAGCCCCCTTCGATTCCCCACCCGCCCGGCTCGGCATCGCCCTGGAAAACTCCATCAACGCCTCCGGCATGGCCCAGTATCTCTCCAACCGCATCTCCCGCCTCACCATCGACCGCAACCGCCTCATCCAGACCCTCCGCTCCTCGCGCCGCTCCGCCTCAACCGGCCAGAAAAATGAATCTGTTGAAAATTCGCTCTCCGAATCCACGCAACACATTGATTCTAAAGATCGGAAACCCGTATGAACCCTCAAAACGAACCCAATTCGAAGTGGTCAAATCCCCGGATCGAACCCCGGTCAAACCCCGGTCAAACCCCGCTCGAACACGCCCTCTGCGCCTGCTCCCGCCCCGCCCACGCGCCTCTTCAACCCCGCTCCCGCAACAACTTTTTTATTCGCCCAAATGAGCCTCTTTAATGCCCCCATCCAGTTGATAACAAATCACTTACTCAGCTTCCAGACCATCTGGAACGAACTCGGAACAGACTTCCGCCGCCGCCGCAACCCTTTGGGCATCAACCACTTGCCGCGATAGCTTCAGTGGTCGCCGTCGTCGCTGAAGACCATCGACTTCCTCCTCCCGCCTCGCTCCCACGGCACGTCAATTGGCTCCGGCGCCCACGCCATGCGAGTTCCCCGGGCGATTGGAGCCGCGCCGCAGCGGCCTTTGCGCTTCTATCGAACCATCGGATCCGCCACCGCCCACATTTCTTCGCATCCTTTCGCTGCTGCCGATGATCTCACACATAAGAATGCGTTATCATCATCATTAAGCCGCTTCGAAGCTCTCCATGCACATCAGCGAAGGTTACCTGCCCGTCGTCCACTGCGCCCTCTGGGCCGCCGTCTCGGCTCCGTTCGTCTTGGACGGCGCCCGCCGCCTGAACGCCGCCTCCTCCCGTCCCGAGTTGAGGTTGCGGATCGCCGCGGCAGCCGGTTTTCTGCTTCTGCTGACCGCTCTGAAGCTGCCTTCCGTGGCGGGCAGCAGCAGTCATCCCGCGGGGGTGGCCCTGGCCGCGATCCTCCTCGGTCCCAGGCTCGTTCCGGTGATGGCGCTCGTCGTTCTGGTTCTCCAGGCGCTGTTACTCGCGCACGGCGGCCTCACCACACTCGGCGCCAACGTTTTTTCCCTCGGCATCGCCGGCCCCTTCACCGCCTGGGGCATCTGGCGCGCCGCGCAGGCGGCGGGCGCGGGCCGGACGCTGGCAGGATGGGCCGCCGCGCTCGTCTCCAGCATTGCGGTCTATGGCATCGCCTCGCTCCAACTCGCCCTGGCCTTCCCTGATCCGCTGAGCGGCATCGTTGGTGCGCTCGCCCGCTTCGCCTTCGTATTTGCCTGGACGCAGGTGCCCATCGCCGTGGCCGAAGGATTCCTCACCGTCGCCGCTCTGCGCCTGCTGGACCGCCCCGCTGCAGGCGCCACCCTCGCTCTGCGGCAGGAGGCGTCATGAAACGGGCCGTTCTGCTCAGCCTGCTCACCGCCGCGCTGATTGCGCCTGTTTCGCTCGGCCTCTCCGCGCTGCTCGGCGGCCGCGGCGGAGCCGATGACACAGCCGGCGAGCTCGCCCTCATGCTCGCCCCCGAATACCGCCCTTGGATGCAGACCCCGGGCCTCGAACTCAGCGATGAACACGAACCCTGGCTCTTTGCCGCGCAATCGGCCGCCGGTGCCGGGTTACTGACTTTCGCTTGCCTCGCCCTGCGCCGGAGGCCCGCCTAGCGCATGCACGTCCACGACACCTTCGACTCCGTGGTCCATGCCAACGCCTGGAGCGCACGCGCCGCCGGCGATAAGGCTCTGCTCCCTCTTTCGCTGCTCGCCGCGGCGATTCTGCTGCCCCCCGGCCTCTGGTCTATCGCGCCGCTCACCGCAGCCTGCCTCGCCGCTCTCGCCGGCGCGCGCATTCCGTTCCGCGCCTGGCTGCGAACTCTGGCGCCTGCTCTCGGCTTCTCCCTTCTCGGCGTCCTCCCGTTGTTCTGGACCAGCAGCGAACTCGCGATCGGCGTATTCCTGCGAGTCAACGCAGCCAGCGCGGCCCTCGTCCTGTTGATCTTGACTACTCCCGCCGACGAGTTGCTCGCCAGCCTCCGCTCCGCCCGCGTGCCCGCCGCGCTGTTGGACCTCGCGATTCTCACCCTCCGCATGTTCCGCGTCCTGTGGGAGACGGCGCGATCGATGTCGATGGCCGTTCGCTGCCGGAGTCCTCGCGGCTGGCGCGCACGGGCCAGGCTCTCGGCGCAGGCTGCCGCCAATCTGCTGCCGCGCGCGCTCGAACGGGCTAGCCGCGTCGAAACCGCCCTCGCTCTGCGCGCCGGATCGGGGCCGCTGCGCTTGTGGACGCCCGCCCGCAGCACCTCTTGGCCCTTTCGCCTTGCCGCCGTCGCCGCCGGACCCGCCCTGCTGCTTTTGCATGAGGTGTGGAGATGGGCTTGACCTTGTTGGATGCTGATGCCGTCCGCTTCCGCTATGGTCCCGGCCCCTGGACCGTGGACGGAGTCGATCTGCAACTGGCGCCCGGCGCCCGCGTCGCCCTGCTTGGAGCCAATGGCGCGGGCAAGACCACCTTGCTCCATCTGCTCATGGGCCTGCACCAGCCTTGCGCCGGGACCATCCTGCGTAAGGTCCCCGCCGGTCTCGTCCTTCAGAATCCCGACGACCAACTCTTCGCCGAAACCGTCGAAGCCGATGTCGCCCTTGGTCCGTTCAATCAAGGATTGACCCACGCCGACTCCGCCGCCGCCGCCCGCCGCGCGATCGAAGAGATGGACATCGCGCATCTCTCCGGCCGCCGCGTCGCGACCCTCAGCCTGGGCGAGAAAAAGCGCGTAGCCCTCGCCGGCGTCCTTGCCCTGCGCCCGCGGGTCCTGCTGCTCGACGAACCCACTTCGGGACTCGATCACCCCGGCGCTGAAGCCCTCCTTGCCGCCCTGGCCAGATTAAGCGATGCCGGCGTCGCCCTCGTCATCGCCACCCACAACACCGGACTGGCGCTCGAATGGGCCTCCCACTCCATCGTTCTCGCCGAAGGACGCGTTCTCGCTGCCGGCCCGCCGCGCGACCTTTTGCAGTGCGAAGACCTCTGCCGCGCCGCGGGACTCCGAGTTCCGCTGCTCGCCCGGATACACTCGCTGCTCCAGGAACTGCATCCCGAAGACGCCCCCCGCGACGCCATCACCCGGATTGAAGATCTTCGGGCGCGTCTGTCCCGTCTCGCCGCCCCCAAGGAGGAAATCGTCCCATGAGCCGCAAAAGGAGCGCCCAAGTATCCACTACGCGCAAGACCTTCGGACAGGTTCTGGTCTGTCTCGGCTGCTGTTGCGGCCGGACCGATAAAGGCCACCCCGAAGTTCCCGTCGAATGGCTAAAGGACCAATGGCGAAAACACATGCTGCCAAAGAAGGTCCATCTCACCATCAGCGGCTGCCTCGGGCCTTGCGATGCCACCAACATCGTCCTCGTCATGATGGGTGACCGCCCCGTCTGGCTCGGCGGTCTCGAAACGCGCGAACACTACCAGTGGCTCGTCGACTGGGGCTGCGCCTGCGACGCCGCCGGCCGCCTCGTCGCGCTGCCCGGGAACCTCGCCCCCTACCGCATGCAGCGCTTCGCCGGCCAGCACTGCTACACCCCCGATTTTGAAGAAACCGCCTGCTGCCGGGCGGAGGATGTTGCCTGGAAATATTGATTACAAGGAGGAAACAAGGATGCCCGCCAACAAGCAAGAAACCACCCCCGTCACTGTGCTCACCGGCTTTCTCGGTTCCGGCAAAACCACGCTGCTGAACCGCATTCTCACCGAAAACCACGGCAAACGCATTGCCGTCATCGAAAACGAGTTTGGCGAAATCGGCATCGACAGTGATCTGGTCGTTAACGCCGAGGAAGAGATCTTCGAGATGAACAACGGCTGCATCTGCTGCACCGTGCGCGGCGATCTCATCCGCATCCTCGGCACGCTCATGAAACGCCGCGACAAGTTCGATCACATCATGATCGAAACCACCGGCCTCGCCGACCCGGCCCCCGTCGCCCAGACCTTCTTCGTCGATGACGAAATGCGCACCAAGGTCAACCTCGACGGCATCGTCACCCTCGTCGACGCCAAACACATCTGGCAGCACATCGACGATTCCGATGAGGCCAAGGAACAGGTCGCCTTCGCGGACGTCATCCTGCTCAACAAGACCGACCTCGTCCCCGCCGGCGAGGTCGACCGCCTCGAAGCCCGCATCCGCGCGATGAACCCCGCCGCGAAGATCTATCGCACCCGCGACGCCCGGATCGACATGGACAAGATCCTTCACCTCGGCGGCTTCAACCTCGAACGCGCCCTTGCGGTGGACCCCATGTTCCTCGAACCGGAGTATCCGTTCGAGTGGGGCGGCGTCTATGATCTCAAAGCCGGGATTCACGAAATCGTCCTTCATGTCGGGCCCGACCCCGCCATGCAACTCGCCGTTCTCCCCGCGCCCGGCGTCCGCATGGAGGACCTCGAATCCATCCAGATGACCGCGGTTCTCACCTTTTCCGATGACGAACGCGAGGCCAATCCCGGCGCCACCCTCACTCCCGGCGGCCACCTCTATCAACTCGTCCTTCCCGAAGGCGAAATGCGCTTCCGCCTCGACATTCCCGCCGATGGCCCCTATGCCTTCTTCACCGAACACCACCCCGAAGAGTTCCAGATGGCCGTGCATGGCTCCAGTGTGCTTGAACCCTTCGCTCACAAAGCCTTCAAGCCCGGCCACGAACACGACGAGGCCGTCACCAGCGTCGGCATCGCCATCGCCGGCGATGTCGACCAGCTCAAACTCAACAACTGGCTCCGCGAACTCCTCATGAACAAAGGCCCCGACATCTTCCGCATGAAGGGCATTCTCAGCATCGCCGGCGAAGACTCCCGCTTCGTCTTCCAGGGCGTGCACATGCTCTTCGACGGCCGCCCCGACCGCCCCTGGGGTAACGACCCCCGGCGCAATTCCATGATCTTCATCGGGCGCAATCTCAATCGCACTGAACTGAACGAAGGATTCGTCCGATGCCTGGCCTGACACCCCCCGCCGCCGTCACCGCCCCTCAACTCGACACAGCCTGGGAGGCGCATCTCGATGAGCATGTCATGGATCTCGCCTTCTCCCCGGATGGACGCTATCTCGCGGCCATCTCGATCACCGGTCCGCTGACGGTCTTCCATAGCTCCTCCGGCGAGATCAGTGCTGCTCTTCCCGGACACTCGGGCGGCGGTTTCGCTGTCTCCTGGCGCGCTGACAGCCTCGCACTCGCCACCGCCGGGCAAGACGGCGCCGTCCGCGTCTGGGATCCAGCCTCCGGCGCTTGCCTCCACGCCCTGGAGGCCGGCGCCGCCTGGGCGGAACGGGTCGCCTACGCCCCCTACGGCAATTTGCTCGCGACCGCCGCCGGGCGCAAACTCAGGCTCTGGAACGCCGATGGCGCTCTCCTGCGCGCCTACCCGGACCACCCCAGCACCATCGCCGACCTCCAATGGCAGCCCGGTGAACAGTGCGTCACCACCGCCTGCTACGGCCAACTCGCCACCTTCCGCCCTACCACCGGGGAACCCCTCAAGCGCTTCGCCTGGAAGGGATCCATCCTCTCGCTCGCCTGGAGCCCGGACGGCAACTATGTGGCAACTGGAAACCAGGATGCCAGCGTGCACTTCTGGTACCGCAAGTCCGGCAAGGACCTCGAAATGTCCGGCTATCCCATCAAGGTGCGCGACCTTGCCTGGGACTCCGGCAGCCGCTATCTCGCCACCGGCGGCAGCGCCATCGTCATCATCTGGGACTGCGGCGGCAAAGGCCCCGCCGGGTCCACTCCCATCCAACTCGATGGCCATGACCGCACACTCAGCGCCCTTGCCTGGCAACGCCGGGGCCCGTTCCTGGCCTCCGGCGCCCTGGAAGGGCGCGTCTGCCTCTGGCGCCCCGGCAAATCCACCCGGCTGATCCGCTTCGCCGCTCTGGGGAGCGAGATCACCCGCCTGCGCTGGGCTCCCGGCGACCGCCTCCTCGCCGCTGCCTGCGCCACCGGCCTGATCCGCGTCTTCCGCCCTGCGGGGTGAGGTCCCGCATGAACCTGTTTGGACCCCGTCCCTCCTCCGATCCCGCCGTCATCGCCCGCCTCAAGCAGCGCCTGGCCGCCATCTGGGGCGCCTCGCGCGCGGTCTGACGCTGCGCCGCCCGGTTTGCATTCCGGTTGCCTGTAAAAACTGCACTTCTCCCACGGGCGGCTACGCCTCTTCCTCTTCCTCCAGTAACTCCAGCGTGCGCCTCAAACTCTCCTGCGGCATCCGTTTCTTCGACGGCAGCAGAATCGCCCTATAGTCGGCCCAGTTCGACACCACCAGGAAGGCGGCAAAGATCATGCTCCCGGCCACGAACGCCGTCACCGCCGCGATCGCCCCGTAGTGCGCCCACATCGCCGGCTTGCCCTCGAACAACCAGTCCGAGAAGCCCCGCGCGAAGTTCATGCCGAAGAACCCGGTCAGCATCGCTCCGCCGCCCAATATCAGGCTCAACATCGCCAGGCGGTTGATCGACTCCGTGTTCCTCATCTGGAACACCCGCTCCAGATACCCGCTCAGCTTCTCGATCTCCTGCTCGATTTCGCTCTTCATCGTGTCCAGACGGTAGGCTTTCACCTGCATCTGGAAATGCTCCAGCTCCTCGTCCTTGTTCGCCAGCTCGCTGAAATACCAGTAGTTCGAAAAATGTTGGAAGTCGGCCATGATCTGGCCCACCAGCCGCACGTCGCGCTGTTCGATATCCACCGTGCCGTACTTCTTATACAGCAGCCGCGAAACCAGCGCCGTGCGTTCGCTGAAATCGAGCAGCGTAGCCCGGTAGAACAGCGCCACAACCACGGTCAGGTAGTACCGCGACATGAACATCCGGTGGACCAGGAAGCCCTCCCGCAGTTCATGTTCGTCGCAATCAAACCGCCCCATCACCAGCGTCACGTTTGAATAGGACGTGAACCCGTACAGCGTGCCCTGGTGCGCCCACCGCCGGTAGACCTGCTGGCGCATCTGCTCGCGCGTGAAATCCGATTCATAGCGGTATTCATCGCCCAGCCGGTCCACATACAGCAGCCGGCTCATCAGGATTTCGTAATCCTCGCTCTGGTCGAAGTTCTCTTCCACGCTCGCCGGGTCCACCGACAGGTAGGTGTAGACGATCATCCGCTCGTCCAGCACCGGCTCGAACTCCTGCTTCGAGTAGTTGGCGAAATACAGCAGCTCGGTGATCACCTTCGACAGCGGCGGCAGGTAGCTCCGCATGGCGCATTTGTCGATGGTTTCGTCCACCAGCACGTGCGTGTCGCCGCCGCCCTCGAGCTTCAGCGTCAGCCGCTCCGGCGTCCGCCCTTCGCGCACCTGCCGGCCGCTGGACGGATACACCTTGCGCATCATCTCGTTGATCCACAGCGCATCCGCGATGCTGATATGCGCCGCTTCAACGCCGATCGTCAACACGCCGATGCCGTTGGCGAACAGGAACATCCGCAGGTCGTTTACCCAGACCGACGCCTTCCGTTCCCGCGCGTCCGAGGCCTCGAAGATCAGCCTGCGCCCGGTCTCGCCCAGTGCCGTCAGCGGAATCGCGTAACACCGCACCAGCGATTCCCCGCCCCCGATCTCACTGGAAAACGCGTCCCCGACATCGAAAAACACCCGCCGCACGAAGGGATGGAAAAACACCATGTCCTGGTAGGCGAAGCTGTCCATGTCGAAACGCCGGTAGCTGTCGCGCTGCCAGCGCCCCAACTTGCCCGCCACCGGTGAGCCAGCCGCATGGCCATGGTCGGCGATCCACTCATCCAAACCCTCGATCCAATGATCGTTCTCGCCCCACACCTTCTGGTGGTCCGCCATAACCGCTTCCTTGTCCACCGCGAACGGGAACATGAAGTAGGTATGAAGATGGAGCGCCTGAGCCTGCATCGCGTACGATTATAGCGAGCCTCACCACCCCACAGGAACCCAATCGTCATATGCCAACTCCACGCCCCCTCGCCGTCATCACCGGGGCCTCCTCGGGCCTCGGCGAAGTCTTCGCCCGCATGCTCGCCCAGCGCGGCTACAATCTGCTGCTCACCGCCCGCCGCCTCGACCGTCTCGAATCGCTCTGCCGCGAACTCGAATCGTCCCATGGCGTCCACGCCGAACCCCTCCGCGCCGACCTCGCCGACGAATCCCAAATCGACGGCGTCGCCCGCCGCATCGAGAACGAACCGGCGCTGTCGCTTCTCGTCAACAACGCCGGCTTCGGCACCCTCGGCTTCTTCCACGAAACCGATTACTCGCGCCAGATCGACATGGTGAAGGTCCACGTCCTGGCCACCATGCGCCTCACCCGCGCCGCCCTGCCCGGCATGATCGGGCGCCGCTCGGGCGGCATCATCAATGTCAGCTCGGTCGCCGGATTCTTCCGCTCGGCCGGCAACGCCAGCTACTGCTCGACCAAGGGCTGGATGAACGACTTCACCGAGGGCCTGCGCCTCGAACTCGACGCCCTCGGCTCGCCCGTCGCCGTCCAGGCCCTCTGCCCCGGCTTCACCTACACCGAATTCCACGACTCCATGGGCGTCAAACGCGAACTCGTCCCCAATTGGCTGTGGATGGACGCCGCCTTCGTCGTCCGGGAGTCGCTCGACGCACTGGCCTCACGCAAGCTCTTCGTCGTGCCCGGCTGGCAGTATAAGGCCGCCGTCCTGCTGGCGAAACTCATGCCCGACTGGCTCCGTCTCAAGGTGGAACTGAATTCGCCCCACAAGCGCAGGTAGGTGATGCGATACTTGACCAAACGAACTCTCACATGACTGGAAAATTGAACGTTGTGAGGAAGTTGCCCACAATATCTTGTGGTGATGGATGAATCCACCCAAAATCAGCCAGCACGCCTCTTGCATTCCCCCTCAACCTCATGTACCCTGAAATCACGCCCCCCCGAGCGGTCCTCCGGTAAGTCCGGCAGGATCGAGACCCCTTGCCCATCGTCGAAAGGAAGGCGACCGTTGCTGATCCTCAAACGCGTTGAACTGCAGGGCTTCAAATCCTTCTGCGACCGCTCCGAGATGCGGTTCACTGGCAGCGGGGTGGCGGCCATCGTCGGACCAAACGGGTGCGGCAAATCGAACCTGTCCGATGCCATCAGTTGGGTCCTCGGCGAACAATCGGCGAAAAGCCTGCGCGGCGCCCGCATGGAAGATGTCATCTTCGCCGGCACGCGCGACCGCAAACCCGTCGGCATGGCCCAGGTCAGCCTCGTCCTGGTCGACCCCAAAGGGGCTACCATCATCCCCGGTACGCGCCCCGAACAGCCCAGGAACGGCCACGCCAATGGTCACACGAATGGTCATGCGAACGGCTCCGGCGAAGCTCTCGCCGAGGGTATCCAGGCCGTCGAGAAGGCCGCCGCGGTGGCCGTTGCCGCCGACGCTCCTTCAAAGGAACAGGAGATCACCATCACCCGCCGCCTGTTCCGCTCCGGCGAGTCCGAATACCTCATCAACGGCAAGATGGCCCGCCTCCGCGACATCCAGGAACTGTTCATGGGCACCGGCCTCGGACCCGAATCCTACGCCATCATCGAACAGGGCCGCATCGGCCAGATCCTCTCTTCCAAACCCCTCGACCGCCGCGCCGTCATCGAGGAAGCCGCCGGCATCTCCAAGTTCAAAACCAAGCGCCGCCTCGCCGAAGCCAAACTCGAAGGCGCCAAGCAGAACCTCACCCGCGTCTTCGACATCCTCGAAGAGGTCACCCGCCAGGTCAACTCCCTCAAACGCCAGGCCGGCAAGGCCAAGCGCTACGAGGAACTCAAAGGCGAACTCGATGACTGGCTGAAACGCTCGCTCACCGGACGCTATCTGATCCTCGAACGCGAAGCCGCCCGCGTCGCACTCAATCTCGGCGAAGCCGCCCGCTCCTTTCAGGAAACCCAGGCCCGCGTCGCCGGGGAAGAGAAACTCCTCGAAGAGGCCCGCCAGCAGGCCTGGCATACCGAGACCGAACTCACCGGCGCGCGCCAGGCGCTGGCCAACGCCCAGGTGGAAAGCGAACGCGTCCGCGGCCAGATCGAAGGTCAGGCCCGCCAGGTCGCCAATATCGACCAGCGCTTCGAACAGGGCGAGCAGGAAGGCGAACAACTCGCCGCGCGGCTCGCTTCTCTCGAAAACGAACGCGTCCATCTTGCCGAGTCGATGGAATCGCTCAAGGTCCAGGCCGCCGAGTCCCGCGAACGCCTCGCCACCAAGAACGCCGAGCGCGACGAGTTGACCGCCGAACTCCGCGAAAAGGAACGCGCCATCGAATCGTCACGCCAGCAGGTCTTGCGCCTGCTCGGCGAGGCCTCGACGCTGCGCAACCAGATCTCCCAGGCCGAGGCCCAGCTCTCGGCCATGGAGCGCGACGCCGCCCGCGTCGGCCGTGACGCCGAAACCGCCCAGCTCGACCTCGACCGCCTGGAAACATCCAAGACCGGCATCTCCTCGAAACTGGCCTCGCGACAAGAGCTGCTCGAGTCGCTCGCCTCGCGCCGCAAGGAACTCGACTCCACCCTCCACGAGCGCCGCTCGACTCTGACAGAGACGCGCCGCCAGCTCGACTCGCTCAAGACCGAAACCTCCCGCCTCCGCGCCCGCAAGGATTCGCTCGAGGAGATCCTCTCCCACCGCGCCTATACCGCCGAATCCGTCAAGCGCCTGTTCACCGCCGTCGAACACAACCAGACCGGCGGCCTCAAGCCCGCCGGCGTGCTGGCCGACTTCGTCGAACTCTCCGACGCCCGCTTCGAAAAGGCCACCGAAGAGTTCCTCCATGAAGAGCTGGAATACGTCGTCGTCCGCGACTTCGCCGATGCCCAGCGCGGCCTCGACCTGCTGCGCGGCGACCTCGACGGCCGCGCGACGTTCCTCGTCGAACCCGCCCTCACCGGCGACGCCACCCAGTTCTCCGCCATGCCCATGACCGAGCCGCCCATCGGCCCCGAGACCGGCATCGCAGGCCGCCTCAGCGACGGCATCCGTTTCACCAACGGGCTTACCCACGCCCCGGCCTCGCTCGTCCCGCGCCTGGCCCGCTGCTACCTGGCCGAAGACCGCGCCTCGGCCCAGCGCCTCTCGCTCCAATACCCCGACCTGTTCTTCCTGCTGAGCGACGGCATCTGCTACCACGGCCACGCCGTCACCGGCGGCAAACGCACCGGCTCCGGCCCGCTCGCCCTGAAGCGTGAGTTAAGAGAACTCGCCCAATCGTTTGCATCCAGACAGGATGCGCTCACCGGCGCGCAGCAACGGATGGAAGCTCTCGAATCCGAGATCCAGGCCCTGGCCGAGGAACTGGAAACCGTCCGCGCCCAACTCCAGCGCGAGGAAAAAGAGACCCTGGTGCTCGACCAGGAGATGCGCAAGATCAACGAGGAGTCCGCCCGCGCCACCCAGCGCCTCTCGGTCTCGCGCAAGGAACTCGAACGCATCGGCCGCGACACCGAAGCCGCCCGCGCGCTCTGCGAACAGCGCCTGGCGCTGGCCGCCGAAAAAGACGGCGCCCGCTCGGCACTCGAAGCCGCTCTCGAAGACGCCCGCATGGTGATCGAAGACGTCAAGTCCCGCACCTCCCTGCTGGCCGAGGAGCACTCGGTCCTGCGCGTCGAACTCGCCGGCCTCGACGAACGCTGCCGCGGCGTCGAATCCGCGTCGGCCCGTCTCGAAGCCCAGATCCGCGACATCGCCCGCCGCCGCACCGAACTCACCCAGGAGATGGACCGTCTCGCGGTCAACCGCGCCCGCCTCCTCGAAAACAATCTCGAACTCGACCAGCGCTCCGGCACGCTCTCCGCCGAGATCGAAAAGTTCACCGCCCGCGTAGCCGAACTCGCCAAATTCGAAGAGGAGCAGCGCGCCCAACTCTGCTCGCGCGACGAGGAACTGAAAGCCCTGCGCGGCCAGTCCAGCGTGCTGCAGGAGAAGCGCTCCCAGATCGAACTCGAACTCGTCCGCCGCCAGAGCGACCTCCGGCACCTCGACGAAACCTGCCGCAAAGACCTCTCCCTCGCCGTCGCCGAACTCGCCGCCGCGCGCGATGCCTCCGAACCCGAACCCGACGAAATCGCCGTCGCCGAAGCCGAGGACAAAGTCTCCGACCTCCGCCGCCGCATCGATGCGCTCGGCCCCGTCAACCCCGAGGCCCTGACCGAATACCAGGAATCCCAGCAGCGCTACGACTTCCTCAACACCCAGCGCCAGGACCTCATCGACTCCATCCGCGACACCGAAAAGGCCATCTTCGAGATCGACACCGAGTCCCGCAAGCGCTTCACCGAAGCCTTCGCCGTCATCAACGAAAACTTCAAGGAGATGTTCCGCGTCCTGTTCGGCGGCGGCATGGGCGAAATGCGGCTCACCGGCGAAGGCGACGCCCTCGACCAGGGCATCGAAATCCAGGCCCAGCCTCCGGGCAAGCGCCTGCAAAACGTCCAGCTTCTTTCGGGCGGCGAAAAGGCGCTCACCGCCGTGGCGCTGCTGATGGCCATCTTCCGCTATCAGCCCAGCCCGTTCTGCATCCTCGACGAGGTGGACGCGCCGCTCGACGAAGTCAACGTCGGCCGCCTCTCACAGCTTCTCAAGGAAATGGCGGCGCAAACGCAGTTCATCGTGATCACCCACGCCAAGAAGACCATGGAGACGGCCGAGATGCTCTACGGCGTCACCATGCAGGAACAAGGCGTATCCAAGCTGGTGAGCGTGAAGCTGCAGGCGCCGCCCCCTCCCCCCCAGGCCCGTATTCAAACCGAGGCCCGCGCATAGGGGGGACGTGAAGGATGAAACCGCGCCTGTTGGGTATCGCAGGTCCGTCGTGTTCGGGCAAGACCGAACTGGCCCGCTGGCTCAGCCGCCGCACCGGCGCGCACATCCTGAATTTGGATCATTACTACAAGGATTTGGCCCACCTCCCCCTCGAGGTCCGAGCGCGGACCAACTTCGACGAGCCCGCATCGGTGGATTCTTTACAGATCTTCGCCGATGCGGGCCAATTGGCCGCGGGCCAGCCCATCCATGCCCCGCTCTATGACTTCTCGACCCACGCCCGCGCCGCCGGCGACGAAATCATCGAGCCCGGATCGCTCGTCATCCTCGAAGGCCTGTTCGCCCTCTACTGGCCCGCACTCCGCGCCCTGCTCGACTTCAAGCTCTACGTCGACGCCCCCGACGAAGTCTGCTTCGAACGCCGCCTGAAACGCGATGTCGCCGAACGCGGCCGCACCCCCGAAAGCGTCCACTGGCAGTTCGAGGAGACCGTCAAACCCATGGCCCACCTCCATATCCTGCCCACCATGGCCCACGCCAACCTCGTCCTCTCCGGCCTCGACCCCCTCGACGAATCCTGCCATAAGGCGCTGGCCCTGCTCAGCGCGTAAGCCGCCTCACATCACCGGCGACGGCAGCCCGCCCAGAGGCCTGAACGACATCGCGTCCACTTTTTTGTACCTCTTCAGCTTCTCGGACTGAAACACCCCATCCGCCGGCGGCGTATCGACAACGCGCCAGTCGTAGTCCACCTGCCGGATCGACTCGCGGGCGATGGGCCCGCCGCCAAGCAGCGGCTCTTCCCACAGGCTGCGCCAGACGAGCGCCGTCTCCGGCTCAATCCACAGCGTCTCTTTCCACAGCCCCTCGGCCTTGGTCTTCGGACGCAGCCGGATCATCGCGCACCGCATCTTCTTCGATCCACGCTTCAACTCCTGCCACTTCACGAACTCGGTCTCAAACGATGCGCCCGCGAGCTTCTCAAAGCGCGTCACATACGGTTCGATCCAGCGCTGCAAACTCCGCAGTGCAGGGCCTTCGGCGGCGGTTTCGGTCCACTCCTTGTTGCCATCGTGAATGCGGATCAACCGCGCGTCGCGGACGATCCATTGCGAACCCATTCCAGGGTCGTACAGCAGCGAATCGTCCTCGCGCAGGGCGACTCGGAGCTTCCGTTCATTGGGCCGGTCGCCCAGGTTGGCCACCTTCATCTCAACGTCGAAGTTGGTCAGGCCGAAGAACAGTTCGCCGGCCCTCTTGAGCAATTCCTTTGCGTCCGGCGCCGCCTGGCCGTACACCGCGGCGGTCAACAGAAACAGTACGGCGGACAACCTCATGAGCCGACTTTATCACCGCGCCGTCCTGTTAGCCTAGAGTCATGCTGCTCGCCATCGACGCAGGCAATACCAACCTCACCATCGGCGTCTTCAAAGGCGCTCAGATCCTGGCCCGCTGGCGTCTGCGCACGGTCCATGAAAAGACCGCCGACGAATGGGGCATCGCCTTCCGCAACCTGTTCGCCTTCTCCGGCATCGACCCTGCCGGCATCAGCGGCGTGATGATCGCCAGCGTCGTGCCGCCCCTTGAAACCAGCCTCACCGCCATGGCCCGGCGCTACTTCAACACAACGCCGATCTTCGTCACCGGCCGTACCGAAACCGGCCTCAGCATCCTGGTCGACAACCCGCGCGAAGTCGGCGCCGACCGCATCGTGAACGCCGTCGCCGCCATGGCCCGCTACGGCGGCCCGTGCATCGTCGTCGACCTCGGCACGGCAATCACCTTCGATGCCGTTTCAGCCACCGGCGCGTACCTCGGCGGCGTCATCTGCCCCGGCATCGGCATCTCCATCAGCGGACTGTTTACAAAGACCGCCCGGCTGCCGATGGTCGATTTCCGCGAGCCGGAAAAGCTGATCGGCACCAACACCGTGGGCAGCATCCAGTCGGGCATCTACTATGGCGCCATCTCGATGATCGATGGCATCCTGGAACGGATGATCGTCGAGATGGGTTCTGAGACAAAGACCGTCGCCACCGGCGGCCAGGCGCCGCTCATCGTCAGCGGGTCGCGCTTTGTCACTCTTGCTGACGAGGACCTGACGCTCGAAGGGCTGCGGCTGATCTGGGAGCGGAACCGCAAGTGAGCCAGCCCGTGCCGCCGCCCGAGGACAACGCGTCAGACTGGCGGCTGAACTACTTCAACTACTTCACCGAGGTCGAAGAGCACTTCCAGCGCGCCCGCGGCACAAGCCTGTTCCTGATGTCGCCGCTCGATTGGGCGCTGCTCGAATCCTGGAAAAACTCCGGCATCCCGCTTGAAGCCGTGCTGCGCGGCATCGACGCGGCTTTCGACAAATGGCGCTCGCGCAAGCAGCGCACGCAGATGGTGAACTCCATCGCCTACTGCACCCAGGCCGTCATGAAGGAAGCGCAGTCGATGGCCGACAACGCCGCCGGCCTCACGTCGCGGGGCGGCGAAGTGGAAGCTCCGTTCCCTGTGGAGCAGGTGAAGGCGCACCTGGAAAGAGCCGCCTCGGCGCTCGCGGCGCTGGATGGCTACGCCGAGATCGCCACGGCCGTCGAGTCGATTGTCGAGAAGATCGAAGAACACCTCGCCGACCCCGAACAACTCGACCAGCGCCTGACCGCCCTGGAAGACAAGATGGCCGCCATCGCCCGCACCCGCCTGAGCGACGGCGACCTGTTCAACATGCGGCGTGAACTCGACTTCCAGTTGAAGCCCTACCGATCGAAGATGACCACCGATCAACTGTCCAGGCTCGAAAAATCGTTCCTCGACCGCAAGGTCTTCGAGCGTTTTTCCCTGCCGCGGCTGAGCCTGTTCTACGTTGCCTGACCGGCGCGCAGACTCCGCCGTCCATCAGATAGGCGTCCCGCAGGCATGGATCGCGATAGAATAGCGGACATGAAACTCCAGACTCTCCTCGTATTGGCCCTGTTAGCCACACCCATGACGTTTGCCGCCGACGGCTGGGTGAAAATGTTCGACGGCAAGAGCATTGAAGCCAGCGGCTGGAAGGCCAACGAAAACCCCGAAGCCTGGGTCGTCGAGGACGGCATGTTGAAGGGCAGC
Organism: Candidatus Solibacter sp.; assembly: GCA_013822245.1. Lineage (GTDB taxonomy): Bacteria > Acidobacteriota > Terriglobia > Bryobacterales > Bryobacteraceae > PNKE01. The sequence continues at coordinate 76,266 of PNKE01000086.1, forward strand.
GGCAAGGTCAGCCACCTGTTCTGGATGACGGAAGAGTGCGAGGACTGCGAGTTCAAAGCCGAAGTCCGCATCATGGAAGGCGCGAACTCGGGCATGTACTTCCGCACCGCGTTCGGACCGCGCTTCCCCAAGGGCTACGAAGCCCAGGTGAACGCCACCCACAAGGACCCTGTGAAGACCGGCAGCCTCTACAACTTCCACAAGAACCTCGACTCGCCCTCCAAGCCCGGCGAATGGTTCAACCAGCACATCATCGTAAAGGGCAACCGCATCGTGATCAAGGTAAACGACAAGGTGATCACCGACTTCGTCGACGAGAAGAACACTTTCACGAAGGGCTATCTCGCCCTGCAGCAGCACGATCCGCTGAGCGTTGTTTACTACAAGAACCTGATGTACAAGAAGCTGAAGTAAACTTCGGCGGACTAAACAGCCAGTGGGCCGTCTTTCGTTGCCGGAGGTTGAATGCACGTGAACCAACGCATTGCCGGCGTGCCCGGGACGGCCCTGATTATTTGCGCCGGCGCGGCGGCATCACGATCAGCGGTGTGAGCGTTACACTGATTTCATGCGTGTGCACCCGCTGGCCGGAAAACCTGCTCCCGAAGGGATACTGATCGACGCGGCGGCGCTGGAACGGGCCTATCTGAGCGAAAAGCCCGACCCGTCGGAGCCGCTGGAACGCGTCAGCTTCGGCACCAGCGGGCATCGCGGCTCGTCGCTCGATTGCACCTTCAACGAGGCGCATATCCTGGCCACCACGCAGGCCATCTGCGACTACCGAGAACACCACGGCATCAGCGGCCCGCTGATGATGGGCATGGACACGCACGCGCTGTCGGAACTCGCCCAGCGCACGGCGATTGAGGTGCTGGCGGCGAACAAGGTGAACGTTTTCATCCAGCAGGGCGGGCGGCCGGCGCCGACGCCGGTGATCTCGCGGGCGATCCTGGTCCACAACTCCGGCGAGGACCACCAGGCCGACGGCATCATCATCACGCCGTCGCACAATCCGCCGCGGGACGGCGGGTTCAAGTACAATCCGCCGAACGGCGGGCCGGCCGATACCGGGATTACGAAGTGGATCGAGGACCGGGCGAATTCGATTCTGGAAGGCGGCAACCGGGTGGTGCGGCATATGCCGTATGAGGAGGCCGCGCGGTCGCACTGGGTCCATCCGATCGACTTCATGATGGACTACATCGGCGACCTGGCCTCGGTCATCGACATGGAAGCGATCGCCAAGGCCGGCGTCAAGATCGGCGTGGATCCGCTGGGCGGGGCGTCGGTCCACTATTGGGCGCCGATCGCCGGGATGTACGGGCTGAACCTGGAGGTGGTGAACAAGACCGTGGATCCGCGGTTCTCGTTCATGCGCGTGGACCACGACGGCAAGATCCGGATGGACTGTTCTAGCCCGTATGCCATGGCTGGGCTGGTGGATCTGAAGGACTCGTTCGATATTGCCTTCGGCAACGACCCGGACGCCGACCGCCATGGCATTGTGACGCGGTCGGCCGGGTTGTTGAATCCGAATGCGTATCTGACGGTGGCGATCCGGTACCTGCTCACCCACCGCGAGGGGTGGCCGAAGGCGGCCAGGATCGGCAAGACGCTGGTGTCGAGCAGTCTGATCGACCGGGTTGCCGCGCAGGCGGGGCGGGAGGTGTTCGAGGTGCCGGTGGGGTTTAAGTGGTTTGCGCCAGGGCTGTTTGACGGCTCGGTGTGCTTCGGCGGCGAGGAGAGCGCCGGGGCGAGTTTCCTGCGCAAGGACGGGACGGTGTGGACGACCGATAAGGACGGCCTGATTCTGTGCCTGCTGGCCGCAGAGATCACGGCGGTGACCGGGCGCGACCCGGGCGAACATTACCGGGAGATCACGGCCGCGCTGGGCGAGTCGCACTACACGAGGATCGATACGCCGGCGACGGCCGAGCAGCGGCACGCGCTGAAGAAAATCAAGCCGGAGGCGTTTGGGGCGGCGACGCTGGCCGGGGAGCCGGTGGTGGCGAAGATGACGAAATCGGCGTCGGGGGATGCGATCGGCGGGTTGAAGGTGGCGACCGAAAACGGGTGGTTTGCCGTGCGGCCGTCGGGGACCGAGAACATTTGCAAGGTATATGCGGAGAGTCTGAAGGGGGAGGATCACCTGCACGAGATCCTGGTGGAGGCGAAGCGGTTGATGGAGTAGGCGTGGACAGGGCGGCGGGGGCTGAGGAGTTGACGGGGGAAGTATTGGGTTCGTCCGGAGCGGGTTGATGGGTTGTAAGTGGTTGGAAA
>PNKE01000054.1 GCA_013822245.1 Candidatus Solibacter sp.
CGCATGGCCTCCACGAGAGCCACGCACTACTGCCCGCGATCACGATTCGGGCCTTCAGCCGCTGCCGGGCTACCAGCCCTCTGCCGACTCCCGCCGTGAGATCAAAGCGCGTGGCGGGGCCGCCAGTCGCGATCCCGCGGCGCGCGGCGGATCTCCCGAGGCAAGTTCGACCGCCTTCCCCGCGCAACCGCCGGAGTTGCAGCCAATGCCCTCGATGAATATGGACTTCGTTGTCACTGGCCAACTCGTCCGGCGCCGTAGGCCACGGATCCGGATCTTGTCCATCGGCTCGCGCCTTTGCTCCACGCTTCTTTCGGACGCCAACTCGTGACGACGCTCTTGCGCTTCGCTATCACGTCGCCTCCATCAGTTTGTCAAAGGGACTGTCACCGCCAAGCTGTCGGACATGCCCGGCACGCCGGCGCCTCATGGGATGTCCGCGGCCTCACCGCGGCTGGAGATTGAGGCGGGTTCAGGGTTTCCAGCGCCAGGAGATGAGTTTGGGTTCGGTCATCTCCTCGACGGCGTATTTGGGGCCTTCGCGGCCGATGCCGCTGAGTTTCACTCCGCCGTAGGGCATGTGGTCGAGGCGGTATTGGGGGACGTCGTTGATGAGGAAGCCGCCGACTTTGGCCTGGAGCGCTGCTTCGAAGGCGGCATCGAGCGAGCGGGTGAAGATGCCGGCCTGGAGTCCGTAGGGCGAGGCGTTCATGAGAGAGACGGCCTCGTCGAGGGTTTCGTAAGTCCGGAAGCAGGCGACGGGGGCGAAGGCCTCATTGCGCCAGAGGTCGGCTTCGGGGGCAACGTCGGCGAGGACGGTGGGTTGGATGGTGGCGCCGGTGCGATTGCCGCCGGCGAGGAGGCGCGCGCCGCCGGCCTCGGCGAAGCGGATCCAGCGTTCGGCGCGGGCAGCTTCGGAGTGGGTGATGAGAGAGGAGACCTGGGTGGCGGGGTCGAGGGGGTGGCCGATTTTCAGGGATTGAGTCTTGCGGAGGAAGAGATCGGTGAACGGGACGGCGATGTCGCGGTGGACGAGGATGCGCTGGATGGAGATGCAGACCTGGCCGGAGTGGGCGAAGGCGCCGGGGACGGCGCGGGCGGCGCATTCCTCGACGTCGGCGTCGTGGTGGACGATCAGGGCCGAGTTGTTGCCGAGTTCGAGGGTGACGCGTTTGAGGCCGGCGCGCTGGCGGATGCGGAGACCGACTTCGGCGGAACCGGTGAAGGTGACCATGGCGACGCGGGGGTCCTCGACAAGGGGGTCGCCGACCTCGGAGCCGTGGCCGGCGACGACGTTGAGGGCGCCTTCGGGGAGTCCGGCTTCGTGGAAGAGGCGGGCGAGCAGGATGGCGCTGATGGGGGTGGAGGTGGCGGGCTTGTGGACGACGGAGTTGCCGGCGGCGATGGCGGGGGCGATTTTGTGGAGCGATAGGTTGAGGGGGAAGTTGAAGGGGGTGATGGCGGCGATGACGCCGACGGGTTCGCGGACGGTCATGGCCATGCGGCCGGCGCCGGCGGCGGCGGCGTCCATGGGGACGACCTCGCCGGCGAGGCGGTGGGCCTCTTCGGCGGAGAACAGGATGGTGAGGGCGGCGCGTTCGGTTTCGAGGAGGGCTTCGCGGAGGGGTTTGCCGGATTCCGACGAGATGGTCTGGGCGAAGAGATCCTTGCGTTCGAGCAGGAGATGGTAGGCGCGGTAGAGGATGTCGCTGCGGGCGGCGGCGGTGAGCGAGCGCATGACGGGTTTGGCGCGGGCGGCGGCCTGGACGGCGGCTTCGAGTTCCTTTCCGCCGGCGAGATGGATGGCGGCGAAGGGGGCGCCGTCGTAGGGGGTGGTGACAGTTTCAACGCGGCCGGTGCGCACCTGGCGGCCGGCGATCCAAAGTCCGTATTCGTTCATCGATTTAGTCCTCCTCCAAAGGATCCGAACATGAACTGCTCGTCCGTAACGCGCATGTCGGGCGAGACGGAGAATTTGGCGGTGAAGCGCATATCGGACGGGGGTCCGAAGCGGATGTCGTGGATAAAGACGTCGAGCGAGCCGGGCGGGCCGGGGGCGGGGACGACGCGATAGACGGGCCACTGGGAGAAGCCGAGGAAGATGCGGGCGGTTTCGGTTTGACGGACGGCGAGGATGGCGGGGGTGAGGCCGGGGCGGTGGAAGCGGAGGCCGGAGTCGGGGTCGAAGGGGCGGAGGAGGTTGACATCGACGATGTGCCAGGAGTGGCGGGTTTCGATGATGCCGGTCCAGGTCAACGGGTTGATGGGGCCGGGGACGGCGGCGACGCGGATGGGGGGATGGCCGGAGAAGAGGCGTGAATCGAGATGGGCGACGGCGCGGGCGTGGGTCTCGTAGCGCAGGCCGAAGTAGGCGGCAAGCAGGAAAATGGCGAACCAGGCGGCGCCGCGGCCGGAACCGGATTTGGCGCCGATCTCGCTGTAGACGAGGCGGGTGAGGGCGGGGATGGCGAGGGCCATGAGCAGGATGAGCCAGACCCAGATGTCGACGATATGGACGAGGTCGAGGCGGAACCAATCGGAGCGGAAGGGGAGCAGGAGGCGGATGCCATAGACGTTGAGCCAGTCCATGAGGTGGTGGGCGAGGACGCCGGCGGTGGCCAGGAGCCAGGCGGCGGCGTAGTGGCGGGGAGACGGTTTATGTTTGCGGGCGAACCAGGCCCAGAGGGGGAGGGCGAAGAGGGCGACGAAGGGGGAGAAGGCGAAGGCGTGGGTCCAGCCGCGGTGGTGGTGGAGGTAGGCGAGCGAGGAGTCGAGGCCGGTGAGGATGTCGATGTCTGGGGTGTTGGAAGCGAGGGCGAGGAGAAGGGCGGAGTGGGGGAGGTCGCGGCCGAGACCGGCGCGGGCGAGGACGATTCCCGAGAGGGTGTGGGTGAGATTGTCCATTGAGTGTGGTGGTGAAACAATGGGACCGGACCATTGGGGGCTGTCCCGCGGGCGATCCACGAAAGAACAGCATAAGCCGAGGGGCGGAGGCAAGCAAGGCTGGAGGCGGAGATCACCCACTTGGATGATTGCATGGCGGAGCGGGTTCGGGTACCTTTGAGTTCGAGAGTGAAATCGGCATCGGAGGATTTCCAGATGAGCTACTTGCGGATTCTGATTGTCATCATGGTTACGGTGATGGCGGGTTGTTCGAGCGAGGGGGTGGGATCGAAGGCGGCGAGCGGGAAGACCTATTTGATGGGCGCGCCGGCAGTGGCGGGTCCGCTGACCTATACGGTGATGCACAGTTCCTGGGCGGACAACATCGACACGGCGGACGGCGTGGCGACAGCGAAGCAGAGTTTCCTGGTGCTGGAGTTGTCGATCACCAACGGCGGACCCGAGGACGCGGCGGTGCCGCTGCTGTTTGTCGTGGACGAGAAGGGCAAGGAGACGATGGAGGAGCAGAAGATGAACGGCTCACAGAGTTGGATGGGCCTGATGCGAGTGATCAAGCCGCTGGAGACGCTGCCGGGCAAGATCGTCTTTGACGTGCCGATGGCGAACTACAAGCTGAAGGTGACCAGCGGCGGGGATCCGGAGAAGGAAGTGGAAGCGTTTGTGGAAGTGCCTCTGCGGCTGGATGGGCCGGGGATGCCGGGCGCCGACTCGGTGCCGCCAACCGCGGGCAGATGACGCCATGGCGGCGATGGGCGTTGTCGCGCTCTGCCTGATGGCCGCCCTGCCGGCGCCGGCACAATCACGGAAGCTGGCCGTGTTGCAGGCCGTATTCCACGACCGCGGCGAGAGCGCGCCTTCGATTGCGCCGGGCTACCAGTACACCAGTGGAGAGTTGGTCTACTTCAGCTTCCGCGTGGGCGGTTATGCGATCAAGAACGACCGGGTGAATCTGCGGTGGCTGATCTATGCGTCGGATCCGGAGGGGCGGCTGTTATGGGAGCCGTATAACGGGACGATCTCGGAAGAGGTAAGCCACAACGACGAGAACTGGCTGCCGAAGGTGTCGCAGACGCTGGGGTTGCCGCCGCAACTGCCACCTGGGGACTATAAGCTGTTGATCAGAGTTTCGGACGAGCACGCGCGGACGAGCGTGGAACGGGAGATGGCTTTTCGCGTGGGCGGGCGGGCGTTGGCGGCGCCGGACGGATTTTCGATTCTGAACGAGGGGTTCTACAGGACAGAGCAGGACCGGACGGCGCTGGCGGAGGCGGTGTACAGGCCGGGGGATGCGGTGGTGGTGAGGTTTCAGTTGGCGGGATTCAAGGTGGGGGAGAAGAACCGGTTTGAGGTGGAGTATGGGCTGAGGGTGCTGAGGCCGTCGGGGCGGGAGATGTATGCCGAACCGAGGGCGGCGCACGAGAGCGATGCGCCGTATTATCCGAAGCGGGTGATGAACGGGATGATCGGATTGAATCTGACGCCGGACCTGACGCCGGGGGAGTACACGATTGTGGTGACGGCGAAGGATCTGGTGGGGCAGGCGGGGGCGGAGAAGCAGGTGAAGTTCAAAGTGGAGAAATAGGGCAGGAAGGGGTGAGAGGGATTGGGGGTGCGGGCCACTAAGTAATGTGGCACTGTTTCGCACGCGAAGCGCGGCTGTTTTTGGGATCGACGCACACCCGGTGGAGGTCGAGGTGGATATGTTCGGCTCGTCGGCCGAGCGGGGCATGGTGATGGTGGGGTTGCCGGACGCGGCGGTGAGGGAGAGCCGGGAGCGGATCCGGTCGGCGATGGTGAATTCGGGGTTCCGCTATCCGAGCCAGGCGCTGACGGTGAACCTGGCGCCGGCGAATCTGAAAAAAGAGGGGGCGGGGTTCGACCTGCCAATGGCGGTGGCGATCATGGGGGTGATGGGAACGGTGAAGCCATGCCCGGACCACGCGATTTCGGGAGAGCTGTCCCTGGACGGGACGATCCGGCCGATCCGGGGGGCGTTGTCGATCGCGATCTGTGCGCGGCAGCAGGGGATGAAGCGTCTGATCGTGCCGAAGGAGAATGCCGAGGAGGCGGCGGTGGTGGAGGGGCTAGAGGTATACGGGGCGGGACACATCAGCGATGCGGTGCATGTGTTGAACCGTCCGCTGGAGTTCGCGCCGTGCGTGCCGAAGGCGGCGGGGCCTGGATTTCAAGTGGATCCCGAGCATGATTTCGCCGACGTGAGGGGGCAATCGACGGCGAAGAGGGCGCTGGAGGTGGCGGCGGCGGGCGGTCATAATGTGCTGCTGCTGGGACCGCCTGGATCTGGCAAGACGATGCTGGCGCGCCGGTTGCCTGGGATTCTGCCTCCGTTCAATTTTCAGGAGGCGTTGGAGACGACGCAGGTGCATAGCGTGGCGGGAGCGCTGGCGAAGGGGGCTGGGCTGCTGGCGGCGAGGCCGTTCCGGTCGCCGCACCACACGATATCGGCGGCGGGATTGTTGGGCGGCGGGATGGGGGTGCCGAGGCCGGGTGAGGTGTCGCTGGCGCATCATGGGGTGCTGTTTCTGGATGAGTTGCCGGAGTTTCCGAGGAACGTGCTGGAGTTGTTGAGGCAGCCGCTGGAGGACAGGGCGGTGACGATTGCGCGGTCGCAGGCGTGTCTGGTGTTTCCGTCGAATTTCACGCTGGTGGCGGCGATGAATCCATGCCCGTGCGGATTCATGGGGGACACGACGAGAGAATGCCGGTGCACGGGGGCGATCGTGCAGCGGTATCTGGGCAAGATCAGCGGTCCGCTGCTGGACAGGATCGATCTGCATATTGAAGTGCCGGCGGTGCCGTTTCAGGAGTTGCGGGGGACGCGCGCCGGGGCGAGTTCGGCCGAGATGCGGGATCGGGTGATGCGGGCGCGGATGATTCAGCAGCAGCGAGGGTATGTGAATGCGCTGATTCCGGCATCGAGGCTGAGGGGGCTGTGTCCGCTGGATGAGGCGGGTGAACGCACGCTGGAGACGGCAGTGCGGCGGTTGGGGTTGTCGGCGCGTGCGCATGACCGCATCCTGAAGGTGGCGCGGACCATCGCCGACATATCAGGCCAGGAAGAGATCCAGTCCAAGCACGTGGCCGAGGCCGTGCAGTATCGGGGTTTGGACCGGAACTACTGGAGTTGACGGGTACGGATTCACTGGGAGCGAAGGGCGTCCATGGGGTCGGACTGGAGGGCGCGGCGGGCGGGGAGGTATGAGGTTGGGGCGGCGGCCAGGGCGAGGAAGAGGGCGGCGCCGAGGTAGGCGAGCGGGTTGTCCGGGCTGACGCCGTAGAGGAACGCGGAGGCGAAGCCGGTGGCGAGGGTGAGGATGACCACGGCGGCATAGCCGGGACTGGCCCAGAGGCGGCGGAAACCGTAGCGGAGATCGTCGAGAAGGCTTTTCATGCTGGACTGCCGCTCAGGATATGGCAAGCGGGATGCCAAAGCGGCGGGAAAGCTTTTTGGATGGGCGGCGGACGTTGCGATTGGAGGACTTGGCGCGGGCGGGGCGGGGAGATCGTTTCGTCAAGGCCGGGGATGACCGGAGATCGGACGCGGGTGTCCGGTTTTGGGACATGGGTTCAGCGGAAAGGAAACGCCCGGCCGGGAGTGGGCGAGACTCCGGGCCGGGCGTTGATAAGCGGACTTCGGGCGTCGTTAATCAACGACTTTGGCGCTCACCACCAGGACTAGGCCCCTGTCGGAATTGTCCATCTTAGACTTGCCGACGACGACATTCTGACCCTCGCGCACATCGAAGTTCGTACGGACCCCCACTTCTTGATAGTTCACATTCTTACATTCAGGGTCCGTGCAATACGGCACTCGCAGGTTGAAGCGCAGATTGTCGACCTGCACGATGTTCCCCCCCTGCGTCGCAGGTCTGGTTTGAGCGATTCTGACCGAGACCTGGTATGGACTCTGGAAGTTCAAAGACTCTTTCTCCAGCAGGGCCCCCCCATTGCCGCTCATGTTACTTTCTTCGCCGGTGCGCCCTCGAATCACTGCCGTATCGAGCAACCGCAATCCTCGGTAGCCGAACACGTCTGTCAATTGCCTTGCGACCGCATAGAGACTTGGCGGTAACGCATCGCCTGAGGTCGCCTGGCGCGAGGCAGTGATTAAATGCAAAGTCAACTCTACGCTCTTGCTCCGCCCAAGCTCATTGCTGGGTACGTCCAACATCTTCAGGTTGGCCATGATTGAGTTCACCTCTTGCGGGGTGCCGTAGACGGAGATCGCTCTGAGCGATTCGTTGTAGCCGAGGTAGGGGGTCTGGTCCTGGCCGGCGCGGGTGAAGAGGAGGTGATAGAGGTCGCGGACGTTGGCGTGTTTGACTTGGTAGACCTGCTGGACGCAGCAGCCGGGCTTCGATGTCGGGCTGGCCTTGGGAGTTTCCTTAGTGTCCTGGGCTGGGGCGAGGGCGGCGAAGGCCAGTGCGGTCCAACACAAACTAACAATGCTGAGTTTCGTCATTTGTTCTCTCCTGATTGGTCGGAAATTTTCGGGGAATTCATGCTCCAGAGGATCACCACGTCGGGGTTGCCGGATTCGATCTGGACGAAGTCGGGCGAGCCGGTGGGCAGGATCCTGGGTTGAAAGGTCTTGGCGGTTTCGACTTTGGCGATCTGGGCGGGCGCGGGGCGCGGGCGGCGGACGGGTTCGGATGGGGCGGACGGTTCGGCTCGCGGCGACTCGACCGGCACGGCGGCAGGCGGCGCCGGGGCTTGGGCGGCGATTTCGACAGTCGGTCGCGCCGGGGTGGCGGCGGGCCGGGGCAGGGCGAACCAGATGGCGAGCGAGGCGGCGGCCGCGGCGGGGACGAGGTACCAGAGCCAGGGGCGGCGTTTGGGGCGGACTTGATCGAGGACGCGCGAGCGGACCTCGGCGAGGGCGTCGGCGGGCGGGTCCTCGGCGGCAAGTTGTTGGAGCGATTTGTCGAGCCAGCCGGTCATGCGAGCCACTCCTTCAATTTCGATTTTGCCGAGGCGACCTGGCTGCGGACCGTGGCGTCGGTCACATTCAGGATTTCGGCGACGCGCGATGTCTCCAGGCCCTCGATTTCGCGCAGGACCAGTGCCGCGCGCTCCTTTTCCGGCAACCGGGCGATGGCGCGTTCCAGGCGGAGTTTTCGTTCATCCGATTCCAGCCCGGTTAGTTGCGTCGCCGGGGCGGGCGGGTCGATGGCGAGTTCGCCCTCGGGCCGGCGGCGGCGGTGTTGGTCCATGCAGACGTTGACCGTCGTGCGGTAGATCCAGGCGTCGATGGTGGCCGGAGCGAGCCGCTCGAAGTGCTTATGGAGCCGCAGGAAAACCTCCTGGGATGCGTCCTTGGCGTCTTCGAGCGAGCCGAGCAGCCGCCATGCGGTGCGCAGGACGCGTTTCTCGTTCGAGCGGAGCAGATCCTCAAAGGCCGATTCCCGCTCCCTGGCGGAGAACCATGCGGCCGTTTCGAATCCTGCGATTGCCACTCGTATGTTTATACGCCGCGCGGGGCGGAAGCGTGGAGATGAAAACGGGCTGATTCCTCCGGTCTGCCCATCAAGTGAAGCGGGTGCCGGCCGCGTGCAGGGTGATCGCGGCGCGCGGACAGGGACTCACGCGTGCCGGGCAGGGGGACCGCAGTCCGGCACACGGGCTCGCCTTCGATCCGAACGCACAAGTGGCACTCTGGCGGGTTTGCCTGGCCGCGGCCCGGCAGCGGAACGAGCGGCCGAGCCTGAATTGCCGCGGGAGTGTATCAGCAGACTGCTACGGCTTCCTGAACAACCACAGCCAGAAGTACTGAGCGCCGGCGCCGTGGTGGTAGCGGAGTTCGAAGCCGCAGTCTTCAGCCATCTGGCGGGCGTCGGCTTCGGAGAACGCAACGCCGAGCCAGGTGTCGTCGGGGTCGGTCTGCATGGTGGCATCGCCCTGCACCTGGAATTTGAACAGAGCGCCAGGCCGGAGCAGGCGGCAGACTTCGCGGACATAGTTCTCAATCACCTCGCGGCTCGGGATGTGCTGGAACACGATGGTCGAAAAGGCGAAGTCGAAGGGCTTGTCGTCGGGAATGACGCTCAGGTCCATGCCGTTGTTCTGGTAGGCATGAGCGTGAGGAAAGCCGGCGACGGCCTGCTGGGCGTAGGCCACCATCTCGCCCGAAACATCGACGGCGTGCACCTCTCCGAACAGCCGCGCCAGTGCGCGCGTGATGCGCCCGGCGCCGCAGCCGATTTCAAGCACCCGCATGCCGGAAGGCGGTTTGCCCTGGCAGATGTTGGTCATGTCGGTGAGGATCTCCTCACGGACGGTCTGTTCTCCGGAGGCGAAGAACTCCTGATCGGTCCAGTCAGTGCGTTCGGTGTTGACGTAGAAACGGGCGTTTTCACGGGCACGCTCGTCCCAGTCGCGGCGCATTTTCTCGAGGGTGACTTCCAGGTTCCTCTTCTCGTCCATTACGGATAATTGTAGCGGTATGGGGAGCGCCGCGGCCCATGTTATAGTGGAAGTGGTTCGAGTGTGGGCGGCTAGCTCAGTTGGGAGAGCACCGCGTTCGCAACGCGGGGGTCGTGGGTTCGAATCCCATGCCGTCCACCAACCATCCCGGACGCCTCGCTCACTTACCCGCAAGCTGGTCTGCGATCCCTTGCGCCCGGTACTCGACCCCCTCGAATGCCGCCGCCACCCCTTCCCCCGCCGGCGCGTTTACACACTCCAACTCCGCGGCCAACCCTTCATTCCCAGGCGCTTCGCGCTTCATCTCTTCCATGCCGCCCGTCACCGCAAAACCCGCCCGGCCGCCGTGGTGTCAACTGCTCCGTACCGCCTCAGCGCGCCCCCGGCCCGTTCCCGCAAGCGGGGCATCCATCCAAGAATTCATCCGGCTTTGACGGAATTGACATGATCGCCCGCTAACCTCATACTGGCCGGTGACACCCCCGGCAACCAAGGAGGTCCCAGTGAGCAGAGTTATTGCACTCGGTCTGTTGACGGCGATAGCCGCTTTCGGACAATACGACAACGCGGTGATCCTCGGCACTGTGCTGGATGCCAAGGCCGCATCGGTTCCAGGCGCCAAAATCACCGCCGAAAACAAGGACACCGGCATCGCCGCCACTGTCCTGACGGCCGAAGACGGCAGTTTTCTGTTCCCCGCGCTGCGTATCGGCCGCTACCGTATCACCGCCATGAGCGAAGGCTTCGCCAACGCCGTCGTCGACGAGGTGAGCCTGACGGTGAATGCCCGCCAGCGCGTCAACCTCACCCTCGAAGTGAAGGCGGTCGCCGAATCGGTCACCGTCGAGGCCACCGCGCCCCTGCTCGAAACCGACAACTCATCAAGAGGCCAGGTGATTCAGTCCCGCCAGATCACGTCGTTCCCCGTCCTCGGCCGCACCTACTCGAGTTTTGCCCTGCTGAGCCCCGGCGTTCGCGAATCCAACTCGTCGAACTCCGGCTCGGTCGCCTTCCGCCGCGAAGGCGCCTACAACGTCAACGGCTTGCGCTCGGTCTTCAACAACTTCATCCTCGATGGCGTGGACAACAACTTCTATGGCACCACCAACCAGGGCTTCTCCAACCAGGCCGTGCAGCCTTCGCCCGATTCAGTGGCCGAGTTCCGCATGATGGTCAACGCCTACTCCGCCGAATTCGGGCGCACCGGCGGCGCCGTCATGAATGTCGCGTCCAAGTCCGGAACCAACGAGTTCCACGGATCAATGTGGAACTTCCTGCAGAACAACAGGCTCAACGCCACCGGCTTCTTCAAGCCCGTGGACGGGCGCAAACCCCAGAACAACCGTAATCAGTTCGGCTTCACCTTCGGCGGACCCGTCATCCGCAACCGCACCTTCTTCTTTGCCGACTACGAAGGCAGCCGCTGGCGCATCTCGCCGTTCGCTCTAAGCTCTCTGCCCAATGAACAGATGCGCCGCGGCGTTCTGCCCGTCGACGTCCGTGTTCCCATCGCCTATACCTCCTCCACCGGCGCCACGATCGCCGCCGGCGCCGTCATCCCCGCCGGCGAACCCGTTCCCATGACCCGCCTCGCCCGCTACGTCATGGACAACCTGCCCCAGCCCAATCGCCCCGCCCCCGCCGTGGCCGTCAATAACCTCGGCATCGCCAGCAACTTCGGCAACTTCGACCGCAACGTGCTCGACGACGACAAGGGCGCCATCAAGCTCGACCACCAGTTCCATTCCTCCCTGCAAAGTTTCTTCCGCTACGCCCAACGCCGCCAGAACATCTTCGCGCCGGCTCTCATCACCGGCCCCGCCGGCGGCAACAACCTCGGCAACCTCGATACCTATAACCAGGCCGGCGCCATGGGCATGACCTGGACCAAGTCGCCCAGCGAGGTGCTCGACCTCCGGTTCTCCGTTTCGCGGCTCGGCATGGACCGCACCCCGGCGAGCGCCGGCGGTCCCTCGATGCGTGAGCTTTTCGGTATCACCGGCCTGCCGGAGGGCGAGAAAGTCCGCGGCGGCATCACGCCCCAGGACATCGTCGGCTTCCCCCGCTTTGGACGCCAAGCCACCAACCCCCAGGCTCAGTTCCCCACCACCATCAACCTCCGCGGTTCCTACGCCAAACTCGCCGGCAGCCACAGTTTCAAGGCCGGCTACGAATGGCTGGGTCTCAACATCATGGTGGATGACACCAACCCCCTCTATGGCATCGACGCCTTCGGCGGCGCCTACTCCCGCCCCGCCACCGGCGTTCCGGCGGGCGTGAGCAACTCCTGGTACCACCTCGCCGACTTCTTCGCCGGCGCCCGCAGTTCCTATCAACTGGCCACGCAGGTCGAAGCCCAGGTCCGCCAGCGCGGCAACTTCTTCTTCGTCCAGGATGACTGGAAGGTGAACGGCAAGCTCACCCTCAACCTCGGCCTACGCTACGACACCATGACCCCCGTCTTCGACGCCGATAACCGCCTTGCCAACTTCGATCCTTCATCCAACAAACTGGTGGTCGCCACCGATGACGACCGCACTCTCCAGCGCCAGCCCCGAAACAACTTCGCTCCGCGCCTCGGCGCGGCCTATCAACTGGATGCCAAAACCGTCATCCGCGGCGGCTACGGCCTCGGCTGGAACTTCTGGAACCGCATGGCTTCGGCGGAACTGATGAACACCAACGCCCCGTTCGTCACCCGCTTCTCCACCACCAACAGTCCCGCCAACCTCGCCAATCCCTGCGCCGGCGCCAGTTATCTCGGCTGCTTCCGCACCCGTGAAATGGGCTACCCCGCCTCGCTGCCCAGCAACGTCATTCTCCACGTCGATCGCGAAACTCCCTGGGGCTACGTCCAGAACTGGCACGTCACCCTTCAGCGCACCCTGTTCCGCGACACGCTGCTCGATGTCGCCTATGTCGGCAACAAGGGTTCGCGCCTGCCCATCCTCGGCGACCTCAATCAGGCCCGTCCCATCACCGCCGATGAACTCGCCCGCGGCCTCACCACGCTCGGCACCCTGCTCGCGCGCCGTCCGTATCAGGGCTTCAACAACATCACCTCAGTCCAGCCCTCCGGCTTCTCCAACTACCACGCCATGCAGGTGAAGTTCGAACACCGCGGCCGCGACCTCACCCTGCTAAGCGCCTTCACCTGGTCCAAGGCCATCGACAACGTCGGCCAGGTCCTCGATACGCCCAACGGCGGCAGCCCCAATCCGCAGGACGTCCGCAATCCCAACAACGATAAGGGGCGGTCCAGCTTCGATCAGCGCTTCAACTCCACCACCTCGCTCGTCTACCAACTCCCCTTCGGCGCCGGCCGCCGGCTCGGCAAGAACATGCCCGCCGCACTCGACGCCCTCGCCGGCGGTTGGGAGGCCTCCGCCATCGTCAACTTCCTCAGCGGCCAGCCGCTCAACATCCGCTACCCCGATGCCTCCGGCATCCTCTCCGACGGCCAGCCCGACTTCCTCGGCAACGTCGCCCTCAGGCCGAACTATGTCGGCGGCGACCTGCTTTCCAGCGACAGATCCTCCGAACGTTACCGCGGCTACTTCAACCGCGCGGCGTTGGCGGTTCCCGCCGTCACCGCTCCCTTCGGCACCCTCGGCCGCAACGTCCTCTCCGGTTTTCCCATGAGGCAGACCAACCTCGTGCTCGCCAAGAGCTTCAGGCTCCCGGTCATCAACGAAGCCGCCCGCCTCACCTTCCGCAGCGAGTTCTACAATCTGTTCAATCAGACCAACTTCGGCGCTCCCGACGTGAACCTCGCCAGCGCCAACTTCGGCCGCGTCACCTCCACCTTCGACCCCCGGTTCATCCAGCTCGCCCTGAAGCTCAGCTTCTGATCCGCGGCGGCCCCGTCAACCCCTGCCGGGTTTGACCGATTGGCTCCTGGCCGGCTTCATCCCCCACGGGGGGCGAGGCCGGCCATTTCCTTTACATCGCAAGACCCTCCCGCCCCAGGCACTGTAAACTGGTAACTTCCACAGGCCATGAGCGACAAGCCCTTCGTCCATCTTCACTGTCATACCGACTACTCCCTGCTCGACGGCGCCTGCGAAACAGGCAAGCTCATGAAGCAGGTCAAGGCGCAGGACCAGCCCGCCGTCGCCATGACCGACCACGGCAACCTCTTCGGCGCAGTCGAGTTCACCACCAAGGCCAAGGAACACGGCGTCCACCCCGTCATCGGCTGCGAGGTCTACATCGCCCAGCAGTCCCGCCACGTCAAGAACGAGACCTCCCGCTACAACCACCTCGTCCTGCTCTGCGAAAACGAAGAGGGCTACCGCAACCTCATCAAGCTCGTCTCCACCGGCTTCCTCGAAGGCTTCTACTACAAGCCCCGCGTCGATAAGGACCTCCTCGCCCAGCACACCAAGGGCCTCATCGCCCTGTCCGGCTGCCTCAAGGGCGACATCCAGGAGACTCTGCTCCACGGCCGCTACCAAGACGCCCTCCGCATGGCCCACGACTATCGGGACATGTTCGGCAAGGGCAACTTCTTCCTGGAACTCCAGCAACACGGCCTCAACGAGGACTCCATCGCCATGCCCGGCGTCCACCGCCTCGCGGCCGAAACCGGCATCCCGCTGGTCGCCACCAACGACGCTCATTACGTCGAGCACGCCGACCACCGCGCCCAGGACATCCTCACCTGCATCCAGACCGGCAAGACCGTCAACGACGCCAAGCGCATGAAGTTCAGCTCCGAGCAGTTCTTCATCAAGAGCCGCGCCGAAATGCTGGCCGTCTTCGCCGATGTCGAGGACGCTCTCGACCGCACCTGGGAAATCGCCCAGCGCTGCCGGCTCAATCTCAACCCCGTCACCAACCCCTTCCCCCGCTTCGAAGTCCCCGACGGCAACACCATCGACAGCTACTTCGCCTGGGTCGCCCGCCAGGGCTTCGAACGCCGCCGCGGCCGCCTCGAACAGCTCGCCGCCCAGGGCCGCCTCAAACACCGCATCGAGGACTACATCGAACGCCTGGAAACCGAAATCGCCCTCATCCAGCAGATGAAGTTCTCCGGCTACTTCTTAATCGTCTGGGACTTCATCCGCTTCTCCAAATCCCAGGGCATCCCCGTCGGCCCCGGCCGCGGCTCGGCCGCCGGATCGCTGGTCAGCTACTCGATGGGCATCACCGACGTCGACCCCCTCCACTATGGCCTGCTGTTTGAACGCTTCCTCAACCCCGAACGCATCAGCATGCCCGACATCGACATCGACTTCTGCACCAACCGCCGCGGCGAAGTCATCCAGTACGTCACCGAAAAATACGGCCGCGAACAGGTGGCCCAGATCATCACCTTCGGCACCCTCGGCGCCAAGGCCGCTCTCAAGGACGTCGGCCGCGCCATGGAACTCACCTTCGCCGAAGTCGACCGCATCACCAAGCTCATCCCCTCCACCCCCCTCAACATCAAGTTGCAGGACGCCATCGACACCGAGCCTGCCATCGACGAGGCCGCCGCCAAGGACCCCCGCGTCCGCGACATGATCGACATCGCCCTGCGTCTCGAGGGCATGGCCCGCAACGCCAGCGTCCACGCCGCCGGCGTCGTCATCTCGCCCGTCGCCCTCCAGGAACTCGTCCCTCTCTATAAAACGAACAAGGACGAAATTGTCACCCAGTACGACATGGACAGCCTCGAGAAGATGGGCCTTCTCAAGATGGACTTCCTGGGCCTCACCACCCTCACCATTCTTCACAACGCCCTCGACCTCATCGAACAGCAGCACTCGGTCCGCCTCCATCTCGAAGACCTCCCCCTCGACGACAGGGACACCTACGAACGCATCTTCGCCGAAGGCCTCACCTCCGGCGTCTTCCAGTTCGAATCCTCCGGCATGAAGGACGTCCTGCGCCGCTCCAAGCCCGAGCGCATCGAGGACCTCATCGCCCTGAACGCCCTCTACCGTCCCGGCCCCATCAAGAACGGATTCGTCGACGACTACATCGACCGCAAACTCGGCCGCCGCCGCGTCACCTACGAACTGCCGCAGTTGAAACCCATCCTCGATGAAACCTACGGCATCTTCATCTACCAGGAACAGGTGATGCAGGCCGCCCAGCTCATCGCCGGTTACTCGCTCGGCGAAGCCGACCTCCTCCGCCGCGCCATGGGCAAGAAGAAGAAGGAGGTCATGGATCAGGAGCGCGAGACCTTCATCCCGCGCGGCGTCAAACTCGGCTTCCCCAAGGAGAAGGTCGAACACGTCTTCGACACCATGGCCAAGTTCGCCGAATACGGCTTCAACAAGTCCCATTCGGCCGCCTACGGCTATCTCGCCTATCTCACCGGCTACCTCAAGGCGCACTATCCCATCGAGTTCATGGCCGCCCTGCTCACGTCGGAAACCGGCAACACCGACAAGGTGGTCAAATACATCAACGAGTGCCGCGACCTCCACATCAAGGTCCTGCCCCCCGACGTTAATAAGTCCAAACTCAACTTCACCCCCGACCACGGCGCCATCCGTTTCGGCCTCGGCGCTGTCAAAAACGTCGGCGCCGGCGCCGTCGAGGCCATCGTCGCCGCCCGCAAGGAGGGCGGCAAATTCACCTCCCTCGACGACTTCTGCCGCCGCGCCGACATGCAGGCCATCAACCGCCGCGTCATCGAAAGCCTCATCAAGGCCGGCGCCATGGATGCTCTTGCCGGCCGCCGCTCCCAACTGTTCGCCGTCATCGAGGACTGCATCCAGGACGGCCAGCGCGCCCGCGAGGACCGCGAATCCGGCCAGGGCGGCCTGTTCGAAGCCCTGCTCGCCGCCGAGCCGGTCAAGGATGCCGAACGCCCCCTGCCCAACGTCCCCGACTGGACCCCCATCGAGAAACTCCGCGGCGAAAAGGAGATGCTCGGCTTCTATGTCACCGGCCACCCCATGGACGAATACAAGTGGAAGGTGGACGAACTCTCCACCCACTTGACCGACACTCTGCACGGCGTCGACCGCGGCGCCGAGGTCACCGTCTGCGGCATCATGACCACCATCAACCGCCGCCGCAATAAAGAAGGCAAGCTCTGGGCGTCGATGCAACTCGAAGACTGGAAAGGCGCCGTCGAGGCCCTTTGCTTCGCCGCCAAATACGAACTCCTCCAGAACGAAATCGTCGACGACCGCGCCGTCATGGTCCGCGCCAAGGCCCTGCCCGAGGACGACGGCTCGGTCAAGCTCAGCATCCAGGAGATCATTCCCCTCGAAGTCGCCCGCGTCCCGTTCCCGTCCATGATCTCGGTCCGCGTCCGCCTCGCGAACAACGGCTCCTCCAGCGTCGAAGAGCTCCAGCGGTTGTTCGAACGCAAACCCGGCAGGACCGAAGTCCGCCTCCGCATCGAACGCCCGCGCGACTTCGCCCTCATCCTCGACGTGCCCTGCCGCATCCAGCCCGACAAGGAGTTCAAGGCCGAGATCGAGCGCATCTGCGGCCCCGAAGCCCTGGAAGTGTTAGCCTCGTAAGAGGATACAGAAGGAAGTTAATTGATATGAGCGAGGCTCAAAACAGCCAGCGCATCGCCGATCTCCAGAAGGAGATGGCCGAGTTGCAGATGTCCAGCAGCGGCGCCCGCGCCCGGCTCCAGGAACTCGAATCCGAGATGCTCAAACTCAAGGGCGAGGCCGGCGAGAACATCGCCTGGGAACGCGTCAAACTCGCCCGCCACCCCAAACGCCCCCATTCGCTCGACTACATCCAGCGCATCGCCCCCGACTTCATCGAAATCCACGGCGACCGCAACTTCGGCGACGATGCCGCCATCGTCTGCGGCTTCGGTACCGTCGGCGGCGAGCAAGTCATGATCATCGGCCAGCAGAAGGGCCGCGACACCAAGCAGAAGCTCCTCCGCAACTTCGGCATGCCCAAGCCCGAAGGCTACCGCAAGGCCCTGCGCGCCATGGAACTCGCCTCCAAGTTCGGCCGCCCCATCGTCACCCTCCTCGATACCCCAGGCGCCTATCCCGGCATCGACGCCGAGGAACGCGGCCAGGCCCAGGCCATCGCCCTCAACCTCCGCGAAATGGCCCGCATCGAGAGTCCCCTCATCGTCATCGTCATCGGCGAGGGAGGCTCCGGCGGCGCTCTTGCCCTCGGCATCGGCAACCGCGTCTACATGCTCGAAAACGCCGTCTATAGCGTGATCTCGCCCGAAAGCTGCGCCGCCATCATCTACCGCGACTCAAGCAAGGGCGATGTCGCCGCCGCCGCCCTCAAAATCACCGCCGCCGATCTAACGAAGCTCGGCCTCATCGACGGCATCATCCCAGAGCCCCCCGGCGGTGCCCAGGAAGATCACGGCCGCGCCGCCGAATTCCTCCAAACCGCGATTCTCTCCGCCATCCGCGAACTCAAGGGCATAACCCCCGAACAACTCATCTCCCAGCGCTGCGAAAAGTTCCGCCAGATGGGCAGCTTCTTCTCCGAATAATCGCCATCAGGCACGATCGATCACTCGCGGAGGCCGCGCGCAGCAAGCGGGTCTCGGGATTGAAATTCGAAGTCCCTGCTCGACGGCTCTCTTCCGAGCGGGTACGATCAATCAAACACCAATGACCAGGACCAAGCATTCGCCAATGAACCGCACCAAACTGATCCTCCTCATCGCTGGCGCCTTTGCCGCCTTCGCCGGCCTCATCACCTGGCAGATGTCCACTCTGCGCCAGAACCGCGTCGAAGTCTGCATGGCCTTCCAGGGGCGCCAGAACTGTTCGACGGCATCGGGCGCCACGAAGGAGGAAGCCCTGCGCACCGCTACTGACGCCGCCTGCACCCTCCTCGCCGGCGGCGTCACCGACACCATGGCCTGCTCCCGCGGAAATCCCCTCTCAGTCAAGTGGCTCGACTGACCTCGGCAACCAGGCCGCGACCGCAGGGAGCGGGTATCCCCAAGCTCTCGACACGCGCCGCGACCAGGTAGGGCGGACGCCCTCGCCGTGCCGCGACTCATTTCGGCGCCTGCCCTTTCGCCCCCCAACCGCCTCGATCCCTACTGCCCCTCCAACGCCTTCACAATCTCCTCGAACCCGCCCTCTTTCGCCAACTCCAACGCCGTCCGCCCCGTCTTTGTCTTCAACGTCCGCTCCGCACCCTTTTCAAGCAGCAATTTCACCACCTCCACCCGCCCCCACCCCGCCGCCAGGTGCAGCGCCGTCGAACCCGTCTCCGTATCCGCCAGATCCACCTTCGCCCCGCTCGCGATCAGCGCTTCGGCCACGCCCCTCTGCCCTGCCAGCGCCGCGTCATGCAATGGCGTCGCACCGCTCTTGTTCCGCCCGTTCACCTCCGCGCCATGTTTGATCAACAACTCCGCCACCCGCTGATGACCCTTCAACGCCGCGTCGTGAAGAAACGCATTCCCGTCGGCGCCCTTCTCCAGCAGCAACTGCACCACGTCGGCCTGCCCCCTCAGCACGGCCTCCTTCAACTGCGCCGCCGACCCGATCCGCGCCCCCTTCGCCATCAACAACTCGACCGCCGCCGTATGCCGGTTCCTCAGCGCCTCGTCCAGCGCCGTCTGCCCGGCGAAGTCCTTCGCCTCCACCTCCGCCCCCGCCGCCAGCAACACCTCGATCACGTCCGTGTGCCCCTTCACCGCCGCCTCATGCAGCGGCGTCTGCCCCGACCCGGGATTGCGCGCCGTCACCGGCGCGCCCCTGTCGATCAGATACTTCGCCATCCCCGCATGGCCCTTCCACGCCGCTTCGTCCAGCGCCGTCGATCCCGCCTCGTCCCGCGCACCCACCTTCGCGCCCTTCTCGATCAACAGTTTCGCGATCGCCTCATGGCCCCGGCTCGCCGCCACATGCAACGCCGTCGATCCGTTGCGGTACGCCGCCGTCACGTCCGCGCCTCTCTCGATCAGCAGCTTCACCACCGCCTCCCGGTTCATCAACACCGCATACTGCAACGGCGTCGATCCCCCCTCGTGGTGCCTTGCATCGATCTTCGCCCCCTTGTCGATCAGCAGCCTCACGATCTCCGCCTCGCCGCTCCAGCACGCATCATGCAGCGGCGTCGAACCCAGCGCGTCGTGCGCGTTCACGTCCGCGCCCTTGGCCAGCAACGTCTTTACG
This sequence comes from Candidatus Solibacter sp., assembly GCA_013822245.1. GTDB lineage: Bacteria > Acidobacteriota > Terriglobia > Bryobacterales > Bryobacteraceae > PNKE01. The sequence continues at coordinate 19,431 of PNKE01000054.1, forward strand.
CCTTCAATGTCGCCCGCCCTCGCGGCCGTGTTCAAATCGGCCTGGACGAGCAGGAAAATGAGTAGAAACGTCATCGCGGCACCGTCAGTATTAGCGTCCCACAGATCCGCGCCCGAAGGCGTCCCGGCTCTCTCCAATGCCATTTATCGGGAAAACTTCTCTCAAGCCCAACGCCCGCCTTCCGAAAAGCCTCTTTGTAGGGGGCGTCGCGCTCGGCCACGCTCAAACCGCCATGAAGTTCGACCAAGCAGGCTTGTTAGCGGATCACATTCCCAACGGAATGTACCTGGTGGACAAAGACCGCCGCATTGTCGATTGGAACGCCGCCGCCGAGCGGCTCACCGGTTACAAAAAGCAGGAAGTCGTCGGCAAGTGCTGCGGCGACGGCATCCTCGAACATGTCGACGAATTCGGCAACTCGCTTTGCGGCGATCGCTGCCCGCTGCTCATGGCCGCCCGCCTCGGCATGGACTGCCGCTCCGACGTCTTCATGCACCATAAGCGCGGCCACCGCGTCCCCGTCCATGTCCTCGCTTCGCCCATCAGGGCCGAATCCGGCGAAATCACCGGAATGGTTGAAACCTTCACCGACAACACCGCCAAACTCGAACTCCTCGAACGCGCCCGCGAACTCGAACGCATCGCTCTCATCGATGCCCTCACCGGCATCGGCAACCGCCGCTACTGCGAACAGCAGATCCGCCGCGCCATCGACGGCCTCTACCGCAACGGCACACCCTTCGGCGTCGTCCTCTGGGACACCGACAACTTCAAATCCATCAACGACCGCTACGGCCACGCCTGCGGAGACGCCGTCCTGCGCATGGTCGGCCAGTCGCTCGCCTCCAACCTCCGCAGCCTCGACTTCGCCGGCCGCTGGGGCGGCGAAGAGTTCATCGTCCTGTTCCACAATTCCACCGCCGCCGGCGGCGAACTCATCGCCCGCCGCCTCCGCGTCCTCGTCCAGCGTTCCTTCGTCATGTGGGACGGCACTCGCGTCGCCGTCACCGTCTCCGGCGGCGTCGCCCAGGCCCGCCCCGATGAAACCGTCGACAGCCTCTACTGCCGCGCCGACCGCCTCCTCTATCAGGCCAAGGCCGCCGGCAAAAACCGCTTCGCCTCCGATCACGGCATCGAGGCTCCCGCCCTGGACGGTTGCACCGCCGCCTAACAGCGGGCCCCGGCGCCCGCTCTCCACCCGCTTCATCCCTCAGCGCCGCAGCAGCCGCACCGTCCCGTTCGACGTCGTCAGATCCAGCAGCGCACCCCCATTGCCCAGCCGCCCGTCCATCCGGTTCTTCGAACTCGTCCGCGTCACCACGTCGAAATCCGAGCTGATCGACCCGTTCGATGTCGACGCCCTCACATCCGCGTTCACCCCTTCCGGCAGCCGCACATTGATCGACGAGTTCGACGTGTGCACCGTAATCGGGTTGCCATTGTACTTCTCCACCGCCAGCGTCACCGTCCCGTTCGAACTGCCCAGGTTCAGCGCCCTGCCCGCGTCCAACTCCGCAATCGTCACATCGATCGATCCATTCGACGTGTCCGCCGAAAAACTCCCCCGTATCCCGTCCCCCTTCACCCGCCCGTTCGATGTCTTCAGCCTCGCCGCTCCGCTGTACTCCGACACCTCAATCGTCCCGTTCGACGTCGTCGCCTCCACATCCCCATTCACCCTCCACAGCTTCACCGATCCATTCGACGTCCTCATCCGCGCCCCCCCGTCGATGTTCTCCGCCCTCAGCGCCCCGTTCGACGTCTCCAACCGCTCAATCACAACCTTCCTCGGCACCCTCAGGATGAACTTCGCCCCGCAGTTGCAGTTCCTCTCGATCGGCTTGATCGCCCTCACCCGCAAATACCCCGGCTCCGAGATCGCGTCGATCTTGATCTGCTCCATGACGTCCCGCCGCGCCGCATACTTCGACCCCGTCACCTCCACCATGTCCCTGTCCCAGCCGATGATCTCCGCCCCGCCGTTGAAGCTCTCCAGCGACACCCTCCCCCCAGCCGTCAGCTTGTAGCTGTAAGTGAATTCTTCCCTGTACCGTGTGGAGTCGCCCCAGTCCGACGGGTCAATCTCACATCCGGTCAATAAGACGGCCGCCACCACGGCCAACCAGAGCGCAGGCTGCTTTCTCATCTCAGTGTCTCTCCCGTTCACGATTCGGGCGTCCTTCGCCACACCGCGCGGCAATTTCGCCCTCTGTTGTTCCTATGACGGATTCTCCATCCCCATTGTTCGTACTTATGTTGATACCCGGCTTTCATAAGTCGACATGCTAAATTGGAGCTACCATGCCGAAGAAGCTCCTGGCCCTCAACCGCGGTGAAATCGCCATCCGTATCTTCCGCGCTGCCAATGAGTTAGGCCTAAAAACCGTGGCCATCTTCTCGGCCGAGGACCGCCTCAGCCTCCACCGCTTCAAAGCCGACGAGGCCTACCTCATCGGCGAAGGCAAAGGACCCGTCCAGGCCTACCTCGACATCGACGGCATCGTCGGCCTCGCCCGCGAAAAACAGGTCGATCTCATCCACCCCGGCTACGGCTTCCTCTCCGAAAATCCCGCCCTCGCCCGCGCCTGCCAATCCGCCGGCATCGCCTTCGTCGGACCCTCCCCCGAAATCCTCGACTCCCTCGGCGACAAAACCTCCGCCCGCCGCCTCGCCGAAGCCGCCGGCGTCCCCGTCCTGCCCGGCACCAAAGACCCCGTCTCTTCCTTCGCCGAAGCCCGCCACGCCGCCGGCCGCGTCGGTTACCCCCTCATCCTCAAAGCCGCATTCGGCGGCGGCGGACGCGGCATGCGCGTCGTCCGCAAGGCCGATGAACTCGAAGCCCGCTTCCAGGAAGCCACCGCCGAAGCCGCCGCCGCATTCGGCAACGGCGCAGTCTTCATCGAACGCTATATCCGCCGCGCCCGCCACATCGAGGTCCAGATCCTCGGCGACGCCCACGGCCAACTTGTCCACCTCCACGAACGCGACTGCTCCGTCCAGCGCCGCCACCAGAAGGTCGTCGAAGTCGCCCCCGCCATCTCGCTCGATCCCGCCATCCGCGCCGCCCTCTGCGATGCCGCCGTCCGCATCGGCCGCCACGCCGGCTACTCCAGCGCCGGCACCGTCGAGTTCCTCTACGACACTGACTCCTCCGAGTGGTTCTTCATCGAAGTCAACCCCCGCATCCAGGTCGAACACACCGTCACCGAAGAGGTCACCGGCATCGACATCGTCCGCGCCCAAATCCAGGTCGCTCTCGGCGAACACCTCCACGGCGACGTCATGGGCATCCCGCCTCAGGACCAGATCCGCGTCCAGGGCGCGGCGTTGCAGTGCCGCGTCACCACCGAAGACCCCGCCCATAACTTCCAGCCCGACTACGGCCGCATCCAGACCTACCGCAGCCCCGCCGGCTTTGGCATCCGTCTCGACGGCGCTTCCGCTTACGGCGGCGCCGTCATCACCCCCTATTACGACTCCCTCCTCGTCAAAGTCACCGCCCGCGGCCGCAACCTCGCCGAAGCCTGCCAGCGCATGGACCGCTGCCTCCGCGAGTTCCGCATCCGCGGCGTCAAAACCAACATCCCCTTCCTCGAAAACGTCATCGCGCACCCCGACTTCCAGTCCGGCCGCGTCACCACCACCTTCATCGAACACACCCCCTCGCTCTTCCGCTTCAAAGCCCGCCTCAACCGCGCCACCCGTCTGCTGAACTACCTAGGCGAAATCCTAGTCAACGGCAACCCCGAAATGGCCGGCCGCACCGCGCCCGTCACCCTCGTCCGCCCCCCCGTCCCCCTCCACGAAACCCTCACCCCGCCCCCCGGCGCCAAACAGCTCCTCGACGAAATGGGCGCCGAAAAATTCGCCCAATACACCCGCTCCTCCAAGCGCCTCCTGCTCACCGACACCACCTTCCGCGACGCCCATCAGTCCCTCATGGCCACCCGCATGAGGACTTACGACATGCTGAAGATCGCCGACTACGTCGCCCACCACCTCTCCTCCCTCTACTCCCTCGAAATGTGGGGCGGCGCCACTTTCGACGTCTCCATGCGCTTCCTCCTCGAAGACCCCTGGGTGCGCCTCCAGAAACTCCGCACGGCCGTCCCCAACATCTGCTTCCAGATGCTCCTTCGCGCATCCAACGCAGTCGGTTATACCGCCTATCCCGACAACGTCGTCCGCCGTTTCGTCGAAGTCGCCGCCCGCGAGGGCATCGACATCTTCCGCATCTTCGACTCCCTCAACTGGCTCCCCAACATGAAGGTCGCCATGGACGCCGTCCGCCGCACCCACGGCGTCTGCGAAGCCGCCATCTGCTACACCGGCGACATCCTCGACCCCCGCCGCGACAAATACCCCCTCGCCTACTACGTCAACATGGCCAAGGAGTTGGAGCGCATGGGCGCCCACGTCCTCGCCATCAAGGACATGGCCGGACTCCTCAAACCCTACGCCGCCCACAAACTCGTCAAAGCTCTCCGCGACGAAATCGCCCTCCCCATCCACTTCCACACCCACGACACCAGCGGCATCGCCGCCGCCTCCATCCTCAAAGCCTGCGACGCCGGCGTCGACGTCGTTGACGGCGCCATCTCCTCGATGTCCGGCTCAACGTCCCAGCCCAACCTGAACTCCATCGTCGCCGCCCTCGCCCACGACCCTAAGCGCGCCACCGGCCTCGACTTCGAAGCCCTCAACCGTTGTTCCGACTACTGGGAAGGCGTCCGCCTCAACTACGCTCCTTTCGACACCGCCCCCCGCTCCGGCACCGCCGACGTCTACATCCACGAAATGCCCGGCGGCCAGTACACCAATCTCCGAGAGCAGGCCGAAAAGCTCGGCCTCGGACCCCGCTGGCCCGAAATCGCCCGCATGTATGCTGACGTCAACCACGCCTTCGGCGACATCGTCAAAGTCACGCCCTCGTCCAAGGTCGTCGGCGACATGGCGCTCTTCCTCATCCAGCACGGCATGACGGTCCACGAATTCGAAAATCTCCCCATCGACCACAGCCTCAACATCCCCAACTCCGTCGTCGAAATGTTCGAAGGCGACCTCGGCTCCCCCGTCGGCGGCTGGCCGCGCAAGATTGCCCGCGTCATCCTCAAAGGCGGCAAACCCCGCACCGGCCGCCCCGGCGCCCGCCTCAAACCCATCGACTTCGACGAAGCCCGCGCCGCCGCCGAGAAACGCACCGGCCACAAGCCTTCCGAGACCGACCTCATGAGCTACCTCATGTACCCCGAGGTCTATGTCAAATTCGACAAAGCCCGCGCCAGCTACGGCGACCTCACCATCCTCCCCTCGCCGCCCTTCTTCTACGGCATGAAAGAGGGCGACGAAATCACCGTCGATCTCGAACCCGGCAAGCGCATTGTCGTGAAATTCCTGGCCGTCAGCGAACCCCACCAGGACGGCACGCGCACGGTCTTTTTCGAGCTGAACGGCCAGCCCCGCGAAGTCACCATCCGCGATCGCAAACTCAAAGCCGAAGTGAAGGCCCACCCCAAGGCCGACCCCGACAAACCCGGCCACGTCGGCGCACCGATCCCCGGCGCCATCACGGCCATAGCTGTCGAACTCAACCAGGAAATCCAAAAGGGCGACAAACTCATGGTCATGGAAGCCATGAAAATGCAGACCACCATCTACGCCCCCACAACCGGCAAACTAACCGAAAAACTAGTCAACGTAGGCCAGTCCGTCGAACCCAAAGACCTCCTGGTGGTGATCACCGCCTAACGCCCGCGCCCCAGCCGCCTCGTAGCGCAGGCCCGTGGCCTGCCGCATCGAGACTCGTCTCGATGCCCGGCGCCTTTGCCGGCAGTTTCGCCGGCGCCCCTTGCGAGCGGGGACTGTCTGGAGTGGACCCCGTTCCGGGTAGATCTTACCCGTGTGGGACACATCGGGCTACACCCCCCGTTGATGGAACGTGGTCAAACGACAACAAAGCGTTGCAGGGTATTCGTTGAGAAGCAACGACTTCATCGCCACCGTCACTGTGAGGATTGGCCGGGCTATAAGTGGTAGTGGGATTGCAGGGTTGGATCGAGGAATGCAAATCCATAACTGGATTCGAATAGCCGCCGTTGGCGCATCCGGCCTGTTGGCCGTTGCGCAAACTGCACCAGACGTCAGCAGGCTGAGTGCCACCCACAACGGGCTGGCTGTTTACGGTGCGACCAACCTGACGTTGCGCGGTGAGTCGGTGGACACTTCGCGGAAACTCGTGAAATGGGATAACGGCAGTTGGGTGACGGCAGCCCGGAACTGGGGCGATTGGGGCGATCCGCACGAGTATCAGCGTATCCAGGAAGACGCATCCGGGCGCATTCAGATGTATACGGCCACGTTCGGTTGTGGAGCATCTACCGGCATCTGCATATCCCGCGAAGCTGGGATTGTCTATTGGCGCAACCGCGAGAGCGGAGTGACGTGGGAGGTGGGCTACGGTGTCGGTGGCGTCAGCGACAATGGCGAGTGGGCCATCGCGGCGACAGACGTGCCCACGCCTGAGATGCTGGGGCCGGAGATCCGGCGAGTGCGATTGATGGACGGCCGCACGGAGACGGTGGTGGAGTACTCGCGGCTCGCGCAGCATCCGGTGCGGCGAATCATTGCCGACAATGGGCTGATTGCGGTAACTTCCTCCGGAATACTTTTGGTCTGGCGGCCAGGGGAATTGCAGCCCGAGAAGTCCCGGGTGGATTTCGAGTCCTACGTGATCGATCCTACGGGCCAGTTTGTGTTGGGTGTCGGGGGAGCTTTCCGGTGGGACGGTAACGTGGCCTTGTACGACACACTTTACCGCGTGGATCTGAGCACAAAGGCGCTCACGACGGTGGCGCAGACGGAGAGGGGGATCGAGCAACCGGACCTGGCGTCGGACGGGCACACGCTGGTGTTCATATCCGCAGCGGACTGGGAGGGAAAGAACCCGCAGTTGGTCAAGCAGGTGTGGCTTGCCGATCTGTGGTCCGATTCGAAGACGCAGTTGACGAATGAAACGGCGGACGTTAAGGAGGTTGTCCTGTCGGGATACGGGTCAGTGGTATACGCCGTAACGGAGAACCTCCGCCTGCTGCGCATTGATCTCGCAGCCAGGCGGACACAGGAGATTGCGCCGGAATATCCGCGAATACTGGCCACCGATCCGGTAACGGCGCGGTGGGCGCTGGGTGGCAGGTACTGGCTGTGGGGGCGAGGATTCGGAAACGCCGAGATTCTTGCTGGAGACAAGCAATCGCCAGTAACGACGCAGTTTGAATACGATGTGGAGTTCCTGGTTCCCCCAGACGCTCCACTTGGGGAGAACTTGGCGCGAGTCGGCGCGAGTGGATCGCCGTTCCAGCCCATGGAGATCGGCGTGTCGATCACGACCGTGGCTCCAGCGTTTCTCGGATCAGGAGGCCGTGGTGTGACATGGCTTCACTTGGACGGGGCGACACCCGTAACGGAGGAGAATCCGGCGCGACTGGGCGAGACGGTTACCGCACATATGACAGGAATGGGTCCGGTGGACGAAGCGGGCAACACGACCACCGGCTTTCAATGGTCGCTCGTGGAGAGTCACCCAGGCCCTCGCGGCAACCGCATCACCGTAAAGACGCCGATCGCGGTTATTGGCAGCCGGGCATCCGGAGAGGCTGGAGTGTACCTGGTGACTATCCAGCTTCCGGAATCCTTGAGCGGTGGGACTGACCGGTATGACGGGATCGAGGCCGCGCTGCCAGGGGGCACTCTGCCGGCGTTATCGAGGATGCCGCTTCAGATTCAGTGAGTCGATGAGGCAGATCCTCGGCGGCTACAAGACCGGGGGCGTGGAAACCTGGCTGCGTCAAGCTCTGCTCCGAAGATGCCAGCCTGCTGCATTGCCATGGGGCCTGGGACCGGGGGCCTGGGTCGGCCTGACCCGCCCCACCCGCAATTTCCCCAAAACCCCTCAAAACCCCAACAAAAACCGCCCTCCCCAAACCCGCCCGACTCCCCAATCCCCGCCCCCACTCCCCCCGCACCTCCCAAATCCCCCGCCAATCGCCACTATCAATTTTCAGAGATCCCAGCCGGGACGGATCAGGCCGTCCCGCCGCGCGCGCGCCAAATCGAGGATCACGCCACGGCGGAGAGTCCACGCTGTTCGACGAGCGAGAGGAGTTTGAGCGACGCTCCCGAAGGCTGCTTTTCCCCGCGCTCCCATTTGCTGACCAGCGACGGCGTGACGTTCAGGTAGTTGGCGAAGACCGTCTGGCTGACGTGCTCGCGTTCGCGGATCGCCTTGATCTCGTGCGGCGCGAGCGGGCGCACGGGGGTGAGGCAGGCGTGGTCGAAACCTCGCATGGTCTGCTTCGTGATGGCGCCAACGTCGTGCAGGGCCTCCATGGTTTCATGGATGGCCGCCAGGGCGTCGCTACGATACTTCTTGCTCATTCGCTTCCACCTCCACAAAGTCGCCGCGTTTCAGCAACGCAGAGAGTTGCCTCTCTGTCAGCGTCAGAATGTGCCTTGCTGCTTCCTTGAACTGCCGCTTTTCGTCTTCATCGATGTTCGCCCGTTGGCTCTTCGAGAAGCCGTAAATCAGGAACGCCCTCTCACCTCGGCGGAACAGGATGATGACGCGATAGCCCTTCGACTTCCCCTGTCCCGGCCTGGCAATCCGCTGCCTGATCACCTCACCGCCAAGGTCGGCCTCGATCTGCCCCTGCCCGGCCCGGGCGACCGCTTCAAGCAGGACCTCATCGGATATCCCCTCCTTCGCAGCGAATCGTTGAAACCACTTGGAGATGAAGACTCGCACGAAGTACCTGGGTCCAGTCTATAGCACCTGGTGCTATAGATCAACCGCCAATCAAGCGCGTCCTCACGGCGGGGGCCTGGGGCCTGGGACGGTCTGAGAGACTGTCGGAGATAGATTCGAGTTGGCCGTAGATTGTCGGCAGCGGGCGGGGGTAGTGAAGCATCAAATAGGCAATGGGGCCTGGGATTGGGGCCTGGGATAGCCTGACCCGTGAGGCCTGGATGGCTCACCTGTCAGGCCACTACCCTTGGCCGATCAATTCCCGCAAATGCCGCCCGGTGTAGGACCCGGCAGACTCAGCGACCTCTTCCGGCGTCCCCTCCGCAACCACCCGCCCCCCCGCGCCGCCGCCCTCAGGCCCCAGGTCAATCACATAATCCGCATGCCGGATCACTTCCAGATTGTGCTCGATCACCAGCAGACTCGCACCGTTGTGGATCAGCCTCTCAAACGCATCCAGCAGCTTCGCTATATCGTCGAAATGCAGCCCCGTCGTCGGCTCGTCGAACAGATACAGCACACCCTTGTTGCTCGATTGCGACAGATGGCTGGCCAGTTTCAACCTCTGCGCCTCGCCGCCCGATAGCGTCGTCGCCGACTGTCCCAGCCGCAGATACCCCAGCCCCACATCCGCCAGCGGCTGCAACCGCGATATCAGTTTCGTCTGCCCGGCGAAGAACGACAGCGCCTCGCGCACCGTCAGGTTCAGCACCTCGTGGATGTTCAGCCCCTTGTACCGGATCTCCAGGATCGACGGCTTATACCGCGTCCCCCGGCACTCCTCGCAGATCAATTCCACATCCGCCAGGAACTGCATCTCCACCGTCACCGTGCCGTCGCCCTGACACGTCTCACACCGCCCGCCGGCGATGTTGAACGAAAAATGCCCGGCCGTCAGCCCGCGCCGGTCCGCCTCCTGTGTCGACGCAAACAGGTCCCGGATCACGTCGAACGCCTTCGAATACGTCACCGGGTTCGACCTCGGCGTCCGCCCGATCGGCGACTGATCCACCAGCACCAGCTCGTGAATCATCCCCGCCCCGTCCACCTTCCTGCACGTCGCCGGCTCGTCATGCACCGCCGCGCCGTCTTTCGACAGATCCCGCTCGTAGCGCCCCTCCAGCGTCTTGTGGATCACCTCGTGCACCAGCGTCGATTTGCCCGATCCCGACACCCCCGTCACCACCGTCAACATATCCAGCGGCACCCTGACGTCGATGTTCTTCAGGTTATGCGCCCTGCACCCGCTGAACTCCAGCACCCGTTTCCGGTTCACCTCCCGCCGCTGCGTCTTCAGCGACGTTTTCAACTCGCCCTTCAGATACCTCGCCGTCAGCGATCCGCTCTTCTTGCCCCCATTGCCCAACAACTGCTTCAGCGTCCCGGTGAACGTCACATGCCCGCCCGCCTCGCCCGCGCCCGGTCCGATGTCGACAATATGGTCGGCGGCCCGCATCACGTCGGCGTCGTGTTCCACCACGAGAATCGTATTCCCAAGATCCCGCAGATCTTTCAAGATGCCGATCAGCCGCCCCGTGTCCCTCGGATGCAGCCCGATCGACGGTTCGTCCAGCACGTAACAAGCCCCCACCAGCCTCGACCCCAGACACGTCGCCAGTTGGATCCTCTGCGCCTCGCCGCCCGACAGCGTCGCCGACAGCCGGTCCAGCGTCAGATACGACAACCCGACATCGTTCAGGAACTTCAGCCGCTGCCGGATCTCCACCAGCACCTTCTGCGCAATCGCCGCCTGCTCCGGCGCCATCTCCAGGCCGTCGAAAAACGCCGCCGCCTCGGCGATGTTCATCGCGTTCACTCCGCCAATCGTCCGCCCGCCCATCCTCACATTCAACGCTTCGGGCCGCAGCCTCGCGCCCTGGCATGCCGGGCACTCCGTATACCCCCTGTACCGGGCGATAAACGCCCGCACATGGACCTTGTACTTCTTCTTCTCGACTTCGGCGAAAAACCGCCTCACCCCCTGCTTCACCGCCTGCCGCTCGGCCGCGTCGAGTTGTTCATAGGCAACGTCCATGCGAACCGGGCCCCTGTTGAGCAGGATGAACGACCCGAGCCCCCAGTCGTAGTTGGGCTTCGTCCACGGATCCACCGCCCCGCCGTTGATTGATTTCGACGGGTCCGGCACAATCAGCCCCATGTCGTAGTCCACCGTGTTGCCGAACCCCTGGCAGTTCGGGCACGCCCCATACGGGTTGTTGAAACTGAACAGCGACGGCTCCGGCGTCAGAAACTCGATGTCGCACTTCTTACAGGCAAACCGTTCGGAAAACCGCAGCCGCACAGGCTCCGCCTCGCCCGCCTGTTCGAAAATCACCTCGCCGGCTTCGCGGTAACACACCTCGGTGGTGTCCACAATCCGCTGCCGCTCGCCCTCGCGCACCACAAACCGATCCGCCAGCACGTGAACCGGGCGCGAAAAATCGACATCCAACAGCGACTCGGGCGTCGAAAACTCGAACACGCGCCCGTCCTGATACAGCCGTCCGAATCCCCGTTTCCGCAGATCAAAGAGATGGTCCCGCAACTCCGACGTGTTGCCCTCGTGCGTCGTCTTCACCGGGAACAGCGCGTACCACCGCGACCCGTCCGCCTGCTCCATCATCCGCCGGGCGACGGGGTCCACCGTATCGCGATCCACCCGTTCGCCGCAGCCGGGGCAATATGTTTCGCCGGCGCGGGCGAAAAGCAGCCGCAGGTAGTCATAGACCTCGGTGGACGTGGCTACCGTGGAGCGCGGATTCCGGGTCGTGTTCTTCTGCCGGATGGCGACTGGCGGCGAAAGCCCCAGGATTTCGTCCACATCCGGCTTCTCCATCCGCTCCAGGAACTGCCGCGCATACGCCGACAACGATTCCACATACCGCCGCTGCCCCTCGGCATAGATCGTGTCAAACACCAGCGACGACTTGCCCGATCCGGACAATCCCGTCACCACCGTCAGCTTTTCGTGCGGCAGATCGAGCGAGATGCTTTTCAGGTTGTGGACCCGCGCTCCGCGGATCGTCAGGAAGTCGTCTTTCGGGGCCACTGTTTTGGGATGAAGGGACTGGACGGGAGAATCCACTAAGATTGTACCAATCCCCTTATGATCCACCCCCGCGACGCCCGGCGTTTGCTCATGGACTGGTTCCAGTCCGCCCGCCGCGACCTGCCCTGGCGGCGCACGCGCGACCCCTGGCGCATCCTGCTCAGCGAGGTCATGCTCCAGCAGACCCGTGTCTCCGTCGTCATCCCCTACTACGAACGCTTCCTCGACCGTTACCCCACTCCCGCCGCCCTCGCCGCCGCCCCCGAAGCCCAAGCCCTCGCCCTCTGGAGCGGACTCGGCTACTACGCCCGCGCCCGCAATCTCCAGCGCGCGGCCACCGAAATCGCCGCCCGCGGCGTATTTCCAACAACTTACGAGGAGATCGCCTCGCTGCCCGGCGTCGGAGACTATACCGCCGCCGCCGTCGCCTCCATCGCCTTCGGTTCGCCCCATGCAGTCCTCGACGGTAACGTCGTCCGCGTTCTGGCCCGCTTCACCGCCGAAACCCGCGACGTTCAGGCCCAGTCGGTCCGTGTCCGCCTCAAGGAAGAGGCCCAGCGCCTGCTCGACCCGGCTCGCCCCGGCGACTTCAACCAGGCCATGATGGAACTCGGCGCCACCCTCTGCCTGCCCAAGACCCCCCAGTGCCTCCTCTGCCCGTGGCGCGACCACTGCCAGGCCCGCGCCCTCGGCCGTGAACAGGAGTTGCCCGTCAAGGGCCGCAAACGCGAACCTGTCAAACTCCAGATCACCCTTCTCATCGTCGAACGGGAATCCGGCGCCAAACGCTTCGTCCTTATGAAACAGCGCGGCGCCCATGAAAGCCGCCTCCAGGGTTTCTGGGAACTGCCCGAGGAGCGCGATCTGCCACACGCCGTCCGCGGCGTCCGCCTCGGCGAATTCAAACACTCCATCACCCGCCACGACTACACAATCGAAGTGTTCACCGCCACGCTCTCCCGCGCCGGACGCGGCCACCGCTGGATCGCCATGGATTCGCTCGATTCCCTCCCCCTGGCCACCACCGCCCGCAAAGCTCTCGCGCTGCGAAACGATCTGTATACCCCTTGACCCAGAGAGGGGTATATACAAGCCCTCCTGATTCCGCATATGCTGCCAACAGAACAACCATGTCCCGCCTGTCCTGGGACGTCCTGGCCTGGGCGTTGGCCTGCCTGCCAATGGCGGCCTCCGATCCGCCCAAAGGGGTGCCGACCTACTCGAAGGCCAGCGTCGTCCAACTCGCCAGTCTTGCGCCCGGCCCCGTCGCGCCCAATTCGCTCATGGCCATCTTCGGCAAAGAGCTAGCCTGGGTCACCGCCGCCCGCCCCAGTGGGGACGAAACCGTCAGGACCCTCCCGCTACTCCTCTCCGGCACCGGCGTCATGGTCTCGGTCAACGGGCTTGCCGCCCCCATCGAGATGGTCTCGCCCGAGCAAGTCAACTTCCTGATTCCCGCTAACCTGTTGCCTGGAAAGGCGGAAGTTCGCTTGGTCATGAACGGTCGCGCCGGCCCGGTTGTGGAATTGGACGTCGTCAAAGCCGCTCCGGCGGTCTTCACCCTCGAAGAGGGCGTCGCCCTGGCCCGCCACGAAGACACCTTCGAATGGGTCGACCGCGTACGCCCCGCCCAGCCCGGCGAGTGGATCCGCCTTTACGTCTCCGGACTCGGCCAGACCGTCCCGTCGCTCGCCTACCGTGAACTGCCCCGGAAAGAAGCCGAGATCCAGCTTCGCGATCACCTTTCGCTTATCGTCGGCGGCGTCGAACTCACCGGCGAGTGGATCGCCTATGCCGGGGTCATGCCCGGTTTCCCCGGCCTCTACGAAATCCGCTTCCAGATGCCGGAGACCATCGAGGGCGATCCGCGGATCATTGTACGCATAATTGACCGCACCAGCCAGGAGGGAGTTCGCTTGGTCACGCTCGCCGAACCCCCGCCGGTCGTCGTGCCCGTCGAGCCGGAGCCTGAAGATCCCGAATCCCCCGAAGATCCCGAAGATCCGGACCAGCCGTAACAGCTCGTTTGGCCACGCCAGGGTTGCCCATCGTCCGAAGGCTTCGATACGATGGAAGTTCAATCCCATGTTACGTTTCGAAACCGCCGGCGAGTCGCATGGCGAGTGTCTCGTGGCTACGTTGACCGGTCTGCCCGCGGGAGTCCCGGTCGATCTCGCCGCGGTCAATCGCGAACTCTGGCGCCGCCAACAGGGCTTCGGCCGCGGCGGCCGGATGAAGATCGAGACCGACACCGCCGAACTCGTCGCCGGCGTCCGCCACTCGCAAACTACCGGCGCGCCCATCGCCGTCATCGTCCGCAACAGCGACTGGAAGAACTGGACCGACGTCCTCCCAGTCGAAAATCAACCGGACAGTGAAGATAAGAAGAAAAAGCTCACCCGCCCCCGCCCCGGCCACGCCGATCTCGCCGGCTGCCTGAAGTACAACCTCCCCGAAGCCCGCTACATCCTCGAACGAGCCAGCGCCCGCGAGACCGCCGCCCGCGTCGCCATCGGCGCCCTGGCCAAACAGTACCTCGCCTGCTTTGGCATCGAAGTTCTCAGCCACGTCATCCAGGTGGGCACGGCCCGTCTCGAACGCCCCGCCTCCTGGGAAGAGATCGCCGAACTCAGCCGCCGCGGCGAAATCCTGCTCGGCTGCGTCGACCCCGACGCCGAAACCCGTATGAAGGCCGTCGTCGATGAAGCGTACAAGACGGGCGACACCGTCGGCGGGATCTTTGAAGTCCGCGCCAAGGGCCTGCCGCCGGGGCTGGGTTCGCATATCGCCTGGGACACGCGGCTGGACGGGCAACTGGCGCAGGCGATCCTTTCGATTCAGGCAGTGAAGGGCGTCATCATCGGCGACGCCGACGAGGCGGCCTGGAACTGGGGCTCGAAGGTCCAGGACGAAATCTCTTACGACAAAACGGAACGCGCCTTCCACCGCGGCGCAAACAAGGCCGGCGGCCTGGAAGGCGGCATCACCAACGGCGAGCAACTCGTCGTCAAAGGCCTGCTGAAACCGATTTCCACCCTCCGCCGCCCGCTCGCCTCGGTCGACCTGGAGACGCGGGACCCGTCTCAGGCGGCTTACGAGCGCAGCGACGTGGCCGTCGTCCCCGCCGCCGGCGTCGTCGGCGAGGCCATGGTGGCGCTGGTTCTGGCCCGCGCCATGGCCGGGAAATTTGGCGGCGACTCGCTCACTGAGTCGCGACGAAATTTCGACGGCTACATCCAACAGGTTAGAGACTACTGATGGTATTGAAGATCCGCAAGTACGGCGATCCCGTATTGGAGACGCCCTGTGACGCCGTGACCGAGTTCGGCACCGACGAATTGAAGCAACTCGTCGACAATATGTTTGAGACCATGTACGCCAACAAGGGCGTCGGCCTCGCTGCCCCCCAGGTCGGCGTTTCCAAGCGCCTTACGGTGATCGACCCCTCGGCCGGCGAGGACCCCAACGCCAAAATTGTCCTGGTCAACCCGGAACTGGTGAAGTTGGAAGGCCGCCAGGTGGGCGAAGAGGGCTGTCTCTCGATTCCCGGCTTCCGTGAAGACGTCAAACGCGCCCTGCGAGTAAGAGTGAAGGCGAAAAACGCTGCCGGCGAACCGGTCGAACTGGAAGGCGAGGAGCTTCTCGCCCGCGCCATCCAGCATGAACACGACCACCTCAACGGGGTCCTCTTCCTCAAGCACCTCAGCCCGCTCAAGCGCGACATGATCCGCCGCAAGATCCGCAAGCTGCAACAAGCCGGCGAGTGGGACTAAGCGCGATGCGACTGGTCTTCCTCGGTACACCGGAGTTTGCCGTACCCACTCTGGAAGCCCTGGTCGAGGCGGGACACGCAGTCGCCGCCGTCTATACCCAACCAGACCGCCCCAAGGGCCGGGGCCAGCAAGTGGCCTTCCCGCCGGTCAAGGAATGCGCCCTGCGTCTGGGCCTTGAAGTCCGCCAACCCCTTAAAATCCGTACTTGCCTTGACGAACTGGCCGCTATCGACGCCGGCGCCATGGTGGTGGTCGGCTACGGCCAGATCATCCCGCAGCCGATCATCGACCTGCCCCGCTTCGGCATCTTCAACGTCCACGCCTCACTGCTGCCCAAATACCGCGGCGCCGCGCCGATCCAATGGGCCGTGGCCAACGGCGAGACCGTCACCGGCGTGGCCATCATGCAGATCGAAGCCGGCCTGGACACCGGTCCGGTCTTCGACGTTGCCAGCACGGAGATCGGCCCCGAGGAGACTTCGCTCGACCTCGCCCCGCGCCTCGCCTCGATGGGCGCCCGGTTGATGGTGGATGTCCTTCATCGAGTGGAAGCGGGCATCGCCGTGGCTGTCCCGCAGGACCACCGCCACGCCACTCTGGCCCCGATCCTCAAGAAGGAAGACGGGCTGATTGACTGGCCGCGCCCGGCTGCCGAGATCCACAACCGTTCCCGTGGATTCCTGCCCTGGCCCGGCGCCTGGACCGCTTTCCGCGGCGAGCGGCTCAATGTCTGGAAGTGCCGGCCCGCCGGGGTGGAAGCCGCGGGCCCGCCCGGCAAATTGACGGTGAAGAACAGGCGGCTATTCGCCTCCTGCGGTGCTGGAACCGCGCTAGAATTGATCGAGGTCCAGCAGGAGGGCCGCAAGCGCGTGACGGCGGAAGCCTTCATCAATGGAGCGCGCATCGCGGGCGAGGACCGGCTCGGGGAGTAATCAATTGAAGTTGCCGTTGGGTTACCGCTATTCGGCGTTGTATGCCGGGATCCGAAAAGTCACCAAGGCCGACCTGGCCCTGATCGTCTCCGATGCGCCCGCCACCGCGGCGGCCGTCTTCACGACGAATCTGGTGCAGGCCGCGCCGGTTCGCCTGGCGCGAAACAACCTGGAAGCCTCGGGCGGCGTGGTGCGTGCCGTGCTCATCAACGCCGGCAACGCCAACTGCGCCACGCGCACCGGCGACAAGGTGGCGCTGGCGACCACCAAGGCTCTGGCCAGGGAACTGAAGTGTCCCGCCTCGCACGTCTTCCCGGCATCGACCGGCGTGATCGGCGTCGAAATGGAAGCCAATAAAGTGGTCGAGGCCGTTCCAGAACTGGTTCAGGGTCTCGATGCAGGCCAATTTGACGCAGCCGCCGACGCCATCATGACCACCGATCTGGTCCGCAAGACGGCATCGACCGAGGTCGAGGGCATCCGCATCGCCGGCATGACCAAAGGCTCGGGCATGATCCATCCGAACATGGCGACGACGCTGGCGTTCGTGATGACCGACGCCGCCGTGGCGGCCGCGTCGCTGCGGGTGATGCTGAAGCGGGCCGTCGAGCGAAGCTACAACCGGCTGAGCGTGGACGGCGACATGAGCACGAACGACACGCTGCTGGTCATGGCCAACGGCGCCTCGGGCAAGCGCGTCACCCAGGCCAACCGGGCGATGTTTGAAGAGGCGCTGGCCGAGGTCTGCGAATCGCTCGCGCGCCAGATCGCGGCCGACGGCGAAGGCGCCCGGAAACTGGTGGAAATCGAGGTCGCCGGCGCCAGGGACAATGAAACCGCGGCCCGCATTGCCCGCGCCATCGCCAACTCCCCGCTGGTGAAGACCGCCATCGCCGGCGGCGACCCGAACTGGGGCCGTATCCTTTCGGCAGCCGGGGCGTCGGGCGCGATGTTCGATCCCGGCGCGGTCGATATCTGGCTGCAGTGCGTCAAGGTCTGCCGCAAAGGCCTCGCGGCGCAGTATGACGAGGAGTCCCTCATCAAGGCGCTTCGCAACCGGGAGATCGGCATGAAGTTCCACATCGCAGGCGGTGGACTGGGCCAGGCCCGCTTCTGGACCTGCGATTTGACCAAGGGCTACATCGAAATCAACGGCAGCTACCGGACATAGTCCGCATTCCCCGCCAGCACCCGGGGTGCCTTGCGGATGCGGGCACCCTGTCCACTCGCGTCGTTGTTCGCACACTCTCCACTGCGTCGCGCTTCGGGCGTGTGGCGAGATGTGCCGGCGATTCCGCTCATCCGACCCAATTCAAGCGCCTGCGAAGAGGCGGTCGAAGTAGCCGCGGGTGCGGTCCTGGATCTGGCGGAGTTCGAGCTCGAGCGGTTGGTCGTGGAGGTGGTCGGGGGTCCAGCGGGAGACGAGGCTGGTCAACATGCGGAGCTGGGATTCGGCGGACGGGAGGCTGCCCTCGGTGTGGCCGGAGATGAGGCGGAGGCCGTGGTCCAGCGCACGGTAGAAGGTGGCGGCGTCGAGCAGGAAGTTGGCGTCGGAGGTGTCGAGGTGGCCCATTTGTTCCAGCACCCCGATGCGCTTGGGGGTGTTTAGCACGGTGAAAAACATGCCCGCGCCGCGCAGCCGGAGGTAGAGCAGGGCGAAGTCGATGTCGTAGTAGCCGCCGGCGGCGGTTTTGAGGGGGTTTTCCTCGCCGTGTTCGCGTTCGATGCGGAGACGCATCTGGCGCAGTTCGTTCTTCGAGCGGCCGCCCTGGCCGTAGCGGCGCCAGTCGAGTTTCTGGAGTTCCTCGAGCAGGGCGGTGGCGCGGGCGATATCGCCGGCGACGGCGCGGGACTTCATGTAGGCCATGCCCATCCAGGCTTCGGCCTGGCGTGAGAAGAAGTCGCGGTAGGCCGATTCGCTCTGGACGAGGGCGCCGGCCTTGCCGTTGGGGCAGAGGCGGGCGTCGACGGCGAAGATGACGCCGTCGCCGGTGTAGGACGCCAGGGTGGTCATGAGGCGCTCGGCGACGCGCGTCCAGAAGTGGATTTCGGCGGAGCTGGAGTCGGGCAGGATGAAGACGAGGTCGGCGTCCGAGCCGAGGTCGAATTCATACATACCGAGGCGGCCCAGGGCGACCACCATCATCTGGCCGCGGGGTTCGTAGCCGGGGGTGGATGGCTTGAGGGTTTCCAGCGTGCGGCGGACGGCGAGGCGGTAGCAGGACTGAATGACGGCGTCGGCCAGTTCAGAAGTCCGGGCCAGGGTATCGAAGATGAGGGGCGACAGGCAGATGCTTTCAAGCTGGATGCGGAAGACCTGGCGGAGGTAGAAGCGGCGGAGTTCGTTGACGTCATCGATCAGCGGCATGACGTCGGCGTAGTTGGTGGCGGAGCGGCCGCGGGCGCGCATACCGCGGATCTCCTCGAAGTAGCCGGGGTGGCGGACGAGCTGTTCGGCGAAGTAGGGGCTGTGCTGGAACAGATCGATCAGGTAGCCGCAGAGGACGGCATCGTTGTTGAGGGCGTCGATCCAGTGCGGCTCGCGGAGGGCGCGTTCGAGGAAGTGTTCGAAGGCGGCCTGGGAGCGTCCGAGGCGGGCGCGGGCGACGGCGGCGGCAAGCGACGGGGCGCGCTGGTCGAGGAAGCGGACGAGGTTGGTGGAGGCGGCGGAGGCGAGCGTGGCGGATTGTTCGTCTTCCTGGGTGCTGGGCGGGGGCAGAGGAGACTGGGTGTAGTAGAGCGGCTGCTGGGCGTGGATGATGCGTTCGTAGACCTCCTGGACCTGCTCGAAGTGGAGGTTGAGGCGGCGGAGCAGGTTTTCAGGGGAGGGATCGTTGGCGGTGAGATCAGGCGGCATGCGGCGGGCGACGAGGGTGAGGTCTTCGATCTTTTCGGGCAGCGTGTGGGTCTGGCGGTCCTCGGCGAGTTGGAGGCGGTGTTCGAGGTGGCGCAGGAACTGGTAGGCGGAAACGAGGCGAGAGTATTCGGAGTCGGAGAGCAGGTCCTTGTCGCGCAGGCGGACGAGGGAGAGAAGGGTGGACGAGTTGCGGATCCAGGATGAGCGGCCGCCGTGGACGCGCTGGAGGCACTGGACGAGGAACTCGATATCGCGGATGCCGCCGCGGGCGAGTTTGATGTCGGTGGCGGATGGGCGGCGGCGGGCATTGAGTTTTTCGGAGATGCGCTCGCGTGTCTCCGACATCTGCTCGATGGCGTTGAAGTCGAGCGAGGAGGAGAAGATGCGGGGTTGGACCCAATCAAGGAAGGCGCGTCCGGCGGAAGGGTCGCCGGCGGCGATGCGGGCCTTGATGAGCATCTGGAGCTCCCAGTCGCGGGCGCGGCGTTCATAGTAATCCTTGCAGCCGTCGAGCGAGATGCAGATTTCGCCGAGGCGGCCGTCGGGGCGGAGGCGGAGATCGACGCGGTAGGCGAAGCCTTCCGGGGTGTAAGTGCCCAGCAGGTCCGCGAGTTGGGTGGAAACCTTCTTGAAGAACTCCTTGTTGCTGAGCGGTGACGGGCCATCGGTGGAGCCGGCGCCGCCGTAAAGGAACATGAGGTCGATGTCGGAGCTGTAGTTGAGTTCGCGGCCGCCGAGCTTGCCGAGGGCGAGGACCGTGAAGCCGCACTCGGAGCCGTCTTCGAGGCGGGGTGTGCCGTGCCGGGCGATGAGGGCGGCGCGGATGCGGCGGCAGGAGGCGTCGATGATGGTGTCGGCGACGGTGGAAAGCTCCCCGGTGGCTTCGGGCAGGGCGGCGAAGCCGAGGATGTCGCGGAGCATGATACGGAGGAGTTGGCGGCGGCGGAACTGGGCGAGTTGGAGGGGGACGGCAGGGGAGAGCGCGGCGTCGATGGAGGATTCGAGTTCGGCTTCGATTTCGGGTTGGGAGCGGGCGCGGTGCAGCCAACCGGAGGTGAGGATGCCGAGAAGCCAGGCGGGGTGCTGGAGGATGGACTCAGCGAGGAACTGGCTGAAGGAGAACACGGCCACGAGGGATTGGAGGCCGAAGGGCATGAGGGCGATGTGCTGGAAGTCGCCGGGGTGGGATTCGCAGAAGCGTTCGAGGCGGAGCAGGGCGCCGGAGGGGTCGGGGGACTGGCTGAGGAGGATTTCGAGGCCCTGGCGGAGGTTGGGCGGGATGGCGTGTTCGACACGGGCGAGCGCGTGGCGGACCCTCAGGGCGTCGGAATTCGGTTCGAAACTCTGCAAGCGGCGGTGTTCCAGGGCCGTGCCGCCCGGCTAACAGGCGAGGCCGGCAAGTTCAAGTATATCGCCGGGGCGGACGAAGCCCGGAGCTTCGACGGCGGCGTAAAAGCCGCCTTTGGCCCAGTTGGGCGAGGCGGGGTCGCCGGATTTGGCGAGGTCGTCGTAAAGGCGGGTTTGGATGCGGAGGCCTGACGGGTTGAGGGCGTCGAGGGTGGCGCAGGGCTGGCGGAGAGTGGTGAGGCGGAGGATGGCTCCGCCGGCGCGAAAGGCCATGCCGGGCCGGAGTTGGCGGAAGTCCAGGCCGCGGATGGTGAGGTTTTCGCCGAGGCTGCCGGGGGATACGTCGAAGCCCTCGGCGCGGAGATGGTCGAGAGCTTCGGCGCTGAGGAGGAGGACGGCCTTGAGGGGGCCGCCGTGACATTTCGGGTTGCGGTGGGCGTCGCCGTCGAGGCCCAGGGGGCCGATCCAGGCTTCGTGGACGGCGGTCTTGGGGATGCCGCCGCGGGAGATGCTGACCTGTTCGATCGTGCCGGTCATGAGGGTTAGAGTTTGAGGAACCAGCCGCGGCGGTACATGAGCCAGACGGCGAGAAAGACGGCGGCGACGTTGAGCAGCGCGTAGAGCAGCGACGCGTTGATGGGGCTGGCTATAGGCAGCAAGAGGTTCTGATAGACCCAGGCGCCGGACTTCGTGACGCCCATGACGTCGGCCAGCAGGCCGGAGAGCATGTAGGCGGCGATGGCGTTGAGGCCGTAAATTTCGAAGGGTTTGAACCACTTCGCCCAGCCGCGGATGTCGGCCGCCCAATACCAGGCGGCGAAGCAGATGGAGGCGAGGCCGCCCATGAGGAGGACGAAAGAGGTGGTCCAGAGGGCCTTGTTGATGGGGACGGCGGGTTCGAGGGCGACGGCGGCGATGACCATGAGGCAGCCCTGCAGAACGAAACGCCGGACCTTTTCCGTGGGCGTTGCGTAGGAGCGCAAGAGGTAGCCGGCCAACATGCCGAGCAGGACGGTGGAGATGGCCGGGATGGTGCTGATGATGCCTTCGGGGTCCCAGTCCTTGGTGGCGGTCCACATGTGGCCGGCGAGCAACTGGCTGTCGATGAGGCGGGCGTAGTTACATTCCATGGCCCAGGAGCCGGCGCCGCAACCGGGGACGGGGTAGCGGATCATGAGGGCAAGATAGAGCGTGTTGAGGCCGACGGTCCAGAGGATAAGCCCGCGCCAGGAGGACCAGAGAAAGATGGCGAGACCGATCAGGTAGCAGACGGCGATGCGCTGGAGGACGCCGGGGATGCGGATGCCGGCGAAGTCAAAGTGGGGGAACAGGGTGAGGATGAGTCCGAAGCAGAACAGGATGGCGGCGCGGCGGGCGCCGTGGCCGAGCAGTTGAAACTTGTCCTGGCCGGCGGCGACACGTTTGGCCGTGGACAGGGTGACGGCGAGGCCGACGATCCAGAGAAAGAAGGGGAAGACGGTGTCGGTGAAGGTCCAGCCGTGCCAGACGGCGTGGCGCAGGGGCGGGTAGACGTGCTGCCATGTGCCGGGGTTGTTGACCAGGATCATGGACGCGATGGTGGCCCCACGGAAGAGGTCGAGGGACTTGAGGCGGCCAGCGGGCGCATCTGCCATAGAAAGGAGAGGCTACCATAAATCTGTGGCAAGAGATCCTCATTCCAATTCAAATCCCGAAGTGTCGCGGCTGAGGCACCTGGAACTGGACCTGGCGGTGTCGTTCAAGGAGCGGGTGCTCCGGGGGACGGCGACATTGACTCTTGAACCGGCTGGCAGGACGCTGGTGCTGGATACGCGGGATCTGAAGATCCTGAAGGTGAATGGATCGGAGAGCGGGTGGACGCTGGGCGAGCGGGACCCGATATTGGGATCGGCGCTGACGATACCGCTGGCGGCCGGGGCGCGGAGCGTGACGATCGAGTACGAGACTTCGCCGGAGGCGTCGGGGCTGCAATGGCTGGATGCGGCGCAGACGGCGGGGAAGCGCTCGCCGTTTCTGTACTCGCAGTCGCAGGCGATTCATGCGCGGAGTTGGGCGCCGTTGCAGGACACGCCGTCGGTGCGGTTCACGTTCTCGGCGCGGATTCAGGCGCCGGCGCCGTTGACGCCGTTGATGGCGGCGGCGCGGTTGAAGGACGGGCATTTCCATATGCCGACGCCGATTCCGAGTTATCTGCTGGCGCTGGCGGTGGGCGAGTTGGAGTTCAAGCCGGTGGGGGCGCGGTGCGGGATCTGGGCCGAGCCGCCGGTGGTGGAGAAGGCGGCCAGGGAGTTTGAGGATGTCGAGAAGATGGTCGAGGCGGCCGAACGGCTGTACGGGCCGTATCTGTGGGGGCGATACGACATCCTTGTGCTGCCGCCATCGTTCCCGTTCGGCGGCATGGAGAATCCGCGGCTGACGTTCGCCACGCCGACCGTGATCGCGGGCGATAAGAGCCTGGTGGCGCTGGTGTCGCACGAACTGGCGCATTCGTGGTCGGGCAACCTGGTGACGAATGCGACATGGAACGATATGTGGTTGAACGAGGGGTTCACCACTTATTTCGAGCGCCGGATACAGGAAGAGATATACGGGCGGGCGCGGTCGGAGATGGAGTTTGCGCTGGAAGTGGGCGAGCTTCAGGAGGAGATGAAGACGCTGAAGCCTGAAGACACGCGGCTGGCGGGGGATTATGCCGGCCGCGACCCGGACGATGCGATGACGCAGGTGCCGTATGTGAAGGGCGCGCTGATGCTGCGGATGCTGGAAGAGAAGTACGGGCGCGGGCGGTTTGACGCGTTCCTGCGAGGGTATTTCGAGCGCTACGCGTTTCAGTCGATCACGACCAGGGAGTTCCTGGACGAGTTGGGGCGGGCGTTTCCGGGCGAGGATGTGTCGGACTGGTTGAACCAGCCGGGTCTGCCGGCGCGGGCGCCGAAGATCGGGTACGACTTCGAAACGGCGCCGAAGCGGACGTGGTCGACGCAGGAGTGGCTGCACTATTTGCGGGCGTTCCCCGAGGACCTGGCGGCGTCGCGGATGGCGGAGTTGGACCGGCAGTGGGATTTCACGGCGTCGGGCAATGCAGAGATCGCGGCGCAGTGGCTGCGGATGGCGGTGAGGGCCGGCTATGCTCCGGCGTATCCGCGGCTGGAGCGGTTTCTGATTGAAGTGGGGCGGCGGAAGTTCGTCAGGCCGTTGTATCTGGAGATGGCGAAGACGGCGGAGGGCAAGCAGCGGGCGCGGGCGATTTACGGGAAGGCGCGGGCTGGGTATCACCCGATCACGGCATCGACGGTGGACGAGATCCTGAAATAGCAAACGCCCAGGACAGGGACATCCTGGGCGCGCTGGGAGCGAATCGAGTCTGAACTATTTCACTTTCCTGGCGTAGTCGGCGAAGAGGTTGGCGATGCCGGCTTCCCCGGTGGCGCCGGGGTGGATGACGACGCGGTAGCGGAAGCGGAGTTTCTCGCCCTTCTTAATGGTGAGGCTGCCGTCGCGGGTCTTGTCGTTGTAGTAGTCGCGTTCGCCGAGGGCGTTGGCGGCGAACAGGCCGTAGTCGCGGGAGTGCCAGTAGGTGGGGTGTTTGGGGTTGGAGGGATGGTCGAGGATGGCGACGCCGACAACTTTGCCGTTGAGGGTGTTGTAGTAGTCGTTCCAGGGGCTGGCCTTGCCCCACACTTCCCGCATCCCCTTGCCGCCGTTGGCGTTGACCAATGTACCGCCCTTGCGCTGCATCATTTCGTCGCGCAGGCGGATGGCGAAGAAGCCCTCCTTGGTGTCGCCGAATTTAACGGAATCGGCCAGGGCGGTGAAGGTGACGTCGAAGTCGACGATGCGGAGCTTGGGGTCGGCATGGAAGACCATGACGCGGCTTTCACGCAGAAGCGACTCGCCCTCGGGGGCTTTCCAGATGAACGACGCCTCGATCGTGCCTTCCTTCCTGCCGCCCTTGACCTTGGAGATCTTTTCGGTATCGATGATGCCGCGGCGGCCCTTGGTCTGGCCCTTTTCATTCATCCAGAAATCGACGCCGTTGACGTCGCCGTGGGTGTACCAGAGGCCGCGGTGGTGGGGATGGTCCCTGGTCTCGCCATCGGCCTTTTCCATGGGGAACAGGCGGGTGATGCGCTCGCCGTCGGCGGTGAGCAGCGGGTGGAGGTAGGGCTTGGGGGCGTCGCCGCCGGTGTAGAAGGTGGTGAACGGCTTGCCGTCGATGGTGACGGTGATGTTGCCGGCATCCTGCTTCATCGCCACCTGCGCCGACAGGGCGAGAGCGAGGGTGAATAGGAGGATCAATGCCTTTTTCATGACAATCAGTAGATCACAGTGGGAGGCGGGGCGCAAAAGCAAAGGCGGACCCGGAGGTCCGCCCTGACTGATATGCGAGTTGAAACGCTAGGTGCTCATGGAGGCCAGGAACTCGCCGTTGCCGCGGGTCTTGGAGAGCTTGTCGAGCAGCAGTTCGATGGACTCGACGGGCGACAGCGGAGCGAGCACTTTGCGCAGCACCCAGATGCGGTTGAGTTCCTCGCGCGGGATGAGCAGTTCGTCCTTGCGGGTGCCGGACTTGTTGATGTCGATGGCCGGGAAGATGCGCTTGTCGACCAGTTTGCGGTCGAGGTGGACTTCCATGTTGCCGGTGCCCTTGAACTCCTCGAAGATGACATCGTCCATGCGCGAGCCGGTATCGATGAGCGCGGTGGCGATGATGGTGAGCGAGCCGCCTTCCTCGATGTTGCGGGCGGCGCCGAAGAAGCGCTTGGGCCGCTGGAGGGCGTTGGAGTCGACGCCGCCGGAGAGCACCTTGCCCGACGGGGGCACGACGGTGTTATAGGCGCGGGCCAGACGGGTGATGGAGTCGAGCAGGATGACGACGTCGCGCTTGTGTTCGACGAGGCGCTTGGCCTTCTCGATGACCATTTCGGCCACCTGGACGTGGCGGGCGGCGGGCTCGTCGAACGTCGAGCTGATGACCTCGCCGCGGACCGAACGCTGCATGTCGGTGACTTCCTCGGGGCGTTCGTCGATGAGCAGGACGATGAGGACGATTTCGGGGTGGTTGGTGGCGATGGAGTGGGCGATGGACTGAAGCATCATCGTCTTGCCGGTGCGGGGCGGTGCAACGATGAGGCCGCGCTGACCCTTGCCGATGGGCGTGAGCATGTCCATGACGCGGCCGGTGTAGTTGTCCTTGGCGGTTTCGAGCTTGGCCTTCTCCTGCGGGTAGAGCGGGGTGAGGTTGTCGAAGAAGATCTTATTGCGGGCTTCCTCGGGCGGCTCGAAGTTGATGGCATCCACCTTGATGAGGGCGAAGTAGCGTTCGCCCTCCTTGGGCGGGCGGATCTGGCCGGAGACGGTATCGCCGGTGCGCAGATCGAAGCGCCGGATCTGGGAGGGCGAGACGTAGACGTCGTCGGGTCCTGGGAGGTAGTTGTATTCAGGAGCGCGGAGGAAGCCGAAGCCGTCGGGCAGGCATTCAAGGACGCCTTCGGAGAAGATGAGGCCGGCCTTTTCGGCCTGGGCCTGGAGGATCTTGAAGATCAGCTCCTGTTTCCTCATGCCGGCGATGCCGAGGATGCCGAGATCGCGGGCGATCTGGTTGAGCCGGGTGATGGAGGCTTCCTTGAGTTCGCTGAGGTCGAGGTTGCCGCGTTTATTGAGGCCGGCGGTGGAGGGATCGGTGCGTTCGTCCTTATCGGCCGGGGCCGGATCCGCGGGTTTTTCGGCAGGTTTCTGCTCGACGGGCCTGGCGGCTTCGGCCTTAGGGGTCTCCTTGGGCGCGGGCTTGTCCTCGGATTTTTCCGGCTTGGGCTCGGCGGGTTTGGCCTCGCTGTTGCTGGAGCGTCTCCTGCTGGGGGGGGGCGCGGCGGCGGGTTCCGAGGACTTCGCCTCGGGGGGGGCGGGGGCCGGTTCCGCGGTCACCTTGATATCGTTTTCGTGATCGTTTGCCAAAGTTCCTTCACTCCTTGGCCTGTGAGGCCTGAAAACCAGACGATGTCGCCGCCGTAGTGCGCTCGGATCGATTTCTGGCTTGCGGATTTCTCCTTCTGATTCAACTTGTCCACCTTGGTGGCGGCAACCGCATAAGTCCGCCGGTGGTGCTCCAGCCATTCAAGCAACTGGAGGTCAGATTCCATCCAGCCGCGCCTGGCATCCAGCAACAGGATGCAAAGCGCCAGCGAATCGCGCTGGCGCAGGTAGTCTTCAATCAACTGCGCCCAGCCCCCGGAAACGCTTTTGGGGGCTCTCGAAAACCCATAACCGGGCAGATCGACGAACATATACCTTCCGTCGACCCGGAAAAAATTCACCGCCTGCGTACGGCCTGGCGTGGAAGACGCGAAGGCCAGCCGGGCGTGTCCGGTGAGCCGGTTCAGCAGTGTCGACTTGCCGACGTTCGACCTGCCGAGAAACGCCACCTCGGGCAGTCCCGGCGGGGGGAACTGCGCCGGCGAGGGCGCGCTCAAAACGAATTCGGCAGGTGTAACCACGGCGCCGTCACGGCCTCCACGGCAAAATTCAATCAGCCCCGGCCCTTTAGTGGGTCCGGTTCTCCTCTACGGGCTGCGACGTGGCGAGCTCAACGCTCTGGCCGGCGGCCGCCCTGTCCCTGAGTGTTTGAAGATCCCCGACAAGGGCAATCGTCAGCACTTGGTCCATCGATTCGACAAAGTGCAGCTTCATGTCCTTGCGGATGTTCTCCGGAACATCCACGAGGTCCTTCTCATTATCCACCGGAAGCACGGCTTCAAAAATGCCATGCCGGTGCGCCGCCAGCAACTTCTCCTTCACTCCGCCGATCGGCAGCACCTTGCCGCGCAGCGTAATCTCGCCCGTCATGGCCATGTCGCCCCGCACGGGCAGCTTGGTGAGCGCCGACGAGATGGTGGTGGCAATGGTGATGCCGGCCGAGGGGCCGTCCTTGGGGATGGCGCCTTCGGGGACGTGGATATGGATGTCCAGATGGCGGTAGAAGTCCTTCGGCAGTCCAAGCATGGCGGCGCGGGAGCGGACAAAGCTCATGGCGGCCTGGGCCGACTCCTGCATCACATCGCCCAGCTTGCCGGTGGTCATGAGCCGGCCGCGGCCTTCCATGATGGTGACCTCGGTGGTCAGCAACTGGCCGCCGACCTCGGTCCAGGCCAGGCCGTTGGCGGTGCCCACCTCGGACTTGCGGCTTGCCGCCAGATCGCGGAAGCGCGCCGGGCCCAGCAGTTCCGAAACGCGCGGTTCGTCAACCACAACCTGTTGGAAGCCGGCGGGCGCGGCAACGGTTTCATGGGCTTCGTCGGACTCCACCACTTCGGGATCGGCGCTTTGCTTCTTCAATTTCTCCGCCTCGTGCTTCGCATCCCCCGCCAATTCGGCCTCCGACTGGGTGTTCACCAGCCGCCGGGCGACTTTGCGGCAGACGTTGCCGATTTCCCGTTCCAGATTGCGGACCCCGGCCTCGCGGGTGTAGCCCTGGACGAGCGACATCAGGCCGGCATCCTCGAACTTCACCTGCGCTTCGTCCAGGCCGGTCCCTTTCATCTGCTTGGGGACGAGGAAGCGCCGGGCGATCTCCATCTTCTCGATTTCGGTATAGCCGGAGAGACGGATCACCTCCATGCGGTCCTGCAGCGCCGGCGGGATGGTGTGCATCACGTTGGCGGTGGCGATGAAGAACACCTCGCTGAGGTCGTATTCGACGTCGAGGTAGTGGTCCATGAACATGAAGTTCTGCTCTGGATCGAGGACTTCGAGCAGCGCCGCCGACGGGTCTCCGCGGAAGTCCGTCGACATCTTGTCGATCTCGTCGAGCATGAAGACGGGATTGCGCGTCCCGGCCTTCTTCATCATCTGGATGACCTGTCCGGGCAGGGCGCCGATGTAAGTCCGGCGGTGGCCGCGGACTTCGGCTTCGTCGCGCACGCCGCCGAGAGACAGCCGGACGAATTTGCGTCCGGTGGCCTTGGCGATAGACATGCCGAGCGAGGTTTTACCGACGCCGGGGGGGCCGACAAAGCACAGGATCGAGCCCTTGGGATTCTTGACCAGACGGCGGACGGCGAGGAATTCGAGGATGCGCTCCTTGATCTTCTCGAGGCCGTAGTGGTCGGCGTTGAGGACATCCTCGGCGAAGCGCAGGTCGCGGATCTCCTTGGTCCTCTTCTTCCACGGCACGGCCAGCATCCAGTCCAGGTAGTTCCGCGAGACGGTGGATTCGGCCGACATGGGCGGCATCTGTTCGAGGCGGCGCAGTTCGGCGATGGCCTTATCGCGGGCGTCGCCGGACATGCCCGAGGAATCGATCCGCTTGCGAAGCTCGTCGAATTCGGATTTTTCGCCGCGCCCGAGTTCCTTCTGGATGGCCTTGATCTTCTCGTTGAGGTAGTACTCTTTTTGCGCCCGCTCCATCTGGCGCTTGACGCGGCCCTGGATGGTGCGGTCGACGTTGAGCTTTTCGATTTCGATGTCCAGCAGGTCGCCGACGCGGGTGAGGCGGTCAATGGGGTCGAAGATCTCGAGCAGTTCCTGCTTTTCCTCGATGGTCAACTGGAGGTTGGCGCCGATGGTATCGGCGAGTTTACCGGGCTCATCGACGCGGATGGCGGCGATCATGGTCTCGTAGTTGACGTTCTGGCTGAGTTTGACGTACTGCTCGAACAGCGAAGTGACGCGCGTGGTCAACGCTTCGAGCACCGAATCGCTCTGCGCCCTGGCCGGCGCCGTGCGGACCAGGACGCGGTAGAAACCGTCCTCCTCCGAGACGCTGACAATCTTGGCGCGTTCGACGCCTTCGACCAGCACCTTGATATTGCCGTCCGGCATGCGGACGCTCTGGACGACATTGGCGATGGTGCCGACCTGGTAAATATCCTCGGGACGGGGTTCGTCGATCGAGGCGTCGTGCTGGGTGGCGAGGAAGATCTGCTTGCCGCCGGTCTGGGCGTCTTCGAGCGCCCGGACGCTCGATTCCCGGCCGACCACGAACGGCGTCATCATGTAGGGGAAGATGACGACGTCCCGTATGGGCATCATCGGCAGGCGTCGGGTTTCGGGCTTTTCCTTGGGGTTGCTCATCCTGTTGTGTCTCTTTGATGACTCCCGCGTCGCGTGGGAGCTAAACGGCGGCTCTTAATCAAAGCCTAAAGCGATATGAGCCGGAGCGGGAACTCGCCTCCAGCCGCGGGCTGGATCCCTTCGGGACTAACCCGCCTTCTCCAGTAGCGCCCAGTTGATCTTCTTGGACAATACCATTTCCTTGGTGACCACGAACTCCCTCACCTTCTTATAAGAGGGCATGTAGTACATCAGGTCGAGCATCAGTTCCTCGAGGATCATTCGCAGGCCCCTGGCCCCGACCTTCCTCTGAAGAGCCTGCTCGGCAATGGCGTCGAGAGCGTCTTCGCTGAACTTCAGTTTAACATTCTCGAACTCGAACAGCTTCTGATACTGGCGGACGACCGAGTTCTTCGGCTTGGTCAGAATCTCCACCAGCGCCGAGCGGTCCAGATCCTCCAGCACACCGCAGACCGGCAACCGGCCGATGAACTCCGGGATGAAGCCGAACCGGATCAGGTCCTCGGGCTGGATCTGGTCCAGCAGCGTGATGTCGCGGTGATGCGGAGTGGCGCGCAGCACGGTCTCCTTGGACGGATCGCCGCCCTTGAAGCCGACCGTCTTCTTGCCCACGCGGCGGGCGATGATCTTCTCGAGGCCGACAAACGCCCCGCCGCAGATGAACAGGATGTTCGTCGTGTCGATGGGGGTGAACTCCTGGTGGGGGTGCTTACGGCCGCCCTGCGGCGGCACATTGGCCACCGTGCCTTCCAGGATCTTCAGCAGCGCCTGCTGGACGCCTTCGCCGGAGACATCGCGCGTGATGGAGGGGTTTTCGTCCTTGCGCGAAATCTTGTCGATTTCGTCGATGTAAATAATCCCGGACTGCGCCCGCGGGACGTCCCAATCGGCGTTCTGGAGCAGGCGGAGGATGATGTTCTCGACATCCTCGCCGACATAGCCGGCTTCGGTCAGCGTGGTGGCGTCGACGATGGCGAACGGCACATCGAGGATTCGGGCCAGCGTCTGGGCGAGAAGGGTCTTGCCGGTGCCGGTGGGGCCGATGAGCAGGATGTTGGATTTCGACAGTTCGACGTCGCCGGTACGGGCGCGGTTCATCTGGACGCGCTTGTAGTGGTTATAGACGGCCACGGCGAGGCGCTTCTTGGTGGCGTCCTGGCCGATCACGTACTGATCGAGAAGTTCTTTTAATTCGAGAGGTTTAGGGAGCTTGCTGGGGGACCCGTAGCTGCGTTTTGGGGCGTCGTCCTCGAGGATGGAATTGCAGACGGCGATGCACTCGTCGCAAATATAGGCCCTCGGATAGTCGCTCGGGGAAGAGATGAGCTTCCCGACAACGTCTTGGGTTTTATGACAGAACGAACAGCGTAGGGTTTCGTCGCTTCCAGAGCGCTTCACTTTACCATCCTCGCTCCCGGATTCTCAATGAACCTTGACCCCGGGCGCGGACCGGCCTTATCTGGCCTCATTATCCCTCGAAAGAGTAATCGGTAGCAATCGCCGAATTCTACAGTCTGGTTCCAGGACGCCGGCGGCGGGGGCGTCACGGTTTGGGCGCCTCGGGCGCCGGGGGGGTCTTGCGAACCTGCTTGTAGTAGCGCTGGACGTAGTCCTGAAGATGGAGCGGGACTTCGTCGCGGGAGACTTCGCCGCCGGCCTCGCCGTGGGTGGCCGGGCGGTCGGCGAGCGGGGTGCGCAGGGCCTGATTGCGGGACTTGTTTACTTCCACCATCACCTCGCCCTTGACGTTCTGGGACCGGCGGCCGAACAGTTCGC
This sequence comes from Candidatus Solibacter sp., assembly GCA_013822245.1. GTDB lineage: Bacteria > Acidobacteriota > Terriglobia > Bryobacterales > Bryobacteraceae > PNKE01. The sequence goes on from PNKE01000054.1 coordinate 51,034, forward strand.
TGAGTTTGCCCATGGCCTCGGTGTCCTCGGACATGGCCGTTTCCTTGCTGCCGTCCTGGGAGCCCATGCCGCTTTTCGGCTGGCCGGAGGGCGGTTCGGGCGGCTGGCCGGACTGGTTCTTGGTGATCTGGGTCTGCTCGCCTTCGCCCTCGGCGTCGCTCTTTTCGCCGTCGGGGTCGGCCTGGGCGTTCTGGGACTGACCCTTCTGGCCCTTGCCGTCCTTCTTGCCCTGCCCCGGCTGTTGGGACTTGCTGGCCGATTCCTTGCCCTCGCCCGGCGGCGGCTCGATTTTGAGCTTGTCCATGAGGCTGGCCAGGGCGTCGCGCATTTTGTCCATCAGGCTGTTGGGCTTGTCCGGCTGCGAGCCTTTGCCCTTGTTGCCGGGCTGGCGGCTGGGGTCCTGGGTTCCCGTGGGGACATCTTCGACGCCGGGCTGATCTCCGGGTTCGTCGCCGGGTTCGCCTTCGCCGCCCGGCTGGCCGGACTGAGACCGCTGGCCTTTCTGTCCGCTGGCGCCGGCTTCGGTGGCTTCGACATCGAATTGTTCAAACTGCTCGTTCTTTTCGTCGCCGGTGAGGCTGGCGGCCTCGTAACCGGGGATGTCGACGCCGATACCCTCGAACGGGCGGGGCTGTTGCGCCTGGGCGAGCTTTTTGCTGGCATCGACGGGCGCGCCGGTGATGGTGTCGAAACGGACCTCGGCCAGGCCGGCATGGAGGTCGAGCGTCTTCAGCACGCCCAGACGGACGCCCAGCAGCACGGCGCAGACGGCCAGAAGCCCGGCGGCGACGTAGCCCGAACGGGGCAACTTCCAGGGCATGAGCGTGGCGGCGGCGGCGGCGGTGGAGGCGGTGTCGCCGGCCTGTTTGAGGACGGTATCGACGAATTCGGATTTGCCGGCGGACGACGAAAAGTGCCAGGCGGTGGATAGCAGGTCCTTGGCTTCCAGGGCGTGGTCGATGCGCTGGGCGGTCTGATAGGAAGACGGCAGGCGCCTGCGCCCGCGCCAGGCGGCCCAGGCGGCGCCGGTCAGGCCGGCGGCGGCGGACCAGCCCCAGTGCAGGATGCCGGTGCCGGCAATCAGGACGAGGATGAAGACGGCGAGCGTGGCGGCGGCGCCGATGAACAGAATTCCGGCGGCGGCGTGAGAGACCGTTCGACGGTTGGCCTGCCGGACCAGGGCGTCGAGAGCGGGCACGTTGGTGGCGGAGTTGATGGTGCTCAAAGCGACCCTGCTCACTTCATCATATTCCGGCGCGGGGCGAAAAGCAGAAAGCCCCGGACGCGCGCGGCATCCGGGGCTTCCATGAAACAGGGCAATGAGGAACTAGAGGCCCTTCTTCTCCATGAGGATGCAGAGGTCGACGACGCGGCAGGAGTAGCCCCACTCGTTGTCGTACCAGGAGACGACCTTCGCCAGGTTGCCGCCGATGACCTTGGTGAGGCCGCCGTCGACGATGGACGAATTCGGGTTCTTCAGCATGTCGGTGGAGACCACGGGATCGTTGGTGTAAGCCAGGATACCCTTCAGGCGGCCCTCGGCGGCAGCCTTCAACTCAGCGTTGATCTCTTCGGCCGTGGCGGGGGTCTTCAGTTCGCAAACCAGGTCGACGACGGAGACGTTCGGCGTCGGCACGCGCATGGCGTAACCGTCGAGCTTGCCCTTCAACTCAGGCATCACCAGGCCGATGGCCTTGGCGGCGCCGGTCGAGGTGGGGATCATGTTGATGGCGGCGGCGCGGGCGCGGCGCAGGTCCTTGTGCGGGAAGTCGAGGACGTTCTGGTCGTTGGTGTAGGAGTGGATGGTGGTCATCGAACCGCGCTCGACGCCCCACTTGTCGTGGATCACCTTCACAAACGGCGCCAGGCAGTTGGTGGTGCAGGAGGCGTTGGAGACGATGTTGTGGGCGGCGGCATCGTACTTTTCACAGTTGACGCCGAGCACGAGGGTGATGTCTTCGTTCTTGGCCGGGGCCGAGATGATGACCTTCTTCACCGTGCCCTGCAGGTGGGCCTTGGCCTTTTCGGCGTCGGTGAAGTGTCCGGTGGATTCGATGACGATCTGGGCGCCGAGGCTCGACCAGTCGATGGCGGCCGGGTCCTTCTGGCAGAAAACCTTCAGATCCTTGCCGTTGACGGTGATCACGCCTTCGCCGGCTTTCACGTCGGCGTCGAGCGGGCCGAGGACGGAGTCGTACTTGAGCAAGTGCGCCAGCGTCTTGGTGTCGGTCAGGTCGTTCGTGGCGACGATTTCAACCGCGGGGTTGGTCAGCGCTGCACGGAAGACGTTGCGGCCGATGCGGCCGAAACCGTTGATAGCTACTTTGATGGCCATTACAGAGTATCCTCTCTCAAATTGAACAAAGGGGTCCTTTCTCAGGATATCAGATCGGAGTGCGGACTCCGAATAGTCAGATTGGGCGATCCGGGCTGCGCGGGCGAGCGCCGGGTGGGCTGGTTTCGTCTCGCCGGCTGCCGAAACCGGGCCTATCATGTTGCTAGCAGGCGACAATGACGCTGGCTGAACAACTGGCCGCGCACGCGGCCGAAAGCGGGCTTTGCGAACCGCTCGACGGCGGGCGCATACGGTGCCTGGCGTGCGGGCACCGCTGCCCGATTGCGCCGGGACATGTGGGCGTGTGCAAGGTCCGTTTCAACCGCGAGGGCAAGCTGTTTGCTCCGCGGGGCTATGTGAACGGCATCCACTGCGACCCGATCGAGAAGAAGCCGTTCCACCATGCGCTGCCCGGATCGGGGGCGCTGAGTTTCGGCATGCTGGGCTGCGACCTGCATTGCGGGTATTGCCAGAACTGGGTGAGTTCGCAGGCGATCAGGGATCCGAGGGCGACGGGCGAGTTCAGGGAAATCAGCGCGGCTTCGATTGTCGAGATGGCGCGGCGGGCCGGGGCGGCGAGCGTTGTCAGCACCTACAATGAGCCGTTGATTACGGCCGAATGGGCGGTGGAGGTGTTCCGCGAGGCGCGCTCGGCGGGACTGGCGACCGGATTCGTGTCAAACGGCAACGCCACGCCGGAGGTGCTCGATTACCTGCGGCCGTGGCTGGACCTCTACAAGGTGGATTTGAAGAGCTTCGACGGCCGGCGGTACAGGGAACTGGGAGGGCGGTTGCAGCCGGTGCTGGATTCCATCGAACGCATCCACAAGATGGGGTTCTGGTTGGAGGTGGTGACGCTGGTGGTGCCGGGGTTCAATGACTCAAAGGCGGAGCTGGACGCGATTGCGGGATTCCTGGCCGGGATCTCGCGCGATATCCCGTGGCACGTGACGGCGTTCCACCCCGACTACAAGATGAGCGCGCCGCCGAGGACGCCGGCATCGAAGCTGTCCGAGGCCGTGCGCGCCGGGCGCGAGGCGGGGTTGCGGTATGTCTATGCGGGCAACCTGGCGGGGCAGGGGGGCGAGAATACGCACTGTCCGGAGTGCGGGCTGATGCTGATAGAACGGTTCGGATTTCAGGTGGTGCGGAACCGGATGGAAGGGGGCGCGTGCCCGTCGTGCCTGACCAGGATCCCCGGATTCTGGAGCACGGGCGGGAAAGAGGTGTCCGCATGATGGCCACACACGCCAGTCCGTATGCGGGGTCATGGTATCCGGGCGAGAGGGCAGAACTTGAGCCGATGCTGGAGCACATCTTCGAGGCGTCGGCGAAGCGCACCGGGACGGAGATGTGGCCTGGGGCGATGGCGTTTGTGGTCCCGCACGCCGGGCTGATGTATTCGGGCGGCGTGGCGGCGGCGGCGTACCGGCATATCCAGGCCGAACGGCCGCGGCGGGTGTTCATTTTGGGGTTCTGCCATCGAGGCGGGCGGGCTTGCGTCGAACTGCCCGACACAGGAGCGTTTGAGACGCCGCTGGGCGAAGTGAAGATCGACGTGGAGGCGCTCGGGCGGCTTGCGGGCAACGCCGGGTTTGAGATGGCCGAGGAGTGCGATGTCTGCGACCATTCCGTCGAGATCCAACTGCCGTTGCTGCAATACGCCGCGCCGGACGTGGTTGCCGTTCCGCTGTATGTGGGGCGCCTGGACGAGGAGTCGCGGCGGGCGGCCGCCAGTGTTCTGGCGAGAGAGTTCCGCCAGGGCGATGTCCTGCTGGCGAGCACGGATCTGACGCACTATGGACCGGATTTCGGGTACCTGCCGTTCCCGGCGGATGAGAACGCTCAGGATCGGATTTCGGATCTCGATCACGAGGCCATCGAGGCCGCCGGCAGCCTGGATGCCGGGCTGTTTCTGGAAACGCTGCGCCAGAGCAAGGCGACGGTGTGCGGCTATGAGCCGGTGGCGCTGCTGCTGGAGACCCTCACGGCGCTGGGCGGCGAGAGCATTTTCCAGAAGGAGCTCGATTACCAAACCTCAGCCGGCATCAGCGGCGATACGCGGCACAGCGTCAGCTATGCGGCGCTGGCGTATTTCCGTGAAGAGTCTTTCCAAGCCGATACGGAGACGCGGGCGGCGCTGCTGGAGAGCGCTCGCGACACACTGCGCAGGCTGCGCGGGGATGAGCCGGGCGGGCCTGCTGTGGCGGCAGGTGACAGCGCCGCGCTGAGGCGCAAGCCGGCGGTGTTTGTCAGCCTGCATCATGGCAAAGAGCTGTTCGGGTGTATCGGCACGCGGCCGAAGGAGTTGACGCTGGCCGAGGCGATTCCGTATCTGACACACGCATCGGCCGACGATCCGCGGTTTCCGCGCGGGCGGGGGATTCCGGAGAATCTGGATATCGAAGTGTCGATCCTGACGCCGATGAAGCGGGTGCGGGATTGGCGGAGTTTCAGGCTGGGCGTGGATGGCGCTTATCTGATTGTGGGCGGGCGCTGCGGGTTGCTGCTGCCGCAGGTGGCCGGGCATGGGATCGACACGCCGGAGCGGTTTCTGGAGTGCCTGTCGCGGAAGATCGGATTGCCGGCGGACGCTTATCGGGACCGGGAAGCGAAGCTGTTTGTTTTCCACGCGCAGGTGTTCGGCGGCAACCTGTCCGGCGAGCCTGGCGAGTGAGGGCGAAGCGGATCGAGACCGGTGGCGGCCGCTCACGCATGGGAGCAGGGAGGACAGCGCGCGCCGCGGCGCGATTTTGCCGCATCCGATGCCGTTCCCGGCGCGGATCGGACAAGACGGCTGGTTCGCGGAAAATCCTGCCTGGCGGTTAGTGGCAGCCTTTGCAGGTGAAGTTCCTGCCGTGGCACGACGCGCAGTCCGCCTTCGCGATCTTGCCCTTGACGGCATGGGCGTCGACGAATTCGGCGGTGTGGGTGGCCGGGCGGAAGGTCATCGACGAATCGTGGCAGAGTTTGCAGGACTCAGGCGGATTGATCTTGTTGTGGCAGGTGAGGCAGTCGGCCATGCGCGGGTAGTGCTTATGGCCGTCGTCGGCCTTGACGGCTTCGGACTTCTCGATGCCATGGTGGCAGGCCAGGCAGGCGTCCTTGGTGTTGACTTCGGCCGGCTTTTCAGATTCCTTGCCGAGCCACGTCCCGCTTCGGATGGCGGCGGCGATGATGGGGCCGGGATTCACCTTGACGTGCTGGGCGTGGGAGAACTTCGTCACGTTCGTCTTGCGCGGATCCTTGATGTGGGTTTCGTCATGACAGTTCGCGCAGGCCGAGGCGTGGAAGGGCAGGACATTGTCGCCGGCCTTGGTTGAGGTTTCAGCGTCGGTATGGCACCCCTGGCAGGAGGAGACCTGCGTGAGGTGGTACTTGTGCGAGAAGGGCCGCTGCTGTTGAGCGCCGGCCCCGGCGAGGAGAAGAATGGGAATCGCCGCGAGGGCTATTTTTTGTATGTAATGCGCCATATCCTGTTACCGCCGTCGTCCGAGACCAGGAGACTGCCGTCGGGCAACTCGAGCAGCCCGACGGGCCGTCCCCACACTTCCTTTTTACCCGGATCGAGCATGAATCCGCTCAACAAATCTTCCGCCGGGCCGGAGGGCCTGCCGTCCTTGAACGGAATGAAGACCACCGAGTAGCCGATGCGCTGGGCCCGGTTCCAGGACCCATGATATGCCAGCAGGGCGCCGTTCCCATACCGCGCCGGGAACATCGAGCCGCGATAGAAACGCGAATCGAGCACGGCGACGTGGGACGGCAGCACGACGTCGGGCACGATGGTGGATTTCACCAGGTCAGTCCGCTGGCCCTTGTTGCGCGGGTCTTCATTGGGGCCGATGTAGGCGTAGGGCCAGCCGTAGAAGCCGCCCTCTTTGATGGATGTGAAGTAATCGGGGACCAGATCGTCGCCGAGTCCGTCGCGTTCCTGGATGGCGGCCCAGAGTTTGCCGGTGGTGGGTTCGAAGTCGAGGCCAATCGGATTGCGAGTGCCGCGGGCGACGAATTCCCTGCCCGTGCCGTCGGGGTTGAAGCGCAGGATGGCGGCGCGCATCTCGGGTTCGCCGGGGCTGACGTTGGACGCCGAACCGATGGACAGGTAGAACTTCGTCCCGTCGGGCGAGAAGCGGATGGTACGGGTCCAGTGGCCGGAGCCGAACTCCTTCATCGAGACGACTTCCTCGCCGGGGCCGATCACGAGCGTCGAAGGGTTGAACTTGTAGCGCTTCACCGCGGTGGTTTCGGCGACGTACAGATAGTCCTTCCAGAGGGCCAGGCCGAAGGGGCGGTCGAGACCCTGCAAGATCGCCTTCCGGTCCTCCGAGACGCCGTCCCTGTTCCTGTCGAACAGGGCGTAGACGGTCCCCTTCCTGGTTGAATCGCTCAGCAGGACCACGCCCGCCGGCAGTTGGATCATGTAGCGCGGACGTTCGAAGCCGGCGGCGTATTCCTTGATCGAGAAACCCGCCGGCAGGCGCAATTGCGCGTTTTCCGGGCGTGCGATCACGGCCGGAGCGTTCGACGCCGATGGCGTGTGATACGGCGCGGGAAGCGGAGGCGGAGCGGCAACGGCGCAGCCCGCGAAGACAAATAGAACCAGCCCTCTGATTGACATATCAATCAGTTTAACGAACTCGCGGGGTTGGGCTGCTAGCCGATGCGGGTGTCCGCGCCCAGTTCGTCAGGCGAGACTTCGGCCGCGGGTACGGCAAGATCCTTGTAAACGATGGAGATCATCGGCGGCGCCAAGACGGTGGTCATGACGGCCATGAACACGGCCACGCCATAGACCTCCTGGCTGATGGCGCCCTTGGTGAGGCCGATCTGCGCCACCACCATGCCGACCTCGCCGCGCGGGATCATGCCGATGCCGACTCTCGATGCATTCTTCCAGCCCATCGAGTACGCGCCCAGGCCGCAGCCGACGCCCTTGGAGAGCATGGCCGCAATCAGGATCGCCACGCCCAGGGCCAGCACTTCGGGCTTTTTGAAGACGCTGAGGTCCATTTGCAGGCCGATCGAGGCGAGGAAGAATGGAACCATCAATTCGGCCGCCCCCGACGCCAGGGTGTGGGTCCGCTTGCCGATGGTCTCGCTCAGGGCGAGACCGGCCAGGAAGGCGCCGATGATGGCGGCGACGCCCGAATAGTTAGCCAGCAGGGCCATCAAGAAGAGGAAACTGAACGCCACGGCAAACTCGGCCTCTTGCGACTTCAGCCGGGCCAGCAGTCGGGGCATGACGAAGTTCACGGTCGGCGAGCCGAACTTCACCACCGCCGCGACAAAGATGATCGACACCGCGGCCGACGTTGCCAGGCCCAGGACATCCACGCCCCGGCCCTCGCCCATGGAACTGACGACGGCCAGCACCAGCAGACCCAGCACGTCGTCAATCACGGCCGCCGCCAGGATCACCCGGCTGGTCGCATGGGCAAGCAGGCCTTTCGACGCCAGCACCTCGGCCGTGATGCCCACGCTGGTGGCCACCATCGCCGCGCCCATGAAGATCGATTCGATCTGCGGGTGTTTGGCGCCCGCCATGATCGCCCAGCCCAGGATGAACGGGACGATGACGCCCAGCACGGCAACCAGCACCGCCGTGCGGCCGACTTTGAGCAGGTCGGATGTCTTGATATGCAGCCCCACCTGGAACAGCAGGAACATGACGCCCAGCTCCGACAGAGCGTGCAGCAACCCGGTGTACTCGATCCAGCCGAAACCGGATGGCCCGATCAGGATGCCGGCCAGCAGGCCGCCGACGATGCCCGGCATACGGAACCGCTCGGCCACTTCGGCCAGCAACTTCGCCGATCCGAACACGAGCAGCATCGCGAAGGCCAGGTCGAAATTCCCGCCGGGCGCGAGGAAGGCAAGAGGGAAGAGCATTGTTGTTAGAGAGTTCTCCACCCGTATGCGCCGGGTCGAGGTTCCTTCATCGTAGCTCTATTCGGGTGCGGCCGGCCAAGCCGGAGCAGTCATCAAAATAATCTCTCGACCCTAGAAATATTTCGTTGGGGCCTGTTCGCCGCACGCCGTTGTAGGATGAGGTTGGGCATCGGGTCCGGTCTCCTCGCGCATGCCGGACGCAACGCTTCCGGGCTTTCCGCCGACCTCTTCCGCATCCGGGTTGGATCAGTGTCTCTACCGACGAAGGAATCTTACATACGGACCATGGAGGACGCGCGTGAGCGTTTCCTGGTCTCCGGCGCGCCTTTGCCCGTGATGAAGGACCGCACCCTGCTGGTGGACGAAGCGGTCTGCGCGGCGTTCGCCGCCACCATCGGTTCCCAGTTTCAGGAGAAGGCCGCCCTGGTGGCTGTCGGCGGCTATGGCCGGCAGGAGTTGTTCCCCCACTCCGACATCGATCTGCTGCTGCTTGCCGCCAGGACGCCCGAGAGCGCCGCGGAGAAGGCCGCGCTGTCGGAGTTTCTGCGGGTGCTTTGGGACATGGGCCTGAGGGTCAGCCAGTCCGTGCGCACGGTCGAGGAGTGCTCGAAGGTGCATGAAGGCAACTTCGAACTGACGGTCAGCCTGCTTGACCGCCGCTACCTTGGCGGCGACCTGTCGCTGTTTGCCTCGCTGAACGGCCGGTTCGGCCGGTTCATCCTGTCCGAGCAGCGCGACCTGATGCGGCGGATGTGCCGCATGGCGCGCAGCCGCCACGCCCGCTACAACCAGACCATTTACCGGCTCGAACCCGATCTCAAGGAAACCCCCGGCGGACTGCGCGACCTCCAGACCATGCACTGGATATCGCTGCTGCGCGACGCTGCCGCCGAAGCCGGTTCCGAGGATCCCCGCGCCCGGCAGTTCCTCTATTCCGTCCGCAGCTACCTGCATTTCCTCACCGGGCGGGACGCCAACCTGCTGAGCTTCGAGGCGCAGGACGAGATCTCGTCCGCGCCTTTTTCGCCCTGGCGCGACCCGGCGGAGTGGATGCGGGCGTACTACCGCCACGCTTCGGCGATTTTCAAGAAGACGCTGTATGAACTGGAAGTGACCGAATCGAGCGACCGCAGCCTGGCGACAAACTTCCGCGACTGGCGCTCGCGCCTGTCCAACTCCGAGTTCACCGTTTCGCGCGACCTGGTCTTCCTGCGTAATCCGCGGGAACTCGACACCGACGCTGAACTCCCGTTGCGCATGTTCCGCTTTGTCGCCAAACACGGCGTGGCCCTGGCACGGGTGACCGAGAAGCGCCTGGTCGATCGCGTCTTTGAATGGTCGCGGCACTATGACGCGTCTCCGCCCAAAGCCGCCTTCTGGAAGGACTTTCTCGATCAACCTCACGCCGTGAAGGCGATCCGCGCCATGGAGGCCACTGGCCTGCTCAACGTTTTGATCCCGGAATGGGAGCGCATCCAGCACCTTGTCGTCCGTGATTTCTACCACCAATACACGGTGGACGAACATACGCTCATGACGCTGGAATCGCTCTGGGACCTGGCGGCCGGGGATTCAAAGCTGTCGGCGCTGGCACAGGAGTCCGAACACGACCTGTGGCTGCTGAAACTCGCTCTGCTGCTGCACGATACCGGCAAGGGCAGCGGACGCGATCATAGTGAAGAGGCGGTGCGGCTGGCCCGCGGATACCTCGAACGCAGCGGGCTGGATGAGATGGACGCGGCCACGGTGCTGTTTCTCATCGAAAACCACCTGGCGCTGTCGTCGGTCATGCAGTCGCGCGACCTCGAAAGCCCGGAGACCGCCCGTTTTGTCGCTACTCTGACCAGGACCGACGAACGGCTCCGCCTGCTGACGCTGATGACCTACGCCGACATCGCCGGCGTCAACCCCACCGCCATGACGCCGTGGCGGGCCGAGCAACTGTGGCGGCTGTACCGGATCGGCCACCGCCAGATCAACGGCGGGCTGAGTGAACAGCGTTTCAATACCGCCAGCAGCGCCTACGGCGAACTGACCCCGGAGATGAAGGAGTTTCTCGACGGCATCCCGCTGCGCTATCTCTGGACGCACAGCCGGCAGCAGGCCGAGCACCACACGGCGCTGTTCCAGCCGGCCCGCGATACCGGCGTGGCCATCGAGATTGTCCGCCGGGAGGGCGCATTCGAGCTGACCGTCATCGCCCAGGACCGGCCGTTCCTGTTTGCCTCGCTGGCCGGCGCCGTCGCCAGTTTCGGGCTCAATATCGTCCGCGCCGAGGCCTTCTCGAACTCCGCCGGCTACGTGATCGATCACTTCGCTTCACTCGACCCCACGCGCAACCTCGAATTGAACCCGCCGGAAATCGAACGCCTCAAGCTGGTGATCAGGAAGGTGGCGCTCGGTCAACTCCGCGCCGAGGACCTGCTCAAGTCCCGCCCGGTGCGCAAGACGCCCGGCGCCGGATCGAGGCCGGAACCGGCGGTCGCCATCGACTCGGAAAGCGCCCCGAACACCACCGTGTTCGAGGTCGTCGCCCAGGACAGGCCAGGGCTGTTGCACGCATTGGCTTCGGCCATCTCCCGCCAGGGCTGCAATATTGAAGTGGTCCTGGTGGATACCGAAGCCTACAAGGCCATCGACGTCTTTCATGTCACGCGCAACGGCGCCAAACTCAACCGCGCGGAATCGGATTCGGTCAGAGCCGCCTTGCTTGCCGCCTGCTCGCCGGCCTGAGCGTCAAGCGCCCGCCACCGGCGGCGCGTCCAGCCGCTCGAATTCCAACTGATCGCCCGCTTGCGTGCCGGTGGCCTCGATCGTGCCTTCGGGCAACTCCAGCGTCGAGTGCGCCCGCAGGCTGCCCGAAACCCGCCACGGCTTGAGGCGCGGCCGCGCCTTGACCACGCGCAGGTCCTTCGACAGGAACAGCACGTCGATGGTGAACTTCATGAAGAAACAGTGAACCGCTTCGCAAGGCGAGATCCACAGTCCCTCGCCCGGATCGAGGCCCGTCTTTTTCAACAGGCCCTCGCGCCGTTTCCCGCTCGTGCCGGCCACGCCGGCCCTGCTGGCCAGTTCGATGCCCCGCGTGCGGTTGACTACCCTGATCGTGTCGCCGTATTTGCCCAATCGCCGTCTTCCTTTCGCCTGACCGCCGCCGCTACTCTGCCCTGATGTTGATCTGGCCGATGCCGCCCTTCACGTCCAGGCGCAGCGTCACCGGGCTCTTGCCATAGGCGTCGTTGGTCCACCTGCCGCCGTCGCGCGTCAGGCCGCGGACGCTGACCTCGCCTATGCCGCCCCTGGCCTCCGCCACCACCCCCACATCGTTGGGCACCCACACCGTCGCCTCGCCCACGCCGCCGCGGATCTCGACATCGCAGGACGACTTCTTCGGCCCGCGAAGGTCCAGGTCAACCTGGCCAGCGCCCACCTGAACCCTGGCGCTTCTCAGCGTGAGCGACCCCAGGTTCAACCTGCTCTCGCCGGCGCCAAGAGAGACGTTCAGGTCCATCCGCACATCGTCGGCCAGCTTGATCTCCCAGCGGTTGACATGATTGTTGCCGAACGCCGTCTTCGACTTGTTCCGCACGCTGAGACGCCCGCGGAAACTGGAGTCCTCATAGTGGACCTCGGGCGCGGTGTTTCCGCCCGCCGTGTAGGTGAACGTGCCCTCCATCAGCTTGGACGAGCCGCCTGACAGTTCCATCTCGCCGGCCGCCATCGCCACCGTGACGTCCACTAATTCGGCCTTGGGGCGCTCGATCGATGCGGTCTCGGTCTTGCGCGAATGGTCCCCATGCATATTGACCGTGCAACCCGCCACCGCCAGACCGAGCGCCGCCGCCACCGCCGGGATCCTCGATTTCATGCCGATCCTCCTGTTCCTAAAGAGGAGACGGTGCAATGCGCCCGCCGGTTCGATAATCCGGCGTTGACGATTGAACGATCCTCAGGGGGTTCCGAATCGTTATTGTATCCACTGCCGGCGCGCCAGGCGGCGGCGCCGGGCTATCGCAGCACTTCCCGGCTCATGCGCACCAGCGACTCGCGCATCTTCCTGGCCTCCTCGTCGTCGGCCCCCAATCCAGCCAGCCCCACGCCGGCGAGCAGATCGCCCCTGGCGCAGGTGAATCCGGGCTGTTGCACCATGGCGCAGAACACGCTCACCAGTTCGCCGTCGCGCCAGCCGTTTTCGGCCTCCTGCTGGAGCAACGCAACCGCTTCCCCGGTCGTGTAAGGCTCCTTGTAGGCGCGCTTTGACGTCAGCGCATCGAAGATGTCGGCCACCTGCAAAATCCGCGCCAGCAGCGGGATCTGTTCCCCGGCCAGCCCGTCGGGATACCCGCTGCCGTCCCAGCGTTCATGGTGGTTGCGGATCACCGGCAGCACCGGCGCCAGGCTCTTCATCGGCCGGCAGATGCTCTCGCCCACCCAGGTGTGGGATTTCATCACCTGCCACTCCTGCTCGGTCAGGTGGCCGCCCTTGTTCAACACCGCGTCCGGGACCGCGATCTTGCCGATATCGTGCAGAAAACCGCCCCTATACAGGGCCAGCAGTTCCTCTTCCGGCAATCCCAGCGTCGTGCCGAGCGCGACGCTCAGCGCCGCCAGCCGCTCGCAGTGGTTTCCGGTCTCCTCATCGCGCGCTTCCACGGTCTGGGCCAGCGAGAACAGGATCGTCTCGGCCTCTTCCAAGGAGTCGATGGCCTTCTTATTCCTAAGCATCGCCCTGACCCTGGTGCGCACCGCCGTCGGGTGCAGCGGCCGGATGAGAAACTCGTCGGCGCCTGATTCCAGCCCCGCAACCTCGTTCTCGATCCCCTGCACATTGGTCATCATCAACAACGGGATCAGCCGCGTCTTCCGGTTGCCCTTGACGCAGCGGCAGAACTCCAGCCCGCCGATGCCCGGCATCATCAGGTCGGCGATGATTAAATCCACCGGCTCCCGCCCCAGGACGTGAAGCCCTTCCTCGGGCGACTTCGCCTCCAGGATCCGGTGCGGCCCGGCTTTGAGCATCCCCTTGAGATACTGCCGGTTGTGGTCCACGCTATCCACCAGCAGGATGGTGGAACGGCCAGCCGGGAACTCCGCCGCCGGGACCGGAGGCTGGATCGCCCGTTCTCTGCCTTCGCGCACCGCTGTGATTCGGCCGGATTCGCTCCGCATCAGTTGTCTATCGTCCCCTCCCAGGCCAGTCTTTAGGCCACGCTCAGCCGTCCTCGCACCGTGGATGGTATCTTGGCAGCATGTGCAGACTACTCATCGCCGCGGCTCTAATCCTGTGCTGCGCCTCCACCACCCAGGCTCAAGCCCTCTCCCGGGGCGAGCGCGACCGCGCCATGAGCGAACTCCACGCCTCCCGCAAAGCCTTCATCGACATCGCCGGCGCCGCTTCGCGCGCTCAGTTGAGCTTCAAACCCGCCCCCGGCGCCTGGTCCATCATGGAAATCGCCGAACACCTCGCCCTCACCGAACCCTTCCTCGCCAAACTCGCCTCCGGCGGCCTCGGCAAGCCGGCCGATCCCGGCAAGCTTGCCCAAACCAAGGGCAAGGACGCCTCCATCCTCACCGGCATCGCCGACCGCAACAACAAGTCCCAGGCCCCGGCGATGCTTCTGCCGAAGGCCGCCTACAAGACGCGCGACGCGGTCATCGCAGCCTTTAAGGAGTCCCGCGACGCCAACATCGCCTACATCCGCGATACCAGCGACCCGCTGCGCGCCTGCGTCATCGATGCCGGCGGCTCGCCCATGGACTGCTACCAGGTCTACCTGATGATCGCCGCCCACACCCATCGCCACATCAGCCAGATGAAAGAGGTCATGGCCAATCCGGCTTACCCGAAAAAGTAGCGCCGCGGCGGATCGCAGCCCTGTCCTTCACTCCAATAACGGGCCGCGGCTTCCCACCTCCTTCAATATCGTCCGGACGTAATCCTGGGTTTCGGCAATCGCCGGGACGCGGCCCAACCGGTCCACCCGGCCCGGACCCGCGTTATACGCCCCCAGCGCCAAGGACAGATTGCCGCCATACCGGTCCAGCAGCATCTTCAGAAACCGGCTTCCTCCGGCCAGATTCTGCTCCGGGTCGAACGGGTCGCCCACCCCAAGGTGCTCGGCGGTTTCCGGCATCAACTGCATCAGTCCCCGCGCTCCGGCCCGGCTCACGGCGCATGGATTGAATCCCGATTCCTTCCTCACCACCGCCCGCACCAGCGCTTCGTTCAACCCTTCGCGCCGCGCATGCTTCCTGATCAGGCCGTCGAAATCGGCAATCCCCGGAGGCTTACACCCCAACGCGATGGGCGTGATCTCCAGAATCGCTTTCGCCGCCGGACTCCACTCCCAACTCTCTACCGGCTTAGCCGAACTCTTTTGTTTTGAAACAGATTCCATCTGCCGGGCGATCGAACGGGGATGCAGTTCGCCGGCCGCCCGGGCCTTGGCCACGCTCTCGCGTTGCCGTTCGTGCGCCGCCTTCTGGCGCTCCAGCCAGTCTCCGCCCGTCTGGCCAACACAGACAGGCAGCAGGATCAGCGGCAGGATGAACCTGCTCACATCCCTCCTATCGGCACAACTGAAGAAACCTATAGACGAACTTCATTGAAGCACCTCGCTGAAAAACGCTACACTTCGGTATCTCTTCATTCCACGTCCGGGGGGCGCCATGTTCAGATCCGTTTGCCGTGTCATCGTTGCCGCTGTCCTCATTTCCAACTGCGTCTCCGCCCAGACGGCCACATCTTCGCTCTCGGGAATGCTGGCCGATCCCTCCACCGCGCCTGTCCCGGCGGCCGAAGTCATCCTCGAAAACCTCGCCACCGGCGCCGTGCTGCGTCAGCAGACCACTTCGGCCGGCCTGTTCGCCTTCCCGTCGATCCCGGCCGGGGCATACTCGCTGACAGCCTCCAGGGCGGGCTTCAAGGCCCTCAAACGCTCGAAGGTCACGCTCCAGGTCAACAGCCCCGTCCACCTGGATCTGGCGCTGGAGATCGGCGAATCGTCGGAAACCGTCAGCGTGAGCGCCTCGGCCGAGGTCCTGCAAACCTCCAACGCCGCCCTCGGCAACGTCATCGAGCAAAAGGCGATCGCCGACCTCCCGCTCAACGGCCGCAATCCGCTGACTCTATTGATCCTGGAACCCGGCGTCACGCAGCGTTCCGGCAACACCATCACGGTCAACGGCGCCCGGCCGGCCGCCAACAACGTCACCATCGACGGCATCGACGCCAACGAAAGCTCCAATCCCAGCGCCGTGAACAACGTCTTCCGGCTGTCGCCCGACGCCGTTCAGGAGTTCAAGGTCACCACCTCGAACGCCACCGCCGAGGAGGGCCGCAACTCGGGCGCGTCGGTCTCGATCGCCACCCGTTCGGGCACGAATACGCCGCATGGCCGGGTCTTCCACTTTTTCCGCAACACGGCGCTCAACGCCAACGAGTTTTTCGCCAAGGCCCAGGGCAGCCAGAAACCCGATATCAAGCTGAACCAGTATGGATTTGAACTCGGCGGACCCGTCCGCCGCAACCGCACCTTCTTTTTCGGCTCCTGGCAGGGTCAGCGGATCAACTACGCCCAGAGCGTCGACAGCGTCTTCGGCCAGACGGTCGATCTATATACCGCCACCGCGCGCTCCGGCCTGTTCCGCTACTTCACCGCCGATCCGGTAAGCCCGCTGGTCATCGACGGCCAGCGCATCACGCAGAACTCGCCGCTGCTGGTGGACGCCTCCACCGGCGCGCTCAAACCCGGCGTCGCCAACTGTGCGTTTCCGGGGCAGTCCAACTGCGTCGCCAGCTACAACATGTTCGCCGCCGATCCGCTTGCCCTCGGGGCCGACAAGGCAGCCATGGCCGTGCTGAACTCCTACCCCCTGCCCAACTCCTACGCCGCCGGCGACGGGCTGAACACCGGCGTCTACGTCTGGAACCCGCCCATACGCATCCGCGGGCCCCAGATGATGGGCCGTATCGACCACATGCTGAACGAAAACAACACCCTGTTTGCCCGCTACCTCCACGGCGACAGCCAGAGCCTCAACGGCGACCCGCTGAACGGCCGGCCCCAGGTGCTGCCCGGGTTCCCGCCGCGCGGCGAGGTTTTCCGGCCGGCCCATAACGCCGCGGTCTCCTGGCGCAGGGTCATCAGCCCGCGCATCGTCAACGAGTTCACCGCCGGATTCGCCCGCTTCGAGTTTCTGTTCACCCGCGGCGAGGCCAACCCGGCGTTCCCCGACATGCCGGCCTTCGCCTTCAACAACTCCGACGTCGACTATACGAACTTCCCGCGCACCTCGCGCGTCATCAACACTCTTCAGTACATCGACAACCTCAGCATCGTCAGCGGCGCCCACCAGTTCCGCGCCGGCTTCAACATCCGGCTTTACCAGCACAACGACACGCGGGGCGACCTTGGCGGCGGCGGCACCACGCCGTTCATCAGCCTGTCCCGCATCATCCGCCCGCCGGCCGGTTTCGTCACGCCCGCCCTGGCCACATCCACACGCGCCGGCATTTCGCCGGCCGATAACAACTTCCTGCTGAACGCCATCAACGACCTGCTCGGCATCCCGGCCCGCATCCAGCAGCTATTCCTCGGCGACCTCCACAGCGACACCTTCCTGCCCTACCGCACGGGGCCCAATTCGGTTTCGCTCTGGGTCCAGGGCCAGCGGCTGAAGCAGTACAACTTCTACGCCCAGGACGAGTGGAAGCTCTCGCGCAACCTGACGCTCAACTACGGCGTGCGCTGGGAGATCAACCCCGCGCCAACTGAAGCCGCCGGCCGCGTGTGGGTTCCCGACCGCATGGTGGACGGCCGCGACGGGCCGGTCAGCTTCGTCAAGCGCGACCGCTGGTTCCAGAACAACAACCTCGGGGCGATTGCTCCGCGCCTGGCCGTGGCGTGGTCGCCGGGCCGGTCGGGCCGCAGCGTTTTGCGCGCCGGTTACGGCATGGCGTTCGACACGCTGTCGTCGTTCCAGGTGACCGCCGCGGCGATCCGCGTACCCGGCCAGCAATACACCTGCTCGTCGACGCTGGGCGGATCGACCACGCCCGGCTGCACGCCCGCGCCGGACCTGCGCCTGGGGCAGGGCTTCCCGCGGGAGATGGCGCCGCCGACGTTGAAGCCGTCCAGTTTCCTCACCCCGCCGGCCCAGACGCTCACGAATGCGCCGGCGCTCACGGTCTTCGACCAGGGGCTTAAAGTTCCGACAGTGCATCAGTGGAACTTCACGCTGCAGCGCGACCTCTACCGCGGTCTCGTCGTCCAGGCAGGCTATGCCGGCCGCCGCGGCACGCGCCTGTATCGCTCCTACAACATCAACCAGATCGACGCCGCGCCGTTGCTGCCCTCGTTCCTGGCCATGCAGGCCAATGTCGCCAAGGGCTGCGCGCCATCGGGTTCGGGCTGCCCGCCGGGCGTGGCCGCCAGCGTGGTCCCCATCGTGCGCGACGCCATCATCAACGCCACATTCGCCAACTCGGCCACCACGCGGACCGAACTCTCGCAGAACGCCGCCGGCAGCATGGTGACGCGGATCGAGCAGTCGACGCTCGCCGGAGGGTACCGCCCGAACCCGCAGTTCGGCCAGATTGTCTACATCGACAATGGGGGCGATTCGAACTATCACTCGCTGCAACTGTCGGCCCGGAAGCGCTTCGACGCCGGGTTGCTGCTGAACGCCGCTTACACGTTCGGCAAGTCGATCGACAACCAGTCGCTCGACCCGATCGGTTCATCGACCGCCGGCGCGCTGACCACAACCGGCGACCGCACGCCCGTCGATATGCGCAACTACGCCCTCGAACGCGGCCGGTCGGATTTCGACCGCCGCCATGTCTTCAACATCACCGGAATCTACGAACTGCCTTTCGGCCGCGGACGCCGAATCGGTTCGGCGTGGGGCACGGCCTTGAACGCGCTGGCCGGCGGGTGGAGCCTGAACGGCTTCGCCACGGCCATGACGGGCGAACCGTTCAGCGTCCGTTCAGGCGCGCTCACAGCCAACTCGGCTTCTCAGTCCCGGGCCGAGATCACAGGCGCGATGCCGGCGGCGAAGTTGCAGGCCAAGGCGGGAGTGGTCGGGCCGGTGATGTTTGCCGACGCAATGGGGTTCGCCATCCCGGCGCCGGGCGCGCATGGCGCGGGCCGCAACATCTTCAACGGGCCGTCGTATAAGAAGATGGATCTGGGCATCGCCAAGGCGTTCCAGGTGAGCGAGGGCACGCGCGTGGTCTTCCGCACCGAGATGTTCAACGCCTTCAACCATCCGAACTTTGAGAATGCCCGTACGGCCTCGTCGGGCAATCCGAATATCCTGTCGCCGCTGTTCGGCCAGACCTGCTGCGTCACGATGTCCACCGCCTCGGCCGCCAACGTGCTGCCGCAGGGCGAAAGCTGGCGCGTGGTGCAACTGGCGCTGAAGATTGAATTTTGAGGCCGGAGAAACGAAATCGGGCGGGCGGACGGGGGGTGGGGGTGGCGGGATGGGGGTTGGGATGGAGGGGGGTTTATTGGCGAATAGAGGGCGAATCCTCATCGGTTTTCGGGTTCAGTTCGGCCTTCATTCTGGCGATGTAGGAGCGATGCGGGCCTTTAGCCACG
>PNKE01000019.1 GCA_013822245.1 Candidatus Solibacter sp.
CTCGATTTGTCCATGGTTCCCCTCCCCCATGATGTATCATCTGGTCATGTATCGAGCGCTGGGCACACTCTTCTTCCTGCTCATTTGCTGCCAGGGCCAGCACGATGTTCGCGACGGGCGGGCGGCCGTGTTCATTACCACGGCATCGGGCCTGCGGTATCGGGTCCTCGTTGAGGGTCGCGGCACTCCGTCGAAGGCCGGAGACCAGGTCCGAATCCATGAGACCACATCCTTGGAGGACGGGACCTTGATCTTCAGCACTCGAACCAAGGACAAACCCTTGAAGTTTCTGCTGGGTGGAAACCATGTGGTCGCCGGCGTTGATGAAGCCGTTACCGGTATGCGCGTCGGCGAGCGCCGGAAGTTGATCGTTCCACCCTCGCTGAGCAAGCGTTCCAGCTATCCCTCGAATACTGCTCCGGACGCGACCCTCCACTACGACATCCAACTCGTTGAAATTCTGCCGGAATAGGCATTCCGGTCACGTCGTTGGGACTGTGGCCCTGGGACACCCTGGTCCAGGAACCAGGCGCCCCTCCCCCGGGTCCCCAGGAGCGAAGTACCGCTGGCCTGCGCGGGCCGTCCGCGATAGGCTATCGTCATGACTGCTCATATTGATTTCCTTCGGCATCAATCTCTATTGGTCTTGCTCATGGCGTCAGTCGCGCTCCCACCGGCCGGCCTGGTGCTGTTGTGGATTCGGAGAGGCACGAAAGCGCTCTGGAAACTCCTCGGAACCATTCCCATCCTCGGCATCGCTGTCGCCCACCTGTTCCTGTTCTTCGGTCTGCGCGTGGAACTGGATGGAACGGGCGCCCGGCCGATGTTCTCTTTCGGCAGCGCCGAATCCCACATCGAGCAACTGGAGGCCAGCCGCGCCGCGCTGCCGGCGGCTGCACCTGCTCCGTCTCCTCCGACGGTGGAAGCCGCTCCCGCCGTTGCCGCATCCGCTCCGGCCGCGCCGCCTTACTGGACCGCCTTCCGCGGTCCGAATCGCGACGGCCATTACGACGAAACGCCCATCCTCACGGCATGGCCCAAGCGCGGCCTGGCACGGTTGTGGAAGCAGCCGGTTGGAGGCGGTTACGCCTCGGTCGTCGTGGCCGGTGGCCGCGTTTTTACCATCGAGCAGCGCCGCGACAGGGAGGTCGCGGCTGCCTACGACGTCAACAGCGGACGTGAGTTGTGGACCAACTCCTGGGCCGCCAACTTCCGCGAGTCGATGGGCGGCGACGGGCCGCGCGCCACGCCCACCTGGCACGAAGGGATGCTCTATGCGCTGGGCGCCGAAGGCGAACTGCGCTGCCTGGAGGCGGCCACCGGCAAGGTTGTGTGGTCAAAGAATATTCTCGCCGACAACGGCGCCGCCAACGTCACCTGGGCGATGTCGGCCTCACCGCTGATCGTCGATGAAAAGGTGATCGTGCAGCCCGGCGGTCCCGGAGGCAGATCGGTTGTTGCCTACCACAAACTGACGGGCGCACCCGTCTGGAAGGCGTTGGACGACAAGCAGGCCTACACGTCGCCGATGCTGGTGACGCTCGGCGGGCGGCGTCAGATCGTTACGGTCACGGCCAGCCGGGTCGTGGGCATGGCTCCCGAGGACGGCGCGCTGTTGTGGGAGTACCCCTGGGTCACCGAATACGACGTCAACGCCTCGCAACCCATCGTCACCGGCCCCAACCGCTTCTTCATCTCGGCCGGCTACGGTCACGGCGCGGCGGTGGTCGAACTGCGGCCCGCGGCCAACACTTTCACGGCCCGCACCGTCTGGCAGAACATGCGCATGAAGAACAAGTTCAACCCCTCGGTGCTGCACGAGGGACATATCTACGGCCTCGACGAAGGCATCCTCGCCTGCGTCGACGCCGGCACCGGGCAGCAGAAGTGGAAAGGCGGGCGCTATGGCTACGGCCAACTCCTCCTGGCCAGCGGCCACCTGGTGGTGACGACGGAATCCGGCGAGGCCGTCCTTGTCAAAGCCACTCCTGAACGGCACGAGGAACTGGCGCGGTTCTCCGCCGTGGAGGGCAAGACCTGGAACGTGCCTGCCCTGGCCGGCGGCCTGTTGTTCGTTCGCAACACCACCGAAATGGCTTGCTTCCGCATCACGCCGAACTAGTCTCTGGAAAAGTGAGACTATGTGAATATATGAACCCCTGCAGGTTGACGGCCGTCTTCTGTCTCCTCTCGACGCTGCAATGGGCCGAGGACTGGCCTCAGTACCGCGGCCAGGACCGTGCCGGCGTCTGGAGCGAAACCGGAATTCTCGAAACCTTTCCCGCCGGAGGTTTGAAGGTGAAATGGCGCGTGCCGCTCGGCGGCGGCTACGGCGGGCCGGCGGTGGCGGGCGGCAAGGTGTTCGTGATGGACTTCCGGCCCACCACGCGGCCGAAGGGGATCGAGCGCGCCCTGGCCTTCGACGAGAAGACAGGCAAGCTCTTGTGGTCCCGCGAGTGGGAGGTCGACTATACTGGCCTGGCCACCACCTATGCCATCGGACCGCGCGCGACGCCCACCGTCGATGGCGGCCGGGTCTATTTCTTCGGGTCCATGGGCATGTTGCAGTGTCTGCGGGCCGAAGACGGAAAGCTGCTGTGGAAGCGCGACGTGGTGAGCGAGTTTGGCGCCGAGGTTCCGGTCTGGGGCATGGCGGCGGCTCCGCTCATCGACGGCCGGCGCCTGATCTGCCTGGCCGGCGGCAAGGGTGACTCGAAGGTGATGGCCTTCGACAAAATGACCGGCGCGGTGCTCTGGCGCGCCCTTTCGTCGGATTTCGAGCCAGGTTACAGCGCTCCAATTCTGATCCAGGCCGGCGGACAGCGGCAGATCATTCAGTGGCACCCGCAGGGCGTCGCCTCGCTCGACCCGGAAACCGGAAAGCGTCTTTGGGAGTTGCCGATTGTCAGCCCGCTGGGCGGGTCGGTTGCCGCGCCGGTTTGGGACGGGCCGCGGCTGCTGGTCTCCAGCTTCACCCAGGGGTCCATGATGATGGCGTTGGACGGCTCGCGTCCGGGCGCGAGCGTCCTGTGGCGCGGAGCCAGCCGCAGCGAAACCAAGCCCGACGGCCTGCACTCCCTCATCTCGACCCCGTTCATCGACGGCGATCACATCTATGGGATCTGCTCCTACGGCCACCTGCGCGGCCTCGACGCCAGGACCGGGAAACAGGTTTGGGAGACGCTCGATGTCACCAGCGAGAGAGCACGCTGGGCGGCCGCCCACATGGTGCGAAACCGGGACCGCTACTTCATCAACAACGACCGCGGTGAGTTGATCATCGCGCAACTCAGCCCGCGGGGGTACAAGGAGATCGCCCGCACCAAGCTGATCGAGCCGACCTCGAATCCCGGCAACCGCCGCGAGGCCGGTGCGGTCAACTGGGTGCACCCGGCCTACGCCAACCGGCACATCTTCACCCGCAACGACAAGGAGTTGATATGCGCCTCGCTCGAAGCCGGCGCACGGTAGCGCGGCCGGCAGCGCTGTTTTTCGCCCTCGTTTGCCTCCTGCCGGGGCAGGTGCGGGAGTGGCCGCAGTTCCGCGGCAACCCGCAACTGACCGGCGTCGCCGAGGGCGGACTGAGCGTGCCGTTGAAGCTGTTGTGGACCTACGAAGCCGGCCAGGCCATCGAGTCGTCGGCCGCCATCGCCGGCGGGGCGGTGTACGTTGGCGTCTTCACCGGCGAGTTGATCTCGCTCGATCTGGCGACGGGCAAGCTTCGCTGGAAGTACAAAACGGAGGGCGAGATCGGCGAGTCCTCGCCGGCGGTGAGCGGGGGGATCGTCTATGTTGGCGATCTTACCGGCTACCTTCACGCGGTTGGAGCCGAGGACGGCCGGCGGCGCTGGGTCTACAAGACGCGCGGGGAGATCAAGGCGTCTCCGGTGGTCAGCGGCGGCAAAGTGCTGGTGGGATCCTATGACGGCAGCCTGCACGCCCTGGATGCACTGACAGGCCGCCTGGTCTGGTCGTACGAGACCGAGGGCCCGGTGCACGCCACGGCTGGAATCGCCGCGGGCCTGGCCCTCATCTCCGGTTGCGACGGCCATCTGCGCGCCATCCGGATCGCGGACGGCAAACAGGAATACGCGGTGCAGGTGGGATCCTACGTCGGCGCTTCGCCCGCCATTGCCGGCGGCGTGGCCTATCTGGGCACCTTCGACAACGAGGTGCTGGCCATCGACCTGCGGCGCAAGGCGGTGCTCTGGAAATACCAGCACCCCCGCCGCAAGTTCCCGTTCTACTCGTCGGCCGCGGTGGCCGGCGGAATCGTGGTGGTGGGCGGACGGGACAGCATGGTGCACGCCCTGGACGCCAAAACGGGGAAAGCCGTGTGGACCTTCGCCGCGCGCGCCCGAGTGGATTCATCGCCGGTTGTCACCGCCGGACGCGTCTTGTTCGGCGCGCACAACGGCCGCCTGACCGCGCTTGATCTCAGGACCGGCAGGCAACTCTGGCAATTCGAGGCCGGCGCCGCCGTCACCGCTTCGCCGGCCGTCGCGGGCCAGCGCCTCGTCATATCCACACTTGACGGGGTAGTCTACTGTTTCGGCCAGTAGAGAGGGAATCCTGATATTATTACCTTGTAGTCCGTTCACGCTGGATATCTGAAGGCCGAGACCGAAATCTGCAACCCAAGCTCTGAACCGAAGGGGAAGGGCTACAGACGGAGAAGCAAATGCTGACACGGCGAGACTGGCTGGCTGGACTTGGTCTGCACAATCTGGCGGGCATCCTGCCCGCCGCCACGGCGGCTGACTGGCCGCAGTTCCGCGGACCAGGCCGCGATGGCATTTCCAGGGAGACGGGGCTGTTGAGGCGGTGGCCGGCCAAGGGCCCCAGGGTCCTGTGGACCGTTCCGGTGGCTCAAGGCTACGCCGGCGCCGCGATCGTGGCCGGCCGCGTCTACCACCACGACTACGACGAGGCGGCATCGGATTGGCGTGTCCACTGCCGGCAACTGACTACCGGCAAGGAGATCTGGCGTTTCACCGAGCGCCGCTCGATCCGGCCCAACCACGGCATCACCCGCACCGTTCCGGCGGTGGACGGCCGCTACGTCTTCTCGCTGGACCCGAAGTGCGTTTTCCATTGCATCGACGCGCGCACCGGCAAGGAGTTGTGGCGCAAGAATCTGGTCACCGATTACAAGTCCGCCATTCCTCCCTGGTACAACGGGCAGTGCCCGCTCGTCGAACGCGACCGCGTGGTCATCGCCACCGGCGGCGCGGCCATCATGGCGGCGTTCGACAAGGCCACCGGCAAGGAGATCTGGAGGACGCCCAACCCCGGCAGGCTCCTGCTCTCGCACGCCTCGGTCACGACGGCGCTGATGGGCGGAGTCCGGCAATACATCTATGGCACTCTGAATGGACCTCTGGGCGTCTCGGCCAGCGATGGAAAGCTGCTGTGGGAGTTTCCGCGGAAGTTCAATGTGGCCGTGGCCCCATCTCCGGTGGCGGTGGACGGGGAGCGGGTCTTCATGACGGCCAGCTACGACGCCGGCAGCGTCATGGTGCGCGTGCGGCCGGCCGGTGGCGTGTTCCGGGCCGAGCCCGTCTTCGACATGAAGAAGAACGAGTGGAACTCGGAAGTCCACACGCCCATCGTCCATGGAGGCCACCTCTTCGCCGTGGGCAAGAAGAAGAGAGGCCTGTTCACCTGCCTGGCCTTCGATGGCAGGACGGTCTGGGACAGCGACGGCAAGGCGTCGTTCGAGCTTGGCAGTTTCATGCTCGCCGACAATATGTTCTTCGTCCTGGAAGGCAAGACGGGTATCCTCAGGTTGATTGAAGCCAACACCACGCAGTACAAGGAACTGGCCCAGGCCCAGGTGCTCGGCGGACACGATGTGTGGGCGCCGATGGCTCTCTCCGCCGGCAAGCTTGTGCTGAGGGACATGTCCAGGATGGTGTGCATCGACGTGCGTGGCGCGTGAGCGAGGCAGCTTATGAAATACAGCCAGGTGCGGGTTCTTGCCGGAAAAGGCGGCGCGGCGGATCACTTCAGCGAGGCATTGCGCGGCCTGGCCGTCGACCGGCGGGATTCCGTTTACGCGGCCGGCGACCAGGAGATCAAAGTCTTCGAAAGCGGCGGCCGGCTCGCGCGGCGCTGGAGAACGGCCATGCCGGGCTTTGCCGTGGCCGTGGCCGGCGATGGGCGGGTGTTTTGCGGCCAGCCCGGACAGGTTGAGATTTTCGACGGCGCGGGCCGGCTCCAGGCCGCCTGGCGGGACGAGCAGCGTCTGGGACTGGTGACGGCGATCGGTTTTTCCACGGGCAATGTCTTCCTGGCCGACGCCACGGGCCGCTGCATCCGCCGTTATGACGGCAGCGGAAAGTACCTCAACGACATCGGCAACGACAACCGGATGAAGGGGTTCCTGATTCCCAACGGCGCCGTGTCTTTCGGCGTGGACGCCAAGGGCGTCATCCACTCGGCCAATCCGGGCAAGCACCGGGTCGAACGCTACACCGCCGGCGGCGCCCTGCTCGGGCATTTCGGCCGTTTCGACGGGCGTGATCCGGCGGGCTTTTCGGGCTGCTGCAATCCCACCAACGTGGCCGTGACCGGCGGCTCCAGGATCTGGGTCACCGAGAAAGCCGGCCCGCGCGCCAAGGTTTACGATGCTGAAGGCGCCTTGCTGGCCGTGATCGCCTCCGATGTCTTCGATCCGAACTGCAAGAACATGAGCATCGCCGCCGGCTCGCGCGGCCAGGTCTATGTGGCCGATACGGTGAAGCTCCAGATCTTTGTCTTCGAGCCGCTGGGCGGGCAAGGAGGGGCCGCATGAGCGATCAAACGACCCGCCGCGGCGCGCTCGCCAGGGCGGCCCGTGGCGCGGCGGCTCTGGCGTTGGGCGGCTCCGCGTTCTATCTGGTCCGCAAGGCCGACGGACAGATTGTGTGGAACGTCGATTCGGCCAGGTGCATCAACAGCCGGCTGGGGGTGACCAACGTCGAGGCCTGCAACCTGTGCACGACCGAGTGTGTAGTGCCGCTGTCCGCCGTGAGGGCGGTCAACGAATACTCCAAGTGCGGCCGCTGCTACATCTGCCCTGCCTATTTCAATATCACCAGCGCCGTGGACGAGAAGGGGCTGCCCAGCGAGAAACTCTGCCCGCGCGACGCCATCGAGCGCAAGCCGATCGGTGACATCGACCCCGACGACCCGGCCAACAATTTCTACGAATACATCATCGACGAAGTCAAATGCGACGGCTGCGGCAAGTGCGTCATGGCGTGCAAGGAGCCATTGGGGCTGGGCTCCATCGTCTTGAGGGTCCGGCATAGCCTGTGCGTGGATTGCAACCGCTGCGCCATCTCAACGGCCTGCCCCAAGGACGCCATCCTGCAAGTGCCCATCGAAAAAGCGTTCGACCATGTGCAGTTGGGATCTCACGACTAGGCCCGGCGGGATGTCCATGAAATCACGCGCGTCCACGCTCCTGGCCGCCGCGGCCGGCCTGATTCTGTTGTTCGCCGTCAATGCGGCGGGCCAAGCCATGCAGTATGAGCGCCCGGTTCAGGCCGCCCCCCAGGAAGAGGGTATCGGCGGCTCATACAAGACGCCCGCCGTCCAGAAGCCCCAGCCGCGGTCCTACTGGCTGGAAGTGTTGGATGTGGTGCTGATGGCCGTCGCCATGGGGATCTCGGTCTGGGTGGTCCTCCGCCGGCGAAGCCGGAAATGGGTTCTTGCGCTGACGGTGGCGTGTCTGGGCTATTTCGGCTTCTACCGGGAAGGCTGCATCTGTCCGATCGGTTCCATTCAGAACGTGTCGGTCGCCCTCACCGATCCGGGCTACGCCATCCCGATCGTGGTGACGGCGGTCTTCTTTCTGCCGCTGCTGGTGGCGCTGTTTTTCGGGCGGGCGTTCTGCGGCGGCGTCTGTCCGCTGGGCGCCCTTCAGGAACTGGTGTTGCTGAAGCCGTTGCGGGTCCCGCGCCGTTTGGACCGGGCGCTTGGCCTGCTGAGGTACGCCTACCTCGGCGGGGCCGTCTGGCTCGCCTTGCAGCCGTTCCCCGTGCACGACTTCATCATCTGCCGGTTTGATCCCTTCGTCGGCTTTTTCCGCATGGCGGGTTTCGCCCACATGCTCTACATCGGCGCGGCGTTCCTGGTGCTGGGCATCTTCGTGGGCCGTCCGTATTGCCGTTTTCTGTGCCCTTACGGCGTTCTGCTCGAGTGGGTGACCCGGCTTGCCGGCCGCGGCGTCAGCATCACCCCCGACAAGGAACTGGACTGCGGGTTGTGCCAGGAATCGTGTCCCTACGGAGCCATTGAGAAGATGCGCGTGGTGCGGCCGAAATGCCTTTACTGCGCCCGGTGCTTCGAGTCCTGCCCTCGCGAGGGGCCACTGGCGAGGAAACGATGAACCAGACCCTGCACCAGAGGGTCCGATGGGCGGCCTGGATCGCCGCCGCCGCCGTTGCCGTCTGTGTGCTGCTGCTCACCATAAGCTATGCCGCCGCCCGGCTCCAGGCGCCCAGGGACGAAAAGACCGTCGCCGAGCTCAAACGGAAAGTGCGTGAGGACGCCTCGTTCGCGCCTAGGATTGAGGCCGAGCACAAGCGGATCACCGCCGCTCTTCAGCAGCGCAGGAAACGCGACGATGTCATAGCGATCGTCCTTCTGCTGGCCGCGTCCCTCTTTGTCGCCGCCGCCAAGTGGCTGGCGGCTTGCGGCGGCAGGCGTCAGTTGCCGATGGACCGGCTGGTCCAGCTCAAGGCCGCACCCAGGCAAGGGCCCGCATTGACGTTGCCCGCCGCGCCAGGCGGAGCAGAGGAACCTCATCAGGCTTTCGTCGAGCGGATCGTCGAACAACATGGACGGTCGAGGGAAGCGGCCATTCCCATTTTGCAGGCCATTCAGGCGCACTATCGCTACCTGCCCGACGAGGCGCTCAAGCTGGTCTGCGAGTTGACTGAGATCACGCCCGCGCAGATTGCCGGGTCGTCGTCGTTCTATTCGCAGTTCCGGCGTTCGCCGCGGGGCAGGCACGTGGTCCGGGTCTGCCATGGGACGGCCTGCCACGTGGCCGGGGCGCGGCTGATCACCGATGAACTGCGCCGCCGCCTGGAGATTCCCGGCGGCGCCGACACCGACGCGCAGCGCCTGTTCACCGTGGACGAAGTGGCCTGCGTAGGCTGTTGCAGCCTGGCGCCGGTCATCATGGTCGACGGCCAGACCGTTGGAAAACTGACGCCCACCGGCGCATGTGATGCGCTGGACGGCATTCGGAGTCCGAGTCCGGCATGAAGGGCAAGGGCGTCGAAATCCGGATAGGTCTCGGCTCGTGCGGCATCGCCGGCGGCGCCGAAGCCGTGCGGGCGGCAATCGAGCAAGAGGCGCGGCAGGCCGGCGCCGGGGCGGTGGTGAAGGCGGTGGGCTGTAACGGCATGTGCCATCGCGAGCCGCTGGTGGAAGTGGCCGGCTCCGATGGCGGGACCGTGCTGTACGGCAACGTCACCGCCGAGGCGGCGCGAAGCATCGTCCGGCGGCACGTGCGCCCCGGCGCGGTCCAGGCGCGGCTGCGTTGGGCGGCTGAACGCGTGGCGGGCCTGTTCGGGAACGGCGGCGCACGAGCGCGGCTCGCCGGGTACAGAGTCGATCGCGGCAGCGGCGGCGCGGCCAGCTACCTGGGCAAGCAGCAGCGCATCGTCCTGGAAAACTGCGGCGAGATCGATCCGGAGAGCATCGACGACTACCTGGCGCGCGAAGGCTACCAGGCGCTCGATAAATGTCTGCGGCAACTGAAGCCCGCCGAGCTGATCCAGATCATCACCGATTCGGGTCTGCGCGGGCGTGGCGGCGCCGGCTTCGGCACGGGCTTGAAATGGGATCTGGCCCGGCGGCAGCCCGAAGGCGACAAGTATGTCATCTGCAACGGCGACGAGGGCGACCCCGGAGCGTTCATGGACCGGCTTGTGCTGGAATCCGATCCGCACCGCGTTGTCGAGGGACTGGCCATCGCCGCCTACGCCATCGGCGCCGCCGAGGGCATCTTCTATATACGTGCCGAGTACCCGCTCGCCGTCCGCCGCATTCGTGAAGCGGTCCGGCAGGCCGAAGAGCGCGGCTTGCTGGGACGCGGCATTCCCGGCTCCGATTTCCCGTTGCGGCTGGAGGTCCGCGAAGGAGCCGGCGCGTTTGTTTGCGGCGAGGAAACCGCCCTGATCCGGTCGCTGGAAGGTGAGCGCGGTACGCCGCGGCTGCGTCCGCCCTACCCCATCCAGCGCGGCTATCGCGGGCGGCCGACGCTGGTCAACAACGTCGAGACGCTGGCCTGCGTGCCGTGGATCGTGCGCCGCGGCGCCGGCCCCTTCGCCGCTCTGGGCACCGAAAAGAGCAAGGGGACCAAGGTCTTCGCGCTGGCCGGCAAGATCAATCGCGGCGGGCTGGTGGAAGTGCCCATGGGCATCACCATCCGGGAGGTGGTCGAAGACATCGGCGGCGGCATCAAGGATGGCCGGAAGTTCAAGGCCGTGCAACTCGGCGGGCCCTCGGGGGGCTGCATCCCCGCGCGCCTGGCCGGCACGCCAATCGATTATGAGGCGCTCGCCAGCACCGGGGCCATCATGGGATCGGGCGGCCTGGTCGTACTCGACGACAGCGACTGCATGGTCGATCTGGCGCGCTTCTTTCTGCGCTTCACGCAGTCGGAATCGTGCGGCAAGTGCACCTTCTGCCGCATCGGCACCAAGCGCATGCTGGAGATCCTCGAACGGCTGTGCGCGGGCCAGGGCAGGTCCGGCGACCTTGAGAACCTGGAACTTCTGGCAGGTCATGCCGGACGCGGCAGCCTGTGCGGGCTGGGCCAGACCGCGCCCAACCCGGTGCTGACCACCCTGCGCTACTTTCCCGAGGAGTACAAGGCGCACCTGCTCGAAAAGCGTTGCCCGGCCGGCCGCTGCACGGCGTTGATCCGTTACCAGGTGACAGCCGGTTGCACCGGTTGCACCTCCTGCGCCCAGGTGTGCCCGGTGAAGGCCATCGCCTACCGCCCCTATGAGCGGCACGAGATCGACCAGGATCTCTGCACCCGTTGCGACATGTGCCGGCAGGCCTGCCAGGAGCAGGCGATCGAGGTGGTTTCGCCATGATTTCCCTGACCATCGACGGCCGGCAGGTCAGCGTACCGCCCGGGACCACCATCCTTGACGCGGCGCGCCAGTTGGACATCCGTATCCCGACGCTATGCCACGTGCCGGGACTCGAACCGGCCTCATCGTGTTTTGTCTGCGCCGTGCAGGTGAAAGGAAACCGCGGCCTCTCGCCGTCCTGCGCGATGCCGGCGGCCGAGGGCATGGAGGTCGACACAAACGGCGAAGCGGTGCGCGCTGCGCGGCGCGTGGCCATCGAACTGCTCCTCTCCGACCATGCGGGCGAATGCGTGGCGCCCTGCTCGGCGCGCTGTCCGGCGGGTCTGGACATACCCGGCTTCGTGCGCGAGATCGTCGCCGGCGACGTCACGCGGTCGATGAGTGTTATCAGCGAGCGGCTGGCGCTGCCCGGCGCGCTGGGACGGATCTGCCCGCGGCTGTGCGAGCAGGGATGCCGCCGCATCGAGTATGACGACGGGCTGACCATCGGGCCGTTGCACCGCTACGTAGCCGACCTGGATCGCGAAGGGGCAGCGCCATATGCGCCGCCGCGGGCGCCGTCCACGGGCAAGTCGGTGGCCATTGTCGGCGCCGGTCCGGCCGGGCTGGCGGCGGCGCAGTTTCTGCTTCGACAGGGGCACGCGTGCACGCTGTTCGACGCCGAATCCGCCGCCGGCGGCATGTTGCGCTATGGAATACCCGCTTTCCGGCTGCCCAAGGACGCGCTGGACGCCGAGATCGACGAAATCCGCCGCGCCGGCGCCGGGTTCCGCATGAACGCGCGCTGGGGCCGGGACTTCCGGCTGGCCGATTTGCGCGCCGGCCACGATGCCGTCTTCCTGGCCGTGGGCGCGCAGCGCGCCCAGGGGTTGCGTTGCGAGGGCGAGGAACTGGCGCTTTCCGGAGTCGAGTTCCTGCGGTTGGTGGCCGAGGGCAACCCGCCGTCGCTGGGAGCCGGCGTCGTGGTGGTGGGCGGAGGCAACACGGCGATGGACTGCGCGCGCGCGGCCATCCGGCTGGGTCCGCGAAGCGTCAGGATCCTCTATCGCCGTACGCGGCGCGAGATGCCGTGCCTGATGCAGGAAGTGGAGGAAGCTGAAGCCGAAGGCGTGGTCTGCGAGATGCTTGTGGCCCCGACGCTGCTCGAACGCGGCGACGATCACCAGTTGCTGCTCACCTGCCAGCGCACCATGCTGGGCGCGCCCGACGCATCGGGACGATGCCAGCCGGTCCCGGTGGAAGGCTCCGAGTATGTGGTCGAATGCTCGACGGTGATCGCCGCAATCGGCCAGGCGGTGGACCGTTCGCTGGCCGAATCGGAGGGTCTGCGGGTTACCGGCTGGGGGATCGCCGCCGATGAAAGGACCCTGGCCACCAATCTGCCGGGCGTATTCGCGGGCGGGGATGCCGTGCTGGGCGCGGACCTGGCGGTGCGCGCGGTGGCGGCGGGCCGCGTCGCCGCCGCCTCGATCGGCCAGTTCCTCCGGGGCGAACCGGTGGTGGGCGAAGCCCGCCAGGCGGCCGTGGTGTTCAGGCCGGTGGACGACGCCGAGCGGGCGCTGATCTTTCGCGGCATCGAGATGGCGGATCGCGTTCCCATGCCGGAGATCGAAATGGAGCGGCGGCTGGCTGGCTTCGAGGAAGTCGCCACCGGTTTGTCGGGCGAGGACGCCCGCCGGGAGGCGCAACGTTGTCTGACGTGCGGGTGCCGTAAATCCGATTGCTGCGGCGTGCGCACGCTGGCCACCGAATACGGCGCCGACGCCGGGCGTTTCGCCGGCGAACGGCGGCGCTTCTCGCGGGACACCTCCCATCCGGACATCATCTATGAGCCGGGCAAGTGCATCATGTGCGACGCCTGCGTGAGGATCGCGGCCGAGGCCGGCGAACCGCTGGGGCTGACCACCATCGGGCGCGGATTCAACGTCACCGTGGCGGCGCCGTTCGGCCTGCCCATGGCGGACGCGCTTCTGGAAGTGGCGCTGCGGTGCGCAGAAACCTGCCCCAGCGGAGCGCTGGCGCTACGGAGCGCCAGCGGCTGCGGACTCGGGACCTGTGGCGGCGGCCAGCCCGGCCCGCCTCACTTCCCGATACTGTAGATCGCTTCCCGGCTGCGCAGATAGATATTGCCGCCGGCGATGGCGGGCGAAGAGATGAAGACCTGGTCCGCCAGAGTATTCGTGGCCAGGACCTCGAAGGTCTCGCCCATCTTCACCACCACCACGTCGCCATCCTCGGTGGCCAGGTACAGTTTGCCGTTGGCGCCCACCGGGGATGCCTTGAAGTTGTAGACTTTCGGCAGGCGCTGCTGCCTGTAGTAGGCCTCGCCGGTGAGGGCGTTGAAGCAGTTCAACATGCCGTTATCGGTGATGAAGTAGAGCTTGTTGTCGTGCAGCACGGGCGAGGCCGTGTAGGAGTTGCCCCGGTCATTGGTCCAGACCACGGCGCCGGTGGCGGTGAGATCGCCCTCGCCGCCAAGGCGGATGGCCATGGCGAAGGGATTCCGATGGCCGCTCATCACGTGGACGATGCCGCCGGCGGCGACCGGCGCGGGAATGACGTTGCTGCCCAGGCCGGCGCACTCCCAGATCACCTTGCCCGTGGCGGGATCGTAGGCGCGTACCTTATTGGAGGCGCTGACCACCAACTGCTTGCGGCCGTTGTGGGTAAACACCACGGGCTGCGACCACGAGCTTGGTTCGTCGCGCGCCACGCGCCAGATCTCCTTGCCCGTGTTGCGATCGAGCGCCAGCATGAAGGAGTCTCCCTGGTGGTCCTGGACCACGTACAGCGTTTCGCCGTCCAGGGTGGGAGCCGAACCCTCGCCAAAGGCCATGTGCATGCGCAGCGGCGGGAAGTCCTTCCGCCAGACGAGTTTGCCGTCGAGCGTGTAGGTGTACAGACCGCGCGAGCCGAAGAAGGCATAGACGTGCTTGCCGTCCGTGATCGGGCTGTTGGAGGCGAAACTGCCATAGCGGCCGTGGTACCCCTCGTGCGGCGTGGCCACGGTGGCCACCCGTTCCCAAAGCACCTTGCCGGTCTTGCGGTCCAGGCACATGACCACGAACTTATGCTCGCGCCCGGCGCCCGAGCCGCCGCCGGCGCGGCCCGTTGGGGCCTGCACCGGTGTCGTATTCCCGGTGGGCACGGCGGTGGTGACAAAGATCCTGCCGCCCCAGATCACGGGTGACGAGAACCCGAGGCCGGGGATGGGCGTACGCCAGGCGACGTTGTTGCCGTCGCCCCATTCGGTGGGCGCGTCGCCCCTGGCCATCCCGTTCTCAAAGGGGCCCCGCCAGCGGGCCCAATCGTCGTCGGCTGCCCACAGGGCAACCGTCAAAAGCGGCAATGCCGCAAGAATGCGCATAAGTATCACCTCGGAAGTTCATCTCAAACAGTTCAGCGCCAATGGGCGTTAGCGCTTCTGGATGCAGTAAAGATAATCCGCGGTCCGGATGAAGATCTGGTTGCCCACGGCCACCGGACTGCCCAGGGTCAGGCTGTCCAGAGTGTTCGTCGAAAGGATCTCAAAGGCGGGTCCCGCCTTGACGGCCGTCGTAACGCCGCCCTCGCTGACCGAATAGATCTTGCCGTCGGCCAGCAGCGGGGAGGCGCTGTAAGTGCCGTGTTCGAGCCTTTGCCCCTCGTACATCACCTTTCCGGTCAGCGCTTCCAGGCAGGTCAGCGTGCCGTTGTCCTTGAGGATATAGAGGTACTTGCCGTCGGTGGCCGGCGTCGGCACGTCGGCGGCGGCATTGTTGGTCCAGATCTCGCTCCGGCCGGTGAGGTCGCCCTCGCCGCCGGCGCGGAACGCGACGAAGGGCCGGCCGCGCGTGCTGGGCGTGAATACCAGGTCGCCAATCACAAGCGAAGAGGCGATGGTGCGGTTGAAAGGGTTACCGGAGGGGTTGAAGCCGCGGATGCGCCACAGTTCCCTGCCGGTTGTCAGGTCGTGGCCGGTGACGCAGTCGGCGCCGGAGATCACCAGTTGCGGCTTGCCGCCCGCCACGGCGATCTGCGGCGTGGCGTAGTTGTCCAGCGATTCCTGCACGGCGCCGGTGGGCCGCACCACTTTCCACACCGTTTTGCCGGTCGATTTGTCCACGGCGAAGACGTAGGACGGGTCCTTGGTCTTGAAACCGTGAATGACCTGGACGTAGAGGCGCTCGCCATGCAGAAGGGGCGTCGAAGCGTAGCCGTGGTTGAGTCCGAACCGCCCGTATTCGGCCTGGATATCCCTTTTCCAGACCTCCTTGCCGTCCACGGTGAAGCAGGCGAACTTGCCGTTGCCGGTCATGATCCAGACCCGTTCGCCGTCGGTGACGGGAGAGGGCGACGCCGAGTTCTGCTTGCGCCAGAGAATGTTTTCGGCGTCGATCTGCCGCTGCCAGAGGATGGCTCCGTTCCTGCGGTTGACGGCCAGCAGAAAGACCTTGTCCCGTCCCTGCTGGCCGGCTTCACGGGCGGAGGCCGGGTCGATCTTCAGCCGGGCGGAGCCCTGTTCGGCGGAGGTGATGAAAATGCGGTCGCCCCACACAATGGGCGTGGCCGCGCTCCAACTGGGCGTCGCCGTGCGCCACAGCACGTTTTCGGTTTGGCTCCAACTCGCTGGAAGATCTTTCGCCTTGGGAGCGCTGCCGTTGGAATCGGGTCCGCGCCACTGGGGCCAGTCGGCCAGGAGCGAACCGGGCAGGGCCAGAACGACTGCAAAAAGAAACAGCCTCATTCGAGCACCTCGATGGATTTACAGAAGCAACTTCAATCCGAATTGCACCCTGCGCGGCTGGCCGGCCGACAGAATGCGGCCAAAACCCGGAGTTCCCAGAAAGATCCCCGGAAGATCGTAGTTTGTACGGTTCAAGACATTGAACGCCTCGATCCGCAGTTGCAGCCGCAGATTCTCTCCCAGCGGCGTCTGCTTGACCACTGAAACGTTGCCAACTCCCAATCCCGGCCCTTCAAGTATGTTGCGGCCCGCGTTGCCGAAGGCGCCGAAAGCGGGAACCTGAAAGGCCGCCGTGTCGAACCACCGCGCCGCCGACGGGTTGGACAGATTCGGGTCCCTTACGACATTCGGCCGGTCGTTGGCGCCGAAGCCGAGCGTGGAGCGGCCGGTATTGCTGTTGTCGAGGTCCGGGTGCAGCGCGGCCGTGAACGGACGTCCGGTCTGGAACGTCCAGATGCCGTTGGCCTGCCAGCCTTCCAGCAGCCGTCCACGTCCCAGGGGAAGTTCCACCGAGTAGCCCGCCGAGACCCTATGCCGGAGGTCGAATCCCGAGCGGGCGCGTTCGGCCCTGGTATTGCGGCTGTCCTGCGGAAAATTCGGATCGCCGGAACTGGTGAAAAAGCTCGACGCGTCATCGATGGCCCGGCCCCAGGTGTGAGAGATCAACAAGGAATGCCGCTGGTGAAACAGTTGCTGGAAGCGAGTCTGGAGCGAGTGGTAAATTGAACTGCCTCTCGATTCCAGGGTGTTGATGTCGTCAAACCGGCGGTCCGGACGAGGATTGTAGCTCGCTGCCGACGGCAAGGGCTGGTTAAGGTCCCGCGCGTTGAGCAGTTTCGTGCCTTTCGATCCGACATAGGCGATCTCCAGCGCGGCGCCGCCGATCTGCTGTTGGATCGAGTAGCTCCAGTGCTGGAGGTAAGCCGTGCGCAGGTCCCGCTGCATGGCCAGCGCGGATGACGGAACGGGGATGGGAAAGTCCCTGGGGAAGGGGTTCCTCAAGAGGAGCGGGTAGCCCTGGAAGGGGAAGTAGGTCTTGGACTCGAAGTACGGCGCGTTGAAGTACAGCCCCTCGCCCGGAGCCAGCGGACTCTGGTCGTAGTAGATTCCGTAGCCCGCCCGCACCACCGTGCGGCAGTCGCGCGGCGACCATGCGATGCCGAACCTCGGCGCGAGGTTATTGCGGTCCGGGTCGTGGCCGCCGCGCGGGAAACCGTCCTTGCCCACCGCCCGCAGCGCGCGGGCCGACGGATCGTAGACGTTGGCGCGGTCGAAGGCGTCGAACGGCGGAGTCGAGTATTCATAACGCGCGCCGGCCGAGAGCACCAGGCTGGAACCGAGGCGGTAGGTGTCGTGGATGAACCCCGAGAAGCTTCGCGAGCGCAGGTTCTGCGGATTGTCGAGCCGCGCGCCGACGCTATAGGTGGCAAAGCCCTGCAGCAGGTCGCCGACCGGATTTCCCGAAAGGCCGCGGAAACCGATCATGCCGCGCGAAAGCACGTCGCGGTATGCAGTCTGGCGAAGCCCACGAAACTCGCCGCCGAATTTCAACAGGCCCCTGCCGTGCTGCATCGACAACTGTCCCAGAGCCTGCCAGGTCTCCGAGACGCTGTGCTGCGGATTGTTGTACTCGTCGCCCAGCGGCGAATAACCGGGCATCGAAATGAAACTCAAACCCGTGTCCCGCGGCAGGAAAGACAGCGTGGGCAGCCCCACCTGCCGGTTCAGATCGCGTCCCTGGTTCTCGTGGAACGTCCCCTGCGCCACGCGATTGTACGCTGCGCGGAATTCGCCGATGAGGGCCGGCGAAAAGACATGCGTCTCGCTGGCCATCAGATTCTGGGCGCGGCGCTTGACGTTGGTGCCGAAGCCCGGCACCAATGCGTAAGACGGTCCGGAAAACGGATCGAAGAGGCCGCGGTCGCCGAAGCTGTACCGCACCGCAAGTTCGGAGCGGGATGAAACGTGCTGGTCAAAGCGCAGGTCGCCCGTGTCCGAGCGGTCGTTCAGATCGGGTGACGAGAAGAAGTTCTCCCCAGGCTGGTTCCGGTTGGGCAGGGGATACAGGCCGGCCAGGGCGAGGCCGATGGGATCGATCCGCGCCGCCGGCATGCGATTGCCTGGAAAAGGCGCGCCCGTGAACAGGTCCATTGCCGGCTGGCTGCTTTGCGAGAAATCGCCCTGGCGCTCAAGCGCCGTTGGCACGTTGGCGATTCGCGGGATCGACTCCCGCACGCGCCGCCCCTCGTAGTTGCCGAAAAGGAAGGACCGATCCTTGCGTAACGGCAGGCCCAGCGACGCGCCGAACTGCTCGCGGCGGTATTGAGGATCGTTGCCCGCCTGGCGGTCGAAGTGGTTGCGCGCATCCAGCGCTCCGCCGCGGAAGAAGCCAAAGACGGAGCCGTGGAGTTCGTTCGTGCCCGAGCGCGTGATCACGTTCACCTGCCCGCCGGCATTGCGCCCGAACGAGGCGTCGTAGGAGTTGGTCAGCACCTCGAACTCGCGGACGGCGTCCACCGACGGGGTAACGCCGATGCCGTTCATCTTGGGGTCGCCATTGTAGACGCCGTCCAGCAGGAAGACGCTGGCGTCGCCGCGCGCGCCCTGCACGCTGACCGCGAAGTCGCCGCGCACCGTGCCGGCGGAGCCTGGCGCGGGTGGAACGACGCCGGGAGCGAGCAGCGTCAACTCATAGAAGTTGCGGCCGTCCAGCGGCAGGTCGTTGATCATCGCGCGGGGGATCACCGTGCTCACCGAGGCGGAGTCTGTCTTGAGCAGTTCCCTTGGCGCCCGCACGGTCACCTCATGGATCAACTCGCCGGGCAGCAGCGCCACGATGACATGGATATCCTGGTTGACGGCCAGCCGCAATTGCTGAACGTGCCTGCGGAATCCGTCCCGCCCCACTTCGAGCGTATAGACGCCGGGAGTGAGCCAGGCGAACGAGAACCCGCCCCGCTCGCCGGTGACGGCGGAGCGCACCCGGCCCGTCTCGGTGCTGGTGATTGAAACCCGTGATTTGGCCAGGGCTTCACGGTCCTCGGCCGACACAGTGCCGGTGACGGTGCCCCGCCACGTTTGCGCGGCGGCGAGACCGCAGCCTAGCCCAACGGCGCACGCCACTCGAACCCATGAACGTACCATATATCTCCTGGTCAAGTACCATGGTACCAGCCCATGCCGGAATCGCCGCGGGATATCAAGGTATGAAAATCCTGGCCCTCACCGCCGGCGCGTCGGGCATGTATTGCGGCACCTGCCTGCGCGACAACGCGCTGGCCGCCGAGCTTTCCCGCCAGGGTCACGACGTCATCCTGCTGCCACTATACACGCCCACCAGGACCGATGAAGCCAACGTCAGCCACCCGCGGGTCTTTTTCAACGGAATCAGCATCTATCTCCAACAGAACTGGCCGTTGCTTCGCCGCCTGCCGCCCATCGTCTTCCGCTTTCTGGAATCCGGCTGGCTGCTGCGCCTGGCGACGTCGCGCTCAGTCCCGGTGGACCCGAAACTGCTCGGAGAGTTGACCGTGGCGATGCTGCAAGGCCGTGACGGGGCGCTGCGCCGGGAATTCGACACATTGACCCTCTGGCTGAGCACGCAGCAGGCGCCGGGCATCGTCGACATACCCCATACGCTCCTGATCGCTCTGGCGCGGCCGCTCAAGGAACTGCTGGGTTGCCCGGTCGTCTGCACGCTGCAAGGCGAGGACCTGTTCCTGGGCGGGTTGATCGAGCCGTACCGGTCGCAGGCGCTCTCGCTGATCGCCGAGGGCGGCCGCCATGTGGACGCGTTCATCGCGTCGAGCGAATACTACGCCGAGTTCATGTCGCGCTTCCTTTCGATTCCCGCCAGTAAGATCCGCGTTGTGCCGCTGGGGATCAATCTGCGGGGCCACGCGCCGGTCCGTTCCGGCGGCGGCGTGTTCCGCGCAGGCTATATGGCGCGCATCGCGCCGGAAAAGGGCCTGCACCTGCTCGTGGACGCCTGGCGCCTGCTGCGTCAGGACAAGGACCTGGGGCCGGGCCGGCTGGAAGTGGCCGGCTACCTGCCGCCCGCCAACCGGGGTTACCTGCGCGAGGCCGAGCGGACCATGCAGCGCCACGGGCTTGCCGGAGAGTTCATCTATCACGGCGAGGTGGATCGCGCCGAAAAGATCCGCTTCCTGCAGCGCCTCGACGTGCTGTCGGTGCCCAGCACCTGCGACGAGCCTAAAGGGATTTTCGTCCTCGAAGCCCTGGCCAACGGCGTGCCTGTCGTGCAGCCCCGGCGCGGCGCGTACCCGGAGGTCCTCGCTCGAACTGGCGGCGGGCTGCTGGTGGAGCCTGACTCCGCCGCCGCGCTGGCCGGTGCGCTGCGGACTCTGTGGTTGGACGCCGCCCTGCGCCGCCGCCTGGGCGACGAGGGTTGCGCGGCGGTAAGGGAACATCACTCCATCGAGCGCATGGCCAAGGCCACGGCCGCGGTCTATGGCAGCCTGACGGGAGCGGCGCGGGTCTGAAACCATGCTGGAAGTCGAAAGCGTATCCAAACACTACGATTCGCCGGGCGGGGCGGTTCACATCCTCTCCGGGGTGACGCTGCGCCTGCCCGGCGGATCCGCCATCGCGATCATGGGCCCGTCAGGCTCGGGCAAGAGCACGTTGCTCTACATTCTCGGGGCGCTGGAGCCGCCCAGTTCCGGCAGCGTTATTCTGGACTCGCAGAATCCCTTTCTGCTCGACGAGCCGGCTCAGGCGGCGTTTCGCAACGAAAAGATCGGTTTTGTGTTTCAGGATCATTGCCTGCTGCCGCAGTGTTCGGTCCTGGAAAATGTGCTCGTCCCCACCCTGGTAGCGCCGCCAGGGGACCACGTTGCCCGCGCACGCAAGTTGCTCGGCCGGGTTGGGCTGAGCCACCGCTTGAACCACCTGCCGGGAGAGCTTTCGGGCGGCGAAAAGCAACGGGTGGCGATCGCCCGCGCACTGATCCGCGACCCGCTGCTGCTGCTGTGCGACGAGCCGACCGGCAACCTGGATCGGGATTCAGCCAATCTGGTCGCCTCGTTACTGTTGGAACTGCATCACGGCCGCGACGGCGTCCTGGTGGTGGTGACGCACAGCGCGGATCTGGCCAAGAAGATGCCGGAGACTTATCAGGTTTCCGGCGGAGGGTTGCACCGAATTGAGATTCCGAACGCTCCTCAGGCGTAGCCTGTCCTACTACTGGCGAACGGACGGCGCGGCCGCCGTGGGCGCCGCGGTGGCGGTGGCCGTGCTGGCCGGTGCGCTGCTGGTGGGCGACTCGGTACGGGCCACGCTTCGGAGACTGGTCTTCGAGCGCCTCGGCAACACGGAACAGGTGTTGTCGGGGGCGGCGTTCTTCCGCGAGAGCCTGGCCGGCGAACTGACCGCCGCGGCGCCCGCGATCGCGCTTGAGGGCATCGTGACCGGCTCCAACGATGGGCGGCGCGCCACACGCGTCCAGGTGTGGGGCGTGGACGGCCGGTTCTGGAGGTTCCATGGCCGCCAGGAAAACGGGCTGGCCGGCCGTGATGCGCTGTCCAGCCCGGCTCTGGCCGCTGAGTTGGGATTGAGTCCGGGCGACGCGGTCCTGCTGCGTATAGAGAAACCGTCCGCCGTGCCGCTGGAATCGCTGCACGGGCGCAAGGACGACTCCGCGCGCACAATCCGCCTTCGATTCGCCGGCTCGCTGACAGCCGGACAACTGGGCGAGTTTTCGTTGCGGCCCCAGCAGGGCGCCGTGCGTAATCTCTTCGTGCCGCTCGCGCGTCTTCAGGCGGAATTGGATCAACCCGCCAGGACTAACGTCATTCTGCTGTCACGGCAAACGGACCTTCCCGCCGTCAAGGCGAAGGCCCGTCTGGAGGACCTGGGCATCGGTCTCCGGCCGCTCGATGCCGGCCGCGGATTCGCCGTCGAAAGCGCCGGCGCGATTCTGAGCGATACGCTCGCCGGAGCCGTCGCTTCGGTGGCCGGAAGCAGCGGCGCGTCTGTAACGCCCATCTACACCTACCTGGCCAATTCCATCAGCTCCAATGGCCGCGTGGTTCCCTACTCGCTCGTCAGCGCCGTCGACGCCGCCGGTGTCGCGCCCGGCGGCATTGCCCTGAACGCCTGGGCGGCGGCCGAACTGCGCGCCAAGGCGGGCGACAGGGTTTCGGTCGAGTATTACCAATGGCATCCGGATGGCCGCCTGCTGACAGAAACCGCGGCCTTCCGTCTTGACCGGATTCTGCCGATGACCGGTCTCGGAGCGGACCGGGAACTGGCGCCGGAGTTTGCCGGCATCTCCGATTCCGATTCTCTTTCCGCCTGGGACCCTCCCTTCCCCATCGACCTGTCGCGCATCCGGCCGCAGGATGAAGCCTACTGGGACCGCTACCGCACCGCGCCCAAGGCCATCGTTTCGCTCAGCGCCGGCCAGAAGCTCTGGGCATCCCGGCACGGCCGCCTGACCTCGATCCGCGTCACCGGCGTGGGCCTCGATGAATTCGCCCGCCGCCTCCATGCCGCCATCGATCCGGCCTCGTTCGGCCTGGCGCTGGAAAACCCCCGCGGCGAAGGGCAGGCCTCGGCGGTTGGCGCCACCGACTTCGCCGAGTACTTCACCTATTTCAGTTTCCTGCTCGTCGTGGCCGCGCTGCTGCTGGCCGGCCTGTTTTTCCGCTTCGGAGTCGAACAGCGGCTGACTGAGATCGGCGCCTTGCGAGCCATGGGCTTCGCGCAGAGGACTGTCCGCAACCTGCTGCTGGCCGAGGGCGCCGTCATCGCCCTGGCCGGAGCGGCGGCTGGAGTCCTCGGCGCACTGGCTTACGCCTGGTTCATTCTCTTTGGGTTGCGCACCTGGTGGGTTGACGCCGTGGGCACGACGCTGTTGTCGCTGCACCTGTCCGCCCAGCCATTGCTCTACGGCGCTTTGGGTGGAGCGGGCAGCGCCGTTTTCTTCCTGCTGGCAGGCCTGCGCCAGATCCGCAATAGCTCTCCGCGGGCGCTGCTGGCCGGACAGATCACGGCCGTCGGGCGCATCGCCGGTCAGCGCAAATCCCTGCTCTGGGCCGGTCGGACCTCGGCCGCGGCGGCGGCGGCTCTGATCGCTTCCGGCGCACTCGGTCTGGTTGCACAGACGGGGGCGTTCTTTGGCGCCGGCGGCCTGATGCTGGTGAGCATCCTGAGTTTCGCCCGGACCTGGCTCGGCCGGCGGCCCGGCCAGGCGATTCAAGGCTGCCTCGGACTGGGATTCCGCTACACCGCATATCGCCCCGGCCGGAGCATCCTGCTGATTGCGCTGATCGCCTCGGCGGCATTCATCATCGTCGCCGTCGACTCGTTCCGGCGCGGCGGCGCGGCGGCCACGGACCGGCAATCCGGTACCGGCGGCTTTCCGCTGATGGCGGAATCCGCCCTGCCCGTGTATCGCAACCTCAACTCGGCTGACGGCCGCGACAGCCTGAATCTGCCGGAGGACGCCGCCCTGCCCAATATCTTCCCGTTCCGGTTGCGGCCGGGCGACGACGCCAGTTGCCTGAACCTGTACCGCCCGCGGAAGCCCCGCATCGCCGCCCCGCCGCGCGAACTCATGGTCCAGGCCCGCTTCCGCTTCGCCGCGTCACTCGCCCGAAGCCCTCAACAGAAGGCCAACCCCTGGCTGCTGCTCGACTCGCCCCAACCGGACGGCGCCATCCCCGCGATCGCCGACGCCAACTCGCTGCGCTACGTTCTGCATCTTGAGCTGGGAGACGTATTGGAACTGCCTGGCGGCGCGCGCCTGCGGTTCGTGGCCGCCCTGGCCGACAGCATCTTTCAAAGCGAAGTCATCATCTCGCCTGAACAGTTCACGCGGGCGTTCCCCCACGAAGGCGGATTCCGGATGTTCCTGATAGATGGCGGCGGCGGCAATGCCGCCGAGACGGCCGGCGTACTCGAGGATTCGCTCCGCGACCACGGCCTCGACGTGGTCTCGACAGCGGATCGCCTGGCCGCGTTCCACCGCGTCGAGAACACGTACCTGTCCACTTTCCAGTTGCTGGGAGGGCTGGGTCTGCTGCTCGGCACCGCCGGCCTGGGCGCGGTGCTGTTGCGCAACGTTCTGGAGCGCCGCCGCGAAC
The DNA here is from genome assembly GCA_013822245.1 of Candidatus Solibacter sp. Lineage (GTDB taxonomy): Bacteria > Acidobacteriota > Terriglobia > Bryobacterales > Bryobacteraceae > PNKE01. Next base: position 23,940 of record PNKE01000019.1, read on the forward strand.
TGGCCCTGCTGCGGGCCGTCGGATTCGGACCCGGCGCTCTGCGGCTGCTGCTGCTCTCGGAAAGTCTGCTGCTGCTGGTGACGGGACTGGCCGCCGGCACGGCCTGCGCGCTGATCGCCATCGCCCCGGTCTGGTTGGACCGCGGGGGCCGCCTGCCGCTGGCCTCGCTGGGCGTGCTGCTGGCCTCGGTCCTGATGGCCGGGTTGCTGGCGTCCTGGCTGGCGCTGCGGCTGGCCACGCGCGCGCCGATTCTGGCCGCACTGCGATCGGAATAGGCCCTGGCGCGGCGCCGGGGGGCGCTTTCTCTGTTAGCCTGAAGGTGATTTTTCCCATGAAACTCCGCGTCAAGACGACACTGGCGGCGATCGCCGCCGTTTGCCTGATGATGGTTCTGAGCGCCGCCGGTCCGGCTGGCGATTGGCCCATGTGGGGCGGAACTCCGGGCCGCAACATGGTGGGCGTGATGAGCAACGCCCCCACGAACTGGAACGTCGAGACGAAGGAGAACATCAGGTGGGTCGCGGCGCTCGGTTCACACGCCTATGGCAACCCGGTTGTCTCGGGCGGCATGGTCTTCGCCGGCACCAATAACGAACTGGTCCTCGATCCCAAACAGGCCGGCGACCGCGGCGTCCTGATGGCCTTCCGCGAGTCCGACGGCGAGTTCCTCTGGCAGCACACGTCCGAAAAGCTGGCTTCCGGCGACGTCAACGACTGGCCGCTTCAGGGCGTGGCTTCGTCGCCGCTCGTCGAAGGCGACCGGCTGTATTACGTCTCCAACCGGGCCGAGCTGATTTGCCTGGACACGAAGGGATTCACCGACGGCGAAAATGACGGTCCGTACACCGCCGAGGTCTTCAAAGGCCCAAAGGATGCCGACGTCATCTGGCGCTTCGACATGATCGCGAAAGTGGGTGCGTTTCCGCACAACCTCGCCAATTCGTCGCCGGTCTCCCACGGTGACCTGGTTTATGTCAGCACCTCGAACGGGCGCGACGAGAGCCATGTCAAGGTTCCTTCACCCAAAGCGCCGACCATCGTGGCCGTGAACAAGAAGACCGGCGAACTGGCGTGGAAGGACAACGCCGTGGGCGATCGCATCCTGCACGGGCAGTGGTCGTCGCCGGCCGTCGGCAAGATCGGGGACAGCGTTCAACTGGTGAGCGGACAGGGCGACGGCTGGGTGCGCGGCTTCGACGCCCTGACGGGAGAAAAGCTGTGGGAGTTCGACATGAACCCCAAGGACGCCGTCTGGCCGAAAACGCGGAACGAGGTTGTCAGCACGCCCATCATCGTCGGCAACGCCGTCTATCTCGCCAGCGGGCAGGATCCCGAACACGGCGACGGCCCCGGCCACCTCTACGCCATCGACGCCACCAAACGAGGCGATATCACCCAGACCGGGCGCATCTGGCACTATGACAAGATCCGGCGGTCGATCTCGACCGGCGCGCTGCATGACGGCATCCTCTACTATGCCGATTTCAGCGGTTTTCTCCACGCGCTCGACGCCAAGACCGGCAAACCCTTCTGGGTGCATGACACGCTGGCCGCCATCTGGGGCTCGCCGTATGTCGTCGATGGGAAGGTTTATCTCGGCAACGAGGACGGCAATGTCGTGATCCTGCAGGCCGGCAAGGAAAAGAAGCTGATCGCCGAAATCGATATGGGCAGTACGGTCTACTCGACCGCCGTGGCGGCCAACGGGACGCTCTACGTCGTCAACCGCGACCACCTGTTCGCCATTCGCGGCGGCGGTGCGCCAAAGTAGCAGCCGGTCCCTCGATCAGAGGGCAGTCCGCGGCAGGCGCGCGTAGACGGGCCGAGCGACGTGACGGGGTCTCTGGCCTGGAGCGCGGCGCGCCCGGCCGGGGTTCGTCCGGCAGGCCTTCGAGGCGGTGGACCCGGAAGCGCTTGCACCACTGGCCCACCGCCGGCTGGGTGACATGCAGCTTCGCGGCAACTTGACGATTGTTGAGACCGGAGGCGCTGGCCGGAACCTGTCCGCGATGCGATCTTCCAGCCGCTTGATCCGTTGCCCGGTCTCATCCAACAGCGCCCATTGCTCCGGCGCAGGCATTGCCGGGTCGTCGCCCGGCCGTTTTCCACACGCTCGGCGGCCCCCGCCTGGCCGCCTTCGTTCACGCTCATAACCACCGAATGCCTCTGTCGGCAGTCACAGCCGATAAACTCCGCCACGCTGCCGTACCTCCCGATCGCGCGCCACGCACCGAGGCCGATTCCGGCCGAATCCACCCCGGAACGACGGCAGCGCTTTCATCCGATCCTTCGAAAACGCGCGCTCCAGCCCATTCTCAACGAAGGACTCCGTCAATTGCGCCTGGGTGTTTTTCGAGCGGCGCATCCGCTCCCGCTCGCGCGCCGTTTCATCCCTCGTTGTGCCGATCCCGCAGGGGCGGCATGACCCATTCACACGACAAGACATTTTATTTTGCTTTTTCTTTGTAATTAGTTACAGGGCGCTAAACGGGACCGGGCTTGGTGCTGGCACTTCACTTTGAATCGAGCGGCGTCCTCTGGACGAACGCCGGAAATCGAAGTGGAGCGAATAACAGATGGCACTCAGAAAGATAGCCGGCCGGGCACTGGTCTGCTGGATCGGCGTAGTCCCGTTGCTCGCGCAGACGGTGGTGAAGGTGGAACAAGGCGGCACCGGGGCGGCGTCGGCCGCCGGTGCGAGATCGAAACTGGGGGCGGCCGCCGAGATTCACTCGCATGCGATCAGCCAGATCGACGGGGTTTCGGCCAAGAGCGGAAATTCGACGGTTCTACAGACCTTTGGAGGCGGCGCGACGGCGAGCGGCGAATGCGCGCAGTACGACGCCGCGGGAAACCTGATTTCGACGGGCGGACCATGCGGGGGGCGGGAGAACTACTCGCAGCCGTTCAGCGGATCGACCAGCGTGGTGCTGACGCATAACCTGGGGACGTTGAATGTGCTGGTGGAGTGTTTCGACGTGCTCGACGCAAAGGTGGAGCCGGGCGGGGTGACGATTCCCAACGTAAACACGGCGGTCGTCAGCTTTGCGGTCCCGCAAACGGGGCGTTGCGTGGCCAGCGGGACGGCAGGCGGGGCGGGCGGCGGGGCGGTGGCGAGCGTGTTCGGCAGAACAGGGAGCGTCACGGCGCAGGCCGGCGACTACAATATTTCGCAGATCACGGGGACGGTGGGCGTGTCGAAGGGCGGCACGAATCAGACGGCCTGGACGGCAGGCCGCTGCGTTCAGGTCTCCGCGGACGGGACACGGCTGGAAAGCGCGGGCACAAACTGCGCGACGGGATCGGTGGCGAGCGTATTCGGCCGGACGGGCACGGTGGCGTCGCAGGTGGGCGACTACGGTTTTTCGCAGATCTCGGGGGTAGCCGCGGTGGGGCAGGGCGGCACGGGCGGGACAACGGCGGCGGCGGCGCGAACGAACCTGCTGCCCGGATACGCGGGGCAACCGGGCAAGTGCCTGAAGGTGACGGGAGCGGCGACGGACGTGGAGTGGGGCGATTGCGACAGCGGCGCATTGGCGGTGACGGCCGGGGCGGGCATCGCGGTAAGCGGAACGACGATCAGCGTGGATGCCGGGGTGGTGCCGGCTTACATCACGGCATCGGCCACGCTGTCGGGATGGAGCGGCGGGGTGGTAGCCGCCCAAAGCTGTTCGGAACTGAGCTTCTCCCTGCCGGGCGCGACCTCAGGCGACGCGATAGCGGCCGGCTGGCCGTCGGATTTGGCCAACGGGCTGGCCGGGACGATGTACGCGACGGTGAATGGAGCCATCGCGGTGCGGTTGTGCAACGTGACGGCGTCGAGCGTACCGGCCCCCGAGGGCAGGACGTTCCGGGCCACAATCCTGAGGACATTCTAGGGAGGCGATGAAAATGACGAGAATCATGGCAGCCATCATCCTTGCAGCCTGCCTGGCGCAGGGACAGACGGTGATCAACGGGAACCGCGCGATCACAGGCGCTTGGGACGCCGGCGGGGCGGTTTCGACAAAGCCGGCAAAGGCCGGCACGAGCCTGCCCGCGGCGTGTTCAGCAGGCGAGCAGTTCTTCAAGACCGACGCCGGAGCGGGCAGGAATCTCCATCTGTGCACTTCGGCTAACACATGGACGAGAACGGGGCAGGCGGCCGGGGTTAAGAGCCTGACCGTATTCGACCCGTCGACAGGGGACTCCGGCCGCATCCAGATCATGTTCGACGAAGGCGTCACCATTACGCGCGTGGCGTGTTCGGTAAAAGGCGGGACTTCGGCGGCCATTCAATTGGACGAGCGCGCCGCCGCCACGCCCGATACGGCGGGAACTGCCGTGCTGACCTCAAATCTGGTTTGCGACACCAACGAGGAGGTCTCAACGTCGTTCACAAACGCAGGGATCGCGGCGCGGGTTCCAATGGCGCTTCTGATCTCCGCCGTCAGCGGCGTGCCCGACACGCTGCGGGTGTTTATCTCCTACACGGTGGACTAAGACGATGCGACTCCTGCTGCTGTTACTAATTGCCCTTGGGGCGTCCGCGCAGACCAACCGCACGGTGACGGTGCGGCCCTCGGGCGGAAACTATACGTCGCTTTCGGCGGCGCTCACCGGCGAGGCCGGGGACCTCGTAGCGCTGAACCGTCAACTCACCATCGAACTGTACGCGATGGAGGACACCGCCGCCGCGACGATCGCCAGCGCAAGTTGGACCACTGACGCGACCCGTTACATCCTCATCACGGTTCCCACGGCAGAGCGGCACGCAGGCGTCTACACCACGTCGAAGTACCGCCTGACGAACTCCGGGGCCGCGCCGCTATCCATTGCCAACAGCGTGTTTGTGGTGGTTGACGGCCTACAGGTCTACACGACGGCGAACAACCACTCGCCGGTGAATTTCATCACGGGGTCCGGCGCGGCAGCCAACCAGACCATCCGCAACTGCATCATCCGCGGCAACACCAACGTCTCGTCGAAGGGCCTCATCAACGGTGGCGGCACGTCCAACTCCTCGCGTAACATCTACATCTACAACAATCTGATCTACGACAGCTACCGGGTGACGGGATCGGGGCGGGGCATCCAGATCGACGTGGTTGGCAATTGGTATGTCTGGAACAATACGCTGCCACTGGTCGGGCAGGGGCTGCTGCGGAACAACGGGGTTGTGATCGCGGTCAACAACCTGATCTCCGCAACGTCCGCAACGGCGTCTGGGACCTTCGCCGCCGGGACGAACTACAACGCCACAACCCTTTCGACGATGGGCTACACCGTGACCGGCGGGGGCAATGCGAACGACCGCACCAGCCAGACGTTCACCTTCGCCGGCGCGGGGACGGGCGATTACCATCTCGCCGGGACCGACACCGGAGCGAAGGATTTCGGGATGACCAATCCGGGCGCCGGGGTGTTTTCCCACGACATTGACGGGGAGCCCAGAAATGGGGCGTGGGATATCGGCGCCGACGAGTACCCGTCGGCGGGGCGGCGGCGCAACATCGTCATCGCACAGCGAATGAAGATCGCCGCGACAGGCGGCCAGACAGATTGAAAGGAACTGGAAATGAGCAAATCTCAAGTTGTCCTGAACAGCCAGACGGCGTTCAGGATGTTCGCGAACAGGACCGAGTTCAAATCGGCGGCGGGGCAAGAGGCGCCGCCGTACGACCCGGCGCGCAAAATCAAGCGCTGGTTCGACTCGAATGCCGGCGCCGATGGCCTGCCGGAGGTGATCTACCAGAACAACATCATGAGCCGGCCTGACGGCACGTTCGTGCTGAAAAACGGCGCCCCGGTGGTGCGTCCGCTGGTGTTGCCGGTGGAAGAGGCGCGAACAGTGAACCTGCCGCCGGAGGACCCCAGCGGCAATACGGCGATCCAGCCGGGTTGGACCGAGATCCCGTGCCCGTTCCGAGACCTCACGCAGGATGAGATCCTTGTGGTGGCGGGCGCGGAAGCCGGATTCCTTTCGGGCAAGGTCATTATGATCAGGAATGCGAAGCTGTTCGAAGTGGAGCAGGCCAGGCTGGCGGACGAGTCAGGGAAGTTCACCGCCGCGGACCGAGCCATTCTGAAAGCGATCGCGGATAAACTGGGGGCATAGAGTGAGATACCTGATTCCTGCATTGATCTGCCTGCCTGTTCTGGCTCTGGACAACGGCGTCACCATTCATGAGGCGAGCGGCACGAATCAAACGGGGCGGCCTGTCAGCGTGTTTCGCGCCTTCGCGAGAGGCGAGTTCAGCGGGACGTATCCCAAGCCGCGCATCGGCGGCACTGTCCCCGCGGCATGGCAGGTGGACGTGAAAACAACGTGGCCTGACGGCTCGGTTCAGCAGGCGTTCATCTCGTTCCGGCTGGGCGTGACGGCGAACGGATCGGCGGCCGTCGATTTCGTGGCCGACGCGAATCCGTGCCACCTGGGCAATCTGGCCACCTGTCAGGCGGCGGCGTTGAATCAGGCCGGGATGCTGAGCTACGACACGGGAGGCGGCGCCGGCTCATGGTCAGCGACGTGGTACGGTTCGTTGAATTCGATCGAGTATTCGGCTTCGGCCCGCACAATGCTTGGTGCTGGCTCATGGCGGTATTGGATGCGCGGTCCAGTCGTGACCGCGGTGATCGTGGAGGATCGCAGCACGGCACTGTCGCACGACTTCGGCTGGGAGTACACGACAGCGTGGGTGGCTCCGGCCAACGAAAATCGAAAGTCGCTCCATCCGGTCTACGAACTGCGCTTCTACCCCGACCCGGACGGGGCGGGGGCGCTGACAAACTGGCCCGGCGTCGAAGTTGATGCCCAGATCTGGAACGCGACCATTCTGCGGTTTCAGCGGTTCGATTCGATCAACCTGACACTGAAGACGGGCAACGCGGAGGCCGCGACAGCCTACAGCGTGACGGGCAAGAGCTTTCATGCCCGTTCTCGCCGCCACAAACTCACCTGGAGCGGGACGGCGCCGGGCGCGGTGGTGATGGACTACAACTTCCCTTACCTCATCCATACGCGCATGATCCCGTCCTACGACTACAGGCTTGGCGTGGCGGCGACGCTGGCCGACGGCGATCTGTCGGCCTACAATTCGCAATTGGGCAGCGACGAGCCGCAGTGGTGCGACACCAACACCAGTTTCGCCGGGAACTGGCGCAAGGGCGTCGGCACGACAGGCGCTCGCGGCGAAATCGCGCTGACGGCCCGCTGGTATCTGAACTACCTGTATCTGATGGGCCACTCCGGGGTGACCACGGCGAAGAAGAAAGAGATCTGGGACAAACTCGTGATCGGCAACGCCGACGCCGGGGGCCACGCGCCGATTCACTACATGGAAGGCGCGGCCACGCTGACCTATTACGCGGACCAGGGCGCGGACAATGCCATAGGGCGTCCTGTGAGCATCGATGCCAGAGACATCTGGGCTTCGGGTTCGCACGAGGCGAACTTCTCGAATCCGAAGACTTACGTCTGCGAGGCGGCTCCGTGCGACGGGCGGCTGACGGCGACGGCGAACCCGTATCGCGGCAGTTGGTTTGCGGACGGTGAGACGCAGTACACCTCCCACGCGCCGTCGATCAATGCCCTTCCCTACCTTCTAACCGGGTATCACTACTACCTGACCGGGACTCAGTTCGAGGCGGCGTTCGGCCTCGCAACCACGACGGCGGGCGTCGGCAGCGCGAGTTCGACCAGCGCGAGGCATGGCCCCAGAGGCATCATCTTCAACTCCGGCGTCCACCGGGCGACGGCCTGGATGCACCGCAACATCGCCTGGGCGACGATTCTGACTCCTGACGGCGAGATCGAGAAGGGCTACTTCAAGAGCCGGTTGCAGAACAACGCGGCCTTTCACGAAGGGCTTATGCTGCTGACCGGCGGGGCGCACGTTCCGGCGAACCCGGCCTGCCCCACTTACGTTCGCAGCGATTCCACCGTGAGAACGGCGGATATGTGGTGCGCCGGCCGTCACAACTGGCAGGCGCGGGACGGCGCGATCCCTCCTGGCAACCCCACGTTCGTTGCGACGATGCCGAGCGTCCAGAACCAGAACGACGGCTTGATTAACGGGCACCGCCGCGCACCGGGCTACTGGCTCTCCTATGTGGCCGCGGTCTGGGCCTGGCTCTCACGCACCGGGGCGATCATCGACAAGGACAACCTGCCGATGATGAAGCACCTGAGCGATGCCGTCGCCGCGCACTATGCCGGGCGGGTGCTCGTCTCGCCGTCCTCGATGTACCAGATGCGGGTGGACGATTGGGGTTGGGGACCGGGAACCAAGGCCCTCTGCGAGACGTTTGAGGAGTGCGCGTCCTCGTTCATTTCGTCATGGACGCTGAGTTCGGACATGACCAACGCGCAGACCTCGCTCGTCATCGACCATACCGACTGGGAGGATACGGGCTACTCGCCAATGAACACGGCCTGGGCGAGGATCGGCAACGAGTACGTCAGGCTATCCGGCAATCCGCAGTCGGGCGTGCCGTCGTCCGGCAAATCCACGGTCACCATCTCGCAGCGCGGCGTGTGGGGATCGACGGCGACACCGCACACGGCGGGGGCGACGGTGACGTGGATGCCGGGCTTTCAGGACATCTGGGCGTTCGAGTACCAGGGCGGATATCCGAATCTGGCGCGGGCTGCTCTGGCGCTGATGGCGGATGCGGAGAAAAAGGGCGGGTACTCGCCGCGCACGGCGTTCCATGTCTTCAGCGAGGCGCTGCCCTACCAGCGCTATGAGGGCAATCCGCAGTGGGCGCTGATGCCCGTGGAACGCGTGGATAACGTGCAGGCCCGTACGGAGGCCGGCGGCGTGACGTTGCGCTGGACGGCCCCTTCGGGCGATGGATGCCGGATCTATCTGGGAGCGCAGCCGCCGGCATCAAGCAACGACGCCGGCGACGTGCAGGCCGCGGGCGGAGCGAGGCTCCAGCGCCATGCCGCCACGGGGCTGGGTCCGGGAGAATACCACTACCGGATCACCTGCGGTACGGCGCGGGCCGGCGGCCGGGTGACCGTCGCCAATTGATCCGCGGAACGGGCGGGCCGGGGCGGAAACGGTTGCCCCGCCCGCCGCCTGTGAAATCCGGAACAAGCCGATTAAGATAGTGTAAGAGCCCGCAAGGGCGCAAGACGCGGAAGACAGGGAAGGGAAACCAAGGGAATGCGTGACGCCGTGCTGATGGTGATCGTGGCGATCATCAGCGTGATGGCTTTGTATGCCCCACGATACGGCCTACTGGGGTATCTGTGGTTTTCCCTGTTCCGGCCCGATATTCTGGCCTATTCGGCAGGACGGCCGTACTCGATGATCCTGGCCATCGTCACCGGGGTGAGCGCTCTGAGGGCGGTGCCGCGGGTGGCCGAACTCATGATCAACCCCATTGTGTGGGTGTTCATGGGGTTCCAGGTTTGGTGCGGGCTTTCGGTGCTCACGGCGCTCAGGCAGGATCTCTGTTTTCCTTCGTATACCTGGTTTCTGACGTCCAGCGTGATTTCGCTCTTCATCCCCCTGCTGGTGAGAACGAAGGAGCACCTGAGGCTGCTGCTGCAAGTGCTGGGCGGGTCGATAGGGCTGCTTGGAGCGAAGATGGGATTGTACGGGATACTGGCGGGCGGGGCCATGTTCGTGCAAGGCGTGGGCGGATTTCTTGCCGACAACAATCTGGTCGCGCTTGGGCTGGTGATGGGCGTGCCGCTGCTTTGGTACTCGATTCTGTTAACGGACATGCTGCCGCTGAAGTCGTTTTTCGGATTCCTGCTGGTCACGACCCTGGCGGCGATCGTCATGTGCCACTCCAGGGGCGGGATACTGGCGCTGGCGCTGGTGCTGATGCTGATGGCCTGGCGGGCGAAGTACCGGATGGCCGCGTTCGTCTTCATTGCGCTGATGGCGCTGCCGGGCGCGTGGCTCGTGAGGGATTCGCTGATTGCGAGGATGTCGACGCTGTCCAGCTTCCAGGAGGACGAATCGGCCATGGGGCGGCTGGCGTTCTGGAAGGCCGCACTGAAGGTGAGCAAGGATTATCCGCTGTTCGGAGTTGGGTTCGGTGGTACGAATTACCGCGAGATCTCCGGCAAATACGTCGAAGGCGACTTCACCCACGCCAACCTCTTCGTGCACAATACCTATCTTCAGGTGCTGGTGGACTCCGGCTATCCGGCGGCGATCGCTTACTGCATTCTCCTGCTCGTCTGCATTTTGTGGATGCGCAGACTGAGCAAGAAGCTGAAGGAAGACGACCCGGAGATGGCGAGGTGGTCCGAAGCCATCGGGATCTCCCTGGCCGGCTACTCGGTTGGAGCTATGTTCCTGTCGCGAGTGAACTACGACTTCCCGTATATGCTATTCCTGGCGGCGGCCACGGTGTATCAGATCCATGCGATGCAGCAGCCCGTCGCCGGTCAAGCTCCGGCGGGCGAGAGCGCCGATGCCCCACCACCGTCCTCGCCGCTGCCTGCTCATGACGATATGCCCGCCATTGCCGGCGACAACCAACCCGCCTGGAAGCGGGCCGGGGCCGGACGCAGGCTGCGGCTGAGGCAGAAGGCCTGAGCGGGCGGCCGAGGATCCGCACCATGCCGATCAACCCGAACGGGGAGTGCGAGTCGAATCCTCAGCCCGCGGGCAAGCTCTACTGGCTGGCCGCGGTCCTGGTTCTGCTGAGCCTGCTGGCTCCGGTCGCGGCCGTGGACAGGCCGCCGCTGGTGGACTATCCGAACCACCTCGCGCGTCTTCACATCCTGCAAAACCTCAGCCACGCACCGTTGTTTCAGCAGCGCTACGAAGCCGTACTCGAGCCGTACCCGAACCTGGCGATGGACCTCCTGCTGATGACCGTGCTGCGTGGCTTCGACATCCACGCGGCCGGCGCACTGGCGGTGGCGCTGGCGGTGGCTCTGTTCGCCGCGGGTTGCCTGCTGCTGGGCCGGTCCGCGCAGGGCAGGCGGCACTGGCCGGCGCTGCTGGCCTGTTTCATGGTGTACAACTCCCAGTTCCTCTATGGCTTCATCAACTACACGTTCGGGATCGCGCTGTACCTGCTGGCGCTTGCAGTGTGGTTCTGGCACCGTGACCGCCGTACTCCCGGCAGCTATGCGTTGTTGTACGCGCTGGCAACGGCGGCCTATCTGGCCCACCTGATCGGCTTCGCGGCGCTCGGACTCAGCCTGGTCTGCCTGGCCGTCATGGAGCGTCTCCAGCGGCGGGTTCCGCTTGCGGCGCTGGCTGGCGACATGGCGGCGCTCATTCCAGGACTGCTTCTCTACGCCAGCCTCGGGTCGAACCGCGGCGCGACGGCGCTGACATGGGCGTCGGCGGCGGAAAAGCTGAAACACAGCCTATCGTGGCTGATCAGCTACCACACGGCGCCAACGGCGGCATACGGACTTCTCTTGCTGGCTGCCGGGATTCTGCTGGCCTGGAAAGGCAGGTCCACGGTGAATCCGCTGCTGGCCGCCGTGTCCGGGGTGCTGTGGGCCGGCGTCGCGCTCCTGCCGGACAACGTCGGCATGGGCACCGACCTATACGCCAGACTGGTGATCCCGGCGGTTTCGGTGACCTTGATCAGCGTCCGCATCGAGTCCCGCCGCGGCCCGGCATTGGCGGCCATCGCCCTGGCCCTGGGCGTCTTCCTGGCGCGTCAGGCCGAGATCGGCTTCACCTGGCGGGCCGGCCAGCACCTCATGCGGGAGCAACTGGCGCTGCTTGCCGAACTGCCGGCCGGAGCCAAACTGTATCCGATTTCCTGGTTCACGGGTGATGCCGCCCAGGCCAAACGCGAACAGCATCTCTCGCACCTTCCGCATTACGCGACCATCGGCAAGCAGGTCTACGTGCCCACCCTGCTCGCCGTGCGCGGGCAACAGCCGATCGCGCTGCGCAACCCTCCCTGGTACCGGTCGGTGCGTCCGGGCACGGCCGCGGCGGCGGCCCCCTGGCAATCCATCCTCGGCAACTACGGCTTCGTCTGGACCTTCGGCGTGACGGCGGACTACGACGCCCTGCTCGGCGCGCGCTGTGAATTGATCGGCGCGCGGGGCAAGGGACGGCTCTACCGCGTCAGGAGCCCTCAGCCGGGCGGCTGAACCTGTCTCCCGGCCATCTGTCCGCTCCGGCGCTTACTTTCAAACTGCCCCTCCCCGGCGATCGCCGCAATGGCGCGCCTTCCGGTTCCAGCCGCGCCGCCATCGGAGTTACAGCCAGTCAGCCCGGCCTGATGAACTTCGCCTCGCTGCTCGACGCCTCTGGCGCGGCGGCTGCTACCGCCCCGGCGTCCCACGCCAGTTCGGCGCGGATCTACTGGGACAAAAGGGCAGCCCCCGCCGGGACCGCCCTTTCGCTCTCTTGTCTCTTGCCTCTGAACTAACGCTGCACGCGCGCCGACCCGCCCTTGGCGAACTGTTTCACCTGGTCCACCGTGGCCATCGTCGTGTCGCCGGGGAACGTCGTCAGCAGCGCCCCGTGCGCCCAGCCCAGCTTCACCGCTTCCACCGGCTCGGCCCCCGAAAGCAGCCCGTAGAAGAAGCCCGACGCAAATCCGTCGCCGCCGCCGATGCGGTCGATCACGTCCAGTTCCGCCGTCGGCGCCGAATGCGTCTCGCCGTCGATCCACGCCACCGCGCTCCAACTGTGCCGGTTGGTCGAATGCACCTCGCGCAACGTCGTCGCCACCGCCTTCACCTGCGGGAACCGCTTCACCACCGCGTCGATCATGCCGAAAAACACCGTCGGATCCAGCTTCGACTTGGCGTGCGCATCCGGCCCCTGCAACCCCAATCCAAGCTGCAAGTCCTCTTCATTGCCCACCAGCACATCGACGTTTTCGACAATCCGGTTCATCGTCTCCACCGCCTTGTCGCCGCCGCCCGAAATCTTCCACAGCTTCGCCCGGAAGTTCAGGTCGAACGATACGACCGCCCCGGCCGCCTTGGCCGCCTTCATGCCTTCGATGATCACTTCGGGCGTGGTCGGCGACAGCGCCGCGAAAATGCCGCCCGAATGGAACCAGCGCACGCCGCCCGCGAAGATCTCGCTCCAGTCGAAGTCGCCGGGCTTCAGCAGCCCGCCGGCCTCGTTCGACCGGTTGTAGAACACCACCGGCGCCCGCACGCCCTGGCCGCGGTCGCTGTAGACCGTCGCCATGTTCGGCCCGCGCACGCCGTCGTGCTCGAAGTACTTATAGAACGGCTTCACGCCCATCGCCTTCACGCGTTCGGCGATCAGGTCGCCGATCGGGTACTTCACCATCGCCGTGGCGATGCCCGTCTTCAGGCCGAAACAGTCGGCCAGGTTGGCGGCGCAATTAAACTCGCCGCCGGAGACGTGGATGGCGCACTCGGCCGCCTTCCGGAACGGGATGATGCCGGGATCGAGCCGGTGAATCAAAGCGCCGAGCGACACGAAGTCCAGCGCGGCGGTCGCGGGAATGGTCAGTCCGTATTTCATGGGGGTGTCCTGAATTTCGAGCGCCGTCAACACCGGACTCGAAACTTCTAATGTATCAGACCCCCGGGTCGGCTTCGACTTCGCCTCAAGCGAGTGCGCCGATTGCCCCATGCCACGAATTGGCGCCCCATGTTCAAGAAGGGCGGGCCTTCGCTGCACGCGCTTCCATCCCGGCAATGCGCTCTGCCGGGCACTGCTCCGCCGAATACATCTCAGCTCAGTCTTGCCGGTGTCGAAGTTGCCGCCGAAACCGGGCACATGACGGCCGGGTTGCACTCAAGGCTGCGGAAGTCGTGCTGGTTGGCGCTAGAATGAGTGCATCATGAGCGTCAACAGAAGGTCCTTCCTCTTGGCCACTCCGCTGGCCGCCCACGCCGCCACATGGCAAGACACCCCGAAAGTGCCCACGGCCGTGATCGGGACCGGGGGCCGCGGCTCCTACCTGCTACGGGGGGTGTTGGAGCAGAGCAACACGAAGGTGGCCATGCTTTGCGACAACAAGCCCGACCGCCTGGACAAGGCCGCGACGGCGGCCGCCAGGGACAACCCGAAGACCACAACCGACTGGCGGAAGGTGATCGACGACAAGAGCATCGAAGCGGTGTTCATCGCCACGCCTCCACACCTGCATGCCGAGATGGCCATCGCGGCGATCAAGGCGGGCAAGCATGTGTATTGCGAAAAGCCGATCGGCATCAAGGCGAGCGAGATCAGGCAACTGCTGGCGGCGGCGAAGGCGTCGAAAAAGGTGTTCGTGGCCGGGCAGCAGTTGCGGTCGATGACGATGCTGCAGGAGGCGGTGGGCAAGATCCACGACGGCATTATCGGCGACATCGTGATGGTGAAGGCGCAGCGCCATGCGACGGCCGATCTGCCGCATGACGGCAGTTCGGGCGACTGGTATTTCGACGTCAACAAGGGCGGCGGGTACCTGGTGGAGCAGTCGGTCCACAATCTGGATCTGATCAACTGGGTGATGAACGCGCATCCGGAGAAGGCGTGCGGATGGGGCGCGATCAACTTCTACAAGAACCAGCCGCCGGGGCGCACGATTTTCGATTGCGGCAGCATGGTGTTCAACTACCCGAAGAACGTTCAAATGTCGTTCACGCAGATGGTGTTCCATCCGCGGGCGATGCCGCTGGGCAACCAGTATGTCCATGTGTTCGGCACGAAGGGTTCTGTGGACCTGATGGGTGCGCCGACGATGTTCCCGATCGGCGGGGGCCCGGCGGCGTTGCTGGCCGAGAAGCGGAAAGAGTCGCCGCACGCGCACATCGAGATGTTCTACCGGTCGATCATCGAGAACAAACCGTCGCCGGCTGATGCCACGGTGGGGGCGGCGGCGGCGTTGACGGCGATCCTGGGCCACGAAGCGATGGCCAAGCAGCAGATCGTGAACTGGAGCGATTTCGGGATCGCGATCTAGGTTCGGATCAGGGAAGCGAAGGGCCTGTCACCGCATGGCGCGGGGCAGGCCCTTTTTATATCGGGTCAGGGTAGAAGTGGGGCGGACTGTTCGGGCGTGGTGATGCCGGGGGGCAGCTCCATGATTTTGATGTTGCGGAAGTGGATCTCGGCGCCTTCGGATTCAAGGCAGATGTAGCCCTTTTTCTGGGTGGACTTGGAGATGCCGTTGACGAATTTGCCGTTGATGGCGAGTTTCACTGTGCCGTCGACGGCGATGACGGTGTAGGTGTTCCACTGGCCGCGGGGGAAGCAACGGCCTTCGAGGGATTTGCTGCGGGGGCCGCGGGGGTTATCGGGGATGGTGGTGACGCCGCCGACGCCGAACAACTCGCCTTCAACGTAGGCGACGGGGGGGGCGACGCCGTTCCTGGTGTTGAGCTTGACCCAATCGAGTTCGAGCATCTGGACTTCGACGCCGTTGGGGAGGCGGGATTTGGGGTTGGGGTCGGCGTTGCTCCAGATGAAGGTGCCGGAGTTCCCGCCTGGCTCCATGTGCATCCACTCGATGTGGAGGATGAAGTTTTCGTACTGGCGGTCAGTGCGCATGACGCCGATGGGCGTGCCTTTGCAGATGATGACGCCCTTCTTGACGGACCAGGTGTCGGGGTCTGTGTTGACGTTAACCCAGCCTTTGAGGTTCTTGCCGTTGAAGAGGTCGCGGAACTGTGGGGTTTGCGCCGAGACCGGCAGCACAAAGGCGGCGAGGGCGAGCAGGAGGGTTCGTCTCATGATGGGACCATCTTACAGCGCGGGGGGGCGGGTGTGCCGTTGAGGCGGGCGGACGGGTTGCGCGGCATGGGCGGCGCTGCCGTCCGGGGCGCCGAAAAGCGTTCCCGCTCTCTTATGGTTGCGGCTCAGCGAGAGCCGGGAGGGATGAGGGAGACCCGCTCGCTGTGTTCGCGGCCCGGGAGTCTGGCGCGGGTTGACATATATCCGCAATGGATATAGTGTCGAAGCATGGGAAAGAAAGAGACCGTGCACGCCCCGCTGACGCCGGCGGTGTTGCATATCCTGCTGGCGCTTTCGACGGGAGAGCGGCACGGGTACGGGATTATGAAGCAGGTGGCGGAGGACTCGGCGGGCAAGGTCAAAATGGGTCCGGGGACGCTGTATGGGTCCATCGGACGGATGATGGAGGCGGGGCTGATCCGGGAAAGCGACAAGCGGACAGATCCGGAGTTGGACGACGAGCGGCGGATTTATTACAGGCTCACGGGCGTGGGGCGGGCGGCGCTGGGCGCGGAACTGAAGCGGTATCGCGGCGTGGTGGCGGTGGCGGAAGGACGATTGGCGTATGCATGTTGACGCCGGGAGCCGGCGCTACCGGGCGTGGTATGGTGCGATGCTGCGGCTGTATCCGCGGCCGTTTTATGAGCGGTTCGGCGAGGCGATGGAGCAGACGTTTCAGGATTTGTGCAGGGAGCGGCGGCAGGCCGGACGGGGCGTGACGGGGCTGGCGGCGTGGGTATATTTCGAGACGGCGGCGGGCATTGTGAAAGAGAACGGAGCTTCTATGACGGAGATGCGGAAGACGGTGGCGCGGGCGGCGGTGGTGGCGCTGGTGCTGTTGATGGCGCCGATCGTGGGGTCGCGGGTGGTGGAGGGATGGAACTGGGGCGTGGGGGCGTTTGTGTTCACCTATGTGATGTTCTTCGGGACGGCGCTGGCGTATGGGCTGATCGCGGGGAGGATGGGCGCGTGGGCGTACAAGGCGGCGGTTGGACTGGCGCTGGTCTCTGGGTTCGTGATGGGGTGGGCGACGATGGTGCATATGTCGGAGACCGAGAATCCGGTGAACCTGGTGTACTTCGGCGTACTGGCGGTGGGGGCGGTTGGGGCATGGCTGGCGAGGCTGAAGGCGCGGGGGATGGCGCGGGCGATGTTCGCGATGGCGGGGGCGCTGGCGGTGGCGTTTGTGATCACGCAGGTGGTGATGGTGGATACGCCGGCGGGGCCGGTGTGGGATGCCGGCATGAGGCATGGTGGGGGTATGGCGTTGTTCGCGGTGTCGGGGTTGTTGTTCCGGCGGGCGAGTGTGGCGGAGGTGAAGTAGGCGCCGTGCGGCGATTGCGGGTTCGGGGGCGTGGCGAGTGGGCGGCGGAACTGCCTCGCGCTCACGTCCGAGCCTCGCGGGCGGGCGGGAGCCGGGCTGCCGTGCGGCGTATGTTAGCATCGAAGGCGTTGGGGAACCGCGCGCTTGCTTGATCTGATCAAAGGCCCAATCCTCACTTTCCAGGAGTTCGTGCTCCTGGCTGGACGCTCGATCCGGGGCATTTTCCGCAAGCCATATTACTGGCCCGACGTGTTCACGCAGATGGACCTGATCGGGATCGGCAGCCTGCCGGTGGTGCTGTTGACGGGATTTTTCAGCGGCGCGGTGATGGCGTTGCAGATGTCGCGGGCGTTGCAGACGTATGGGGCGACGTCGCAGATCGGCCAGATTGTGGCGATCACGCTGGTGCGCGAGATGGGTCCGGTGCTGACGGCATTGATGGTGGCGGGGCGGAATTCGTCGGGCATGGCGAGCGAACTGGGTTCGATGAAGGTGACCGAGCAGATTGACGCCATGCGGGCGCTGGGCACCGATCCGGTAATGAAACTGGTGAAGCCGCGGCTGATCGCCACGGCCACGATGCTGCCGCTGTTGACGATTCTGGCGGACTTCGTGGGCATCTTCGGCGGCTGGATTGTGGCCTGCCCGCTGCTGGGGCTGACCAGCGACGCGCAGTATTGGAACAACTCCTGGCGGAGCCTGGAGTATAACGACATCACCCAGGGGCTGTTGAAACCGTTTGTATTCGCCGTCGTCTTGTCGCTTGTGGGCTGTTTCTACGGCATGAGGACGACGGGCGGGACGCAGGGCGTGGGGCTGGCGACGACGCAGGCGGTGGTTGTGGCGAGCGTGTGGGTGGTGGTGCTGACGTTCCTGATCGGACGCATATTCGTTTCCATGTAGGCGCAGCCAACGATGGCCGGGACACAGGACAGATCGATTCTCGCATTCGACGAAGTGACGGTGCGGTTTGACGGCCGGGCGGTGCTGGACCGGGTGTCGTTTGAGCTGCACCGGGGCGAATCGCTGGTGCTGGTGGGCGAAGCGGGCAGCGGGAAAACGGTGCTGCTGAAATCGGCATTGGGGTTGATCAAGGCCGACGGCGGAAGGATCTACCTGTTCGGCGAGGACGTGACGAAGGCGGCCGAGCAGCAGTGGTACGGCCTGCGGGCGCGGATGGGTGTGCTGTTTCAGGAGGGCGGGCTGTTTGATTCGCTGTCGATTGAAGACAACGTGGCGTATCCGCTGCTGAACCAGGCGTCGCTGAGGTGCCCGGAGGAGGAGCTGGCGCGGCGGGTGGAGCAGTCTTTGGAATTCGTTGAGCTGGGGCACACGCTGGAGAAGTTTCCGAGCGAACTGTCGGGCGGCATGAGGCGCCGGGTCGGCATTGCGCGGGCGATTGTGACCGAGCCGGATCTGCTGCTCTACGATTCGCCGACGGCCGGGCTGGACCCGATCACGGCGGCGACGATCATGGCGCTGATCATTAAGGGGCGCGACGTCAGGCGGGCGACGACGGTGATCGTGACGCACAGGTATCAGGACGGGGAGATGCTGACGCGATACCGGCACGATGCGTCGCTCGGACATGTTGTGCCTGCGGCGGCCAATGGGAGCGGGCCGCGGACGCATTACGTCGCGTTGCGCGAAGGCAGGATTGTGTTCGATGGATCGCAGTCGGAGATGGAAGCGGCGGCGGATGAATATGTCGCCAATTTCGTGCGGCGGCCGGGATAGGGCGCCGCGACATATGGGAAGCTGGAGATCAAGTCATGCCCTCACCGAAGAATGTCGCATGGTCGCAGTTGAAGGTCGGCATCATGGCGATGCTGGCGCTGGCCGTATTGGCCTCGCTGATCTTCCTGCTGACGGGCGCCGATAATCCGTTTGCCGAGAAGGCGACGCTGCACACGTACCTGCGCGATTCGGCGGCGCTGAGCGACGGCGCGGCGGTGCGGCTGAACGGGATACTGATCGGCAAGGTGAAGTCGATTGCGCTGACCGGCGATAAGGACGTGAACCGGACGATCCGGATGACGATGCAGATTGACAGGAACTACCTGCAGATGATCCCGGTGGATTCCGAACTTGGCTTCAGCGCGGAGAGCGTGCTGGGCGAGAAGTTTCTGAATATCCGCCGGGGCATCGAGCCGGAAGCGATAAAGGACGGCGGAGTGATCAAGGCGCGCGACGACCGGGACTTTCTGGAGATTGTGCAGTCGGCGATGCCGCTGCTGGAGAGCGTGCAATCGATCCTGGCGCGGATGGACAAGATCGTGGCCACGGTGGAGGCGGGCAAGGGCAGCATCGGCAAGCTGATCTCGGACGACCAGGTTTACAACCGGGTGAACACGCTGCTGGGCAACATCCAGAACGTCACCGGAGACCTGGCCAGCGGGCGCGGGACGATGGGCAAACTGCTGCACGACGAGGCGCTCTACGAGGACGTGAGGAAGACGATGGCGAGGGTGGACACGATCGCGGCGGGGCTGGAAAGGGGCGAGGGCACGGCCGGGAGGCTGCTGAAAGACCCGGCGCTGTATGACGACGTGCGGGCGACGACGGCCGAGTTGAGGACGCTGATGGCGGACCTGAACGCGGGCAAGGGATCGGCGGGCAAGTTCCTGAAGGACGAGGCGCTGCACAACCGGTTGACGGCGACGCTGGACCGGGTGAACCACACCATGGACCGGCTGAACGCCGGACAGGGGACGCTGGGGCAGTTGCTGGTGAATCCGTCGTTGTATGAGAGCCTGACGGGGACGTCGGCCGAGATGCGCGGCTTCATGAAGGACTTCCGGGCGAACCCGAAGAAGTTCCTGACCATCCAACTGAAGCTGTTCTAGATGAGATCCGGGCGCCGATTGTCGGTGAACGCCGACGACTTTGGATTCACGACGGACGTCAACCGCGGGATCGTCGAGGCGCATGTGCGCGGGATCCTGACGTCGGCGACGGTGATGGCCAACGGGCAGGCGTTTGACGATGCCGTTGCGTTGGCGCGGGAGAATCCGGCGCTGGATATCGGGGTGCACTTCGTCCTGGTAGGCGGGGCGATGGTGAGCGAGCCGGGCCGTGCGCTGCCGGGAACCGTCGGGGCGCTGATGCGGGCGCTGGTGATGGGGCGGGTGGATGCTTACAGGGAACTGTCGGCGCAGATGGCGAAGGCGCGGGATGCGGGGCTGAGGGTGACGCACGTGGACACGCACAAGCACACGCATCTGTTGCCGGTGGTGCTGGATGCGGTGTGCCGGGTCGCGGCGGAGCATGGCGTGAAGTGGATCCGGCGGCCGTTCGATTTGCCGATCACGCCGGGGCCGCGGGAGGTCCCGCTGGCCGTACGGGCGGTAAGCCGGGCGATGGGATCGGTGCGGCGGATGTTCCATGCGAAGATGGCGCGGCATGGGTGCGGCAGCACGGACCATTTCGCCGGGTTCCAGTTGA
Organism: Candidatus Solibacter sp.; assembly: GCA_013822245.1. Lineage (GTDB taxonomy): Bacteria > Acidobacteriota > Terriglobia > Bryobacterales > Bryobacteraceae > PNKE01. The sequence goes on from PNKE01000019.1 coordinate 44,343, forward strand.
CGGGGCGGTTTTCTCATGCGGATGTCGTGCATTTGATCGGGCGGCTGCCTGAGGGCTGGACGGAGTTCATGGTGCATCCGGGGTTTTGCACGGATGAACTGCGGGCGGCGCGGACGCGGCTGAAAGAGAGCCGGGAGGCGGAGTTGAGGGCATTGACACATCCGGCGGTGAAAGAGGCGATTGAGGCCAACGGGGTGGTGCTGGCCGCGTACCCGTGCGACTGATGAATCTGTCCTTCGCATGTCATAATTGACGACATGGATAGAGCCCAGTGGGTTGCCCCACGCATGGACGACAAAATCCGCACGCAAATGCATTACGCGCGGCGCGGCATCATCACCGAAGAGATGCAGTATGTGGCCCGGCGCGAGCAGTTGGAGCCGGAGGTCGTACGCAGCGAGGTAGCCCGCGGACGATTGATTATCCCAGCCAATATCAATCACTTGCGGCTTGAACCGATGGCCATCGGCGAGGTGGCGTCGGTGAAAGTGAACTCGAATATCGGCAACTCGGCCACGACGTCGGACGCATCGGGTGAACTTGAGAAGTTGCACTACTCGGTGAAGTATGGCGCCGACACGGTGATGGATCTTTCAACAGGCGGCGACATTGCGCTGATCCGCCAGGCGATCATCAATGAGAGTCCGGTGCCGGTGGGGACGGTGCCGATCTACGAGGCGCTGAGCCGGGTGAAGCGGGTGGAGGACCTGACCGCGCAACTGCTGCTGGAGGTGATCGAGGAGCAGGCCGAGCAGGGCGTGGATTACATGACGATCCATGCCGGCGTGCTGGTTCAGTACATCCCGATGACGACGCGGCGCGTGTGCGGCATCGTCAGCCGCGGCGGTTCGATTCTGGCCGAGTGGATGGTGAAGAACCATAAGCAGAACTTCCTGTACGAGAACTTCGAAGCCATCTGCAAGATCTTCCAGAAGCATGACGTGTCGTTTTCGCTCGGCGACGGTCTGCGGCCGGGCGCGCTGGCCGACGCCAGCGACGAGGCGCAGTTCGCCGAACTGAAGACGCTGGGCGAATTGACCAAAGTCGCCTGGGCGTATGACGTGCAGACGATGATCGAGGGTCCGGGCCACGTGCCGATGGACCAGATCAAGATGCAGGTGGACCTCGAACGCGAACTGTGCCACGAAGCGCCGTTCTATACTCTCGGCCCGTTGGTGACCGACGTCGCGCCCGGATTCGACCACATCACCAGCGCCATCGGCGCGGCGATGATCGGCTGGCACGGGGCCTCGATGCTCTGTTATGTGACGCCGAAGGAACACCTGGGCCTGCCGAACAAGGAGGACGTGAAGGCGGGGCTGATCGCCTACAAGATCGCCGCCCACGCCGCCGACGTCGCCCGCGGACGCAAGGGTGCGCGTGACTGGGACGACGAACTCTCCCGCGCCCGCTACCGGTTCGACTGGAAGCGGCAGTTTGAGCTGGCGCTCGACCCCGAGACAGCCCGCGCCTATCACGACGAAACGCTGCCGGAAGACGGGTTCAAGGACGCTCATTTCTGCTCGATGTGCGGGCCGAAGTTCTGCGCCTACAACATCTCGCAGAAGGTGGAAGAGTTCACCGCCGCGGACGCCCAGGCCGTGCTTGACGGTAAGCCGAAGAGCGACCTGGTGAACCTGGCGGGCGACTGATCGCGTACAATTGGTTTGGCCCAAACAGGGCCTCACGGCGGGAGCCATGAGCGAGCCGTTCCGCATCAATCGAGTTGTCCTCAAGAACTACCGGAGCATCGCGGAGTGCGATGTCGAACTCAAAAACCTGACGTTCTTATCGGGGCCGAACGGCGCGGGCAAGAGCAATTTTCTAGAGGCTCTGCGATTCGTTGCAGACAGCCTGAGTTCGCCACTCGAGAATGCCGTCAACCAGCGCGGGGGATTTGGGAACATCTGTCATCGGGGCAAGACAGCCGGCGATACACTCTCCATCCATCTCGAGTTCGAAGCTCCCTGCAGGTTTGAAGGGGAGTACTCTTTCACACTTCGGGCGGGCCGCCAGGGCGTAGTCCTGATATTGAATGAGGACTGTTCAATCATCGAGACGGCGACAGGGAAGAGAGTCCGATATTCCATCGCCCCAGGCAGGCCGATCGAGGCCCGCGAGGGGATTCCGCCCGTCATCGCGGATGACCGGCTGCATCTTGTGCACGCAGGGAGTGTTGTGAGGGAACTCCGCCCCCTCTACGACGCTCTCTCGATGATGCGGTTCTGTAGCCCGGAGCCAAGGGCGATAAGGGTCCAGAAGCCTGCCGCGCTTGGAGACCAGGACACCCTGACAGCCAATGCCGACAACATTGCCTTGGTTCTGGGCCACCTTGAACGACACCATCCGTGGGTCAGGAACCGAATCGACGAGTTCTTGAAAGCGATCGTGCCAAGCTTGACTTCCGTACAAGTTCAGGGAGATGACTATCGGTACTTGAGGTTCCAGTTCGAATTCCCAGAGGGGGGCGGGGTTCGCGTATTCAATTCGGAGAACATGTCGGACGGCACACTCCGCGCGTTGGGCGTATTGACCGGCATGTTTCAGCGACCGGAGCACAAATCCGGCCTCAAAGCGGCGGTGGTGGGCATCGAAGAGCCGGAGACGGCGCTGCACCCTGCCGCGGCGCGGGTTCTGTTTGATGCGCTCACCGAGGCGGCGGAGTCGCGGCAGGTGATTGTCTCGACGCACAGCCCGGACCTGCTGGACTCAGACGACGTCGAGGCGGACTCGATTCTCGCTGTTCAGATGGGCGAGGATGGCGCGACTCAGATCGGCCCGTTGGATGAAGCGGGCCGCTCAGTTCTTCGGGAGAGGCTGTATACGCCGGGAGAACTGATGCGGATCAACCATCTGCAGCCGAGGCGGGAAGTATCTGACTCGCTTAAGCTATCTGACCGCGTGGATGTTGAGCTATCTCCGGACGAGCAATGAGGGTAATCCCTTTCGGTTGCGTCGTCGAGGGGCAAGGCGACGTCGCCTCGTTGCCGATCCTCATTGAACGGCTGGCGAGAGTCATCAACCAGGAGATTGTCGTCACGGTTCGACAGCCCGTGCGAGTGAAGCGGGATCGTTTTGTCTCTGACGACAGGGAGTTCGAGCGTGGGGTTATTCTGGCGTCCCGGTCGGCGGGAGACGGCAATCCTGTTCTGATCTTGTTGGACAGCGAGGGCGACTGTCCGGCAGAGTTGGGGCCGCGTCTTTTGGGCAAGGCGAGAGCGATTTGCCCCGGCAGGCCTGTCGGTTGCGTGGTCGCGCATCAGGAATATGAGACTTGGTTCATGGCCGCACCAGAGGCGATCAGGGACCAGTTTAAACTCGACAAGACTCCAATCGCACCTCAAGATCCAGAGTCGAGGCGAGGCGCGAAAGAGTGGATCAAGCAGCATTTGCCACGCGGCAAGACTTACAGCGAAACGACCCACCAACACGAACTGACGAAGCGAATAGATCTCAAGAAGGCACGCGCCATTCCTTCATTTGACAAGCTGTATCGCGAAGTCTCCAGGCTATTATCAGAGGCGGGCGCCGTGGACACTCAGGCACGTTAGCCCCGCTCGAACTCCCGCGCCGATTCCGATAGACTGCTTATGATCTAAAAACCGCCCGGCGAGCGTCTGCGCCCGTGTGCGCCGGCCTGCCGCGCTGTCACGAAGGAGCAATGTCCATGAAGAGAATGATCGGGATCACGCTGGCCCTGGTGGTGTTCATTGCCGCCGCGCCTGTCCGGGCGCAGGACGGCGGCTTCACCGGCCTGACATCAAGCCTCGAAAGCATCTACCGCGTCTCGAAGGCCAAGACCTTTTCCATCAGTCCTGAAAACCTGACGGGCGAGAAGGGCAAGGGCGCCATGGCCACCGTGGGCCAGGGCTCGGCGTCCAATGCCGCCGCTGAACTCGGACAGGGCTGGAAGGTGAATCCCTATATCGTCGTCAAGCCCGGAACGACCATCACGCTGGGCGAGATCCAGGGCTCCGGCGCCATCCAGCACATCTGGATGACCCCGACCGGCAACTGGCGGTTCTCGATCCTGCGCATGTACTGGGACGGCGAACCGGCGCCGTCGGTCGAGGTCCCGGTGGGCGACTTCTTCGCCATGGGCTGGGGCAAGTATGCGCCGATCAGTTCGCACGCCATCTGCGTCAATCCCGGCAGCGCGTTCAACAGTTATTGGCCGATGCCGTTCCGCAAAGGCGCCAAGCTCACGCTCACCAACAGCGACGACAAGCCGATGACGATCTATTACCAGATCGACTACACCCTGGCGGAAGTGCCCGCCGACGCCGCCTACTTCCATGCCCAGTTCCGGCGCGTGAATCCGCTGCCGTTCAAGCAGGTCTACACGATTGTCGACGGCATCAAGGGCCGCGGCCATTACGTCGGCACTTATATGGCCTGGGGCGTGAACAACAATGGCTGGTGGGGCGAGGGCGAGATCAAGTTCTATATGGACGGCGACCAGCAGTTCCCCACCATCGCCGGCACCGGCACCGAGGACTACTTCTGCGGCTCCTACAATTTTGAGAACAAGGAAACGCGCCAGTACGAAGTCTTCACGACGCCCTACGCCGGGCTGGCCCAGGTGATCAAACCCGACGGATTGTATCAGTCGCAACAGCGTTTTGGCCTCTACCGCTGGCATCTGACCGACCCGGTCCGCTTCGAGCAGGATCTGAAGGTGACCATCCAGGCGCTGGGCTGGAAGTACAACGGCAAGTACCTGCCGCTGCAGGACGACATCGCATCGGTGGCCGTCTGGTATCAGATGGAGCCCCACGCCGCTTTCCCGAAACTGCCGGCCAAGGATGAGCTGGCGGTGCATTAGCAAACGTAATTTTTATGTAACAGTGACGGGCGCGGCGGGATGGCGCGGTTGTTTGGCCGTAGTATGGGATTAGGAAACCTGATTCTCGGTTTCCTCGGCGTTCGATGACCATTACCCATCCCGCCCACCCGTCTGGGAAACAAGCGCGGGTCCTGCTGACATCCGTCTTCGGACCCTACGCACAAGACGATGAATTCGGCTCCCGGTCCATCAACCCGATGGAGCTTTACCACAACCAGGTAACACGCGCCCAAGGCCCTTACTCGCTTCGCATCTTCCATCGCTCATGGGGTCTCATGTTTATCCAGAGCAACATCGGGAATCCCTCGACGCTGCTCGATTTCCCCACCCGCGAACGGTTCATCGAGGAACTGAAGGCCCACCAATACGACGTTGTGGGCATCTCGTCGATCATCGTCAACATTGGCAAGGCGAGGGAGATGTGCCGGCTCGTGCGGCAGCATTCGCCGAAGTCAACCATCGTCGTCGGCGGCCACGTGGCGGCCATCCCAGGCTTGCAGCGCATGATTGACGCCGATTTCGTCGTGCGCGGCGAAGGCGTCGGCTGGATGCGGCGGTTCCTTGACCAGGACCCGGATGCGCATATCAAACATCCGCCCATCGCTTCGGGCTTCGGCCACCGCGTGATGGGGCTGAAACTGCCGGGCGATCTCGGCTCGACGGCGGCGACCGTGATCCCTTCGGTCGGCTGTCCGCTGGGCTGCAACTTCTGCACGACGTCGGCGTTTTTTGGCGGCAAGGGCAAGTTCATCAACTTCCTGGAGACCGGCCGCGAGATGTATGAGGTGATGGAGGAGACCGAAAGCCGGACCGGGATGCAGTCCTTCTTCGTCATGGACGAGAACTTCCTGCTCCACCGCCCGCGCGCCATCGAACTGCTCGACTGCATGAAGCAGGCGAACAAGAGCTGGGAGCTTTACGTCTTCTCCTCGGCCAACGCCATCCGCAAGTACACGATGGAGGAGTTGATCGAACTTGGCGTCTCGTGGGTGTGGATGGGACTGGAGTCGCCGAAGTCCGGTTACGACAAGCTCAGCGGCCACGATACGCTCAGCCTCGTCCAGGAGTTGCGCTCGAACGGCATCCGTGTGCTGGGTTCGTCGATCGTCGGCATGGAGCATCACACGCCCGAGAGCATCGGCGAGGAGATCGACTACGCCTGTTCGCATGGCACCGATTTCCACCAGTTCATGCTTTACACGCCGCTGCCCGGAACGCCGCTGCACGCGCGGATGGAGACCGAGGGCCGGCTGATTCCTGAGGCCGAACTGGCCGATGCTCACGGGCAGTTCAAGTTCAACTGGAAGCACCCGTTCATTTCCGGCGACGAGTCGAAGAAGTTCCTCGACTTCGCCTTCGTGCGCGATTTTGAACTGAACGGCCCGTCGCTTTACCGCATCTGCCAGACGACGCTCGAAGGACTGAAGAAGTACCGCCTGCATCCGGAACTGCGCGTCCGGGAGCGTTTCGAGCGCGAGGCCAGGGCGCTGCGGACGCAATACTCGGCGCTGCTGTGGGCGATGGAGCGGCACATGCGCTTCAGCAACGATCCGGTGGCGGCAAAGATCGCCGAACTGCGGCACGAGATACGGTCGGAATGCGGCTCCCTCCGGTCGGCATCGTTCGCATCCATCTTCGGACCGGTGATGCTGTGGCTGACCAGACGCGAGGAGAGGCGTTTGGCCAAGGGCGTCACCTACGAGCCCGAAACGTTTGTCGAGCGCAGGAACTGGACGCCCGGCTAACCCGAATTCCGCGGTTACGCCGGGAAGTCCTTTCCCTGCAACGCAAAGTCACTGCGAGCCTGCGATGTCGATGCCCGTTGGTAGTTCCAGTCCGGGCCGCCGCGGCAGGATCCCCTGGCGCCCGGCGGGCCGGCCGACGCAGCGCTTGCCGATCACGTTGCCGCTACGCGTGGGCATCACGACATCGGCCATCGAGATCCGCCGCGGTTCGGCAAACGCCTTGCGCGGTTCATCGCCCATCCCCCATCCCGCCACCCCCACCCCCCGTCCGCCTATTCACCCCGCACGCCGGACTCCCTCTCTTCCCGCCCCTCGCGCCTGCCGCAAACCGCACCCCACCCCGATTTGCCAATCCCTTCCCGATCGTGTAGGATGAGTAGTTGCGACACCCGCGCATGGGGCAATTGTGCGTCCATGCTCTTCGGTGAACCCTTCCGGTAAACCGTCCCTGGATGGAAAAACCCGGTTATTAGCAAGAGGATCGAACCATGTACGCAGTGATCGAGACCGGCGGAAAACAGTATCGCGTCTCCCCGGGCGACTCCATCGTCATCGAAACCCTGGCTGGCGAAGTCGGCTCAGCCGTCGAATTTGATAAGGTCCTGGCCGTCGGCAAGGACTCCGGCGAACTCCTCGCCGGCGCCGACGCCGCCTCGGCCAAAGTCACCGCTTCCATCGAGGCCCACGACCGCGCCAAGAAGATCATCGTCTTCAAGTTCAAGCGCAAAAAGCAGTACCGCCGCACCAACGGCCACCGGCAGAACCAGACCCGCGTCAAGATCGGCGAGATCCTGGCGTAACCGGGCCGGCGTAACCAGGGAGGATAATCGATATGGCACATAAAAAAGGACTTGGCAGTTCCAAAAACGGGCGCGACTCACAGTCCAAGCGCCTCGGCGTGAAAGTCTTCTCCGGCCAGGTGGTCACCGGCGGCTCCATCATCGTCCGCCAGCGCGGCACCCGCTACAAGCCCGGCGAAAACGTCGGCCTCGGCAAGGACGACACCCTGTTTGCTACCATCAGCGGCCGCGTCGAATGGCGCGACCGCGGCCGGATGGGCAAGTACGTCAACGTCCTGCCCGTCGAAATCTGATCTGGCCGCGAGGCAAACACTCGGATCACCGGGCCGCCAAGGCTATTGCGCCGGCGGCCCTTTCTCATTGTAAATAAATATGTTCGTCGATGAAGTCATCATCAAAGTGAAGGCCGGCGACGGCGGCAACGGCTGCATGGCCTTCCGCCGCGAGAAGTTCGTCCCCAAGGGCGGCCCCAGCGGCGGCGACGGCGGCCGCGGCGGCGACGTCGTCTTCCACGCCTCCACCCACCACAACACCCTGCTCCACTTCCGCTTCAACCCCGAACACTCCGCCGAACGCGGACGCCACGGCGAAGGCAGCAACCGCAGCGGACGCGCCGGCGCCTCCATCGACGTCCCCGTCCCTGTCGGCACCATCGTCTTCGACGCCGAAACCGGCGGCGTCATCCACGACTTCGCCATCGAGGGCGAGCGCTTCACCATCGCCAAGGGCGGCCGCGGCGGCCGCGGCAACCAGCACTTCGCCACCCCCACCCACCAGGCCCCCACCCGCCACGAACCCGGACGCCCCGGCGACGAACTCCGCCTCCGCCTCGAACTCAAACTGCTCGCCGATGTCGGCCTGGTCGGCTTCCCCAATGCCGGCAAGTCCACCCTCATCAGCCGCATCTCGGCCGCCCGGCCCAAGATCGCCGACTACCCCTTCACCACCCTCGAACCCAACCTCGGCGTCGTCCAGGCCGGCGGTTTGCGCACCTTCGTCGTCGCCGACATCCCCGGCCTCATCGAAGGAGCCCACCTCGGCCACGGCCTCGGCATCCAGTTCCTCCGCCACGTCGAACGCACCCGGCTGCTGCTGCATCTTGTCGACGTATCAGAGGCTTCCGGCCGCGACCCGGCCAACGACTTCGAAGTCATCCTCGACGAACTCGCCAGCTATAGCGACGAACTCCCTGGCAAGCCCATGTTCGTCATCGCCACCAAACTCGACGCCGCCCAGGACCCCGAACGCATCAAGAGCCTCAAAAAAGCCGCGCGCAAGCGCAAGATGCCCTTCTTTGAAATCTCCGCCGTCACCGGCAAGGGCCTTCCCGAACTCATCCGCGCAACCGCCGATGCCGTCCTGCCCCCGCTCTGAGCCGCCGCCCTTACAACCGCAGCATGGTCGAAGACAACCGCCGCTCCAGATCCTCAATCCGGTTCTGAAGCCTGAATAGGATCTTCTCCTGCCGCTCCATTGCCGCCTGCATCTCCTTGATAAGAAGGTCCTTCAAGCCGCTCTCGGCCCGCGACTTGCACAGTTCGGCGTCCTTGCGCGCCACCGCCGCTTCCAGCCGGTCCAGTTCGCCCTGCAACGGCTCTTCGGCTGGCGCCGCTTCGTTCCCGTAAATCTCGTTTCGAAGTTCCACCTTTGATTTAGTCCCCCCGGCCGCGGGAATTCTCACGAAGGTTGTGAACCTGACGATTCAGCCGGTTGTTAAACTGTATGCCCACCCTGTACCCCATCCCCTTCTGATAGCAGTGGCGCACAACCGCCACGCCCGCCACGTGGACATCCCTCGACTCAATGTGAACCACTGTGCCTGGCTCGATCCGGCGCTCCAACTCCGCGCCCATGCCCAACTCCGATATGTCCAACAGTCTGCCCAGGCTGCCAAATGTGGCGCCGGAGCGGTCCCTCCAGTGGATGCGGACCTTCCCCTGGATCTCCTCCCTCTTTAGCTGTCGCAGGTTCATGGCTTCATTGTCCTCATTTGAGTGACTCCTAATTTGAGTGAATCCTACCTCCCCCCAAACGCCAATCCGGTAAGTTGCTTAGGCGCCATGGGGGCAAGACCTGAGTCCCTTGGCGGGAACTCGCATGATGCGTAAACCGCTTAGGAGGTTTCTCGTCTTGGAAGGCGTAACCACGGGAAACGAAAGTGGAAACGACAGCAACAAAGGAGAGGCTACAATGCGGAAGCTTGTCATTTCAATGGTACTTTGCAGTGCTCTGCTGCTCGCCCAGGGCCCCATGGGACGCCGTGGCGGGCCGGGCCCGCGCGGCGATGTCCCCGAGCGCCACGCCGGTGTCGGGTCAATGGCCGGCGCCGCCGCGCTGAACGGCCACCTCGGTCTGACTGACGCTCAGATGGAACAGTTGCGGACTCTGCGCCGCGAGCAGGCCCTGGAGGTCCAGCCCGAAATGCAGGCCGTGCGCGCCAAGGCTCAGGAGTTGAGGAAAGAGATGCAGTCCCCGGCGCCTGACCCGGCCAAGGCCGGCCAGCTCACCGTCGAACTCAAGCAACTCCGGGAAAAGGCCAAGGCCGGGCGTTCCGGGTTTAGTGACAAGGCCCGCGCCGTGCTCACCGCCGATCAACAGGCCAAGTTGAAAGCTCTTGAAGAGGCTGCCAAGCTCGCTCCGGCTGCCCGCCAGGCCGCCGCCATGGGCCTCATCACGCAGCCGCGGGGGCCAATGATGCGCGGACGCGGACCTGGGCGCGGACCAGCCGCATTCTGAAATGTAATCCACACCGGAAGTGCGTGAGAAGGACTGACTCCCGGGCGGGGGCCACGGCTCCCGCCCCTTTTCTCATGCCTGCGGCACCCACCCCGGCATCACATAAGCGTAGAACAGCACCACCAACCCGATCACCGCCGCCAGCAGCACGCTGTGCCGCAGCGTGAACCGGAACAGCCTCGATTCGTCCGACGCGCACATCGCCGTCGCCGCCGCCGCCACGGCAATGCTTTGCAGGCTGATCATCTTGCCCATCACGCCTCCGCTCGAATTCGACGCCGCCATCAGAATCGGGTTCAGGTCCAGTCTGGTGGCCGTGACCACCTGCAGGTTGCCGAACAGGGCGTTGGCCGACGTATCGCTTCCGGTGAGGAACACGCCCAGCCAGCCCAGCATCGCGCTGAAGAACGGGAACGCCGCGCCGGTTGCGGCAAACGCCAGGCCCAGCGTGCCGGTGGCCCCGGAGTAGTTCATCAAAAAGGCCAGACCCAGCACGGAACACACCGTCAGCGTCGGTTTGCCCAACTGCTTGCATGTGGTCACGAAGACCTGCTTCACGGCCGGCAGAGGAATCCGAAGCAGGATGATCGACAGCAGGCAGGCCAGCACGCAGGCCGAACCCGATGCCGAAAGGAAATTAAACGTGTATCTGGCCGCGTAGGACGACTCCGCGGCGGTCACCGGCGGCGCCTGCATCACCAGGTTGTGCAAGCCGGGCCACTCGAAGATCCGGGTCACCGAATTCAGCGCCGTCTTGACCCCCGGAATGCTCCACGCCAACACGCAGACCACCAGCATTCCAAACGGCAGCCAGGCTCGCAGAATTTCGCCCGCCGCGTGGCGCTTGGGCTCGTGCTTCAGGTTGCTCGCCTCGGCGAACTGGAAATCGTCGGTGGGCTTCCAGACCTTCAGCGTCAACAGGACGGCCGCGATGGCGGCCAGCGAACTCAGGATGTCGGTGAGCTCCGGGCCGATGAAGTTCGAGACCAGCAGTTGTGTGCCCGCAAACGCGGCGCCACAGGCCAGCGCCGCCGGCAGCACGCCCTTCAAGCCCTTCCAGCCGCCCATCACCAGGATCAGGTAAGCGGGCACGAACAGCGAAACCGGCGCGCAGATCCTTCCGACAGCTGAACTCAGCGCCTGTACCGGCAATCCCGTGATCCCCGCCAGCGTCACCACCGGTATCCCAATCGACCCGAACGCCACCGGCGCCGTGTTCGCCAACAGGCAGATGCCCGCCGCGTAGAAGGGCGAAAACCCAAGCCCGGTCAGCATCGCCGCGGCCACGGCGACCGGCGTGCCGAATCCCGCCGCGCCCTCGATGAACGCACCAAAGGCGAAGGCGATCAGCAGCGCCTGCAATCGCCGGTCCTGCGTCAGGCTGCCCACCGAATCTTTCACCACCTCGAACCGTCCCGTATCCACCACCAGCCTGTACAAAAAGATCGCCCAGAACACGATCCACGTGATCGGCAGCAGTCCGAAGGCCGCCCCCAGCGCCGACGCGCTTGCCACCATCGGCACGGGCATCCCGTATAGAAACAGCGCCACCGCCGCGGCCGCGCCCAGTCCCGAGATGCCCGCCACCCACGACGCCGTGCGTCTGACGCCCAGCAGATAGAGCAGGACGAACAGTGGCAACGCGGCGGCAAGCGCGGAAAGCCCGAGATGGCCGGCGATTGGGGTGTATGTCTGGCTCCACATCGTTCCGGTTATTGTATGCGATCCCGGAAACCGCCGTCGCCCCACGCCTGCAACGCCGGCGTCAGAGGTGGTTCCAAAGCGACTTTTCGTCCTCCCGGTCCTGCTTCGACGCTTCGCGCGATTCCAGGTATCGCCTCACCGCATCCCTGCCGCCCAACCCCAGCGCCAGGCTCGCCGCCAGCACCGCGCCGCTGCCGATCATGACAAATGCCGCGAAGAACACGTGCGGCGCGAAGCCCAGAACCTCCGACGCCGCCACCACCGCGATGAACATCACCATCACCTTCGCCGCCGCCGCCCATCGCCTCGGCGCCGGCAGTTCTTCGTTATGAGTCCACACCAGCACTGACCGGCTCAGGAACTGCGCCAGCCAGGCACCGGCCAGCATGATGAGCCCGGCCGTCACGAGCTTCGGGAACAGGAAGACCGTCGCCTCCACCATGCGCGTCGTCAGTTGCGTATTGAACAGGCTCAGCCCGATCAGCGCCCCAAGCAGCAGGATCATCCAGTACGCCGCGCCCGCCACCAGCGGCGTGGTGTGCACATCCCCCCTGTCGGTCAGCATGTTCGACAGCCCCATCTCCTTCAGGAACCTGTCCATCCGCGCGCCCTTCACCGCCTTGGTCAGAACCCACCGCGCCACCACAGCCACGACGAAAAAGACGGCGAACAGAAACCCCGCGACGATCAGCGGCGCCAGCAGGTTGTTCAACTGCGTCAGGATGCCCCCCGCCACCCCCTCCAACAGTTGTTCCAGTGTTCGAATCATCGCCTACACCTCCATTTGCTCCAACTGCTCAGCGCCCGGCGTACTCGCCCGCGGCGCGGCGGCCCCCGGCGTCTCGCCGAACCAGATGTCGATCAGGTACGGCTTCAATTCCTCGAACTTCATGCACAGCTTCTCGATGCGCTGCTCCACCTCGGCCGCGCCCATTTCGGCCGATTCAATCACGAACGACGCCACCCGCCCCAGATACAGCGGCGTGACCGATTTCAGCAGCGTCGCGCGCTCCAGCCGCTTCGACTTCGCCGTGCACGCAAACTCATATACCACCTTCACCCACAGTTCGTCGTCGAGATGGAAATCACCCGGCCTCGCCGTCCGCGCCCGCTCTTTCACCGCGGCCAGCGTATCCGGCCGCAACGCCAGCTTCCACACGTCCCCCAGGTCTTCGGCGCCTTTGCGGAAAGCCGTCAGCATCCGGTCCAGGTTCACGTTGATCGGGTCCAGACCCACGTCATAACGGAATCCGAACAATGCCGCCGGTTCGCTCCCCGTGCGGCCGCGCCACGTGTTCTCGTACTCCCGCATCAGCAGGAAGACGCTGCTGGTCACCTGTTGCAGCATCGCGCTCAAGTCGGCGCCGGGGTCTTTCGCATCGTGCAGTTTCGCTCCAAGGAAGCTCTGGCAGACCTTGAACCCCTCGGCAACGGCGATCGTCGTCATCCAGATGTCGATGCCGAACCGCGCCACGTCGGTCTCCCAGTCGTCGCGTTCCAGATACCGGTTCAGCAGCGGCTGCGACATGCCGAAATCGCCGCCGATCGGCTGGCGCAGGCGCTGGCCATACAGGCAGCGCGTCAGCGGGTAGACGATCGAATTCGTGATCGTGCCGTCGTACTTGTGCCGGTGATAGTACGGCGCGGCGAAGTCGAATCCGCCCTCCAGCACCGGCCGGATCAGCAGATCGAACCACTCCGGCGTGATCGACCGCAGGTCCGAATCCACCACCACGCACGCCTTGGCATCGAGCATCGACGCCATCTGGAAGATCATCCGGAACGCGCTGCCCTTGCCCGGGATGCCGTGGTAAGGGAACGACAGACGGTTGACCGGCTTCATTGGCGTGCTCAGCAGAAGCAGTTGCGCGTCCTGCATCGGCGTCTGCGTCACCACCTCCGGCGTGCCGTCCTTCGAGCCGCCGTCGGAGTTGATGATGATGCCGTTGTACGACGGAAAGTACTTCGCCAGGCCCGCATGGGCCGCCTGAACGACATGGCCGATCGTCTTCGAATTGTTGTAGCTCGGAATGCCGACAACAATGTCGGCGCGGCCGATCTCATCCACCGCCTGGCGCGCCTCGGCGGGCATCGACAGAATCTGTTTCGTGTTCTTTGGAGCCGCCACTAATGCCAGTTTGCGTGCCTTCGGCGGCGCGGAGAATCCCGTCAACACGTGAGGACGGCCACTGAAAGCCTGTATGCTGGTCCGGGACATGTCCGCCCCCCTCGATACGCTGAATGCCGAGCAGCGCGCCGCCGTTGACTCGGCGCTCCGCCCGGTGCTCGTCATGGCGCCGGTCGGCACCGGCAAGACCAACGTGCTCGCCATCCGCGCCGGCCGCGCCGTCGACCTCGGCCTCAACCCGCGCTCGCTGCTCTGCCTGTCGTTCACCAACAAGGCCGCCCGCGAGATGAAGGACCGTCTCACGGCGCTCTACGGCAAGCTCGCCTCCGAGATCACCGTCTCCACCTTCCACGGACTCTGCGCATCGATTCTCCGCGCCGAAGCCTCCACCGCCGGCCTCGACGGCGACTTTGTCATCTACGACGACGAAGACTCGACCCAGGTCATCGGCCGCCTGCTCGCCGCCTCCGGTATCCGCGTCGGCCGCGAGCACGCCGACCGCGTCAACTTCTTCCTGTTCGACGCCGCCGGCCAGGCCCGCATGGCCCGTTACGAAGAGGCCGGCGAGTCGCCCAACGATGTCTTCCTGCGCCTGCTCAAACAGGTGAGCTTCGACGCCGAACCCTTGAAACGCCTCCAGTTCCCCAAGTGGCTCGCCTCCTATGTCCACGCCCTGCGCGAAAACCACGCCGTCGATTTCACGGACCTTCAACTCGGCGTCCTCCACCTGTTCCACGGCCACCCGGAACTCCTCGCCCGCTGGCGCCGCCGCTTCGCCTGGATCCAGGTGGACGAGATCCAGGACACCAGCCTGCCCGAATACTCCATCCTCCGCAACCTCGCCGCCGATCACAAACAGCTCAGCTTTTTCGGCGACGTCGACCAGACGATTTACGAATGGCGTGGTTCGTCGCCACACACGATCCTCAACCGCTACCGCGCCGAGTTCTCGCCCAACGAGATCGGCCTGGTCACAAACTACCGTTCGACGGGAGCAATTCTCGACGCCTGCCGCGCCGTCGTCCGCCGCTGTCCCGGCGCGGTCACCCTTTCCATTGAAGCCGCCAACGGCGAGCAGGGCGAACCGGTCCAGGTCGTGCAGACGCCTTCAATCGAAGCCGAAGCGAAATGGATCGCCAACCGCATCGAAACCATCCGCGCCACCCACGGCAAGCGTTGGAGCGACTTCGCCGTCCTCACTCGCACCAACTTCAAGGGCCGCGACATCTCCGCCCTGTTCTCGCGCCTCGACATCCCGCATCTTCAGGTGGATCAGCAAAAATTCTTCCATCGCGCCGAGATCAAGGCCGCGCTCGCCGTGCTGCGCCTCATCCTCACGCCCCACGACGGCAACAGCCTGCTGCGCTTCATCAAGACCCCTCCCAAGGGCATCGGCGAGGCCACCTACAACTCGCTTTGCGCCGAGCCCCGCCAGGCCGGACTCAAAGTCGGCGACCTGCTCGACGAACGCACTCTCGATGCCGGCGACCCCTACGCGCCGTTGCTCGACGCGCTTGCCGAACAGCGCGTCGTCGTCTTCGACACGGAGACAACCGGCCTCGATCCCTACTCCGACGAGATCGTCGAAATCGCCGCCGCCCGCTGCGGACTCAACTCCACCGCCGAGCAGTTTCACGAATACCTGAAACCCTCGCGTCCGGTCGGCGACTCGGAGGCCATCCACGGCTGGTCAGATGAATTCCTCGCCGCCAACGGCCAGCCGCCCGATGACGTCCTGGCCCGCTTCCTCGATTTCTGCGGCGGCGCCGTCCTCTGCGGCCACAACTCGCAGGCCTTCGACATCCCCATCCTGCGCGAAAGCTACAACCGCTACGGACTGTTCCCCGACGGCGACTTCGGACTCACCTTCGACACGCTCGACATCACCCGCCGCTTCCATCGTCTGCCGCGATACCGCCTGTCGCAGATCGCCGAATCGCTCGGTCTGAAATCGGTTCCCACCCACCGCGCCATGGACGACGTCATCACCACCGTCGAACTCATGCAGCGCCTCGCCGCCCAACTCGCCGAATCCTCCGCCATCCGCCGCCGGGCCGTCGCCGCGCACACCAGGCAGTTCTCCCCCCATGCCCGCATGTTCACCAAATGGCGCCAGCGCTTGCAGTTCGAACGCCCGCACGAACTGCTGGCCCGCATCATCCAGGAGTCCGGCCTGGCGCGCCATTTCGAAGACGAAGCCGACGGCGAGCGCCGCCTGATGAATCTCGAAGAACTCTGCCGCCTGTTCGCCCGTTACGACGTGCCCGAACTCTCGCCACAGGCCGCGCTGGTGGCCGCGCTGAACCTCGCCTCGCTCTCCGGCGACATCGAACGCCAGACGCAGGCCGAGGACCGCGTCCCCATCCTCACCGTCCACCAGTCCAAAGGTCTCGAATTCGACACCGTCTTTGTCGCCGGCTCCTCCGACGACGAATTCCCCAGCCGCCGCAGCCGCCGCGAAGGCCGCCTGCACGAAGAGCACCGGCTGTTCTACGTCGCCATCAGCCGCGCCAAGCGACGGTTGTTCATCACCTGGCATACACGCAACGACCGTGGCCGCGACCAGTCGCCCAGCCGCTACATCTCGCTGCTGCCGGAGTCAGTCGAATACGAAAAGATCTGACTCCGGGCTACCATGTCATCCATGGAGCGCAGACAGTGGATTCAATTGATGGCGGTGCTCTCCGCCGCCCGGCCCGCCGCGGCCCTGCAGGATGAAAAGAAGGAAAAGCCCGCCCCGCTCACCAAAGAGCATCTCGTGGCCGCGCTCAAGGTGATGGACCTGTCGTTCAAGGACGACCAGCTTGACCTCATGCTCCCCGAGGTCAACCGCACGTTCGAACAGTTCGCCAAACTGCGCGCCCTTGAACTGCCCAACGACATCGGCACGTCCTATCTCTTCCGCGCCGAACTGCCCGGCCGCCGCCCCGCGGCAGGGCCTTCCCGGTTCAAGCCCCTGGCGAAACGCGTCGCCCGGCCGAAGTCCGATGAAGACCTCGCCTTCCTGCCCGCCTCCGATCTCGGCTCGCTCCTCCGTGCCAAACGCATCTCGTCCACCGAACTCACGAAGCTCTATTTCGCCCGCCTCAAGCAGTACGGCCCGAAGCTGCTGTGCGTCATCAACCTCACTGAGGAGATCGCCCTCGAACAGGCCGCGCGCGCCGATGCCGATATCGCGAAAGGCAAATACCGCGGCCCGCTGCACGGCCTCCCGTACGGCCTGAAAGACCTCTTCGCCGTCAAGGGCACGAAGACCACATGGGGCGCGGAGCCCTATGAAAATCAGGTGATCGACGTCGATTCGACCGTCTATCAGCGCCTGCGCGACGCCGGCGCGGTGCTTGTCGCCAAGCTCTCGATGGGCGCGCTGGCCATGGGCGGACTGTGGTTCGGCGGCATGACCAAGACCCCCTGGAACCTCGACCAGACCTCCAGCGGATCCTCGGCCGGCTCGGCCTCTGCTACCGCCGCCGGACTGGTCGGCTTCTCGATCGGCACTGAAACGCTCGGGTCCATCATCTCGCCCAGCATCCGCTGCGGCGTCACCGGACTGCGCCCCACGTTCGGCCGCGTCAGCCGTCACGGCGCCATGGCTCTCTGTTGGACCATGGACAAGATCGGCCCCATCTGCCGCTCGGTCGAGGACTGCGCCCTTGTCCTGCGCGCCATCGCCGGCACGGATGGCAACGACCTCACCGCGTTCGATGCGCCTGTCCACTACGAACCAGCCCGCCCGCTTTCCTCGCTCCGCATCGGCATCAACCAGAAGGCATTCGACGACATGAAGGGCGAAGCCAAAGACGTTTACGCCCAGGCGCTCGACGGTCTCAAGCGCGCCGGTTTCCAGATGACCCCGGTCACTCTGCCCGATTCATCCGCCGGCGCTCTCGTCCCCTTCGTCCTCGCACCCGAAGCCGCCGCCGCCTTTGACGGCATCACCCGCGACGGCCGCGTCGATCAGCTCAAAGGCCAGAAACGCAGCGACTGGCCCAACCAGTTCCGCTCCGCCCGCATGATCCCGGCCGTCGAATATATCCAGGCCCAGCGCGCCCGCACGAAGCTGATGCACGACCTCGACGCCTTCTTCCAGAACTGGGACGTCGTCGTCTGTCCGCCCTACTCACACATGTCTTCAACCAACCTCACCGGCCACCCGCAAATTGTCGTGCCCTGCGGCTTCGTGAAAGGCTCACCCCAGGGCCTCAGTTTCATCGGCCCCTGGTATCGTGAAGACACCCTGCTGCGCGCCGCCCTGGCCTACCAGCAGGCCACTGACTGGCACCTGAAGCGCCCGCCGCTGGCATAGAAGACACTATCGTCAGCGCGCCATCAGCCATTCGGCGTAAAGCGCGCCGGCGGTCTGCACCTCGCCGCGCTCGACGAACGGCGCACCGTACTGGTTCTTCGACCACATGGGCGCCAGGTTCGGCGGCAGAGCCGCGCCGGTGGGCGTCACCGGGCTGACGACAAGCAACTTGCCCTGCGCCGCGCGCGCCAGATCCGGCAGGTCGAAATCCTTCAGCACGCCGGGAATCACCAACTCGGCCAGCCCGTTGTGGACCACCGCCCGGCAGTATTCCAGGTAGCTCAGCGGCGACGATTCCATCGCCACGCCGGCCACGCCCGGTTCCAGCGCCGACGTTAACAAAGCGATCACGCCCGCTCCGCCGCGCCCGATCAGGACAATCTTGCCCGCCCCGGGCATCGCCCGTGCAGCCGCGATTGCCGCCCGCATGTCGGTCACCGCCCAGCCCGGCACGTTTTCGCCCAGCAGCCACCCGCGCGCGGCGAATTGATAGATCGGCGAATAGCCCAGCCGCCCCGGCTGCTCCGTGCCCGCGAACCCACGCGGCTTCACCGACAGCACCCGCCAGCCGGCCCCAGCCAGGCTGCGCGCATCCGCCGCCGGACCGGTATAGACAACCGTGCCCGGCGCGGTCTTTGCCGGTTCAAGCAACACCGCCGCCACCGGTTCGCCGCCGTCCGGGACAATCGTGCCCTCGGTCTCGGTCCAACCTTCGCCCGCCTTCCGCGCGCCCGGCGTCCACGACGCAGGCGCTGCCTGCACCGGGATTCTCAGCCGCGCCGCGACAACCTTGGCCAGTTGCTCCGGCAGCACCGGCTTGGCCGCCGTGCGCCGCCCGTGCATCTCAATCGCCAGCTTCAGGTTCAGCGACGTCACCGTCTCGGAACCGACCGAAGTCTGCAACTGCCCCGTCGGCGTGGCATGGAGCATCGATTCCGGCTCAGGCGCTACCGCCGCCTCGGCGCCGTCGGTCTCGCGGTTCATCAGATGTTTGTCCAAAAACCTCGCGGCGGCCTCCCGCCGCGGTTTCGACCACCCATGCGTGTCGTCATATTCGAAATACCCCGCGCCCTGCGACACGCCCAGACGCTCGTAGTGCCGCACAATCTCGGCGTAGGTCGCCCGTGCGCCGTCGATCGGGAAGTAGTCCCGGATGGCCGTCGTCATCAGGTACGGCTTGGGCGAAAACGCCAGTGCGAAGTCGGCGAAATCGACGCCCGACTCGACCATGCCCGGCATGATCTGCTCGGCGTCCTGCGGCCCTGGCCCGGACCAAAGCTCCCGCCAGCGCGTCATGTAGCACGACGACACGGCCGCCGCCAGCCGCGGCTCCATCGCCGCCAGATACGCCGCCTGCGTGCCGCCGCCGGAGTTGCCCGCCACCGCCACCCGCGAGATATCGATCTCCGGTCTCGAAGCCAGATAGTCAAACGCGCGAACGCCGTCATTGACAAAGTAGCGCGCGATGGTGGTCCCGGTCAGCAGGCACTGCATGCCCGCCTGAATGTGCTCCGCCGTGCCCACCCCGGCGCGCGACTTGAGCGTCGCCGGGTCCAGCGTCTCCAGCCGTTCTCCCTGCCCCGGCGGATCGAACGCCAGCACCGCGTAGCCACGCTTCACAAATCCAATCCAGGCATGTTGATACGTCGCCGACGCCTTGCCATTGCTGCTGTGCCCGGCCACGCCCAGGATCGCCGGGAACGGCGGATTGGCGGCCGTCGGGATATAGAGATTCGCCGTCACGCGAAATCCCGGCAGGCTCTCGAAAATGATGTTCTCCACGCGGTAGCCGTCGCGCACGAAAGCGCCCGTAATGCGCGCGTTCAGCGGCGTCTTCACCGTGGGCAGACCGCCGACGGCCTCCAACATCCAGGCCCGGGCGCGCGCGGCTCTCTGCTGGATCAGTTGCGGCGTCTTCAACTCCGCCACGGCCCGCTCACGCGCCTGCCAGTGGGCCTCGGCACGCTGGGTCAGTTTGGTCTCGAAATCGCTCGCGAACAGAAGCAGGAATGCCAGCCACATGGGTCTTGTCTCCGTAAAGCGATCTTACAGGAGATCGGATTCCGGAGACGGGCCGGCGTCAACCGATTCGACACGCGCGCGCAGCCGGCCCCTGGCCAGCCGGATGCCCAGCGCGTCCCCCCCGCCGACCGACGACGCGTCGCGTACAATGCCATCGGGGCCTTCGACTATGGCGTAGCCGCGCGTGAGCACGTTCAGCGGACTCAGCGCGCCGAGCCGCGCCGACAGCAACGCCAGCCTTTCCCTCACCGGCCTTTCCGCGCCCTCCATGGCCGCCGACATCCGCGCGTCGAGCATCGCCAGCCGGTGGCCCGAATGCGCCAGACGCAGCCGCGGATCCGATTCGCCCAGACGGCGGGCCGATGCCTCCAATCGGCTGCGGGCCGATTCCAGCCGCCGGGTCACGGATGTCCGCAGGCGGTATTCCAACTCGTCCCCGCGTTGCTGTGCGCGTCCGATTAGCCTCTGCACCAGGCGTTCGGCCCGTGCCGCGCCGCGCTCCGCCAGCCTGCGTCCCAACCGCATCAGCGTGAACGTCATCGACCGTTCGGCCCTTCCGCGCAGGTTCTCAATCCGCGCCAGAAGCTCTTCCCGGTCCGGCGCGATCAGCTCGGCGGCCGCCGATGGCGTCGGCGCCCGCAGGTCCGCGACGAAGTCGGCGATTGTGAAATCGGTCTCGTGTCCAATGCCGGTAACCACCGGGACGGGACAGGCGGCGATAGCCCTGGCCACGGCCTCCTCATTGAACGTCCAAAGATCCTCGATCGATCCGCCGCCGCGGGCCAGAATGATCACCTCCGGCCAGCCTGATCCGCCCAGCCTCGCCAGCGCATCGCAGACGCCTTCAATCGCGCCCTCGCCCTGCACCTTCGTCGGATACAACCTCACCCGCGCCACCGGCCAGCGGCGGCCCAGCACGGAGATGATGTCGCGAATCACCGCGCCCTTCGGCGACGTCACCACGCCGATCCGCACCGGATACGCCGGCAGCGGCCTTTTGCGCCCGGCGTCGAACAGGCCCTCGTCAAGCAACTTCTGCTTCAGGCGTTCGAACGCCATCTGGAGTTCGCCTTCGCCCTCCAGTTCGATGCCGGAGACCACCAACTGGTACTCGCCGCGCTCCTGCCTCACCTCGACCGACCCGCGGACCTTCACCGCCATGCCGTCCGAAGGCTTCACCTTCATATACCGGGCGACGTTTCGGAACAGCACGCAGCGCACCTGCGCGCCCGAGTCCTTCAACGTGAAATAGGCATGCCCCGAACTCCACACCTTGTAGCCGGAAATTTCGCCCTGCACCCGGACGTCGTCAAAGTTCAGCGTCAGCAGGCGATGGATGGCCGAGGTCAGCGAGGTGACCGTATAGACCACCGGGCCCGTCATCTCCAGCTTCATCTGCTCCATCGCTTTTCGATTCCCTTAGCCTGCCACAGCCGGCGCCCGCCCGGAAAACGCCAACGCCCCGGCGGCCTTCCCGGCTCCGGGGCGCTGCTTCTCCTCCGTGGTGATGGGTATGCGATTTAGAACCTGTTCCAGAGGTACTGGTTGTAAACCTCGTGGTGATACTGCACCTCGGGCGACTTGACGAAGGTGCCAAGCAGCCGCGGGCAGCGATCGGCCGAGGCGCGCTTCAGCTCCGCGTAACGGGCCTTCACGTCGTCGCCCAGCAGCTTGCCGGTCCACTCCGCGTTGATGAAGTTCTCCAGCGCGTCGTAGATGTTGTCCGGCAGGTAACGCTTTGCCTGCCGCAGGTTTTTCACCTTGGAGGTCTCGCCTTCGAGGCCCGTCTTGAACACCGACAGAAGCGTCATATAGGGATTGGCGTCCGGACCAACCGACCGGACTTCCACGCGCATGCTGCGCTCGTTGCCGATCGGGATGCGGACCATCGAGCCGCGGTCGGTGGCCGATGCGATGATCTGGTTCGGCGCCTCGAAGTGCGGGTCCAGCCGGCGGTAGGCGTTCACGCTGGCGTTCAACATCAGGCAGATGTCGTTGCCGTGGGTCAGGATGCGGTCCACAAACTGCCAGCCGAACCGGCTGAGCTGCTCCTCGCCCTTCGGATCCCAGAAGATGTTCTTGCCGTTCCTGGTGATCGATACGTTGGTGTGCATCCCGCTGCCGTTGACGCCCACTACCGGCTTGGGCAGGAATGAAGCCGTCAGGCCCATCCTGGTCGCCACCTGCCGGCACACCAGCTTGTAGATCTGGATCTGATCGGCGGCGGTGAGAACGTCCGCGTAGCTGTAGTTGATCTCAAACTGGGACGGCGCCACCTCGGGGTGGTCCTTCTCGTTCTCGAAGCCCATGGCGCGCTGCGCCTCGGCCACATGATCGATGAACTCGCGCAACGGATCGCCCGGCAGCGAATGGTAGTAGCCGCCCGTATTGACATACTCGAACTGGCCCGTCTCGTGATACCGCCGCTCGGCGTCGCCGCCCTTGAACAGGAAACCCTCAATCTCGTTGGCCGCGTTCAGCGTATAGCCGTTCTTCTCGAACTGCGCCGTGGCGTAGGACTTCAGCACGCTTCGCAGATCGGCGCTGTATGGCGAGCCGTCCTTGTCCAGCACCTCGCTGAACACCAGAACCTTGCCCGGTCCGAAGATGTCCGACGGCGCCCAGTAAAACGACGGCCAGTCGATCGACAGGCGCAGGTCGCTTTCCCGCTGCGCCGTGAAACCGCGAATCGACGACCCGTCAAAGGTCATGTTGTCCCAGCTCTTCAGCAGGAACTTCTTGTCGTAGTCCAGCATGTGGAGCCGGCCTTCGAGGTCGCTGAACAGCACCGTCACGGCCTTGATCCGCTTCTCGTCGGTGAGATACCTCAGCCGCTCCTCGCAGATTTGCTCCGCCGGAACGCGCTTCTTACGCTGCTCTTTCGCCTGGAGATTCAACTCCTCAAGCTCCGCATAGGAAAGGGTGAGGAAGTCCTGCAATGGGTTAGACATCAATACTCCTGCTTCGTGGTTTGGCTTGGCTACGGGTCTCTCGGCGTGGAGAGGCGGGCAACTCGATCGGCGATTCATGCTTCGTGCCTCAAGCCTCAGCCGCGGCAATCAGGCTCAACCGATCTCTTTCGTTACGCCCATTATCGATTACCCCCCGCCACACCCCGCAACCGTTTTCGGCCCTTAACGCCATCGTATTTTTTTATGGGCCTGACTTGAGGAATTGATCGGGCCTCCGCGACCGCCGGTAACTGCTTCACCGCCATTCGTTTACGATGCCCCGGTGGCGCCCGCCGGCGGCCTCCCGCCCTTCAGCGGATGCCTCAGGCGTTCTGTTAGACTCAGCACAAATCAAAGAAGTGAGGTGACTCTGGAATGACCGCTTCCCAAGTCCTTGAGATGGCAAAATCCCAGAACGCCCGGCAGATCGACATCCGTTTTACCGACCTCCCCGGACTCTCTCAACACATCTCCTACCCCCTCCGTCAACTCACCGAAGACGCCTTCGAGGAGGGCTTCGGCATCGACGGATCCAGCATCCGCGGCTGGGCGGCGATCAACGAAAGCGACATGCTGCTGATCCCCGACCCCGCCACCGCCTACATGGACCCCTTCTTCGAAGTCCCCACCCTCTGCATGGTCGGCGACATCATCGACCCCATCACCCGCCAGCGCTACGACCGCGACCCCCGCTGGATCGCCAAGAAAGCCGAAATGTTCCTCCAGAACAGCGGCCTCGCCGATACGGCCTACTTCGGCGCCGAGGCCGAGTTCTTCATCTTCGACAACATCCGCTTCGATCAGAACGCCCACTCCGGCTTCTACTTCATCGACGCCGAAGAGGGCCGCTGGAACTCCTCCCGCGCCGAAAATAACCTCGGCTACCGGCCCCGTTACAAAGAGGGCTACTTCCCGCTGCCGCCCACCGACCACTATCAGGACCTGCGCGCCGAGATGGTCGAGGTGATGCTCTCTGTCGGCCTCGACATCGAATGCCACCACCATGAAGTCGCCACCGGCGGCCAGTGCGAAATCGACCAGCGCTTCAACACGCTCGTCAAATCGGCCGACAACATGATGCTGTACAAGTACTGCGTCCGCAACGTCGCCTACCAGCACGGCAAGACCGTCACCTTCATGCCCAAACCCCTGTTCGGCGACAACGGCAGCGGCATGCACGTTCACCAGTCGCTGTGGCGGTCCGGCACGCCCCTGTTCGCCGGCGAAGGCTATGCCGGCCTGAGCCAGATGGCGCTGTGGTACATCGGCGGCCTGCTCAAACACTCGCGCGCGCTGTCGGCCATCATCGCCCCCACCACCAACAGCTACAAGCGCCTCGTGCCCGGCTATGAAGCGCCCGTCAACCTGGCTTACTCGCGCCGCAACCGCTCGGCCGCCGTGCGCATCCCGATGTATTCGGCCAGTCCCAAGGCCAAGCGCGTCGAGTACCGTCCGCCGGACCCTTCGGCGAACCCTTATCTGGCCTTCTCCGCCCTGCTCATGGCGGGCATCGACGGCATCCTCAACAAAATCGACCCCGGCGAATCGCTCGACAAGGACATCTACGATCTGTCCCCCGAAGAGCTGAAGAAAGTCCCGGCCATGCCGGCTTCTCTCGACGAAGCGCTCGATTGCCTGGACTCAGACCACGACTTCCTGCTCAAAGGCGACGTCTTCACCGAGGAACTCATCGAGGCCTTCGTCACCTACAAACGCAAGCACGAGGCCGAAGCCGTCCGTCTGCGGCCGCATCCCTACGAGTTCGCGCTTTACTACGACATTTAGCCCGAAGTTCCAGGGCCCCTTCTGGGCTAACCGCTTCTGCTACACAGGGTTGGTTCAGTTTGGCCTTTCCAATTGTAGCCACCACATATTTGAGATGTGTCCTGCATGTCTCGCAGAAGCGCCAGATCATTGGCTATGCCGTCCAGGACAGGTCGAGTGCACGTGGCCGCCACCACACGCACCTGCAAGGGCAAGGTCTACCGCTGCCATCTCCTGCGCCGCACCTCTCGCGCCG